>CAVKUS010000016.1:0-46354 GCA_963659725.1 Bacteroides sp. CAG:545 | reverse complement strand
CTCACTTGCACGCCAGCCTGTTAATCTGCGTCGCAATAATCCCCGCACCATAGCCATTATCAATATTCACAACAGAAACACAGTTAGCGCAGGAATTAATCATCGTCAGCAACGCACTCAGCCCATGAAAGCTCGCCCCGTAGCCAACAGAAGTCGGCACCGCAATCACCGGATTACGCACAAGGCCGCCGATAACGCTCGCCAGCGCACCCTCCATACCTGCAGCCGTCACTACACAATTTGCTTGCTGCAGCAAATCAACCTTATCCAAAAGACGGTGAATCCCGCTCACGCCAACATCGTAAAGCCTCTCCACATGCGTCCCGAAAAACTCCGCCGTCTGCGCCGCCTCCTCCGCTACAGGAATATCGGCAGTACCCGCAGTACACACAACAACACAGCCGCAGCGCTCCTTATCCGGGCGCTCCTGCTTCAGCGTCCGCGCCACCGGGTCATAAACAATATCAGGCAGCTGCCGCCGCACCAGCTCATACTGCTCCGGCGTTGCCCGCGTGCCAAACACCTCACCCTGCTCCGCCAAAAGACGCTTATAAATATCCGCCAGATACGCATCAGGCTTACCGCTGCAGTAAACAACCTCCGCAAAGCCCGTGCGCTGCTCACGCGAAGTATCAAGACGCGCATAATTTAAATTCTCGTACGCCTTGCGATTAAAATAGCGCTCCGCCTCAGCCACCGACAGCTTGCCGCTGCGCACCTGTTCAAGTACACTCCTGGAGTCCACTTTATACCTCCTTTTATGACAAAGACTTAGTCCGCTGTTCGGCAGACTAAGTCTTGCATATATAAATATTAAATTTCGGTTTTATTATAGCGAAAACATACCCGCAACGCAAGCATTCTTCACATCAAGCCACAATTACACCAGATTCTTCACAACCGCCAGCTCCATCTTGTCCGCAGGAATAACCTCGGAATGCAGCACAGGCAGGTTCTCCAATGCCAGCATACGCGGCGGAATCTCCGTACCGGTATCGGCATGCAGCTTTTGCAGCAACTCAAAAGGATTGCTGCTCTGCGGCTGAGCATCATCAAGCGCTGCCAGCACGCTGTCGGCAAACTTATACGGACTTGCGGTAGACAGCACCACAGTATAGGTTTCATCACTGGTCAGGAAGCGATATTTTTCCATCGCACGCCAGGCAACGGCAGTATGCGTATCCATCAGATAATGATGATCATTATAAATACGGCCGATAGCCTCCTTCGTTTCCAGCTCATCAACCCAGGCACCGAAGAACTGGCTTTGAATCTGCTTCAGATCATCGCTGTCAATCTCATAATGACCTTCGGTATTCAAACGCTTCATATAATCTGCCACACGCGCAGCATCATGCTCTGTCACGCTGTAAAGCAAACGCTCCAGATTACTGGAAACAAGAATATCCATAGAAGGAGAAACAGTCTTAAAGAACTCACGGCGTCTGTCATAAACACCAGTATTGATAAAATCAGTCAGCACATTATTGCTGTTGGATGCACACAGCAGTCTGTCAATCGGCAAGCCCATCAGCTTCGCATAATAGCCCGCCAGAATATCACCGAAGTTGCCGGTCGGAACAACAAAATTAATCGGGTCACCGGCAGCAATCTTGCCTGCCTTCACAGCATCTACATAAGCGCTGAAGTAGTAAACAATCTGCGGCACCAGACGGCCCCAGTTAATAGAATTGGCAGAAGAAAAGGTATATCCCTTTTTCTCCAGCTCATCACTGAGCGCAGTATTTCCGAAGATTTCCTTCACGCCGCTCTGAGCATCATCAAAGTTACCCTCAATGCCAAAAACCTTCACGTTCTTGCCCGCCTGGGTAATCATCTGCTGCTTTTGGATATCGCTTACACCCTCACTGGGGTAGAAAACAATAATCTGCGTACCAGGAACATCAGCAAAGCCCTCCAAAGCAGCCTTGCCGGTATCACCGGAGGTAGCAACCAGAATAACAACCTTATTCGTTTCACCGGTCTTTTGCATCGAACGTGTCAAAAGATGCGGCAAAAGCTGCAGTGCCATATCCTTAAAGGCAGATGTCGGGCCATGCCACAGCTCCAGCACACCGGTGTTATCATTTACCTGTACCAAAGGCACAGGGTTATCGCCGAATTTTTCCGGCGCGTAGGCAGCATTTACACATTCGCGCAGCTCATCCTCGCTGAAATCAGTAAGATACTGCAGCAAGACATCAACAGCACGCTCCGTATAAGGCTTGCGCTCCATCGCCTTTATATCAACCATACGCATCGCAGGAATATTCTGCGGTACAAACAATCCTCCATCCGCTGCCAAGCCACGGGTTATCGCGTGTGCAGCGGAAAACAAATCAGTTTTCCCTCTTGTACTAACATATAACATATATTCAACCTACTTTCTTCTTTAAATTTTGACGTCATACTGCCGTCAGCGTTAATAATACGCCTTCAGGCCAGCACAGTCGTATTTCTTTCAAACACAATTGTGCAAATAGGTTATCAAGATTATAATAGCATATTTTATAGGAAGGAACAAGAGTTACTCTGCAAAAATCAGCGGTGCCACCGTTGCAGCCGTAGCACGCTGCAAATCAGCCGGTGCCGCAATAATCTGCATACCGCGCTGACCGGCGCTGATAGCGATTTCCGGCCAGTTATTGCTAGTTTCATCCATATATACAGGATAGTTCTTTTTAGCGCCCAAGGGTGAACAACCGCCACGGATATAGCCTGTCAGCGGCAGTACCTCCTTCAGATGTACCAGCTCGGCACGCTTATTGCCACTGGCTCTGGCCAACGCCTTTAAATCAAGCTCTCCGTCACCGGGAATTACGGCAAACATAATGCCGTTCTTATCACCACGTACTACCAGTGTTTTGAATACCTGTGATGCAGGCATGCCAACCTCTGCGGCAACATGCACAGCATCCAGATGCTCCTCGTCCACCGGGTATTCCATAATACGGTATTCTATCTTCAGCTCGTCCAGACGGCGGGCTGCATTAGTTTTTTTGTTATGTTTCATCAGGAAAAACCCCCTCTAAGCTAGAGAAATTACTTTATCTCTGTTATAATAGCACTATAGTAATGTAAAATGCAAATAAAATTGTGAGGACAATAAATTGAAGCTTAAAATTATCTGCGGACAGCTGGAAATAACTCCCGGCCGTCCTGATGTAAACTATAAGAAAATCATTGACGCTATTGAAAAAGCACGCAGCCTTGAAGCCGATATCCTGCTGTTGCCGGAAATGGCACTGCCGGGTTATCTTATCGGTGACATCTGGGAACAGCAGACCTTTTTGGATGACTGCGCCTATTATGCCGAAAAGATCGTCGCTGCCACCGAAAATATCTGCGTTATCTTCGGCAGCGTTGCCACCGAACCTGGCAAGCTCAACGAGGACGGACGCGTGCGCAAATACAACGCCGCCTTTGCCTGCCAAAACGGTAAACTGCTCGGCGGTTATCAGGGACGCAGCTTCTTCATCAAGACATCGCTGCCCAACTACCGTGAATTTGATGACTGCCGTCATTTTTACAGCCTGCAGAAGCTCTGCGCCGAAGAAGGTGCAAGCGTCAGCGAAGCACTGCAGCCTTTGGAAATCGTTATCCGAGGTACCAGCCTGCGCATCGGCGTCATGCTGTGCGAGGACGGCTGGACGGAAAACTATCACCTGAACGTACCGCAAACGTTGGCAGCTAACGGAGCACAGCTTTTGTGCAACCTTTCCTGCTCCCCCTATACGCTGGGCAAAAACCGTAAGCGCAACCGACTTTTCAGTACGCAGGCACGCACCGCGAGCATTCCGCTTATCTACTGCAACAACGTCGGCATTCAGAACAACGGCAAGAACATCTTCACCTATGACGGCTGCACTTCCGCCTACAACGGCGACGGCAATCTGGTAACCTCTGCGCCCATGTATGCCGATACCTTTTTAGAATTCACCTGGGATACAGAAGCAAACCGCATCATCCCTGCCTGTCCGCCGGCAGAGCTGCCGCAGGAGCCGGAATCCGTATACCGCGCTCTGCGCTACGGCACCGCCAAATTCCTGCAGCAATGCGGCATCAAACGCATGACCGTCGGTCTTTCAGGCGGTATCGACAGCGCCGTAACAGCCGTCATGTATGCGGATATTTTAGGACCGGAAAACGTGCTGCTACTCAATCTGCCTTCACGCTTCAACTCTGCCGCCACACGCAACAGTGCGCAGCAGCTGGCGCAGGCATTAGGCGCAAACTATGCCGTAATGCCCATCAGCGAAAGCTACGAGCTGACAGTCAAGCAGCTGGAAGAAACTCCCATCACTCATCTGGCAGACGGCACAAACTTCAACCTGCAGCTCAGCGGACTCATTAAAGAAAATATTCAGGCCCGCGACCGCGGCGCACGCGTCATCGCCGCCGCATCAGCAGCCTTCGGCGGTGCCTTCAGCTGCAACTCCAACAAAGCAGAGCTGGCCATAGGCTACGCCACCTTCTACGGCGACATCTGCGGCGCCATGGCTATGATTGGTGACCTTTGGAAGCATCAGGTATATGCCCTTGGCCGTTATCTGAACGAAGTAATCTACAAGCGCGAAGTAATCCCCGAAGCTATCTTCAACATCCGCCCCAGCGCCGAGCTTTCGGATGCGCAGACAGTAGGCAACGGTGGTGACCCGTTAGTTTACGGCTATCACGATTACCTGCTGCGTGCCTTCATCGAAAACTGGCACAAAACAACACCAGCAGACATTCTGCGCTGGTACAAGGCAGGCACGCTGTCCGCAGAGCTTGGCTGTCCGCAGGAAGCGATTGACGAAGCCTGCCCCGATGCCGCTGCGCTTATTGCCGATTTGGAACGCTGGTGGAAGCTATTCGCCGGCTTTGCCGTTGCCAAACGCATTCAGGCACCGCCGGTTTTGTCGCTCACCAAACGCGCCTTTGGCTATGATCATCGCGAAGCACAGCTTACGCCCTATTTCTCACGCGAATATTACGAGCTTAAAGAAGAACTGCTAAAATAAGCAATTTGTAAGGAAGAAGGAAAATATGATTTCAAATATTTTTCTTCTGCTTCATGATTAACAAAGTATATATTTTCTCTTGACATCTGTTTAATTAAATAGTATAATACCTTTTGTATTCGGGGTGTAGCGCAGTTTGGTAGCGCACCTGCCTTGGGAGCAGGGTGTCGCAGGTTCGAATCCTGCCACTCCGACCATGCGGGTGTAGTTTAGTGGTAAAACCTCAGCCTTCCAAGCTGATGTTGTGGGTTCGATTCCCATCGCCCGCTCCAAATTAATATGGTTCAGTAGCTCAGTTGGATAGAGCAACGGCCTTCTAAGCCGTGGGTCGGGGGTTCGAATCCCTCCTGGATCACCATGAAAGAAACCCCGCAACCATGCAGGTTGCGGGGTGTTTTTGTGTGTAAAAATTGGGCTTTTAAGTTGTTGATTTTTGCTATTTTTTGCCCTATTTTTGGCTATTTTTTAGGCGCGTTGGCCCCAGCGTTGGCCCCAAATATAAACTATTATTTAAGCGCCGCATACACCACAACACTGCCGGCAACAATCTGCCAGAGCAGGCACTGGCGTTTAATTTTATGTGCCCCCAGCTGCTCCTGCTTGAGCGTCTCCGATAAGCTCGTCAATGATTTGTTTTGCTCGCTGATTATCAGATCTGATTTGCTCAACGAGCTTTTTGCTGTCGCTAACTCCTGTCTGAGCCTGTCGATTGAGGCCTGCTGCTCTGTCAGCATGCTGTTCTGCCCGCTCAACTGCTCCTGCAGCTGTTCTAACCTCGGCTCCTGCCTGCTGATTAAGCTCTGCAGCTCTTTCAATTTGCTGAGTGGTACTTGTACCATTGCATCCTGCTGTGCCTGCGCCGGTGCGGCCGCATCCACCGCTAAGCAGCAGGCCGGCAAGGCAGACAAGGCCAGCGATAAGCAAAGCGTAGGCAATAACCTTAACCTCACGCTCACCATACATGTCACTCTCCCCTCTCTGTGATGTAATCAGTAATGCCGCGTGCGATTGCGCGGGCCAACTCGTCCTGCTGGTTGATGAGCATCTGACAATCATCGTCATTGGTGATAAAGCCCATCTCGACCAGAACGGCAGGCATGTGTGTAGAGTTGAGGACGACTAGGTGCGGACGCTCCTTGACTCCTCTGTCCACCATGCCCAGACTGCCTACTATTTGACGCTGGATGCAGCTGGCCAGCATGTCAGCCTGCGTCCATCTGCTATACACCAGCACCTCGGTGCCCTGCGCAGCAGGAGTGGCCGCGTTGCAGTGCAAGCTAACAAAAATATCAGCAGGCCATGTGTTGGCGCTGAGGCATACATTGGTATAGGCTGCATCCTCGCCGCACAGGTTATTGCTCTGTACGGTCTTGACCTCACAGCCAGCGGCCGTCAGATAATCGGCCACCAGTACGCCGACATCACGGACAATATCAGCCTCAGTTACTCCGTAGTTGCGATTCACAGCGCCTGGATCAAGTCCCGGATGATGCCCCGGATTGATAAAAACACGCATTATAATCAGCCTCTTTTCTTTTTAATGGCAGCAATCAAGCCGCTTACAGCCTCAACGCCGGCAGCGTTAAGGTTCTCCACGATGGACAGCAACTCCGTCGCGGTCAGATAGCCAATGATGGTGCTGACAGCCCATGCGGGCTTACTCAGCTCGACCATGATAAGGTCAGCGGTGGCAGCAGCCATTACACAGACAAGGTATACAGCTATCTTGCCTAAAAAGCGGTGTTTCATCACTTCGCTTTTAATCTCGCCAGCCTCGCGGGCGCGTTTGATACCGATTACGGATTTTAAAAAGCCAGGCTCAGGTACACCATGCGCCTTGAGGTAAGCGTAGCTGATTGCCACCCATTTTGTAAAACAGTCCACAAAAACGAGCAGGCTAAATGCGTAAAACAGTACGGCATGCTTATGCAGCAGCAGTACCATGATAGCAGTCACCGCCGCTTTGTAGGACCAGCCGCTATACAGTGTCTTACCAGCAGCTACAGCTGAGTCAAAAAATAATTTGTAATTCATTTTATTCCTCCCATTCTCTTATAATAATAAGCAATACATTATATTGATATGATATAGCCTGTGTTGCTAACGTGTTGTTAATGTCGGCCATACCGATGCCCTCAAAGCCTTGTCCTGACTGCATTTAGCGTGTTGCTAACAGGTTATTACAATATCCCCAACTTGCAAAAAGCTCTCAAACCCAGTCATATCAAGGCTTGCAGCGTTTTTATACTACCAGGGTAACAGAATCAACCTCAAAAACAGTTTTACAAGCATCTACTTCTGCCTGCTTTGCCCAGCCTGCTTGTTTGCAGGTGCCGATATGCATCGACAAATCCGCCATCCACTGCATAACCTGTTCGGGCGTGAGCCAATATACAGTTTTGCTTTCTGCACCCTCAGCCACGCCACGCACAGGGCAGCCGTTAGGATACTTTGCAGCAAAAAGCGGCGTGCTGACATTGAGGGCTATACCTTGCATCGTAAGCTGCGTCTCCTTATCGCTGTCATAGCGTACAGGCTCGCCGCTGGCACTGCTAACAAAGCCGCCTGTAATGTTGCTTGCTGTCCACTCGTTAATCTCTTTCAGCTTAAGTTTCTTTTGAAATGCTAAAATAAGTTCCTCATCATCTTTTGGGAAAACAACATCACCGTTTTCATTAAGGGCTAAATCAGTAGGAGTAGCAGAAGAACTAATATTTTTAATAGCATACTCGTCAATACCGTTATTCATGCCTACAATGTAGTTTTTTAAAGAATCTTCGGAAGCACTAATAGCAATACCTTTTTTGTTTTTAAACAAATAAAACATTTATTTCACCACCTCAATACTTAACGCCATAAATTTCAACGATAGAGCTGTTTTGGGATTCAGTGTACCAAATAGTATCTGTCGAAAGAGGATGAGTAGTTGTTCCAGATTGTACTCCCGAATACAGGCACCAATAAGAGCTATATTCATTAATAAGATAAAAACTATATCCTTCAGAAAATGCTTTTTGTAATTCCCAAACATCATACAATGCGTATGATGTATATATACCACTTTCATCACTGCCAACCACCAAAATCTTATCATACAGTGTATAAGATTCTTTAAGCATTATTGTGCCTTTTCTACTGTCACTTCCACCCGATGTTGTTGGAAAAGAAGAATCGCCACCATAGGCTTTAATTCCTTTTGCTGTGTTATTTATGTTTCTTACATCTGTTCCACCGTTTCTTGTCTTCATTGTATCCCAATCAATCAACGCTACAAGAGTCGGAGTAGTGTTTCCTGCTAATTTGTCGAGCAAATCTGTCTTAACAAAAGCAAAATCATCACTCCCTACACTAGAGATATTTTTATTGAAGCTGTTATAACTAGGGAATACATGAATTTTCTCTAGCTTACCTGTTGTACTTGCCATTCTTTTACCTCCTTATAAATCACTCACCGTTGCAGTCAACTCATTAATATCAGTGCCCCAACTGAATGTAACCCCATCAGCAGAATCAGAAATATTAAGGGTCAGATTATACGTTTTCCCCGATGTAACAGCAACTATACTGTGCATGTCTTGATGGTCGGAGTTACCTTCATCCTCAAGGTAGGAGTCACTATACCCATTACCCCATATTTTTTTTGTACTGTTGTTTATAACAGAAATTGCATAGCTATCCTCCTCTTCAAGTGGCGCATCCGCTGTTAAGCAATCTGCATCAACTTTAATTTTTGTAATACCAATTGGAACAGTAAAGGATGTAGAGGTTTCAGAAGAACTAAAGTGCTTTTCTCCTGTTATTACAGATATAAATTTCACTTCTAGCACTTCTATTGCCCCGTATTGCACGTTATATACCGCAGTATGTAAAACTCCACTACTATCAATATATTCAAATGTAAGCTTCTCTTTACTACCCCATGTTTTAAAGGACAGAGAGAATCCCCCTAATTGATTAGTATGATGTGTTTCTCCATTAACTGTAACTGTGCTTCCCATAATAACATTATCATCTAAATAGCATCTACACGTCAATTCAGCTTTTTTATTTACTGTAGGTATATAGGGTGTTGTTCCACCGTATTCAATAATAACAAAACCTTGCGTTCCGTCACTCACTCTATAACGTCCTGCTCTGTCACTATCATTACTGTAAAAGGTGTTTTTACCTCCTGCGCCTACAACAATTTGAATAGTGCTGTTAGGAGTTACTTCAACTTCTGCATCAGCAACATAAGCACCACTATTTCCTGCAACACCAATTTGATTAGAAGTGCCATCAGTGTCATAAAAATGATAAGAGCCACCACCTGCACCATAGATGTTAAACGATTCAAAAGTTCCTGTAGGTGCATATGTTACACTATCTTTAGTTCCAAGCACATCAGCATAGTAGTACCCAACCTTACCCATTACGTTTGCTAAAGTAGCAATACCATTCTTGTTAAGCGGAAAACCATATCCATGTACAGAAAAATCTCTGTTTCTAGCGGTAACATATTGCCCTCTTACGCCGTTTTTAGAGGCAGCAGGCTGATTAACAGTCATTACATTGCCACTTCTTAAAGTAGCAGTTGCACCTTGTCCACCAGGAATAACATAACTACCAACTTTCGTATCTCCGCCGTTTCCTGCTTGCATATCCAACATGGGACAGGAATTATAAGCACCAACAGTGATGCCCCCTGCTCCGCCACCACAACCAGTAACATATATTTTTGTAACACCAGCAGGAATCCTTAAACTGTAAGTACCCACAGTTTTATAGATACGTCTTACACGCTTTAGCGTAACTACATCTTTATACAGTAGATACTTTGAGCCGTCTTTTTTTTGCACCTCAAAAACAGTTTTTGGAATGCTACTCATTTTTTGGGAATGCGTATCTTTATCAACCTTATAAGATAAAATACAAAATCCGTCTACACCATTACCGCCTGTACTGCCTTGACTACCACTCGACTTGCCAACAGGAGAACCGCCGTTAGAGTAATTAGTATTATTACTGCCGTTATAAACGCCACCTCTGGCAGTCACACCTAATGCAGAAGAAGCCTCTCCGGCAGTACCATAAACATAATCAGAATCATAGGTTGTTACACCTTTGCTACCTTTTCCACCAGCTCCAATAGTAACAGTGTACTGCGTTCCAGGTTTAACACTAATAACTCTTGTTACACGTTCTCCATAACCTATAGCCATTTTTACATCACCCCTTTTTTATTGCTCCCCAAAATTCCCGCAAGTAATCACAATAACATAATTCCCCATTTTTCTGTACTGCAATAGGACAAATGCAACGGCAAATGTCCAAATGCTCACAAGTCTTGCATTTAACAGGCAAAAGTTCCTTGAAAATTTTTCTATGCTTTTCTTGTAACTCTATAAAATTATCTGTAATATGCCCCACAATTCTATCAGTATTATGACACAGCATAACTTCTCCATTAAAATTAACGCTAAGGCTTACAATGGCAGGACGGCAAGGCGGATAAGGATATTCATAAAATTCTTCTTTATCAAAATTCCTTACACGCAAAATTTTTGAGTAGAACCAATGTCGAATATATGGAGCAATCTTACTATCAGATTTTGCGATCAGCCACAAATTCTTAACCGATTTTTTTACTACATTAGGCTTAAATTGATATAGGTCAAGAGGTGTATGCTCGCTCAGTACATTAATAAAACCGCAAGTAATTTCTGTTTCAGGAAACGTATAATGTAGCCAATCAAAAGCTTCTGCCATATTATCATTAATAGCATTAAAAACAGTATTGACAGTTCTTTTTCTTATACGTAAAAACTTCTTGCAGGCTTCTTTACTAGGTACTGCATTTCTCGCCGCTCTTGCATTTGGTGCATCATAGCTCATAATAAACCAAATATCATTCTCATTACAGAAGTCAACTATTTCATCATTTAAAAGCAATCCATTGCTAAAAATTCTATAGCTGACATTCTTTACGCCGCTTTGTTTAAATTCAAGCACAAGCTTCTTAATGGTTTCCCAATAAAGCAAAGGTTCTCCACCCCAAAAATATAATCGGCGCGGATTATTTTCAGCGTATTTCCAAGGCAGGTTACTCCACGCAACTATAAAGTCTTTAACCTCTTGCGATAAGTTTTCCCCTTGCGGAGAAAGGTTAAAGCAGCTTTTTATAGGGGCCTGAACGCAATGCCTACATGACATATTACAGGCAGCACCAAGAAGAAGGTAAATAGCTCCAAGGTCATTAAGCTTATGTATTTCTTCACTAAAGTTTTTCATGATCGTTTTAGTTACCTTCACCGCCGCTTCCTTCGCCAGCGCTACCACCGCTACCACTATTGTTGTAATTTCTTCCGTAACCGCCAGCTCCAGCTCCTGAAATCTCTACAGTAATTTCAGTAACACCTTCCGGAACGGTGAAGGTATAAGTTCCAGCATTACTCCACGATGTAACTACATCTACTTTATCAGCCATAATATACCTCTTATTCTGTATAGGTAATCATTGTTACGCCTATACTATCAATGCCAAGATTTTTTCTTGCAGCTTCAGGAGTCGCAGCACCCGTACCGCCGCCCTCAACCGGCAGAACTTTATACTTAGCATCTCCACACAACGGTAAGTTTTGACTACCCTTAGCCGGCGCCGGCGCTAAACCCCATACACCAGGGGCATTCGCAGTAGCGCCAGTCAATTTATCAAGGTCATCCACCTGTTCAATTGTTGTCTTTAACATTACCTCATCTTTTTCGCCAGTCGCTGTATTTCTGACTTTGAATATACCTTTTCTAATAGCCATATTTATACCTCCTCCATTAAGAGAACTCTACGTAAGCATCATCCTCTTTGCCGATGCTTACTGTTTCCATATCGACATCAATCCATATTTCGCTGTCAGGTTCCTGGACAGATACTACGCAGCGCGGCTCGGTAGCATTCGCGTTTGCATAGGGCAAATCATTCCACTTTGTTGAGCCATCACCACGTTTATACCTGCCGGTATCGCTCTCAAATACACACTCACCATCCAGCAAAGTCGGATTGCGGTTAGCTATTGCCTGTGCCAGCCCACGGGTGGGTTTAAAGCGGCAAAATATGTATTTTACAGCCATAGCGCACCTCTTTACTCAATCGTGCCGCCGTCTAAAATCAGGGTGTCACCAGCGTTAATCTGCAATTTCATTACGCTCATGGCTGCAATTTTAGCATCAGTAACTGCGTTGTCAGCAATTTTTGCTGTGTTAACCTTACCTGCGCCAATGGTCGGATTAGGATAAGTACCGGTTAAGTCACCGCCAGCAACACCTTTGGGAGTACGTGCATCGCTTAAGCGCGGATCATTACCCTCGGTTACAGTACCGGCCTCAGTACCAAAGTCTTTGTTAAATGCGGTACCTTTACTGGTGATTTTAGGCTCTAACGTGCTTGCCATGTTATCTACAACGATTTTAACTTTCTTAGGCGTCATTGCCTTGGTGTCATCAGTACCAGCTTTAGCTTCAGATTCACTTGCGATATCCAACGGATTAGAGATGCTTACAAAGGTTGTACCACCAAATCTGTAAATTGTACCTGTTGCAAGGTCGGTATAAATTTTGCCGCTCTCGCCAGTAATCTTATTGGTATGCGCAAACTCTTTATAAAACAGCTTGTCAGCGCTGTTAAAATAGCCCTCAATAATATCATCTACAAAGGAGGGTAACTGGCTTGCCGGAACATGGCCAGTATCATCCAGCGTTGCAACACCGCCGGCAGCACCCATTTTAGTCAGCGCAATCTTGGTATCATCAGTAATTGTAATATCCTTGGTTCCGTCAAAGGTGATGCCATTAATCTTACGTGCTGTAGCCAATTTATCAGCGGCCTTAACTACACCCTCTTTACTGCCCTGCAATGAGGTCAGCTTATCTTGTACTGCACTGATAGCTGCATCCATATCGCCGCCAAAATAAGCAAGGTCTTTCCAAGCTGTAATGCCATCGCCAAATTTAATCTTGCCAGTATCACGCTCACGACCAATTTCATCTACAAGCAGGACAGGATTTTTCTCCGTCCATTTTGCAGCTGTTGCGCCAAACAAACTAATTCTTACGTTCAATGTCTTACTTGCCATCTAAATCGCCTCCGTTAATTACCTCTATCTCGCTGTAATCCCTGCCACAGCAAAAATATTTAAGATTTGCAGCATCCCACCGGTACACCGCATTTTCCTCAACCACAAAATATACCGCGTCGCTCTCGCCGGTGGTCGGCAGCTCGTGGCGTGTCTCCGCCTGCAGGGTTTTACTTACATTAATTTTTTCCACCCCGCTTCCAATGCTACCGGCAAGCTCGGCATTAGCAGTAAGAGTACCGTCTAAACCAGTACTCTCGATAAGCTGGCCCCAAAGCTCAGCCTTAAGCATATCAGGTCACTCCCTTCTCCAGGAAAAATTGCGCTGGCGGAATAACCGTATAAACATTGCCATTACTTAGCGTTACTTGCACATCGTAGCAATACTTGCCGCATTCCAGACCTGCCGTATCATCCGGATGGAAAACAAATTGACAATCAGAATCCATTTGCAGCTGCAGCACCGCTGCCGCATCATTAATATCATGCTTAATTGTCAGTACGGCCGTATCACTATCACTAAGCGACAATACTTTGTTGCGTGCATCGCGCACCTTGATTTTTAGGGCGGCACTATCACCTTTAGTCAGGGTAATCTTATTGCGGTAGCGCCCCTCCGTCTCAATTGTCAGCATCGTTAGCTCAGCTCCAGTATCAATCCACTCTGCGCAGAAATATCTGATTCTTGGTCTAATATCTGCACGTACTTATGCAGCATCACATTAACATAGCCCATGGTCGCCAATGCACCAGCATCAATCTGCGCAACAACGTTATCTGTATTACTAGCAGATACGTAAACAGCAAATTCCTGACTCACGACAGTTGCACCGCCTTCTGCTGGCAGATAGTCCGGCGCGCTGTCATTTGCTACAAGATACAAAATCTCCCCTTTATCCGGGTCTGTAGCAAACACCCCCAGCTCACGCACATAATAGCCTACCGACAAACCAGCATTACTGATGGTTGCGCTAACTTTGCACATACCGTTATCTTGCGCCTCAATCGTTGCTATGCCTATATTTTGTTTAGGCTCTACCAGGTCGGTAAGTTCCTCCATCTGCTTACCTTCCTGCAGGATACCACTACCAAGTTTTAATTTTGTGATAGTAAGCTTTGTCCCAGCTTCCACCTTAGCCTGCAGCTGCCTGCCCTGTTTGGTTAGGATTAATCCGCTCCAATTTGGCATATTCTCACGCTCCTTTGTTGTCTCATTGCATTACCAACATAAAATTTTGCATTTACGTCCGGTATTTTGAATTTTGATGGATAGATGCTTACGGTTTTATGTACCCATAGCACCTTTGCAAAGTAAATTATTGCCAACAGTTCGCGGTAAAAACTCAAGCCATCTAACCAGCTACGAGTGTTTTTAGTAACCTGTATGGCGCGCTCCAGGTGATCAATAATCCTTTTATCAGGTATACCCTCTTCAATAAGGCGCACCTGGAAATGGTACGGCATACCGCCATACTCCCACCATTCAAACACTTTGGCCGATTGAAATACTGCTGAACAAACCTCTTCCACTGCTGCCGGCGTGCCCTTGTAGCGATGCCAGGCAATAGCATTGCGTACCAGCGCACGTTTTTTTACGATATCAGCCTGATAATCGTAAAAATCTACGTGGTATTGCCACGCAAGCTCATCAATCAGCGTCTCTGATAGCTCATCTAGCCTAGGCAAAAGCAAGATAAGCTCTGTCTGGCGGTTGATATGCTGCAGTTTGGCGCCTATGGCCTTGGCAATGTCCTGTACAGTTTTATCGCTGGCAATAGAGCCTGGCAAAATCTGCTGCAAGCAATCGTCTTTAAGCTCAAGCATCTTCCAGCCCTCCCAGTTCCGCTTTTGTATTGCTGCAGTTGGCTACCTGTGTCGGCATAAGCTTAGTATATACCGGGGCAGTAACTGTAACACGCTTAGCGCCTGCTGCCATAATCCTGGCAATAAGCTCAGACGGGTTAATATCACGGCCTAGTTTAGATTTTTGCCATAGTGCAAAATCGTTAACGGCCTTATTGACGGCGCTTTGGATAGCACCTGCCTGCGTCTCATTATCGCGGTCAATGTAATAGCTTACATCAATCGTATAATTTACCATCTCGGGAGCAAGTACAGTCACCTTATCCGTCAGAGGACGGACGCGCTTGTCATCCAGCGTCGCTTTGACCTGATTAAGCAGCTCCTCGCCCGGTATTTCACCGCCAGTTAGCAGAGGTCTGACCTCTACCGTGCCTGCAGAAGGCGACCAGACTGTTACGTCAACTATCTTAGTCGACGCACGCTTAGCGTGATATATATACGCACCATCAGGTCCAGCCGTACTAAAACGCTCGGGTGCTCCGTGGATATCCTCGCGATAGCTGTCATCGTCCTGCATATCAGCGCCGCCTTCAGACGTTGTAATATTGGCCACACTTGCCACATAAGGCACCGGATCAACCAACGTTTTGAGCTGCCCGGCAATATAACCATTGCCTTTAGGGCCAGTCTCTAAACATGTAGCGCCGCCCAAGCCACTGGTCTGACCGACCTTGATAATCATTGGAGCATCAAGTGCAAAAAATACATTGTCGCCAGCAGTAAACCGCGTGCCGGCAGGAATAATTGTGCTGTTTCCCAGCACAGCAGATAATGTTACCTGCATCGTTGTCACTGCGGCCGTTGCTGCTATACGGTCTACGCCAATCAACGCACCAATATGGTCCAGGTTGTCACCATTAGCATACCTAAGCAGGTTTTGCCTGCCGGTCTTATTGATTTTATTGAGCAGCAGGACAATTACCGCTGCAATGGTCAATAAAAATAACCGCACAGGGTCGCCTTTAGCCAAGCTCCTGCCGGTTATGTTTTCATATTCACTCAATATGTAGCTTTCTACTTTTGATGCATCTGAATCAACAAAGACTATCTCAGGTAAGCTTTTTAATTTACTCGTCATCGTTAATCATCACCTGCACTTTCGGAATAAGCTGGCCATCATCCGTGCCCGAAAAAGATATACCAGTTACAGTCACGCGCGGCTCATATAGCTTTATGGCCATGATTATCTCCGACTGTAACTGTGCCTGAGCAGCATTCATTGGCTTATCCAGCATTTCTGCGTTAAAGCCAAAATCGCGGTCCAACGGCACAGAGTATTTTGTGGTAGTAATAATTGTACGCAGATTTTGCAGGATTTCTGCAGTTTCTGACGCAGGTGCAAAATCAATGCCTTGCATTGGCTGAGCTAAAACATCGTAAATCATAATACTTTCAGCCCTCCTGCATATTCTTTCAGCGTTACGCTTACTTTAGCACTCATAATGCTGCCAAGCTTGCCCCAGAAGGAAATACTTTCATCCAGGCTTTCAATCACCCACATGTTATCTGTAATTAATTTACCACCGATAACCAAAGGAAAATATTTACCTGTATCGCGCATCTTCCGTAGTTTTTCAAGCTCCTTAGCCGGGTTAATGCCCTGATCAGCACGCAGCTGCATGGAAAAACTAATCTTCTCTACGTCTGGACCGATAAACTCAAGCACCGGCTTATCGCCGATAATATCATGCTGAGCCCAGCGCCCTGCGCTGCCACGACCATAATCATCGAATGTACGGATAAAGCGGCTGGACACTATAAATGGTATGTCAGCCATGAAACCCACAAGCATAATATCAACCTCCAATCATTACATTGCTGCTCCCCACCGCCACACTCCCACCACAGCTTACGCTGTCCCCTATTCTGCCAGCAGCCTTGCCGTTGATATAAACACTGGCACTCCCGCTGGCGATAACGCCGCTGTGCGTCGGATGCGCTACACACCCATGCGGAGCGTAGCTGTCACCAACGCGGCCAGCGCCTTTGCCATTAATGATGACATTAGCACTTGCTGTAACAAGCGCTGTAGGTGGGCAGGCATCGTGACCGGTGTCGTTGTCACCTAACCTTGTTGCTTTTGGCATGGTAATCACCTCCTTTCGCCTGATTTTGGGTATAGAAAAAGCCGCCTACTTCTGTAAGCGGCTTGCGATAGCCAATGATAGTATTAACTTCTTTCAATAATATTTTTTAGTCCAAATGCAATAGCATTTCCTACAATTATAAAAGCTAAGAAAATTATTATCCAATCTGTAACCGAATACTTTAAGACCAAGTATTCAGTAGCCAAACTGCAAACAATAACCGCAATATCAATAACATTAAACCAATATATATAGGGTAAACGTTTTCGTATTCTTGAAATAGGATTGCATACCTTATCACACGAACCGTTTACACAATCTCCATCATGCAAATCCGTGCAAGTGGTATAAATATTTCTGCCAATAATCCTTGTGATCATATATATCAAAGCAGTTACAACATTAAAAAGTATTAGTCCAATAAAAGCAGTACAAGCAAAAAACTTATACATAGAAATGCTATTTATATTAGTCAAAGCTCCACCTAAAGCAGCAAAGCTACCTAATCCAGCCAACATAATCGCTGCAAAAATACCTAATATTGTTATATACTCTGATTTTGATGACGACAATTCTTGCTTTAATTCAGACATACTTTTATCAATATCTTCGCGTTTTTTATTAAGCTGCTCATAATCATCCTTAATTTTACTAAATTCATTTCTAGCAGATTCACTCTTCCAATAAACAGTCTCAAAATATGCAAGTCTACTAAGCTCCAAATTGCAATGATCTATAAATTTGAAAAGTTTTCTTTTTATCATAGAATACTGTTCTTCGATAATTATTTCATCTTTTAGTATTCTTAAATTTTCATTTATAGGCTCTTTTTCTTGTAGCTTTTCGCCTTTGATTTCAGGTCTATGAGCTTGAAGATATGCAGAAATATTGAAATAAGAATGTCTAAAGTTGCTGTTTTCATACAAACACTTAATATTCACATCTAAATATTCTTGTATCTGTTCCTTAGTTCTAAAATCTGCATTTAAAAATTCTAAAAAAGCAGTTATTTTGTCCTGAGAACTATCAGTTTTTGGTTTTTCTGTCGAAGCACTTCTTTCTGTTGTACTATTTAATTGCGGATTAGAGAATATGTTCCGCATGTTTGGTGTAGTGGATTCTATTGTTTTACTAGATTCATCTATTTCCATTCTGAAGCTCCATAAAATACTTTTCTATCTCATCTTTTTTTATAATAGATCTATCAAATCTATGTCTATACCATGGACCGTCTTCTTCATGAGACAAATCAACTAAAATACTATCGCGATATTGTTTTAATCTATCGATAACATAATCAATAATTTTAACATCATCGTCATCAATAACGTCAATGTTATATTTTATTCTTATCGGGTTACCAATATATCCATTATATTCAAAATAAACCTTTGGTATAACAGGACCATATTGCCAAGCATAAAAATCTTCTCGAATTAGTGCTCTACCTCCAATTACATAAGACATCCCTTGAATAAAGTACAGAAGTTTTTGCAAGCGCAAATTAGTAACAGGTGCACCTTCTTCAAAGCACTTATTGATAATGTACATAGCTATAGTTAAAGCATCATACATAGCGCTCACTCCTTCCATTCTTTATTCTTAAGTATAACATTTGAGCTATGGCAAAAAGAGAATCGCACATTCGTTTGCGTGTATTCTTGATTTTATATAGTACGATTATAACATTTTATTCGACACTTGTACAGTTTTTTCCTCTATGCTTACTGAAAAATTCACTTTTTAAATTTACTGTGCTTTTATTATATAAACCTATTTTCGTTCTAATTTATCTCCACCGTTGCCCCCCTAAGCACTAACTTCCCATTCGCATTAATCTCGATATTCCCGTTTTGATACCTGATAAAGCTCCCATCGGCAAACGTAATACTGCGCACATCAGCATTATTTTCCACCGGAGCATCCTGCGTGCTGTAAAAAGCTCCTATAACAAAGCCTTTGCTGATGCCACTGCCACTTGCATTCGGTTGGAAGATACACAGCACTTGGGTGCCAACCTCAGGCAGCCAATAGGCTTTCGTCTGCCGGCTGCCTATAGTTATAATTGGCAGTTCAGCACTCACCATATTGTCCTTATCCTCAAACGCCACGCGTGCGCTGCACGATACGCCATTGACCGCCGATACTGTACCAATGCGAATCAAGTTTTTTATTTGGTTAATATCCATCTAAACATCTCCTCACATCAATATTTGTTGTATAACCACTGCTAATATCATGCTGTGCCTTTGTAATAATATACTTGCCATCAAAAGCACCAAAACCGCTAAGCTGGATATTCACAGCAGCTGCCAGCTCCGGATCACCTAAAAAGCTGAAGCTTCCGGTAACCTCATCGCTGTTCTTTTCCCGAAGCTTCTTTTTTGCGAGACGCTCTGCATCGGCGATGCTTGTAACCTGCTCATTGACTTCCAACATTTTGCCTATCTTTTTATCAGGAGCAGCAAATGTCGCCTCAATTTTTTGCTTCGTGCTGCTGTCCTGGTACTTAACGTGGCAGGACTTATACACATCGCGTACTTTGCTGCGCAAGCTGTAGCTTTTCAACATATCCAGCACCCTGAGGCTACCGGCAGAATATATAGCCTTGGTCTTTGGCACCAGCGCCACAGCTTCCGCCGCTTCATAATCTGCTTCGTCAAAAATTACCACTTGCTTATCGCAGATTTTGAGTGCCAGACCATGATCAGCACACAGCTTATATAAAAAGGACAGGTCAGACTGTTCCGTCTGCTCTGCCCTATCTATAACCGGATTATATTCTTTGACATCGTAATACAACGTCAAGCCTGCCTCCGTTGCAATATCATTAGCAATGCGTTTCAATTCGGCCTTCTCCCAGCTGCGTGTACGCTCTGCGCCACGAAGATTGTTGTTATCCGGCACGCTCACAGCCTTGATTTGCACTTCGCTAGGCATTCCGCTGCTAGTAATTTCATCAATCTCAAACAAGCCAAAACGTACAACCTGTTCACCAATTCCTTGCCAGTTAATCAGCTTTACGCTAACGTCCAGCGTCGCGCCCTTTTCCGGCATCCATGCTGATTGCCACAAACCAGCTTTATCCTCCAGCGTAAGCTGCAGATCATCTGCTTCGCCAGACATGTTATCAGTGTAGCTTACATTCTTCAGATATTGCTGCAGGTCCGTGCTGATATCTTTATCATTATATTTAATGATTACCAGGCATCGCCTTGCATTCATCTTAAACATTTTAACGCCTCCATGGTGGCAGCATAGATGTTACCGGTGCAGTATACTCCGGCACTTCCAACACAATTCCTGCCGGGAAAACAACAATGTCAGCGTATTGCTGATTTGATTCCAGCAGGACGTTTAGTGATGCTTCGTCATTATACAAGCGCTTGGCAATTAAATCCCACATGTCGCCCTGGGTGGTTGTGTAAGTCTTACGCATAGCTTACCCTCCTCTGCTGGTTCTGCAAGTCCTGCAGCATCTTCTTAAACTTTGCCATCTCCATCTCCAGCACTTCGCGGATTTTACCTTCATCTCCTCCGCCCTGAATTGTAATGTTTGGTGCGAAGGTAGCCGTAACACTGCCACCGCCGCCCAACGGATTGCCCATAATGCGGTTTGTTTCTGCCAGCAGTCCGATATTACGCGCATTTGGAGTATGAGGGATGGCAGACTCGCCGCTGTTCTCCGCAAAGGTTGTCAGGAAGGCACCCTTGCCATAGATGCCGCCGGAAGCATTATGTGCAACGTCGTTGCCACCGCTTCCTTGCGCCGTTATATTTACCTTGCCGAAGATTGGCTTGGAGATAAAATCACTTATTGCCTGCCATTTTTCCTGTACCCAAGAAAACGCATCAGTAAATTTAGCTTTGATACCATCAACAAACTGCTGTAATGCTAAAGCAGGATTATCCCACAATGTTATAAACCACTGCTTAACTGTATCCCAGTTCGCAATAAGCGCAGTTCCGGCAGCAATTACCCACCCAACCGGACCTGTGATAAACATAAGCGTCCTAGCTGTTGGGCTGTCCCATAGTTTGACAAAAAATTGTTTTATTTTATCCCAGTCTTTGTAAATAATATATCCGGCCGCCGCAAAAGCTCCAGCTATTACTAGAACAGGACAGCCCCACAGCGATGCATTCAAAAGCCATTGGGCACCTGCGGCCAGCTTAGAGAAAAACGCCATGCCTTTTGCCTGAGCATTGTAAAGCATAGTAGAATTCTTTGCTGATTTAGTAATTAATTCATACCCAGCTATAGCGGCTTCAGCCGTATTGAAAGCCGCGGTAGCAAGGCTAACCGTAATGTACATTCCACCCAAGCCTAAGCCTAAAGCTATAACCCCTCCTGTTAATCCAGGATATTTTTCAGTAACATCTCCTATGGTTGTCGCAAATTTACCTAAATATTCACTTCCCACAGCTATCACTGGTAATAATCCTGACGTCATTTGGATTTGTGCTTTATCTATACGATTTTTCATAAGCTGCATACTATTTGCAGTCGTTTGACTTCTTGCAGAAAACTCATTTTCCATGCTACCAGCATACTTTGTACTGTCGCCTACTTTAGCAAAATTAGACTCGAGCCCACTAAGGTTTGAAAGTAAAGGTCCAATTGCACTAAGACTTTCCTTTCCAAATAGGTCCGCCATTACCGCCGTTCTTTTTTCTGGTGCTAATTGCTCGATAGCCTTTAATACAGTTAATATTGCACCTCTAGCATCATTTTGCATAGCGGAAGCCATATCAGTAGCGTTTAATCCAATCTGTGCAAAAGCGTTAGCCTGCGACTTGGTAGCGCTTTCTCCGCTAACCATAGCTAGAATTAAATTCTTAATACCAGTTGCAGCAACCTCACTTTGGATACCTGAGCCAACCATGCTTGCACCTAAAGCAGCTATTTCGCTTGACGCTACACCGCTAATACTTCCTAATGGACCAATACGAGTAACTACATCAGATATTAACGGGGCAGACGCAGCTGTAGTATTGCCTAGATAGTTAATCTTATCAGCCAGAGTAATAACCTCATCCTGATTCATTTTAAAAGCTGTACGCCATTTGGCCATCATATCACCGGCCTGATCAGCAGTAATATCGAAAGCTACACCCATCTTAGCAGCGGCTTCAGCAAACTTTAATAAATCCTCACGAGCTATTCCTGACTGTCCCCCTGCTGCAACTATATTAGCCAGTCCATCAACAGCCATTGGAATTCTTGTTGATAGTTCCAACACATCTTTACTCATTTGTTTGAACTGTTGTGGAGTTTTAAAATCAACAACCTTTTTTACGTCAGCCATAGAGCTTTCAAAGGCAATTGCTTTATCAGATATTTGAACTAACGAATTTATCCATATTTTAGCTAAATCAAAATGTGCCCAAGATTGAATGGAGCTAGTTGCCAACTTAGCATATTTTTCTTGTAATGCTGGAAGTTTTTGAAACTTGCCCGATAATCTTTCATATGCATTTGCAGTTGATTCTGCTGAAAGTATGCCTTGTTTTTGAGCTTGGTATACACCCTTCCAAGCTGCTTGATAATTCTTTAATTCTTTTTGTGTATTGGAGATATTTCTTTGAGCCTGCTGAAATGATGCAGAAAAACTACTGCCCAATACTGCGGCCAACTTAAAGCCAAATGTGAATTCTTTCATCGTCCTTGAACTCCTTTCGCCAAAAGTATATAATGTACTTAGAGGTGATTTTTATGATTTATTTCTTCGGTATAGTATCAGGAATATTATTACTGATTTTCATTGCAATACGTGCAATGATAGAAATGCATATTAATTACAAGAAAAGCATTCCTAAATTAAAAAAATTCACCCGAGTCAATCCAGATGGCTCAACGTCTACATATTATCGCAGAGTTGATAAACAGGATGCTGATTACTGTGATTGACATTATTGCTGCTTTCATTGGCTTCGGCGCAGTTCTAATATTTCCTTTTGTAACTACACAATTCCCGTATGAAACATACGAGGATATTTTTAAAGACAACTAATAATTTATATTTTCCCTTTTGTCCGCTCACGCCTGAGCGGACTTTTTATTTACAATTCTCGCAATCTCCAAAGCCTCAAATAAGCCTAGGTCTAAATAAAATTCGACAGACGTAAATGTCGCCATTGCCAAGCTTACGGCTAACTCTTTGATGGGCTTAGAGTTTTCAACTCCTAGCCCAGCAAAAAATTTGCCACAGGCAGCACCAGATTCTTAAAATCAGTCGAAGGCATATCCAAAATATCCTCTACAGGTACGCCAATCAGTTTTGCTGCTACTAAAGCCTGAAAATCCATGGACAGAAACACAGCCGGAGTTGTGTCGCCCATTTTGCGCACTTCCTTTTCAGCTGCAATTAAGTCTTTACCGCGGATAGCTTCGAAATCCAATTGAACTTCCTTGACTTCATTCCCATTGACCATGATCGGATTATTCAATTTAACTACTTGCATCTTTTATTCCTCCAAACTTTTATAATTTAGCCCCCAGCATGCAACTGGAGGCTTTTTTGTTTTACACCATGCCTAAGGCCTCGCGGACATCAGCCATATAGTCAACACCGCCAATATTACAGATATAATTAAACTTATCCAGTTCCAGAACTGTTTCGCCATCAATAGTGACTTTCATGTAAGCGGTTTCAATGGTGTTAGCAGTGCCCGTAGTCGCACCAACATCCAGCTTGCCCAGCTCCGTTTTCTTCGGTACGCCGCGCACAACGCATTTTACGTTGCCAACCTTATACTTGCCACTAGCGCTGTCATAAATCTGCTGCGCCCCACGCAGGTCAAGGTTTACACCGGTCTGCATTGCCAGCCTTATATTACGCTTCTCCAGAGTGCGCCAGTTCAGCACGGTTTCCATACTGCCGAAGTGCCCCAGCACCGGACTGTCAAACTCGCCTGCAATACCTGCACCTTTAACGGTTTCGGTCATAGCATCTAAAGATGGAAGCTGCACGTCAGCAACACCCACCAAATCGTTACCATCTTGGTAAACTTTAAAATTAATCAGTTTCTCAGGTACATTTGCCATCTATCTCACCTCCCAATTAGCTGAACAGCGTTTCAAAATACGCTGGATCATATTCAAGCACGTTTTCGATTTCACGCGCCGGAGCAGGCGGCGTAAGGTAGGTGTGGAATTTAATGATGCCGTCCATGAGGTTAGTCGTTGGATTTTCATTCTCGCGGAACTCAATGCGGCCGCCCAGAATAACGCCTTGTCCGGTCAAACCATTTAAGCGCATATTCTCGCTATCAATAATAGTCTGAATCAGACGCTTGTTGATTGGCTTATCCACCTTAGCCCAATAAGTCTGAATGAAGGTCTGCGCATGCCAGTTGAACATTCTGCGAATGCAGATAAAAGCATCCTTCGGATCAGTGTTAGACGGATAGCAGGCAGTTCGGTTGCCCCAGCATTTCCAGCCACCGATAAAATTCAGCGCCGTTACTATGCCCTGACCGTTCAGGTATTCGCCCTCATCCGGTCCCAGCTGCACCTCGGTGCCATCCTTCAGGCAGCAGCCGTTAATCTGCATGCTTTTGTTGGACGGAGATTCGTAAGGGATATCATCGTTAGCGCTGTCAACCTGCGCCATAACTCCAAGCACATGCGTGGACATATGATAAACAGTATCGCCAAGCTTCACCAGCGGCCAGCAGACTACTTGAGAAGTATCGTTATAGCTGTTCTGGTTCATCCACGCCTTGACATCAGTATATTTTTTTACTGTTTCGGTCGGTACGTCATTGAGCGTAATCGCCTTGAAATGGCTGTTGATGTTGCCGGCTTTAGCTTTCATAACCGCAGCTACAGTCGGGTTCTCACTCCAGCCAGGCGCAAGCACGATACCGGGCACAAGGTTTACTGCGGGGAATACTTTATTAAGTACCTCCAACCCTTTTACACTGCCATCGCTCACGCTAACGCCGCCGATAATATCATCAGCATCTACCATAGTTGCATCAAGCTCATCATAATCAAGGGACAGGGACGCCGCACTTTCTACTTCGCCGCCCTCCAGCGCCGTAATAACCAGAACGCCGTCATCATCATAAGCTGCTTCATAATCCGTGCCCACGCTTAACGGCTGGCCTGCACTGGCCTTTTTTACCTTCAAGGTTTCCAGCAGCACCGCCGCCTCAAGCTTGCCAACCTTATCAATCAGCGTCACTTCCTTGTCGGATACAGTCTTTTTATGCGTCTTCGGGTCCAGCACGTTTACGAAAACAACCGGAGCGCGATTATACAGCGCAAACTGGCTGTACATAACCTCGCACAGAGTATATTTTGCAAAGTCTTTGCTAAAGCCAAACTGTTTCACAGCCTCTGCATAGCTATAGCACAGAACAGGCTTATTGATTGGTGCGCGGTCACTCGCCAAATGAACAGGAGCAGTGCCGAACACTACAGGCAGGCCAGCAGTACTATTTACCGCCGGTACAATACTGGTAGGCACTTCCTGTGTATAGACGCCATGTTTATATGCCATTGCTTACACCTCCAATGCTTCTTTGTAGTATTTGTGGAGCGGCGTACCGGGCTGTTTGGTCTGCGCCATCGCCGCATTCAGCTCTGCCACAGGCACAAATAAACGCTTCAGTGCAGGCATTGCCGCAAATTCTTCATCAAGATGCGTCGGCAAACCGCCAATAAAAACCTGATATTGCAGTAATCTGCCACGGCTCAGGTTCGGGCCTACATAAATCAGCTTTTCGCTTGCTGATTTTTGATTTTTAATCGCCATAATAAATGTCCTCCTCATATGGTTGACCGATAGTATAAGTTGCCGTAATTTTACCTTGCCATTGTGGTGCGGGCTGTGCTTCCGGAACTTCCAGCTTCAGCGGCAGCTGCAGGCGGTGCCTATGCGCTACCAGACGATGCTTCAGAAGATGCTGGCGCACGTGCTCCATAAGATTATAGAGACTGCGCCAGTCATCAGCATCGCTGTTATCATAGATGCTGAAGCCAATTTCTACCGTCGCGGTGCTCATATCACCGTCTGCAGTATCCTGCGCCCCGGTGACAAGAGCATATATAAACGATGCCTGCTCATCAGCATTCATGCGTGCCGGCGGAAAGCCTGCATACACTTTAATTTCACGCTGGCCAGAGGGCTGCTGCGTGCTGTAGTCAGTAACTGCAGGGCGCAAAAACTCAGCCAGGTTATCCATTAATTCAACTGTGGTCATAAAAACTCCTTACTTTATGCAAAAACGCTCATTAAGCGTAGTTTTCGCTAACCGAGTGCTTTCGTCAATATTTTACCGAAACGATATTCTACTTCATGTAAAAACCGCTTATTCAGTGTAGCTTCTGCCAAAGGAGTAAGCTCACCAATAACATTTTCAGAGCCAAACATTTGCGGTACGCTAGGACCATAAGGAATGCGCAAAGGATAGCGTGCTTTGCGTTGAGCGCGCTGCATTGCACCAGTGTAACCTTTGCGCGATACACCAAGAAATAAGCCAGGCACAACCTTAACGCGGGTTTGCTTGCGTACTTTCGCCTTTATTGGCCCGCGCTTATTAACACTTACCTTAAATGCTGTCAAAAGCAATGGGCTGCCACGAGAAGCAAGAACGCCACGCAAGTTAGAACGTGACGCACGCTTAACATCAAGCGCCCCTTTAATATTCTTGGCGCTTACCAGATAATTTTTGCGGATAGATTTAGATGTCTGCGTTTTTATCTTTGTAATCGTGTAGTTGATAGCGTTAGCCGCCGCTTGTTCTATTTGCTTCGGAGCACCGCCCAACCTCTGCTGTGCGTATTCCAGATTTTTTGCATCAATACTAATCACCGGTCATTCGCCACCAGCTGAATAGTCAGTATACCCATATCGTCGCTAACGCTTTCAACCTCATACATTTTTTCATCCAGATAAAATCGCATGCCAAACACCGGCACCTCTGGCAAATCAGCCTTCAGGCAGTTAACCTGCAGCTGACTGCCATAAAGGCCGGGATAATAGTCATCCTTGCCGGCTTGGATAGAAAGCGACTGCGCCACGGAGATATCCTGCACAATCGCCTTGCATTCCGTACCGTTCAGATCATGCAGCTCCGCGAACTCCATCTCATTGAGAAAGACAGCCGCATTGTCTGCGGCTATCTGCTCTTTAAAGCTCAGCGCTTTCATTGTACGGTAGCGGCTTCATCTACCGCCGGCAGCGCGTCTTCATCATCGCCAGCAGGCTCTTTAGAGATAGATTTAGAAGCAGGCTGCTTTTTACTCTTTTTGCCAGAAGCAGGCTTTTCAGCCTCAGTTTTGCTAATGATTTCAACATCTTCCAGATCAGCCTTTTCTGCCTCAGGCTCGCCAATGATTTCAAACTCTTCCGGAGCATCATCATACAGCTTTTGAGCAACGTCGTCAGGCAGCTCAACAACACTGCCCGCTGCATAAACTACGTTATTATGACGCAGAGAGAATTTCTTAACGAGGATATACATAAGCTGCCTCCTTATTTAACCTTGATAACATACCAGTCATCCACAGATTCAGGAACAACAAGGCAACGGCTCTGCATAGCAATAGAGCAGTAGTCATTCTCGATGTTCATGGTAACCTTAGGCACATAACGGCCTTCATAGGTGTGGAACTGCTTATCGTCCTCCATCTGGGTAACGGCGCCATACAAGCGCTTGCCACGACCGGCAACGCCGATAATAACGTAATCATCAGGCAGGTACGGAGTAAATACACCTTCGTTGTTGATGTAACCACCCTCATAGGTGTACATCTCCAGGCCTAAGGCACCCAGCAGGCCAAAGCGCATAACCTCAGGGCTTTGAATCTTAGGTGCGAAGGACATCAGCGCCGCATTGTCGCGGGACGGAATCAGCAGCTTGTCATAAATGCTCTTGTTGTTCAACAGCAGGTTGCTGGTAGCCTCGGAGCACATCATGATAGTCGGAGTCAGGCCAGCATTGCGGCGGATAGTTTTGGAAGCCTCCTGCAGGTTGCCGTAAGCATCAGAGGTATCATTATCCCAGGTATCAGTACCGGACAAGGTTTGCTTTTGAGTAAAGTTAAAAGAGATGGTGTCAATCTTTTGGGTTTTGCCATCATCAGCATAACCGTTAATGGTGTAGCTGCCATCAATCAGCAGCTTTGCAGCCATATATTCCTCGGTGCGGGTGCACATATCGGTCAATTCCTTGATATCCTCAGCGCGATATTCTTCAGCTCGCTGTTGGGGAGTGCGACCGCTGTACACGCTTTCGCCTGCTAGGCGCTTTTGCAGCTGCTCAGCAGTCAATACACGCTTAGGCTTCATCAGCGGTGCCTTGTAGGATTTGGTTTCAAAGCCATCACGCTGCATATTAACACCTTGAGAGCCAGGAACAACAAATGGTGCCATGGAGCGACCGCCTTTTTTGAAATCCACATCCAGATATTCAGAGCTATAGGTAATAGCGTTCGGGAAAAAGGTATTTACTAACAAAGGGTTGGGCGGATATGCACGATTGATTACGCCCAGCAAAGAACGGGTAGAATTGATATCAAATGCCATAGTTTATTCCTCCTTATTGCAGATGAGTCAGGTAGATGCCAACAGCACGCAGCTCTTCCTCGTGTGCCTGCACAGAATCAGATTCAGCGCCAACAGACATTTCCTCTGCATTGAAAATGCCGCGAATATAAACAGTAGCAACTACATCGCCGGTGCCAACGACAACATCTTCGGCCAGCACAGCATTTGCTACCTTCAGCGCCGGAGTTGCGGATGCAGCATCAACAATCTGGTATTTGCCTTCACTGACAGCCAGCACAGCACCTCGTTTAAGCGCCTTTTCAGCGCTCAGGCCTTTAAGGGTAATGTTTTTGGTAAGAGCAGCCACAGCGGTACCGCCAATAAGCTGGTCCACATTGCTTTTTTCACTGGTTACATATGCCATTATTTATTACCTCCATACATATTCTGCAGAGTTTTAGCCATGTTTTCGGTGCGCAGGGCATCTTCCTCTGCCTCAGTCAGGCCATTAGCAGGCTGACCGGTTACATTACCGGAGCCAGATTTAATCTGGTCGTCAATCAAATCATTCATAAAGCTTTGAGCTGCAGAAGTCTGAGCTGCAGGCTGAGCACCCTTAATAGCACCAATAGTTTCTTTGATTTCATCAGCAGTCTTTCCGTCTTTGATGGCCATATTGATTACGGCCTTAACACCAGCACTGCCATCATCCAAAGCATTGAGTGCAGCCAGACGGCTTCTTTCCTCATTGCGGATTTGCTCCTCATTAGCCGGAGCGATGGTTTGATTTGCAGGAGCAGCACTGTTAGTCTGGTCCCCTGCTTTGATGCCGATAGCACTCAAAATAGTGTTTACGGCGTTCACAAGATTTTCATTCATCGTTTTGTCCTCCTTTTTGCGGATTTTGTTTTTAATTAAGTCAGCATCTCCCTTGCTCAGCTGATGCCGCACATGGTTGACCACAAGCACGTTGCCGTCAAGAACAGGTTCAACCTCACCTTGAATCTGGTCACAGAAGCCATTAGCAAGGCACTCCTCAGCAGTAAGCCAGGTGCTGTTTTTCATCATGGTCTCCAATTCCTTTTCACTGAGCTTGCAGCGCTCCTTATAGGCAGCCACAATACTAGCTTTGACAGGCTTGAGCATTTCAATAAGCTTACCCAACTGTTCAGCGTTGGCAGGCTCTTCAAGGCAGACCATAGGGTCATGAATCATCATCATAGCATTGACCGGCATAAGGATTTTTTTGCCGGCCATAGCGATGATTGTTGCAGCACTGGCCGCCAAACCATCAATCATTACAGTGGTATCACCGGAGTAAGATTTAATCTGGCTGGCAATGGCGTGTGCAGCGAAAACATTGCCGCCGTTGCTGTTGATACGGATGCAGACCGGCTTGCCTTCCAGCTTAGCCAACGCATCAGCAAAGCCTATAGGGCAAACATCGCCGCTGCTGTCATACCAAGGCTTTTCGCTGACGATATCGCCATAAATACGGATTTCAGCAGTGTTTTCGGATGCTTTGTTGATAATCTCCCAAAATGGTTTATTTTTCACCATCGTTTTCACCTCCTTCCTCAGTCTTTACATTCTGATGAAGCGGATAATTGAGGCCATTGCCTTGCCAATGCTTATGTTCAGCTTGCAGCTGTGCAATGTTTTCCTCGTATTCCGTGCCGGTGATTTCAGCAGATTCCTGTTCACCGGTGCTGAAGCCGTAATCAACACGCAGCTTGGCTGCCTGAACCTCTTTCACCGGGTCAAGCATGCCCATAGTCGGACCGTACCAGGACGCGCGGCTCCACGCCTTACGCAGCAGCGGGTCACTAAAATAGCCAGGCGCTTGAATGCGTCCAATAGCTACCGCCTCAGCCAGCCAGCGTTCATACACCGGCTGGCAAAAATCCCTTGCGAACCAAATGCGCCGCTTCTTGGCAACCGCCTGAAACTGCAGCAAGGCACCGCGTGCAGCACTGTACGAGCTTTGGAAGCGCGACAAAAGCACTTCTGAAGGAATTTCCAGCGCCGCGCCCACCTGAGCAATCAGCGCATTGACGAAGGCCTCAAAGGTGGACAAGCTGCGATTTGCATCGACAGTCTGTACTTCATAGCCAGGCGGCAGCTCGTTCATCGTGCCTGCACCCAGCTCAAAGGTATACTGGTCAAAAGCAACCTTTTCATTCTCGCCAAAGGCCTCCGGCAAAGTGTTGGGAAAGCCTTCACCTGCGTCCTGCGTTTTGAAGAACAGAGTAAAATAGCTTTTGATGATTGCAGCAGTAAGCTCCGCTGTGCTATAACGGTGCATCTGCTTCAATTCTTCAATGGCCGGTGCCAGAATCGGCACGCCGCGGTACTGCTCCGGTCTTTCCTCATGGCTGATTTGCAGGATATTAGGCGCGCCTGTTTTGCGTCCGAAGGCTTCTACGCGCACCCATTTTATGCTCCTGCTTTCCGTCGGGTCATAAGGTACCCGGTCAGCAACCCAATAGGCTACAACGGCACCATCCGTATTTATTTCAACGCCATTGATAATCCTGTTGCCATTCTTGGGGTTACGAACCTCCACCTCATTAAGCGCACCAATAAGACTATAGGTATTAGGATTGCAGACACGGCTTGCTTCAAAAAGCTGTATCTTGGTGGTATAAGGATTATCGCCTAAGGCCTTACGATATTTAATCGCCGCCCAGGCATCTCCGTCCACAATAGACGATATAAAAGCAATATCCTGCATATCGTAAAAGTTGTGTTTGCGATACAGGTCACACTCTACGCTCTGCGCCCACAAATTAAACTCTGCCTTAGTGTGTCTGCGCCATTCAGCAGCTTCCTCCGGGTTCATGCCCAACAAGCGATAATCAGGACATGGTGAAGGCACGAGGCCAGCGCCAACAACATGCGTCCTGTAGCGATTGATGGCAGCAGCGCCAACAGGGCTGTTAATGGCCATATCAGCACTACGATTGCGCAGGATGTTCAGATTTACGTCAACATCACTTTTCGGGCTGGACCTTATCGGCCAATAACCACGCATAGCTTGTTTTTCGGCACTGGCACCACCGTTGCTGTAGCCTGTGTTTAATACAGGCCTGAGGGTGATGCCAGTGGGCCGCTCTTGTGTTAAGGTTTGGCCAGTAGGATGTCTGGCCTTACGATTGTAGGGTGTTCGTTTCTTACTCATTTCGTAGCCTCCTGTTTGATTTAAGCGCTAATCACGGAAAAGCACTCTTTTGGCACGCCTATATCCCTCAGATGCAGGCGCATTATCTTCTTCAGTAGCGCCCATGGCTCGCAGGCGATTTATTTCAGCCTGAATGGCGCTAAGGTCAGCGCGCGTCAGCAGCCTATTGCCAATGCGGTAGCTCTGACCGGTGGCCAGAATAGCCTGCTCCGCCTTCAGGTACTGGCGATAGCGTTCGTTCAATGCATTGCTCATTCTGTTCTCCTTCCTCGTTTAATGCAGCCATAGCGTTTCTGTGGCTTGGCAGCAGGTGCAGGAGCCGTCGCCCCGCCTGCCTCGCCATTGCTGCCCTGCGCCAGCATAGCATCCAGCTTTTCAAAGTTAGGTGCAATACTGCGCATGCAGGCAAGATTATACACAGCAAGGTCCAGCGGCTCATTGCGCTTATCCTTGGCTATGTTCGTCCACTGAAAAACAACTACGCCGTTTTTCTTACGCGGCACCAGCTCCTCGGAAATCAGACCGCGAAAATAAATGCGATCATAGCCACGATTGGCATAAGATTCTATGACAGCATCACTGCTCAGGCTCTTAGCGTCAGTTTTTACCAGACTTTGCAGCGCTTCAACGAATTTTTTCATCCGACGCTTATCGTCTAGAGGAAAATGCATGTATTTAGCTCCCTGGACCTCAATGCTAAGACGGTCCATAATTTGCTGCTTGCCCGTATCTGTGCCGATGAACACCAAAGGAATGGAGCTGTTACGCATTTGCTTTTTGCCAATCTTGGCAACAAGGTCTTCGTTGGCCATGTTTGAGCCTTTGATAGCAAAGCGCTGACGGAAACGATTCTTAAAGCAGTAGGCATATACGTAATCAGTATAGTGACCGCCGCAGTCTATAAAGGTTCTGGCGATTTTCAGCCCTCGCCCATTGGCAAATTTATAGGTTTTGTCCAGGACGCGGTCTAATTGCTCCCACACCTCGGGAGTGTCGGGAACGCCCAGGATAACGCCTTTACGTATGCCCCAGCGTTCTTCACCATGCCCCCAGCCGGCAACCTCATATTCCAGGCGATTATCCTGCGTATCCACCGCCGCCGTCAGTAGAAGAACACCCTGCGGCAGCTCAGCGCCATAATCCTCACGCCGCTTAATAAAGATATCCTCACTCTCAAAATTGCCTTTACGCTCATAAGATTCACCGAAGCGGGTATTGTATATTACCTTCTCACGCTCCGGGTCGCCTTCTGCCTCCAGCCATTCCTTCATGACATCGTTCCAGCTAATCCAGGGGCTTGTCCAGCAGTTCACGAAGAAGCTGCGCGTATCGGTAGCAAAAGCTGCAGGGTTTTGCGCTACATACTTCTGCGCGGCGTTGCGCATGTCGTTCTCGCTAAATTCAAAGCCGCAATCAGGGCAAATCCATTTCACTGATCTGACGACAACATGCTTTTTGTTATGTTCCTCGCTGCTGTCGAAGTCAGCAAGCATCTGCCGATGTGTAAGAAGGTGGAATTCGCCACAGTTTGGGCACTGATGCTGCCATTCCTCTTGCGTACCGGTCATATACTCGTCATCGATACGACTGGTGCCTTTTATCGTCGGAGTGCTGAACAGTCCAATCACCCTGTTAAAGTAGGTGGTAGTTCTCTTCGCCGCCAAATCAACAGGGTCGCCCTCTACGCCGGCACTATCCGGGAAGCGGTCCACTTCGTCGCAAAGCAAAATACGTATAGGCTTGGAAGCAAGGCCGCTTGGAGCGTTCGCACCTGCTATAATCAGCCTGCCACCGGTAAAATACTTGCTCATGATAGTGTTGCTGGTATTGCGGCTTTTGTTTTCGCGGAAAATGCTTTTCAGGCTTTTGGTAGCTTCAATCATGGGTGTGATACGGCTCTTGGAAAAATCCTCGCCATCGCTCAAGGTAGGCTGAATCATCATCATGGTGCAGGGGTCAAGCTGAGCAAAGCGGCCTATTACATTGTTCATGATATCGGACTTTCCCACCTGCGAGCAGCTCTTGACGACAACACGATGCACGCCCTTATCCGTGAAGGCATCCATGATGCTGCGCTGATAAGGTGCTCTGTCGGTGCGCCATCTGCCCGGTTCTGCTGATTCCTGCGGCAGCATGCGGTAAGTATCCGCCCATTCGCTGACTGTAGTTTTAGGTGCCAGCTTAAGGCCATTGTTGAAAATGCGGCGTAAAAGCAATACCGTTTTCTGAGCACACATGCTAATCGCCCTCCTTCTCATCAACAGCATCAAACATGGTCGGTGTATAATCCCTGATTTCTTCCAAACGTCCTTCAACCTCCATGCTCAGCAGCTCTTCAATCTCCGGCTTGCTCTTTCCAAAAAGCAGCGGCGCCATCTTCGACGGGATGCCGCGTATCTGATTGCGGAAGTTGACCAGTATTTCCGTCAGGACAGCCTCTACATCTGCAGCATCGTGCATCTCGCGCCGCTTTTGAGCCAGCTGGATTTCCGCCAGCTCTCTTTTGGCCTTTTCATGCAGAGCTTTTTCTTTCATCAGGTCAACAGATTCATCAGTTTTGTATTTATAGGCATAGTATTCAGCGATAACCTCGGGGAGAAGGTAATCACCTTCAGGCTCTCGGGTAAGTATTTCTTCGTCTGCCAGCTGGCGTACGCGTCTGTCAGTGATGCCCAGCAGGCGTGCAAGCTCCGCGCCGGAGCCTCTTGGTACTATTTTTTTCGCCATGAACATCACCTCCTTTGCTGTTTGTCCACTGTAGGCAATACAAATCCGCTAATAAAATGCACCGCTTTAGGCTATTTTGCAGCCTAGGCGGTGCGGAAATCGAGAATGGCAAAAGCGGAAATGCTGTCCAGGCTAAATTTCCGCTTTTTGCTTTCCTAACAGACTATGAAATTGTCGACGAAAAATTTTTGCGTATTAGTGGAAGTCAAGAAAAAATTTTGCGCCTTTAGGGCATGTCCGAATTTTGCCCTGCGGAAGGAAATGTGATTTTTTTAATTCACAGCTAGACAATTTCCGGGAGTTCGCCGACCCGCAGGCTTTTTATTTTCCCGGAAGAACCTAGGGCATCTGTCCACAAAACGCGGACAATAGAAAAGCCGCTGACCAATGGTCAACGGCTCTCGCTATTCTTTTCTCTCACGCTTTCGCTATTATACATTATAGCACCGATTCACCCTCGCATTCTATCGCATCTTTCAAGAATACTGTTTAAACCTTTGGTATGAAGCTTATGTACATGTTGCCATGTATAGTTAAGCTCTGCTGCTATACGTTCCCACTTCTGGTAGTTCAGGTAACGTCTTTGCATCACAAGGCGCATTGGTCCCATCGGCAGCAACGCAACTAAAGCCCGGACTTCTGCCAGCTGGGCGCACAGCTCATTGCAGCACTCTGCAATAATCTTTTCCTGCTCAATTATTTTCGCTACGGAATTTTCCAGCTTTTGGGCATTGCCACTACCGCCGCCAGGCGATTGGCTATAAGCAGGCGTTACCTTCTGCGCAAGGTTGCGCAGCTCCTGCAGCTTATCCAGCTCTCCCTCCAATGTGCGCTGAGCATACATAGCGCCTTTCAGCTTTTCTTTTAGTTCTTCTTTAGTCATACGTTGCCCTCCTGCCGGTTTTGATAATCTGCATGCAAACTTAAAAATTTATTATGGGTATTTTCCTAGGGTTTTATATTCTTAGAGGTTAATTTTTGCCTTTTAATCGTCTTTCACATATACGCATACCTCTAGCCTAGGTCTCTTCCTGTCAACGGAAAAATCCATATCACGCACGAGCACCATCTTGTCATCAAGATACACTGCACCCTCTAAGGCATCACAAAGTAGCTTATGCGTATTGTTCATATCGCGCCGCCTGCCGTCTGGCCAGAAGGCAACTACTTCCAGCACAATCTTTTCTTCCGGTTTAGGCACGCGCCAGCCTTCCCGATGTGCCAAAGCATTAGCAATATAATACGCCTCTTCCTTCCAGGCTCTTGCCAATGGCGTAAGCACACGGTTCCGGCGTCCCATGCACGTGAAGTTTTTATAGCAATGATTGACGCTAGGCGGTATGGTCAATATTAAATTCAATTTATTCATTCCGTCGCTTTGCTCCCTTCTTGCGCTTATAATCATCCCTAAGCTCCATCTTCGCTCTGATATACCATTCGCAGGTTACAGCATTATAATATTTCTCCACGCTGATGATGCGATAGTCAGGATGCTTTTGTTCAAAATGTTTTTGCATGTCTTCGCAGTCTTCCGGCCAAAGAGTCAGCTGCTGGAATTGCTTACGACTTGTCTTGGTATCGCTTACAGATTCCAGCGGTTTAACAAGGTTACGGGACGAAGTGTATCTCTTGCGTCCTTTAGGATCTTTGCTCAGATAGCATACCAGAGCTTCGATACCTCCATGCTCTGCCTGAATGCGCTTGCTGTTTGCCCAGCCGTGTCCCCATGCCTTTTCAATAGCATCACGGTCTACGCCACGATTAATCAGCAGATGATGATGCACTCTTCCCTTGCTGCTAACCTCGGTAACATAGATGTATTTCAATTCCTTGCCATTAGCTTTATATAATCTTTTCAATCTGCGCATATAATTACGCAGCCTCTTCTCTCCCTGTTCCGGTGTATCAGGCAGGTTGTCATTATCATAGCTTAAAGTCAGGTGTATGTCTTTGCTGCCAAAATTGCTTTTAGCCAGCAGTCTAAAATATCTGCGTGCCTTTTTATCGTTAAGGTTTTTCTGCTTCGGAGTTGTTGCCTTCTGTCTGCCACTTCTGCAAGGTTTGTATTTGACATCCACGAAAGGAAATAAATCAATTTCAATGTAATCAGGCTTTTTGCTTTCACTGGTTCCCTGGCAGTAATATGTTTTTTCTCTTATGCCCATTCTCATTGCCATTGATTTATCCCCCTGATATTTTTTATGGTCGCTTTGTTATTACTTACATACAAGCCTCAAAGGCCTCTGCGGACCTTAAAAAAACTTCTATTATATAATGAAGAAACCTGCGAGGCAGAAACGCCCCGCAGCATCTTCCTTCATATATTCTTTATCATCTATTATTTACGCTAGCCTTTTGGCCAACATTTATTATGCTTCCATTCTCTGATGCGCTCATTGCGCATCTCGCGACATTCAGCCGCTGCTTTTGCCTTCGCCTGACGCTTCCCATTCAGTATGGCCAGGACAAATTTATACTTTTTGTAATCGCTGCATATTCTGCCGCAACCTGGGGAACGCACGTCACATTCTCTGCAGGGGCATGCTATTGATATGTCATATGCTTTCGCCCCACCAAAAGCCTTAGCTGCCTTAATCATTTTCGCCGCACACCAGCGCCAGGCCAATCAGCAGCACTATGACAGTTATAACAAGATTAATGGTAAAGTCATCTACATTATCCACTTGCTTATACGTCCTTCCTTTTTTCCGCCGCAGAGCGCAGGCCGCATACGTGCGATATACTTCTTCTTTTTGTCTGCGCCATTTGCAATGCTTGTATATAATCCGCTAGTTAAATATGAGCGAGGCAGCAGCTCTACGGCCTGCGCTCTGCGGCAGATGGTTGATTAATTAGATGCGTTTAAATTTTTTGCCGTCGAATTGATAGTTCAGCTTCATGCCTGTCGGCTCGTACCAATCAGCCTCGAGTTTATGCTCGTCTATCCAGTCTTTCAGGACAGCGTTAAGACGCTGTCCCAGCTCTGCGCGAGCCTTGGCCATTTCCTTGCTTTCAATGCGTTCGCTCCAATATTCTGACGCGCTGCCGCCATCTTCGCACGCTTCCTCTTCAAAGTCGCCGAGAAGCATTTCTACGCTGATTTCAGGGTGCCAGCTCGACTTTCTCCATTGGATGACAGTCACGATTTCGCCGGCCGTCAAATCGTCGCGTGCAGATTTCAATGCCTCCTCCGGTGTATCGTACAGAGTAAACGTCATGTCATCGTCGTCCACGCTGTAAGCCTCTGCTTTTTCGGCCTCCATGGCAGCGGCGCGAGCCGATTTGGCCAGCTCCAGTGCCGAACCAAGGTTGGCTTGTGCTTGTCTGAGGTAATAGGTCTCGCCGCTGCACTGCCAGTCATTGATGGCAAGCTGCGCACGATTAACTAATTCGTCCACCTTATTGATTGATGTTTCCTTATTATTCATGGTCGTTCTCCTTTGTTTTTTCTGCAGCCTGCTTCTTTCACCAATAAGCCTTCTTTATGCGCCTGACGCGCTATCTTGGCAGTTTCGTCACCGCTAAATGCAAGGCAGCTCGGGCAAATCGTTATTTCTTGGCCATTCTTCAATATATAACGATTGCAACTGCCGTTTCTCTGCCCGCATAAGTTACATTTACGCCTCATGCTTTATCTCTCCAGATTTCATCTGGATATGCTCCACTCTCATAGGCTTTTTGCGCTTCTTCTACCGTTGGCTGCTCGCGCTTACAGTGGTAGGCGTATGCAAACGCTTCCTTTTGCAGCTCCTTCATGGTTTTGATTTCATCCGGCAACAGCTCTTGGCAAGGTATTTTACCTCCTGTAGGCAGGTCGATGTATTCCGCAGCACGACGGTAAAACTTATGTGTAACCACTTGTAAGGCCTGTGTGCAATTTGTAAAGCCGCTCAACTGCACGATAATCTGCATCCCCTCTCCACAATCCTTATGCACTGGAAAGTTTACTTTGCTAACCCAAACCTGCAGTTGTCCACCGCCCGAATTTTCCAAAGGCATCTCGAGAAAACGACGCGCGATATTCGCCAATTTGCTCCAAACTCTCCGAAAATCTTCATGCGGCTTATCGCTTCTGCTGACAATGTTCTCCTCAGGAACGCCGCCCGTAGGACTGACGGAGTAACGAATTTTTATACTGCCACCCTTGACGGCAATATAATTTATCTCGTAGCTTTCTTCCATGACTAACCCTCCTGCTCAAATTTTGCCAAGCGCTTGGTAATCTGGTTTTGGCTTTGTGCTAACGCACTGGCCAGCGCTTTGCATACACCGGCGCCACGCTTGCCATCCTGCACTTTGTCCAAATGCTCCAGCAGCTTATTGATGCCATTGAGCACCGCCCAAATCTCCACCTTGAGCTCCAGCGCCTCTTTCTGAGCGCCTGCATCATTTTCACTTTCCGCCAGCTTACTGCGAAGCTCTTCCAGCTCCTGCGTCACGGCCTCCGGTATCTTTTCTACAATCTCTGTCTTTGTGGCAACTGTCACCGGCTTCTTAAGCTGTTCTTCCAGCTCTTTGATGCGCTCTTCTAAGATAGCTGTTTCCTGCTCTCTGTTATAAAGGCTCTTCCGCAGCTCTTCAGCTTCATGCTCCAGGACATCGCGCTGAGTACTCATGGCTTCGGCAATCTTCTTGCTTTCGGCAGCACCAGCCAGCTGCATGCTGAGCTCTTCGGCCTGCCTGCTGACCTTGGCCAACTTCTCTTCGGTCTTTCTGGTCAGCTTATGGTCAGCTTCCGCTTTGGCTTCGGCAGCTTCTTTGGCCAACTTCAGCTTTTTGATTTCCGCCTGCAGCTCACGTGTGCTGATATCCTCAACATGCGCTTTCTCGATAAAATCCTCACGCTGTTCTGCCGGCACACCTAAAAGCAATACTGCCTGCGTGTAGGTCAGCTTTTCTACCACGTCGCTTTTGGCAGCACTGCCAAACAATACACCCTGATCAGCGCCGTACTCATCATATACACGCATAAGGTTATTAGCTGTACTCTGGCTAAAATCTACAGCTTCAGCAAGCCACTTGCCAAACTGGCCAGGCTCCAGCATCTCTTTAACTTCTTTCAGCTTCTTGCCGATAAGGATGCTGTTGCTCAGGACCAGCTTGCGTGTCTGGTCCTTGATTAAATTGATTTCCGCCGCCACCATCTCCGGCGTGCGAGTCACCTGCATATCATTCATGCTGCTTTCGCTCCTCTCTTCTTGGTAAGTTTTCTTAAATACTCTTTATAGGCTTTGATAAAGGCCTCAACATCTTTTGTCATGCCGCAGTTATGGTCTCCGCGCACCTGCACAATCACGCCTCTGGGGCTCAGCTCCATTGTGTAATACGGCTTGTCTGGCTTAGACTGCTTGCGTATTAGGACAATGGTACATTGTCCTTTTGCATGCTTGTCCGCATAGGTGCCAACGCAGTGATGCAAAGCGTCGCCCTCAGCTATAAGCTCCTCCGCGCTGGCAGCCACCTTAGCCATCAATCCGCCGTCGGAAAAATTATAACGCTCACGTTTTTTTCGCAGCTTAGCAATCTGCTTGTTGAGCAGCTCATCCGCTTTGATTTTAAGCTGTGCAACGACATTTTGGTGCGCACGCTGCAGGTCACGAGGTTTGGCTACGGCCGTATCGGTCATGTCTAGCTCTAGCTTTTGGCAATCGCGCACATAATCTGACCAGTCTATCAAGACGTAGTACAAGCCGCGAGACGTCTCCTGGTTCTGCTTTTTTATGTAATTCAGGGCCGACTCCACGCTGATGCCTGCTTTTTTCAGGCACTCAAAGTGTGCGCAGGTATCATAGTTGCTTAATCTTTCCAGCTCCTTGCGCTTGCGCGCGAGCTCCGCAAGGCTGAGTCTTGTGTTTTTCCTAAGGTACAGGCTCAGTTTAAGCGTATCTATATCCGTCGCCAGCGCCGATAGCGCCAGTATATCGTCTTTGTTGACCGGCACGCCAAGCAGCTTTTGCGGAGTCTGGCCACGCCAGTCAAACAAATTATTAAAGCTGCGTTTGCGCAGGCCCTCATCGATAATGTTCCACAGGTCCATTTTCATAAGATACTCGAGCTGCGGATGCTTATGATAGAGCTCTATATATTTGAGCGCGTCACCGCCGCCATTGGTCAGCCTCATGTACGCATCAAGCTGGCTATATTTAAGCCAGCTATCCGCCAGCAACAGCGCAAGCCGCTCCTGGCCGTTCTGCACGACGTATCCGGAATTTCTCATAACACTGTCCTTGTTGTATAAGGTCCTTCGCTTGCCCCACCAGTCACATTCAAAATAATCACTCTCGTGACTCCAATGCTCGACGCCGCTTCTGCGCAACAGATGATATTCGTGCGGTACAATGTCCTCTGCAATCGTTCCCGTCTTTGCGTCTACGCAGCGGTATACGGCAAAGCTCCGAGCAATAATCGCTTCCTTGTCGTATAAGGCGCGCTCGTAATATGTAAAATAATATTTTGCGTTGGTAAACTGTCTGCGCCAGCCGTGTACAACCTCGCCCTGCGCTGCACAGCTTGGGCAAACCGCCCTGTCTTTATGCCGGAGGTCAGAGGGCAGTATAATGTGCTTGCCACACCTGCTGCATATGGCCTTCTGCTTATCTTCACGGTCAGGCACCATGAAAAAGTTTTCGTTCCCCGTAGCTACCTGATTAAAATAGCGTTTCACATTATCGCCAATGCCAGCAGGGAAATACCGCATAAAGTGCAGGAAGTCTTTATCGGCCAGTAGTCTTTCTCTGCTTTTGGGCCAACACTTAGCAACTGCTTGTTCTATTTCCTTCTTCTTCAATTGATTTCACCTTCTTGATATTAGAAAAAATCATCAAGATTAACGCTTACGGCAGCAGCGCCAGCGCCAGCATCCACCTGCATTCCAGGCGTTTTGCCAAGCGCTTGGTTCGCGGCCGTCGCCCCTGCTGCCGGCTCTGTGGCCTTGATGTTGTAATATTTGCAGGCAATTTCAACCGCCTGCGCCTCATCCACGCAGCCACAGCCGCCAACAGCGTGCTTCTTGGCCTCTGCCTTGATGGCATCCAGCGCACCGGCCAAGGTTTTCTTTTGCTCGAGGATTTTTTCTGCGACCTCCGGGCAAGAAGTTGCCAGCTGCAGCAGTTGCTCAGCGATGTATTTAGAGCAGGGATCCTTAGCTGCTTCCATTTCGGCGTCCAGCTTTTCAATTGCCTGTTTCTGGCCTTCAGTTAATACCATTGCTTACCCTCCATGTCTTTCAATTTACGTGCTTTGCGATGCAAGGCAAAGCATGGCACCGCATGACGCGACAGTTTGCGTTCTGCTGCCTGCAGATGGTCTTTGTAGCTGCTATGGTATACGCCATACATAAAACGCATGATATTATAGCGGTCAAGCTTTTCCATTGCTCTTCTCCTCTTCCTCCCAAATTTCCATAACTGCACCGGCAAAGCGCTGGCAGGTTTTGTTTTCCTCTTCATTCAGCTGGCGCTTCTTGACCTGAATGCTGCGCTGGTATAATTGTTTGGCCAGCACATCCAGGCGGGTATCCTTAGCGTTGAGCTTGCCATAATCGTGCGCCGCCACGAGCGCTATGGCCTGCAGCAAGACCTCCATAGTCTCAGCCGTTGCTTCCTTGGTTGCTTTGATTTCGCGCGCTGCCGATACCGCAATCGCCTGCGCCGGGGCAATGCCCTGCTTTGCACATTTAAATGCTACACGACGCTTATTTTTACGGGTTATACTACTCATTGTATTCTCCCTTTTGACTGAGTTCCTCGCCGATGAGCTTATGCAGCTTCTTCAGCTCTTCTTTTGTCAGCGTCACGCCCTTGCCGGGCTTGCCGTTGGGGTTCCAGGTGCGCAGGTCATATTTTGTGTATTTCTCATCCCAGACAACCACGTTCAGCTCCTTGGTGTAGCCTGAAGGGTTCTCGCTGAGAGCGCCGATTCTTCTTTCCAATTTGAAATCAATTTTCATTGTATTTGCTCCTTGCTTTTGTTATAATAACTATGATCGTTTTGCTTAGAGCATTGACAGTTTGCGGCTGCCAATGCTCTTTTTCTTTTGTCCATGCCGGCAGTGCTCATTTATGCACCTCGATGGGAATCAATACTATGTCACCAGGCTGCAACGTGCCTTTGATGTTGCTGATCTGGCGTGTATAAAAGATAACCTCGTGAATGTCTCTGCGGTCACCTTCGCTATCCATGACACCACCGACCAGGTTCCATAATGTATCTCCTTCACCGGCAACAGTTTTGACTACGTATTTTTCTACAGGACGGCTATAGTCCCATGCAGCCCAAACGCAGCAGGCTGCCAGCAAAGCAAACAATACTTTTTTCATCATTGTTTCCCTCCTTTACACAACGCCCTTACGGATTTGCTCCAGACGAGCAAGGTAGCTATTGGCAGCATTAGCAGTGCGGATGCTGACCTTTGCCGGCTTAATCACCGGTGTATATTCAGTCATATGCTCATTGCACAGCTGCTCCAGCAGCTCATCAGCACGCTTCACGTTGATACGCCAGCCGCCGATTTTTACGGCCGGCAGCTTGCCCTTGCGGCACATATCGTAGATGGTGCCTACGCTGGCTGATACGTGCTTAGCGTAATCCTTGATTGACATATACAGTACCTCAGCCATGTGAATCACTCCTTTCTTTTACTTTCTTTCTCCACATCAGTGCTATAATAAAGGCACAGGAAGGAGGTGTTTGTTATGTCAAGTTTGCCAATTCCACCGGATGTATATTTTTCTGACTTTGCTTTTGATTTAAAGTGTTATTCTGTAATCAGAAATGGTATTACAGCCTGCCAATACTCCGGTTTGGATAATACCGAAGATCGTAACTCGTATGTGCATTTTCAACTTCCCTGCGATATTAAAGCTGGTGATTTGTTAGAATGCAACGGCGATTACTTATTAGTTACCAAGATTGATTTTGATACTTTTGATGGTCAAAAAGCTCTCCTAAAGGCTTTTATCATCAATAAAATCTAAATAAAATCTTCTTGAGAACAATGCAATCCATTTTAGTACATCTCTAGTTTTTTGAAGCCCTAAGATTTGTACTTTTATATGCATTGCTAAAATATTGTTTTGATAATGTTTTTCTACTATGCCTCTGCAATCTTGGTTATCAGCCAAATTGTTAGAGGCTTTTTCTTCTTCCATGCCCTAGTCTCCCTTCTTCCTCACTTTCTCCACTTCCGTGCTATAATAAAAGCACAGGAAGGAGGTGAGAATATGGTCACAACTTATAGGATAGACACAAGTTCGCTTTCGCCGGATGAGTATGAGCGGTTTTATGATGCTGTGGATCGCTTCGCTTTTATGATTTGCGTAGGGAAGCCGCGCATACTCGAGGTTACATGGGATGAAAACGAACCATTAGAAAAATTAGTGCCTATTCCACCGGGATGTCTTTGGTATAAATTTTAATGGTGATTTTTTCGGCTTCAGGGCTACGTTCGACAATAGCCCTGAAGCTTTTTTTGCTGTTTATCGTATTCAGCAGCTGTTGAGCTGCTAACATACACAAACAGAAAGTTTTTTCTGTGATATTGATTGAGAGTGCAGGTTCTTCTTTCATACCTTCGCCTCCGTTTCTAATGGCCTCACGTGATGCTGGAACCATTCAGGTACTTTTCTTCTTTACGCTTAAACTCATTAATCAGCTGCCATAAAACACGCTTAACTTCACCATAAGTCAAGTCTTGTGCTATAAACAAATCATTGATAGATTGCTTTGTCGTAGCAATTCTTTCCGTTTGTTTTTCTGTCAGCATTTTTATCACCTTGCTTTGAAAATTTACATCTTATCTAGCAGGCAGTCCCAGAATTTGCCGTAGTATAGTACGGTGGCTCCGATGATAGTGGTCGTGATAGCTGACCAAACATTGTATTTTATCGGTTTACCATCACTCAGTGGCTTATTATGATTGATAGCGTTTATGAAAATTTTTGCCACCCAATAGGCAATTACTAAAATTTGAGAAATAATCATTCCCTCACCCTCCCTTCTTCTTTAATACCTGCACCAGCGCCACGCTTCCAGTGCTAATCTGCAAATAAATCTTTAACGCTTATATCCAAAACATCGGCTAAACGCTTTAAAGTGCTCAACTTTACATCGCCGCCGTTTTCAATAGCAGGAATCGTTCGATATTGCAAACCTGCTTTTTTAGCAAGCTGATATCTAGATACGCCTTTAGCTTCTCTAAGTTCTTTTAATCTCAACATTCAACGCACCTCCACAACATATAAGTATTTGACCATTTGACATTACGCAAGATGTTGTATTATAATATCAGTGTAGTAGATGAACTGTTTTTCACTCTCAAATTCTCTACTAGACTCTGGACAGGAAGGAGGTGCAGCCATGAACGCAACGATAGCTTTCAAAAACGAAAAGTATGCTGATGTGCATGATTTGAAAGAAGTCTATGCTGGCGCCATATGCGTTTCTAAGCCATACGACAATCTTTTACTTCCCAATACTGCTTTGACTTTTGTCGGCGATACTACCGTCTGCTGCAACAGTAACGACATTCTGCTTGTTACTATCCAATAAGCAGCCTACCTCAAGGAGCAGGTTTATGCGTTCGCATGAGCTTGCTCCTATTTTTTCTATACCATCAGCGATGCTTTTTATTTCTTCCATGCTCGCTGAAGCCATTTTTGCTTTTATCGTTATCATCATCCCTCACCTCCCTTCCTCAGCTCCTGCACCAGCGCCAGCAGCTCATCCAGATACTCCACCTTGTCCCAGCCTTCAAGTTCGCAGACCATGAGGTCCATGCGGATGTCTGCCAGCAGGCGCAGTTTCATCTTTTCCCGCGCCAGACGGTTGAATGCTTGGCGCGTTGCCGGTGTGTCCGGCGTAAACTGTATGCTCATTATTGCCTTCGCGCTTCCTCCCACCAGCTGGCGCGCTGAGCCTTTACTGCCTCGAAAGTCTTTCTGTAAAGGTTGGCTCTCTTTTGCCAAAACTCAGCGGCAGAAGCACAGCGCAGCTTTTCGCACCCCAGTGCTTCCTCTTCGGCTTCCTGCGCTTTGGATAACAATGCCTGAGTAACGGCCGAAACTTCATCAAGGGTAAGCTCTAGCTTCATTTCATTACCTCCCCACCGCCAGCGCCACGCCGGCGGTTATGGTGATTTTTAATCAACATAATTTGCAAAAAAAATTTTGTCGCGCTCTTGATCATCCAGTCGCAAAATAGTTTTCAGCAGCGAAATCTCGCTGGCTTTAAATTCAGTAACATTGTTGATTTTCCGTGTTAAACTCATGCGAGATATTCCAAGAGCATCTGCTATAGCACCTTTTGACATTCTCGCTTTAGTGACGGCTAATTCAAATGCAATACTATCCGTCATTGTTGTCACCTCCTTTTGTTGATTTTTAATCACGGCTTCATTATAACCTCTCCGTTCTTTTTTGTCAACATTTTTGTTTGTTAAGTAACTTTTTTGTTGATTATATGGAACAATTATGTTACTATAACCTTAGATTAAAAACAGGAGAGTGTTGCACATGACATTGTACGATAGAATAAGAACAAGACGAGAGCAATTAAATATGTCTCAAGAAGAACTCGCAAAAAGATTAGGTTATAAATCACGTTCTACAATAGCAAAGATAGAATCTGGTGAAAATGATATAACTCAATCAAAAATTGTTGCTTTTGCTAAAGCTTTAGGAGTAAAACCTGGTTACCTTATGGGATGGGAAGATGTTTCTGAGCCTTCCCCCTCTCTCTCCCTCACCCAGCAGGAAGAAACACACATAAAAAAATACCGCCAGCTGGATGCTGACGGCAGAGAGCGTGTTGATTATGTTTTAGATATGGAACATAAGCTTGCTAACGAGCGTGCTGAAAAAGAAGAGCAGCGTTTAGGATAATAGAAAAG
>CAVKUS010000015.1:2112-46735 GCA_963659725.1 Bacteroides sp. CAG:545 | reverse complement strand
AGCTTTCTGGTGCAAGCCTCAGCTTCCGCATAAATCTTTTCTTCGTCAAAGGTCAGCAGCTTGCCTGCTTCCACAACCTTTTTGCCTGCTACGAAAACAGTGTCGGCGTCAGTGCTGCTTGCTGCATAAACCAGCTGGGACAGCTTATTGTGACGCGGATACCAGTAAGGCTTGTGCATATCCCACAGTACGATATCTGCCTGCTGACCAGCCTCCAGAAGTCCTGTATCGGCAAAGCCCAGAGTTTTGGCGCCGTCGACTGTTGCCATCTCCCACGCCTTTTTAGCAGGAACAACGAGGGGATCAAAGGTGGTTGCCTTATGCAGCATTGCGGCAGCGCGGCATTCCTCCAGCATATCCAGATTGTTGTTGCTGGAAGCGCCGTCCGTGCCCAGGCCAACGCAAATGCCCTTGTTCAGCATTGCCGCTACCGGTGCGATACCGCTTGCCAGCTTCAGGTTGCTCTGCGGATTGTGTGCTACACGCACGTGCTTGGCAGCCATGATATCCATATCCTCATCGGTCAGATGTACGCAGTGCGCAGCGATGGTGCCCAGCTCAAACATGCCCAGCTTATCCATCAGCTGAATCGGCGTCATGCCATGCTCTTTGATAACGGTATCAACCTCAAATTTAGTTTCGCACAAATGCATCTGGATTTCTGCCTTATTGGCAGCAGCCTCGGCAATAACCTTTTCCAGATAATCTACCGGGCAGGTATAAGGAGCGTGCGGACCATAGGTGATGCGGATACGACCGTTGTCATAGCCCTGCCAGTTCTTCGCCAGCACGGTGTTCTCAGCCAGCTTTACGTCCTTGTCCGGCGCTACGCCGATAAGACCACGGCTGAGGTTAGCACGGATGCCAGTTTCGGCGCAGGCACGCGCAACGTCCTCCATGAAGGCGTACATGTCGGCAAAGCAGGTAGTACCGCCCTTCAGCATTTCTACGATGCCCAGCATGGCACCCCAGTAGATGTCGTTGGCATCCATCTTGTCCTCAATCGGCCAAATTTTGTTTTGCAGCCAATCCATAAGCGCCATATCATCGGCATAGCTGCGCAGCAATGTCATAGAAACGTGGCCGTGGGTGTTGACCATGCCGGCGGTAGCCAGCTTGCCCTTGCCGTCAACGATTTCGTCGGCAGCAAAGTCTGCAGGCACGTCCTTGCCTACATAAACAATCTTCTTATCTTCAACGGCGATGTTCTGCATTTCACCGTTCGGAGTATGCAGAAGCTCGATATTTTTAATCAGTAGCTTAGCCAAAAGATTTCACTTCCTTGGTATAAATTAAGTCCTGCCTCCCTGTTTAATGCTTAGGGAGGCAGATGACAGTGATATTATTGTTTTCTACTCCTCGCCCTGCTGACGTTTGGAGTAATGCTTTTCATAAAAATCATGCATCACGTCCACGTCCTCACAGCTCAGCTCGTACACCCTGTTGCCGGTGCCCGCACAGATTACGGCAATCTGCGCCGCCTTTTCCAGAATTTCGGCAGCAAGCAGTGCCTCCGCCAGGTTCTTGCCCCAGCACACAGCGCCATGGTTGGCCAGCAGCACAGCCTTTTTGCCGTTCAGCGCACGCACGGTGTTCTCCGCCAGCTCCTGCGTACCGCAAAGAGCATACTGTGCGCACTCCACACTGCCGCCGATAATCTGCACGATATCCTCGATAATCGCCGGCACTCCCTGATGCATAGCCGCAAGCGCACTGGCATAAATGCTGTGCGTATGGATTACGGCACCTGCCTCGGGATAGGCGTTGTAAATGGCGGTGTGCACCTTCAGTTCGGAAGAAGGAATGTGCTTGCCTTCAACTACGTCGCCCTCACGGTTGATGATGACAACGTCCTCAGGCGTCAGTGTTTCATAGCCGTGGCCGGAGGGTGTGATAGCAATATTCTGCGCGTCAATACGGCAGCTGATGTTGCCCCAGGAGCCTGCAACAAGCTTCTTTTCAATCAGCGCGTGGCCTGTTTCCACAATGGCGGCACACGCACTTTCTTTAGCAAATAACTGCGTTTCCATGATTATTCGGCAGCCAGATATGCCTTCTGCTCATCGCTCAGAGTGTCGATACCTGCGCCCATAGCCTGCAGCTTCAGAGCAGCGATTTCAGTGTTCAGTTCTTCCGGCAGTACATACAGCTTGTTTTCCATTGCTCCCTTGTGGTCGAGCAGATATTTCATAGCCAGGAACTGCATAGCGAAGGACAGGTCCATGATTTCAATCGGATGGCCGTCGCCGCAAGCCAGGTTAACCAGACGGCCTTCGCCCAGCAGGTTCAGCTTACGTCCGTCAGCCATGGTGTAGGTCATGATATTTTTGCGTACTTCAAACGGAGCAACTACAGAAAGCTCCTCCAGATGATGTTTGTTGATTTCTACATCGAAGTGGCCTGCGTTGCACATAACAGCACCGTTTTTCATAACCTCCATATGCGGTTTGGTGATTACGTCCTTGCAGCCGGTTACGGTTACAAAGATATCGCCGTGTTTTGCAGCCTCCTGCATCGGCATAACGCGGAAGCCGTCAAATACTGCTTCGATACCCTTAATCGGATCAACTTCGGTAACGATAACGTTAGCGCCCAGGCCTTTTGCACGCATAGCAACGCCCTTACCGCACCAGCCGTAGCCTGCAACAACAACGGTTCTGCCTGCTACGGACATGTTGGTGGTACGCATAATGCCGTCCCAGGAGGATTGGCCGGTACCGTAACGGTTATCAAACAGATACTTGCAGTAAGCATCATTAACGGCAATCATCGGGAATGCCAGATGACCTGCTGCAGCCAAAGCCTTCAGACGATGTACGCCGGTGGTGGTTTCCTCGCTGCCGCCCATCAGGTTAGGAATCAGGTCACGGCGCTCGCCGTGCAGCATATTAACCAAATCGCCGCCATCATCAATAATCAGCTGCGGTTCACTCTTTAAAGCCTCGCGCAGATACATATCATATTCTTCGTTGGTGCAGCCATGAGTTGCGAAAACGGTTACGCCGCTGTCAACCAGTGCTGCGGCAATTTCGTCCTGAGTGGAAAGCGGGTTGCTGCCGGTAACAACAACATTAGCGCCTGCGTTCTTCAGCACGAGTGCCAGATAAGCGGTTTTTGCTTCCAGGTGAATGGTTACAACCATGTTGATGCCTTGGAAAGGCTTAGTTTTGCTGTATTCATCGTTCAGATGGTTCAGCAGGGGCATATATTCCTTTGCCCACTCGATACGTTGATGACCTAACGGTGCCAATTTGATGTCTTTAATAATGCTTTGCATAAAAATGAAAATCCTCCTTTAATATATGCTCTTTAGTCTTGTAAAAGAGCCTGCAATTTCTTAATGCTTTCTGTATACGGCGCTTTAAGCACGCCATGCTCGGTAATAATACCGGTAATAAGCTCAGCCGGTGTCACGTCAAATGCAGGGTTAAACACTGCCACGCCCTCAGGCGCAGTTTGCTCGCTGCGGAAATGACGTACCTCGTCTGCCTTGCGCTCCTCAATAGGAATCTGCGCACCTGTGGCAATGCTAAAATCAAAGGTGCTCGTCGGCGCGGCGATATAAAACGGAATTCCGTGTGCCTTCGCCGCCAGTGCTACTCCATAGGTGCCAATTTTATTCGCCGTGTCGCCGTTGGCCGCAATTCTGTCGGCACCGACAACTACAGCGTTCACGCCCTTCGTGCGCATGGTCCACGCTGCCATATTATCGGTAATCAGCGTAACCGGAATGCCGTCCTCAAACAGCTCAAACGCCGTCAGGCGCGCACCCTGCAGCAGCGGACGTGTTTCGTCGGCATAAACCATCTTCAGCTTGCCCTGCGCGTAGGCACTGCGGATAACGCCCAGTGCCGTGCCCCAACCGCAGGTTGCCAATGCGCCTGCGTTGCAGTGCGTCAGCACTACTGCAGCGTCAGGCAGCACAGCAGCGCCGTATTCGCCCATACGCTTATTCATGGTGATATCGTCCACATAAATCTGCTCGGCCTTCTCCTCCAGCGCCTTGATAATCGCCACAGGTGACTTGTCCTCGCCGTTCAAGCGCACAGCCAGCGCGTACTGCAGATTCGCCGCCCACGCCAGGTTTACCGCCGTCGGACGCGCAGTAATCAGATCTGCACGCACAGCGTCCAACGCACCCAAAAAGTCAGGCTTGTCCGCAACCTCGCGCGCACCCAGCACCATAGCGAAGGCAGCGGCAGCGCCGATGGCCGGTGCACCGCGCACCTCCAAGCGTTCAATCGCCACCTTCACGCGCTTGTAATCCACGCAGGTAATCCATTCTATCTTTTGCGGCAGCAAAGTCTGGTCCAACAGCACCAGACTCCCCTGCTCCCAACGCATAGTTTCTACCATAACAACCTCTTACAGCTTAAAGCCGCCAAACTCCTGCATCGCGTGATGGCAGTTGCATTTCGCCTCAGTCGGTTCTTCATAAGCAATGAAGGACAGAATCAGCTTTTCCATATTCTTAATGCTGAGTGCCATTGCGTCGCAAACCTCTTTATGGGAAAGCGGTGTCGGGGAAATACCGGCAGCCATATTGGTAACAATGGAGCAGTTGGTGTAGCACATCTCTGCCTCACGCGCCAGAATAGACTCAGGCATATTAGTCATGCCAACCAGGTCACCGCCCAGCATAGCAAACATCTTGATTTCGGCAGCACTTTCAAAGCGCGGGCCTTCGGTGCAAACATAAACACCGTGCTTATGGAAGGTAATATCCGTTTTCTCCAGGCATTTGATAACCTTCTCGCGCAGAGTCGGGCAATACGGATAGGTGAAATCGCAGTGCGCTACACCACGCTCAGGGGAATCGTAGAAGGTGTTGATGCGGCTCTTGGTGAAGTCCAGCACGTTGTCGCAAACTACGAAGTGACCTGCTTTCATATCCGGGTTGAGGGAGCCAACTGCGGTAGTAGCAAAAATCTCCTCCGTTCCCAGGCTCTTCATCGCCCAGATGTTGGCGCGATAGTTTACCTTATGGGGCGGTACGGAGTGGTCAACGCCGTGACGGCTCACGAAAACAACCTGATTACCGCTCATTGTGCCGATGTTGCACAATGCTTTACCAAACGGTGTTTCTATAATCTTTTTTTCGAATCCCTTCAGGGTATCGGGATTATCAATACCGGTTCCGCCGATGATAGCAATTTTACGCATATGCTTTTGCCTCCTTTATAGTTAAATGTGAAAATGAAAACTGTTTACCAAAGTATGTTATTACGCATAATATCTATGCAGATTCTCCACACTTTTTCTATTATATAATACCATAAATAAGGCATAATTTAAAGAGCAAAGAAAAAGCACTCTCAGCAGGTGTGAGAGTGCGAAGTGAGTATGGGTAGTATCCGGCACTGATTGCTCAGTATCCGGCACTTTTAGCTTAGTATCGGGCATTTTTGACAGATTATCTGGCACTTTAGGACAAATTTATTAAGACACTTACGTTGATTATCTTACTATTATTAGGACACTAACGAATCTTCCCCACAAGCTCCAGCAGCTCCTGCGGCCTTGTAATCACAAAATCCGGCCTGCCATCCTCCAGCAACTTCTCCCAGGCAAAGGCGGTATAGCGTACGGCAACGGTTTTCGCCCCCGCACTACGTCCGCTCTGCAAATCGAAGGGACTGTCGCCGACGCACAGGCACTCCTCCGGCTGCACCCCCAGCTTGGCACACGCCGCCAGCATCGGCTCGGGATGCGGTTTGCTCTCCTTCGTATCGCCCAAAGCAACAGTCGCATCAAAATACGGCGTCAGCTGCAGGCAGTCCAGCCCTCGGCGCAGCATCGGCGGCTTTTTGGAGGTGACCACCGCCAGCTTAATGCCCTGTGCCTTCAGCCGCTCCAGTGTTTCCTTCACGCCGGAGATAGGACGGATCATATCATCGTGATGCGCGTTATTATACTCTCTGTAAGCGTCGCGCATTGTTTCCACCAGCTCCGGCTTACCGGAAAGCGCAATCATCGCCTCCGGCAGCGGCAGGCCGAAGGTAGCGACAATCTTTTCTCGCTCCGGCGTAAAGCCCAGCACCTCAAGGCAGGTGTGCTCAAAGGTGGCAATAATCAAATCTATCGTATTGGCAATAGTGCCGTCAAAATCAAAAAGTATTCCCTTAATCTGCATCTTCATATCCTCTCCGCTCTTTTTGCTCATCTTCATAACATTTGCATAAGCACAATAAATTTATTATATCATGTTTACCTGCCTTTGCGCACTAAAAAAGCACTCCCGCTTGCGCAGAAGTGCTTATAAATCTTATTTTTCGTCCTTTTTCGCAAAGACTACTTCCTTAGGACCATTATTTACTGCATCCTCAGGAATAATTACATCGTCGAAGCTGATGCCGCGGGTGTGCAGCGTATGGCTCCACTCATGGTCGTGGCGGTGCCACCAGCCAAGGGCGGTAATAGGAATCCAACTGTAAATAAACAGCGGATACAGCAGCAGATACATCCAGGACTTGAAGGAAGCACGGATTTTCCACAGTACCGCTACCGGGAAAATATACTGGCCGATACCAACCAAGGTCCAAACCTCTACCGGAATAATGGTATACAGGATATTGGTGTAGAACGGATAGAAGTTATAAATATAGCTGCAAAGCACGAAGAACGTGGAAATCATCAGGAAGTACGGCTGAATGAGGTTCACAGAGCAGTCCAGCATGACGATATTACGTGTCTTGATTGCTTTTTTGATCATCGGGATGAGGTAGCGGTCCGCTACATCAAAGTGGCCCTGTGACCAACGCTTACGCTGGTTCCAGGTCTGCTTGAAGGTCAGTGGCTTTTCATCGTAAATGATTGCGTCATGCGCCCAGGTTGTAGGAATGCCTTCCATCATCGCCTGAATCGTGAACTCCATATCCTCTGTCAGGCAGGTTGCACGCCAGCCGTAACGCTTCAGCACCTCGGTATCAAAGCACATGCCGGTGCCGCCAAGGCAGCAGGACAGGCCCATGTTATACTTTGCCAAACTCCATACATGGTTAACAATCCAGAAGGAAATCGCAAATACGCCGCTTACCCAGGTATCAGTCGGGTTTTTGGCATCCATATAGCCTTGGATAATGCGCTCACCGTTGCACAGACGGCTGTTCATCTCCTGCAGGAAGTTGGGATGCACCAGGTTATCGGCATCGAAAACGCAAACTGCATCATATTTCTTATCAAGCTTGAACAGTCTGTCGAACATCCACGCGAGGGCAAAACCCTTGCCCTTACCGGTTTCACTGAAGCGCTCATGCACCAGCGCGCCGGCCTTGCGTGCAACCTCTGCGGTTTTGTCCGAGCAGTTGTCTGCAACAACATAGATATCATATAAAGCGTCATTATAATTAAGACGACGCAGGTTATCTACTAATTGAGCAATAACTCTTTCCTCATTATGCGCACAGGCAATCAAGGCAAAGGTCTTGCTTTCATTATATATCTTAACTTCCTTCTTCTTGCCGAACAGGCCGAACCAAGAAACAAAAAAGTAGTAGAGCGTAAAAAATATAATCAATAGCTGCAAAGGTATCATGATTATATCAAAAGCTGTATACATCAAAAATCTCCTTTACTCCCCTAACGGCAAATTATTTGTTCTTACCTGTAAGAGCACGGTAAACATGGTTTACAATGCCTGCCAGCGTATAGGTGAACATTGCTACAAACGGCCAAGCACCGGGACGCTCGTACAGCATTACGGCACCGACGATTACGGCAATAATTACAGGCAGACGGTACATAGGATTACCCTTGCCCTTGAAATCCGGGAATTTAACCTCGCTGTACATGATGCAGGCAATTACCAGAGTAACTGCTGCCAGCACAGCCGGAGCGAACTGATAACCGGAAACAACATAGGTTGCCAAGAAGCAGGCACCTGCCGGAATAGGCATGCCTTGGAAATAGCCGTGTACAACACCGGTGTTGCAGTTGAAGCGTGCCAGACGCAGGCAGCCGCCGACAGCGAAAAGTGCGGCGATTACCTGACCTGCAAGGCCCAGGTCCTGCAGACCATACATATAAATCATGATGGCAGGCGCAACGCCGAAGGAGCACATATCGCAGAGAGAATCCATCTCCTTGCCGAAGTCACCGCCGCCAACGCCGAGAGCGCGGGCAGCACGGCCATCCATAGAGTCAAAAATTACAGCGATTACGATGAAAACGGGGGCAAGGAAGAAATCACCCTCGATAGTTTTAAAGATTGACAGCACGCCGAAAATAAGGCTCGCAGAGCTGATGCTGTTCGGAATCAGACGACGCCAGTTCATTGTTCTTTAACCCTCCCCACTACGGTAATACCGCCAACAACTTTATCACCCTTCTTAACGGTGATTTCAACATTTCTGGGTACAACCAGCTCAGTGCTGGAGCCGAATTTGATCATGCCGTAGGTTTCGCCCTGTTGGAGCTTGGTGCCTACAGTTACCCAGGAAACAATGCGGCGTGCCAGCAGACCGGCAATCTGGATTACCAGGAAACGCATACGGCCGTTATCCATACCGATAGCATGACGCTCGTTTTCAAAGGAAGCGTTTTTCTCATACGCAGGCACGAACTGACCGCAGGTATAGCGCTGATATTTGATTTCGCCGTCGAGCGGCGCACGGTTGGTGTGCACGTTGAATACGGAAAGGAAAATAGTAACCTTAATCGCAGGCTCTTCGAGATATTCATCATCATAAATTTCATCTACGCCCATTACCGTACCGTCTGCAGGCGAATACAGGATATTGGGATCATAAGGCGTAACGCGGTGAAAATCGCGGAAGAAGTAGGCAAAGTATAACGCCAGCACTACGGGGATAACTGCCCACACAGCGCCGAAGAAATAATAAACTATTGCAGCCAGCAACAGAGAAACACCAACATAAATATAACCATCTTTTACAATAAACATATAAAGCCTCGCTTTCCTGCGAATTTTTCTTTTAATCTAAAACTTCACATCAGCAAACAAACTCAAACTGACTATACAGTCTGTTTTTTGCGGATATAAAAAGTGATGGAATGCTACTTCCATCACTTTATTATAATACACCTACCTGCTTTTGTCTATATAAGTGTAAAATTCTTAGCACTTTTGCTATATAGCCTAAAACTTAGAGGCTATTACCCTGAGCACGAATTTAGGCAATGCCATCATGCGCATAAAACGGCTGGGCTGCTTGTACAGGCGGAAGGCCCATTCCAAAGAAGCATCCTGCATCCATTTGGGTGCGCGCTCCATTTTGCCGGCCAGCACGTCAAAGCTGCCGCCAATGCCCATGAGAATTTTTGCGTTCAGCTCTGCGCGGTGTGCTACGAGCCATTTTTCCTGCTTAGGTGCGCCCAAAGCAACGAAGAGCATGTCTGCACCGCTGGCGTTGATGTCCGCAATAATCTGCGGCACATCCTCATCTTTAAAGTAACCGTTGTGGCAGCCTACTACCTTTACTCCCGGATAAAGCTCCTCGGCCTTCGCCTTCGCAGCTTCGGCAACGCCAGGGCTGCCGCCGAAGAAGTACGCCTTGTAGCCCTTGTGCGCGGATAAATCCAACAGCTCGTTGTACAGGTCAAAGCCTGCTACACGCTCCGGCACCTTGTAGCCAAGGTGTCTGCCTGCCCACACGGCACCGGCGCCGTCGGGCAGCACCAGCTCCGCATCCTCGCAGATAATTTTTTTGTACTCTGCGTTTTCCTGGCACATCATAATGATTTCGGCATTCGCAGTAACAACGAAGGTCTGCTCCTTGGCGAGCATTCTTTCTTCAAGCGTTTTCACTGCCTCCTGCATCGTCATAGCATGTACAGGCACGCCTAATATTTTAATCGGGTCTTGCATATGTTTTGCCCCCTCTTTTCTGCATAATAATACTACTATTGTACACTACTCTGAGAATTATTTCAAATCCGTATACAAGAAAAGTGAACCCTGCGGCATTTGCTGCCGAGGGTTCACCTGAATTGCTTTACTGTATATATGCCTTCAGCACATCGCTCTGCTTATCAAGGCACAAATACTTATATACCGGTCTGCCAACGCTGCCGCGGTGCAGGTCCAGCTTCAGCAGGTGCAGGGATTTCAAAAACTCCAGATATTTACGGATAGAAACGCGGGAGATTCCCACCATGCCTGCCACCTCTTCGGTAGTAAACATGCCGTCAATACTGCAGATGCAATCCCAAACCGTGCCTAAGGTGTTTTTATCAAGGCCCTTGGGCAGAGTTACCGCAACCTGATTTTCCTGACGCATAATAGTAGTGTCAAGGTCAGCCTGCTTAATGATGCCCTGCTCCTCAACAATCTGATAACGCTTCAGATAATTGTTCAGCGCAAGGTTAAAGCGTTCAAACTCAAAGGGCTTGATAATATAATCGACAGCGCCCAAACGCAGCGCCAGCTTAATTTTATCCTTATCGTTTGCTGCCGAAACGATGATGACATCTACATCATAACCATTCTCACGTATTTTACCCAATAGCTGCAAACCATCCATAGTAGGCATAAAGACATCAAGAATGATTAAGTCATATTTGTTCTGACGCAACAGCTTCAGTGCCATATCTCCGTTACCGGCGATATCACACAGCTGAAAGCCTTTAATCTGGCTGAGATAGTGCTCATGTAATTGGGCAACCATCGGATCATCTTCTACAACTAAAACGTTAATCATCTTAATCCCCCTCTTTCCTGGTCGGAAGCCTTACGGTAAAGGTGGTGCCCTCACCGAGAGCCGACTCCACGGTAATGGTGCCGTTAAGGTTATTGATGCTTTGCTTAACCAGATATAAGCCAAAGCCATGACCGCTTTCGCATTTGCTGCTGAAGCCACGCTGGAAGATGCGCTCACGTACCTCGTCACTCATGCCGGGACCCGAATCCTCCACGACGATAACAATCTCGCGGTCAAAATCCAGAATGGAGAGGTTAACAATGCGCTCACCGTCAAAATTCTTCAACGCATCAAAGGCGTTTTCGATAATATTGCCGGCAATCAGTACAATATCATGTACCGAAGGCACATCCAGCTCGCTGTGCAGCTCGCTTTCCTCCGTCAGAGAAAAGTCGATATCAAGTTCACGGCTACGACTTATTTTACCGAGGATAAAGCCTGATAATGTTATATCCTTCAGGCGGGTTACTACATAAGAAACCTCCGACTGTCTGTTATAGGCAATTTCCTGCGTAAAATTCTTCAGCTCATCATAGGCCTTCATATCAATCAGGCCCATAATCACATGCATTTTGTTCATAAACTCATGTGTCTGCGCTCTTAAAGCAGTAGCATAATTTTTGAAGCCTGTCAGCTGGTTAGCCATCTCTTCTACTACAGATTTTTTGCGGAAGGTAATCACGGCACCGATAATGTTCTTGCCCTCCAGCAACGGTACTGCAGTAATAATGAAGACAGTATTGCCAATCTTGACACTGGCATCAACTAAGGTTTTACCTTCTTTTATAATATCATCCAACGGCACACGTTTCAAGGCATCTTTTGCAGATTTTCCAAATAGTTCATTAACTCCTTCAATACCGGCTTGTTTTAAAAGCAATTGGGCTTCGGAATTGACAAGCGTAATGCAGCCGTTGCTGTTGATATTAATAATACCTTCACGTACAGAGTTAAGAATAATATCGCGCTCCTGCAGCATTCTGGCGATTTCTTCCGGCTCATAGCCAAAAAGAACGCGTTTAATTTTCTTCGCCAGATAAATAGCACCCCAGATGCCGACAATCAGACCAAGCAACGTCATCGACAGCAAGAATAAAACTGCATCGATTGTCGAGTTATTGACGATTTCGTCGGAATAACCGGTAACAACATAACCAATGGTTTTTTTATTGTCATCTTTAACAAAGCCAATAGCCTTATTGGGAATAGAGTAGTTTTCCTTGTAGGAAATATTGCTGCGCCCCGCATACGTGTCAACAAGATTACGCGCGCTATGCTCGAAATCCGGCAGCTTGCCGGGATTGTACAACACACGCAGGTGACGGTTCTTGTCATAAATCGCTACACCCGCTTCATCCGAATGGTCAACATCATTAACGAAGCTGGCCATAAATGCGTCTACAGAATCCTCAGGCCTTACATTCTGCGCGGCAAGGCTCTCCCTGATTTCCGGAGAGTTGCAGAGAATGTTGTTGATGCTTACGGCGTTGATACTGACGCGGTCGTAAATAACCCGCGCCACCTTCTGCGTCGTAAACAAGGATGTCGGCAGCAGTGCGATACACACTACGAGCGTAATGAGTACTACTATTTTCTGTGAAAGTGAAAGCGTTTTTCCTGATTTGTAATTGTAATTAGCTTTAGATTTTCTCCACATCAGCAGGTACCGTCAGGAACTGAATACCAGGATTTCGTTCCAGAATCCAATTCAGGGACCACTCGTTATTTACAAGAATAACAGGTCTGTCCTTTTTATCATAAACAAGCATACCGTTATCCAGACCTTTAATGTTCTCAATCAGCTTCTTATCCTCTGCGTATACCCAACGGGCAACGGAGTACGGCAGCTGGTTCATCAGCAGCTTAGCGCTGTACTCGTTGAGCAGACGGTATTCCAGAACCTCCAGCTGCAGTACGCCGACAACGCCGACGATGTAGCTTTCAAGACCTACGCCCTCCTGGCGGAATACCTGGATAGCACCCTCCTGCGACAGCTGGATGATACCCTTTTCAAACTGCTTGCGTTTGAGGGAGTCCTTAGGCTGTACGCGGGCAAAAATTTCCGGCGGGAATACAGGGAAGTCTTCAAATTGCAGCTTCAGGCTGTTGTCACTCAGAGAATCACCGATACCGAAGATACCCGGATCAAAAACGCCGATAATGTCACCTGGATATGCTTTTTCCACTATTGTGCGCTCCTGAGCCAGGAACTGCTGCGGCTGTGCCAGCTTAACCATCTTACCGGATTGCTTGTGGTAAACGCTCATTCCTTTGTCAAAGACGCCGGAGCAAATACGCATGAAGGAAATTCTGTCACGGTGCGCAGGATTCATATTAGCCTGGATTTTAAAAACAAAAGCAGAGAATTTTTCGTTCTCCGGTGACAATATTGTACCATCCTGCAGCATTCTTGGCTGTGGCATGGGAGACATTTCCAAAAATTTTTCCAAAAAGCTCTGTACGCCGAAGTTGGTCATAGCACTGCCGAAGAACATCGGCGTCAGCTCACCGGCGTTAACCTTTTCCATGTCGAACTCATCGCCTGCCATATCCAGCAGCTCGATGTCGTTGCACAGGTTTTCATAAAGCTCCTCGCCCAACAGCTCTTTGATTTTAGGATCATCTAAAGAACCGGTGGTGGATTTCAGCTTGTTGGCACCATGGCTGGTGTCATCCTCAAAAAGCTCGATAGTGTTTTCCAGACGATTGTAAACGCCTTTATAATGTCCGTCGATACCGATAGGCCAGTTAATCGGATATGCGCGGATGTTCAGCACCTTTTCCAGTTCGTCCATCAGGTCGAAGGGATTACGGCCGTAGCGGTCCAATTTGTTGATAAAGGTAAAGATAGGCAGACGGCGGCGGTGGCAAACCCAGAACAGCTTCTTAGTCTGCGGCTCTACGCCCTTGGCAGCATCAATCAGCATGACAGCGCTGTCGGCAGCCATCAAGGTACGGTAGGTATCCTCGGAGAAGTCCTGGTGACCGGGGGTATCCAGAATGTTGACGCGATAGCCATCGTAATCAAATTGCAGTACGGAAGAGGTAACGGAAATACCACGCTGCTTTTCAATCTCCATCCAGTCGGATACAGCGTGCTTATTGCTCTTTCTCGCTTTTACAGAGCCTGCCAGGTGAATAGCTCCGCCGTAAAGCAGCAGCTTTTCGGTAAGGGTTGTTTTACCTGCGTCAGGGTGAGAAATAATAGCGAAGGTACGGCGTTTCTTAATTTTATCCATCAATTCTGTCATTATGTATATGCTCTCCTATTTCTTTAAATTTTTGGTAATCCTGGCAATTTCATCCTCATCGGAAACCAGCTCGTCTACTGCCGGATAATCGGCGTTCTGTTCCTCGTACAGCTTGTAGGCATCCAGAATCTGCATTTTGATGTAGTCGGGAACAGGGATTTCCGTCTGCAGCTCACCGCGCATGGTTACGCGGAAGGCAACGTTCTCATAGCGTTCACCGCTGTAGGTTTCGCAGGTGAAGGAGGTACGCATGAATTCATCCTTGAAGGTGCAGTCCTTCAGGATGTGCGCCTTGCGCTCCTTATCCCAGGCTGCATAGATTTTGTACAGCTCCTGCTGTGCCTCCACCGGCACGTCCTCGCCCAGGACAACGGTTTCGGTTTCATCTATCGGCGTGCAGTCCATGTTATTGTAGACTGTGCCGTCCTCCAGCTCCAGGTCAACTGTCAGCACGTAGTCAACCTCATGAAAGCTGGCTGTTTTAATCTGCCATTTCTGCTGCCAACGGGCAATACAGTCCGGGCAGATAAATTTGGTATCGCGAATGCTGTTGTTCATGTAATTATCACGATAATACAATTTTTCTCCGGGCACAAAATGTTCGCCGCATTCGCTGCAGACGAATTCCAATGTACGAATCATCGGTCAAAACCTCCCAATATAATATGAAAAAGCCCTTACGTCGAACGCAAGGCGCTCTGCTATAACAGTAATCAGTAATGCCGTGGCTGTCGGGAAGCTGTGTTCCCAAGTTGTAAAGCCTTCGGCTTGTGTTTTGCAGCTTTTGCTGTCAATTACTGTTCAAATTGCTTTATTATGCCGTCAGCGGCAGTTGTATTTACCTCTGCTGCCCGACAGCTGCGCAAAATATATTTACACGTTCTATATTATAACATATCAGATTGTTTTTCCCTAATAATTTTTCTTTAAAATGAGGGTTGTTTGGGACGTAATAATATTTTCACGCGTGCCCCAACTTCCTTTTAAACATGAAAAAAGCCTTTACGTTAAAACGTAAAGGCTATAAGTCCGACATTGGTCGGAGCGGCGGGATTCGAACCCACGACCTCTTCCACCCCAAGGAAGCGCTCTACCAAGCTGAGCCACGCCCCGAATCACAAGGAGTATTATACAGGTTTATTTGGATTTTGTCAACACTATTTTATAAATTATTTTAAACTTTTTTTACACCGTCAGTATCGAGGTCCAGAATATGGTAGCAGGCATGCTCGTTATTGGCCGCAAACACGTCTACCATAGCCTTGGCAATGCGCTCGCAGTCTGCCTCAGGCGAAGCATAGGCCATCACCGTAGAGCCTGCGCCGCTGATAATAGCGTTATATGCGCCTGCCTCTTTGGCAGCCGCAAAAACTTCGGGTAAGCCCGGAATCAGATGCGCACGGTACGGCTGATGCAGCTTGTCCTCCAGCGCCATGCCCAGATACTCATAATTACCGCTCAGCAGCGCACCGACCAAAAGCGAAGCTCTGGAGGTGTTATACACTGCGTCCTTATGCGGTACGGTCTTGGGAATAGCCTGACGCGCAAGCGACGTAGGCAGCTTGCTGTCGGGAACAACGGCGATGAACTTCAGCGGCTTGACTGGCAGCAGACGCAGGGAATGCGCCTTCTCCTGCTCCATATAGCTGATGGTGAAGCCGCCGTACAGCGCCGGTGCCACATTATCGGGATGGCCCTCGATTTCCGTAGCGATACCGAGAAGCTCATCCTTGGTATAATGGTCATCACACAAAGCGTTGGCTGCAAACAGACCGGCAACAATCGCACTGGAGCTGCTGCCCAGACCGCGGGACATAGGAATGCGGTTGAGCATCTTTACCTTCAGACCGATGCGCTGGCCGTCGGTTACGGCGTTCCAGACGCGCAGAAAGCTGGCGAAAGCCAAATTACGGCCAAACGGCTTCAGATATTCTGCGCCCTCGCCTTCTACCTCCAGTTGGAAGCCCTTCTTATCGGTTATTTCATAGCTTACTTCGTTATACAGATTGCAGGCCAGGCCAAGGGTATCAAAGCCGGGGCCGCAGTTGGCTGAGGTTGCGGGAACCTGAATATATACTTTCTTCATGCTGCCGCCTCTTTATGCCAAATGGCTGTCTTCTACACGAATTACACAGCTGATAGCCTCTACTACCGGCAGTACGCGCAGAATTTGCAGCGCCATCTGCAGGTTAGCCTCCGAAACGCTGTGAGTAATTACAACAATCTCCGCCTTATTGCTCAGAACATCATTAGTCTGTACAACATTGCGCAGGCTCACGTTCTGTGCGCCGAAGGCTGCAGCGATGGCTGCCAATGCGCCCGGCTTATCTGCTACCTGCAGACGGATGTAGGCCGGTGCGGACATCTTATCAGGCGGGCAGAGGCGTTTTTCCTCAAAGCAGGTGCAGCTGATGCGTCCGGTAGACTGATGCTGCATATTGCGGGCAACATCAATAATATCGCCGCAGACAGAGCTTGCAGTCGGCAGACGGCCTGCACCGAGGCCCAGGAACATGGCCTCACCGATAGCATCACCGTTGACGAATACAGCGTTATAAACGCCGTTTACGCCTGCCAGCGGATGGGAAAGCGGAATCATCGTGGGGTTAACACGCAGGCTGACACCGTTTTCCGGATCGTTCTTGGCAATCGCCAGAAGCTTCACTGCGTAACCCAAATTGGTTGCATATTTGATATCGCAGGCCTCAACGCTTTCAATACCTTCAACCTGCACATCGTCCAGACTGAAGCGTGTATTGAAGGCGATAGATGCCAAAATAACGATTTTGCGCGCAGCATCCAGACCGCCGACATCGGCAGTAGGATCGGATTCGGCATAGCCCTTAGCCTGCGCTTCCTTCAGCACCTCATCGTAATCAAGGTGTTCGTTAGCCATCTTGGACAGCATATAGTTGGTGGTGCCGTTCACGATACCCATGATAGAGGTAATCTGATTAGCTGCCATGCTGGTTTTCATCGGTCCGATGATAGGAATACCGCCGCAGACACTGGCTTCAAACATAAAGTCACAGTTGTGCTCATGCGCCAACGGAAACAGCTCTGCGCCAAATTTAGCCAGAACGTCCTTGTTGGCAGTAACAACATGCTTGCCGTTGGCAAAGGCTCTGGCGATAAATTCCTTGGCAGGATGCTCGCGGCCCAGCAGCTCAACGATAATATCAATATCCTTATCCTCAAGCACTTCATCGGCGTTGTCGGTAAAAATATATTTATCACCGTATTCCTGTTTCAGGCTGTCGACATGGCGGTCAAGCACCTTGGTAATTCTTACCGGCTTGCCTACCTCTTTGGCTATTTTCTCTGCATTTTTCTCTAAAACCTTCAGCACGCCGCCACCGACAGTGCCGGCGCCCAACAAGCCAACATTTACAAAATCCTTCATTTTATACCCCTCCAATACCTCAATCAGTAATCGGTTATACCTGGCCTAACACTTCCAGACGTTTTACGCCGTCAATCATGCGCAGCTTGTCCAGCAATGCCTCCAAATCTACCGTCAGATGCTTGGTTTCGATAGAAATGGTGGTGTTGGCAACGCCCTGCAGAGGAATGCCCTGGTTGATGGTCATGATGCTGCCGGAATCATCGGCAACAGTATTCAGAACCTTGGACAGCACGCCGGATTTGTGCTCCAGCAGTAAGGACAGGGTGATGATTTTTTCTTTGCTTGCTTCATAGAACGGGAAAACAAAATCCTTGTATTTGTAATAAGCACTGCGGCTCAGGCCCATTTTTTCAACTGCTTCGTTGATAGTTTTGATTTCGCCGCGTTTGAGGATTTCTTTAACCTTTATAGTTTTTTTAATTGCTTCAGGAAGAATTTCTTCACGAACCAAATAGAATGTGGATTTTTCAGACATGCTAGTGTCCCCTTTCTTAATACAAAGTTCTTTTATTATTATACCACTGTTCTCTTGAAAAGTACACTTGTTATTTTTGTAAATTTTGAACAAATTTAGTGCACAACACAAGCATACATATATACAAAAAAGCTGCCGCAGGCAAATTCCGTCACCGTAAGTAACAGAACAAGCCTGCAGCAGCTGCTGCGTAATTCTTAATTAAAATTAAGCGCGGGAAATGTAGTCGCCGGTTCTGGTATCGATAGCCAGAACGTCGCCCTCGTTGATGAACAGAGGAACTTTAACAACATAGCCGGTATCCATGGTAGCGTTCTTGCTGCCGCCGGTAGCGGTATCGCCTTTGATGCCGGGTTCGGTTTCAACTACGGTCAGTTCTACAGTGTTCGGCAGGTCAACGCCCAGTACACGGTTGTCATAAATCATGATTTTAACGTCCATGTTCTCTTTCAGGAAGTTCAGTGCGCTGCCCAGAGTTTCTTTGCTCAGCTCGGTTTGTTCGTAGGTTTCATTGTCCATGAATACATACATGCCGTCGGATTCATACAGATATTGCATTTCGCGACGGTCGATGTGAGCCTTCGGCAGACGCTCGCCTGCATTGAAGGTACGCTCAACTACAGCACCGGTGCACAGGTTACGCATTTTTGCACGTACGAAAGCAGCACCCTTACCAGGTTTTACGTGTTGGAATTCAACAACCTGCCAAGCGTCGCCATCGATGGTAACAGTTACGTTGGTTTTAAATTCGTTTGTGGAAATCATTGGAAGCCCTCCTATAAATTTAAATATTAGACAATTTCAATAAGCTGCTTTTTGACACCGTTTAAGGCTCTCGCCCCATCCTCTGTCAAAACAACAGTATCTTCTATACGTACCCCGCCTTTACCGGGAATGTATATACCGGGTTCAATAGTGAAGATCATGCCTGCTTGCAGCACTGTAGCGCCACGCTTGTTAATCATCGGCATTTCGTGGATTTCCAGGCCTACGCCGTGGCCTGTGCCATGCACATAATAATCGCCGTAGCCGCAGGCGGTAATGCTGTCGCGCACAATAGCGTCCAGCTCTCTGCCGGTCATGCCGGCTTCGGCAGCCTTCAGGCCCTTGCGCTGTGCTTCTTCAACTATAGTATAAATTTCCTGCTGCCAGGAATTTGCCAGGCCCACTACTAATGTACGCGTCATATCGGAATGATATCCCTTATAGACAGCGCCGAAGTCAAAGGTAATAAAATCACCGACCTCGATAACCTTGTCGGATGCCATGCCATGCGGCAAAGCACTGCGTACGCCGGAGGCTACAATCGTATCAAAGGAAGTCTTTTCGCTTCCCAAGGCACGCATATAGTATTCCAGACGGCCTGCCAGACTGCGCTCACTGCATCCGGGCTTGATATCCTCCAGCAGATGGATAAAGGCTTCGTCAGCAATGCTGGCAGCCTTCAGCAACATGTCCAGCTCTTTTTTATCCTTAATCATGCGGATATCGCTGAAATCAATGCTCTGCATATAGGTTTCGCCCAAAAGCTCGTGCAACACAGTATAATCATCATAACTGTAATGCGCTCCGTCAAAGCCTACTACCTGCGCTTGGGCATTCTTTGCCAAATCCGCAGCGGCAGCCCAGATGCTGTGCGCACCTGTCGGAGTATACTCCAGCACCTTGAAGAACTTCATTTCGTTTCTGGCCTGCTCTGTATAACGGCCATCCGTAATCAGCACGCCCTGTTGTCTGTCCAGATACAGCAGACTGGAATCTCCTGTAAAGCCGGTCAGATAACGGATTGTGGTAACATCCTTAATAATGACACTGTCTACCTGCAGCTTGGCCATATGCTCCAAAACTCTATTGATGCGCGTCATGATATTACCCTCTTTCCATAAAACTAGTGACAGCTATGAATCACCTAAATATTTTACCACTCATTGGCAAAACTTTCAACTATTATCTTGCCAAAGGCGCTTTTTTTGTTAACTTTGTAGCAAAAGCAGCAAAAAAGCAGGCCGTAAGCACCGCTTTGCAGCGTTGTCGGCCTGCCCTTTTCATAGACATACGTTAAAATTATTTACATTCTGCAGCAGCAATGCCTTCTGCGGTTTTGATGTTCTTGCGTACATCGTCGCAGCATTTGTGGAAGTTTGCCAGCTCCTCAGCAGTCAGAGGCAGCTCCAAAACACGCTCTGCGCCGTTTTTGCCCAACAGTACGGGAACGCCTACAAAGACATCCTTTTCGCCGTATTCGCCGTCAAGCAGCATGGAAGCAGGCATAATACGTTGCTCGTCGTTGAAAATGCAGCGTACCATACGTGCTGCGGTAGAGCAGATGCCATATTCGGTGCAGTGCTTGCCGCTGTAGGTTACCCAGCCGCCGCCGATAGCGCGTTTTTGCAGCTCCGGTTTATCAAAAGCGAATTTAGGATCCTCATGCTCCAGAGAGCTTAAGGGAATGCCGTTGAAGTTTACGCAGGACCATGCAGCCATTTGGGAAGCACCGTGCTCGCCAATCATGTAAGCGCTGATGGATTGCGGAGAAACACCGGTCTGCAGGGATAAAGCAGATACCAGACGGGAGGTATCCAGACCGGTACCGGTGCCGATTACATGTCCTTTCGGCAAACCGCTTTCGCGATAAAGGATGTTGGTGATAACATCGCAAGGATTGGTGATGTTAACAATGAAGCCGTTGAAGCCGCTGGCCATAACCTTGTGGATATAACCTTTAACCTGTGCTGCGGTAAAGGTAAGCTCGTCTAAGCGGTCACCGCTGGCAACCAGATTGATATCGCCGATGCAGTTTACGATAGCATCGCAGTCGCCCAAGTCAGCATAGGTACCGCCGTTGATTTTTACATCATGCGGGCAATACAGAATTGCATCGCGCAGGTCCTGCACCTCGGCAGCCAGCTTGGATTCTTTCGGGTCTACCAGCACCAGTTCGGCAGCAATGCCCTGAATAGCCAGGCTGTACGCAACGTGAGCACCAACGTGACCTAAACCGATAATACCAACTTTTCTTGTTTTCATAATTAAGTTCCCCCCAAATTTTTCTTTAATATTTTATTTGTCCAAAATAGGCAGCGTAGCTGACGCATGGCCCATAATAGTAATATTGTAATCCTTTTTGCCCTGCTCTGCAAGTTTTTCCTGAGCCAGATCCCAGGCCTCCTGCAAGGATGCGCAGGGAATATGACCTGTCTTGCGGACAAAATCGAAGTTCTCGGGACGTGTTACCAGATAAGCGGTTACATCGTTGACAATGCAGCGTGCTTTAAAGGCAACAAAGGCCGGAATAGTGAAATTAGCACGGATATCCTTTTCAAACTGCTCCATATCGTTACGGCTGAAGCAGTCCGTAAAAATAGCAGGCTCCTTAATATCCGGGCAGTCCAGAGTGAAAATCATGATGCCGCCGTGCTTAACCGCAAACTGTGCGTTCATGTGGCACTTGGTAGCCTGATACAGATTCAGGTCCTTGGGATAACCGCCGGCGGAAGCAATTACTACATCAGCCAGCTGGTTAATGTGTACGCCTGCCATAGCCAGCAAATCCTTGCAGCCTTTTTGCCATGCCTCGTACCAGTGACCGGCAACAACCTCGCTGATTTCTCCGTCCGGAGTAAATACAGTGTTCACCAGAAAATCAGGATCCAGCAGCTTGCAGGATTCATACATATCCTGATGAATAGGATTGCCCTCGAGCAGACTTGCGTCACAGGACTTGTTGCAGCCTGCGCCTTCTACCGGAGACATAGTCATGCAATGGTTTTTCATAATGCTTTCGTACGCTGCTACGCCCGGCATAACAGCCTTGCGTCCGCCGCCGAAGCCTGCAAAGGGGTGCAGTGTTACGGCACCGGTCAGAATAACTCTGTCGGCATTGGCCACATATTTGCTGATGGCAACATCGTTACCGAAGGAGGTTTTGCCAAGCAGCACCATGTCCTCGCTCTTGCGGGAATCATGCTGAACAATTTTCAGGCGACGCACCATCTCCTCGCCGCAAACGGTGATATCCTCCTCATGCGTATGACCGCGGTGGGTACCGGTAGCGACAATAACAGTGATGTCCTCGTCCTTTACGCCCACACTGTTCAGCTCGGCCACAATGACCGGCAGAAATTCGGACGTGCCGCACAGACGGGTAATATCGCTGATGACAATGGTTACAGTTTCGCCTGCATGCACAATTTCGCGCAGCGGCTTGGTACCGATCGGGTTACGGATTGCTTCGGTAGTAGCGGCAACAACATCCTCGCAAACGGTAGATTCATTGCCGTGTATATCATATATAACGCGCTCCTCGGGGAGCAGTACCTCTTCCTGTCGTTTGCCTATAGGCAGAAAGTATTTTTTCATCGACATCCCTCCATTTGAAAAAACTAACTCTATTATACATGAAATCAGCTAAATATACAAGCTAAGAGTAAAACTGTAAAGAAAATTCAGCCTTTGTCCAAAATTGTGTTATAATATTACTATATGAAAGCGAGGTTCCCATTATGAAGAAAACTCTCATCGCCTATTTTACACGCACAGGCATCACTAAAAAGCTGGCTGAAGACACCGCTAAGCAAACAGGTGCCGACCTTTTCGCCATCGAGCCGGTCAAGACATATTCCTCCTCTTATCTTGTCTGCGTAGGCCAGGCTAAAATCGAAAACCTGCAGAACGCCCGTCCTGCAATTAAGGCTAAGCCGCAGAACCTGCAGGACTATGACACCATTGTGGTGATGTTCCCTATCTGGTGGTTCACCTGCCCCAATATCATCCTCACATTCCTGGAGGAAAATGACCTGAGCGGCAAAACAATTATACCTGTCTGCACCTACGGCAGCAGCGGTAAGGGCAGCAGCGAAAAGGCTATGACAGCAGTTTGCAAGGACGCAACCTTCAAGCCCTGCATCGAAGCAACCGGCCTTAAAGACAAGGCTGTTGCAGCCATCGCCGCAGCAATCGAAGAAGCATAAAAAGAATCATAAGCGTAAAAATAAGGCTTCCGCAGTTTGGCAACACCTTACTGCAGAAGCCTTTTGCTTTATAATTTTTCAGGATATGCTTACGGCTTTACGCATAAAATACGCTGCGTAAGATTTGTCAGCACGTTAATGGCATTAGCCAATGCGCTGTGGTCAAAGTGCATATCGCGGTCATGTAGACGCGGCTCCAGGTCGCAGCCAATGCCCAGGCTGGCAGTTTTCAGCTGCGGACGCTCCTGCTTGAAGAAGTTGAAGTCCTCGCCTACCGTAATATTGGCCGCAGGAATAAGTCCCCCCGCTCCCAGCTCTGCGGAAATTACCTCCTGCGTCAGCGCCAACAGTGACGGGTCAGCCTCCGCCGCCGGGCAGGTGCCGACGATATGACAGTCCGCCTCCGCGCCGTACACCTTCGCCGTATTCACGACGATATCCTCCACCTTACGACGTAATTCGAGCATTTCGGCGTTCGACGTACTGCGCAGGTCAAAGCCTATGCTTACCTTGTCGCAGATAGCGTTGAGCGAGCCTGCGCCGCCCATGAAGCGGGTAGTCTTGATGCTGCCACCCAAAAGCGGGTTGCTGTGCAGCGCGTTGATGGCATTTACGATAGCGGCACCGGCATCAATGGCGTTCACGCCCAGATGCGGCTGGGAGCCATGCGCTGCCAAACCGCGGATTTCGCCCTCCATCAGGGTGCAGGCTGTCCAGTTAATCTGCGCGATAATCTGACCGGTGCGTGCCATATCCTTCGGCATTACATGATAACCCAAAGCGTACTGCACATCATCCAGCGCGCCTGCCTCCAGCATCGCCAATGCGCCTCTGCCGATTTCCTCCGCAGGCTGGCAAAGAATCTTCACGCGGCCGCAGGCAAGCCCCTGCTCTTTCAGCAGCTTGGCTACGCCCAAAGCAATAGTCATATGCGCATCATGACCGCAGGCGTGAATAGGCTCCAGCGATCCGTCCTCGTTTTTAAACAGCAGGCAGTCCATATCGGTGCGCACTGCTACCGTAGGTCCCGGCTTACCGCTGTCGAGCACAGCGGTAAGTGCGGTAGTATTGCCAACGTTTTCTGTCACATCGTAACCAAGCTTACGCAAAAAATCTGCCAGAAAGGCTGCAGTCCTAACTTCCTTGAAGGCAGGCTCCGCCAGAGCATGCAGCTTGGGCCATACCTCATTAATATGTGCTTGAATATCCATGATTAAAATACCACCTTTGCATAGAGAAAAGGCCAACGGCAAAGCTCCCGCAGGAGTTTGCGCGTTGACCGTAAGCTCATTATTTGTTATCCCAGCCTAAGTATACAGAACCGGGGAATTTCTTCTCGATGAATTCTGCATTTTCCTTGGATTGATATGCTTCCTGGAAAATCTTCAGGCGCGGATCGTTCAGGTCCTTTTCCTGTACGGCAACAATGTTAACATACAGAGAATCCTTGGTTTCACGCAGGATAGGATCCTTAGCGGGGTCCAGACCGGCGCTGATTGCGTAGGTAGTGTTGATTGCTGCGCAGGTCAGGTCATCCAAGCTGCGGGGAATTGCAGCAGCCTCCAGCTCGATAATTTCGAAATGATGCGGATTTTCGGTGATATCCTTAACGCTGGTAGTAACATCCTTCGGATTCTTAACCTTAATCAGGTTATTGGCAGCAAGCAGCAGGATTGCACGGCCGCCGTTGGTCGGATCGTTAGGAATACCGATTTTTGCACCGTCGGGAATGGTGTCGCCAGGTTTCAATTTTTTAGAATAGATGTTAATCGGGAACAATGCGGTGTTGAAGGCTTTAGCCAGCTTGAAGGAAGGCTCCTTCTTCATAGTTGCCTTCAGGAAGGGCTCATGCTGGAAGCAGTTAGCCCAGATTTCACCGGAAGCCAGAGCGGAGTTAGGAGTTACGAAATCGCTGAACTCTTTAACTTCAATCTTCAGGCCTTTTTTCTCGGCAATTTTCTTTACATTATCCATAATAATAGCATGAGGACCGGGGTTTACGCCTACGATAACAGGCTTATTCATATCTACCTTGCCGTCATCCTTAGAACCGCCGCAGCCTGCAGCTACAAGAGCAAACATTGTCAGCACGCCCACAAGAGCGTATTTTAAAAACTTATTCATTATACATTAACCTCCCCAAGCAGTTCCTAGACTGCTAAAACAAAATACATTGCTATTATATGCTTTTGCCATAGCATAGTCAAGAAAGAAAAATGTATACTATTTTACACTTTTCAAAAGCTTTGCCATGCAAAAAAGGCTACCACAATTGCTTGTGATAGCCTTAAATGTTCAGTTGCAGTCCAAACCAAACGGATTATTTAATTTGAGACATAACCTCTGCAGCGAAGTCCTCTTGTTTCTTTTCGATGCCTTCGCCCAGTTGGAAACGGGAGAATGCCAGAACTTCAGCACCAGCAGCTTTTACCAGCTTGCCAACGGTTTGGTCCGGATCTTTAACGAACTCTTGGTCAACCAGGCATACTTCTTTGTAGTATTTGTTGATACGGCCCATAACCATCTTCTCGATGATTTTTTCCGGTTTGCCTTCGTTTTTAGCTTGCTCGGACAGAACTTCTTTCTCGTGTTCCAGCTCAGCAGCCGGTACTTGAGAGCGTTCCAGGTAGCTCGGGTTAGCAGCAGCAACATGCATTGCAACGTCTTTACCCAGTTCAGCATTGCCGCCTTTTAATTCAACAACAACGCCAATTTTGCCGCCGCCATGGATGTAAGTAGCAACAACGCCTTCCGGAGCTTCGTACAGAGCGAAACGACGAACGGAAATCTTTTCGCCGATTTTAGCAATGCTAGCAGTTACCAGAGCTTCAACGGTTTGGCCGTCCAGCTCGGAAGCCAGCAGAGCTTCAATGTCAGCCGGTTTGGTAGCTACGATATGAGCAGCAATTTTTTCAACGAGTTCTTTGAAGCCGTCGGTTTTAGCAACAAAGTCGGTTTCGCAGTTAACTTCTACGATAGCACCAATCTTGCCGTCAGCGCTTACGAAAGAGCCAACAACGCCTTCTGCAGCGATGCGGCCTGCTTTTTTAGCAGCAGCAGCCAGACCTTTTTCACGCAGGAAGTCGATTGCTTTGTCCATATCGCCTTCTACAGCGGTCAGTGCTTTTTTGCAGTCCATCATGCCTGCGCCAGTACGCTCGCGCAGTTCTTTAACTAATGCAGCAGTAATTTGAGCCATCAGTTATTCCTCCTCAAATATAATATATTAACGTTAGGATTATTCAGCTTCTTCGGTTGCCGGAGCTTCTTCAGCAGCAGCTTCTTCAGTTTGCATACCTTGACGGCCTTCCAGAACAGCGTCAGCCATTTTAGCGGTCAGCAGTTTTACAGCGCGGATAGCGTCGTCGTTTGCAGGGATTACATGATCGATTTCGTCCGGATCGCAGTTGGTGTCAACGGTTGCAACGATAGGAATGTTCAGTTTGTGAGCTTCCAGAACAGCGATGTGCTCTTTGCGGGGGTCAACGATGAACATAGCGCCCGGCAGTTTTTTCATATCTTTGATACCGCCCAAGTATTTGGTCAGTTTTTCCATTTCATGTTTCAGGCCGATAACTTCTTTCTTCGGCAGCAGGTCGAAGGTGCCGTCAGCTTCCATAGCTTCCAGTTTGCGCAGACGTGCAATACGGGTTTGGATGGTTTTGAAGTTGGTCAGCATGCCGCCCAGCCAACGCTCGTTAACGAAGAACATGTTGCAGCGGGTAGCTTCTTCTTTCATAGCTTCTTGAGCTTGTTTTTTGGTACCAACGAACAGAATGTTTTCGCCGGCAGCAGCAACCTCACGGATGAAGTTGTAAGCTTCGTCAACCTTTTTTACGGTTTTTTGCAGGTCGATGATGTAGATACCATTACGCTCGGTGAAGATGTACGGAGCCATTTTAGGGTTCCAACGACGGGTTTGGTGACCAAAGTGTACACCAGCTTCAAGTAATTGTTTCATAGAGATAATAGCCATTTTTTGTTTCCTCCTGTTTTTTCCTCCGCAGGAATGGGTTATAATTCTTCTCTACGCGGCAAAACGTAGCAACAGATGAATTTTCCTGCGTGTGTTATTTTTACACCAAAATATTTTACCATAAATTCCGCAAGCAGGCAAGAGATTTTTACTGCTTGCGGAGGGTAAATGTTAAATTTTTTACATTATAATGCTGTGCTTACAGAATATACCCCAAATATGCCGCATAGCACACCAGCATCAGCGCACCTGCCCAGCGCTGCAGACGCTGAGTACGCAGCACGCACAGCCACAGCAGCACGGCAGCACCAAGCGCTACATAGGTATCAAAGTTGAAGGCAGACGCAAAAGGAATGTCGATAATCAGCGAAGACAAGCCAACTACGAAAAGAATATTGAAGATGTTGCTGCCGACGATATTACCGATGGCAATATCCGCGTTACCGCGGCGTGCCGCAGCTACAGAAGTAAACAGCTCCGGCAGCGAGGTGCCCAAGGCCACAATCGTCAGGCCGATAAAGCGCTCGCTGAGTCCAGCGTAGGTTGCAATAGAGGTTGCTGCGCCTACGGTAACATTACTGCCGGCAATAATCAGCGCCAGGCCGCCTACTGCACCCAAAAGGCAGCGTCCCAGCGGCAGGCCGGGCTCCTCCAGATCACTGTCGACATTGCTTTTCATCGCCATCGTGTACAGATACATCATATATACGGCAAAGGCTACCATAAGCACACCGCCGTCCGCCAAACTGATGCTGCCGTCGCGTCCCTGATAAAACAGCAGTGCTGTAATAGCAATCATGAAGGGCATTTCGATGCGTACGGTAGAACGTGCTACCGCAATCGGCACGATAGAAGCCGCAAGACCAAGAATTACAAGGATGTTAAGAATATTACTGCCAATAATATTACCGATGGTAATATCCGCGTTACCCTTCATCGCCGCCGCGATACTTACCGCTGCCTCCGGTGCGCTGGTACCCATCGCTACGATAGTAAGGCCGATTACCAGCTGCGGAATGCCGAAGCGCATGGCAATGCCTGCTGCACCTTCAACGAACCAATCCGCACCTTTTGCGAGCATCACAAAGCCTAAGGCCAATAAAACAAACTGTAAAGCTATTTCCATTTTCTTCCTCCTTGATTTGCAGCCGTCCCTAAAAACAAAAAAAGCGAGACATTGCTGCAATAAAATTACAACAAAGTCTCGCTACTTAGTCACAAAGCCGGATTGCCGAAGCAATCGTACTGACGACAGAGTGAACACGCCATGCGTGCAAGCTACTCCCTTTATATGCTTAGTTTAGCCAAACGCAGGGAGTTTGTCAAGTAAAATTTAGCTTCTTTTGAACAGCTTGCCGAAAAGCGGCGAAAGCAGTGATAAAAGAGCTGCCACCAGGAAGAACAGGCACAGCGGACGCTGGAAGAAAATAGCAAAGCTGCCGTCACTCATAATCAGCGAGCCGACAAAGTTCTGCTCTGCCATACCGCCGAGGATAATGCCGATGATAATCGCCGACATGGAAAAGCCCAGCTTGTTCATAAAGTAACCCAAGAAACCGCTTGCCACCATCAGATAAACATCGTTCAGGGAATTATTGTAGGAATAAGTGCCCACGAAGGTCATCATCACGATAATCGGCAGCAAAATATGTACAGGCACGTTAACAACCTTCATAAAAAGTCTGATTAACGAAAAGCCCATGATACCCATAATCACGTTAGCTAAGAGCAGACCGATGAAGATAGCGTAAACATCAGGTGCCTTCTCCACAAAGAGCAAGGGACCGGGCTGCAGGCCCTGAACCATCAGCGCGCCCATCATAATTGCCGTTGCGCCGTCGCCGGGGATACCCAACGTCAGCACGGGAATGAAGGCACCGCCGGATACAGCGTTGTTGCCTGCCTCGGAGGCTACAATGCCCTCGGGCTCGCCGTTGCCGAAGTTCTTGCTGTGCTTAGACCAGCGTTTCGCCTGGTCATAGGAAACAAAGGAAGCAATGTCGCCGCCGGTACCGGGCACACAGCCGATGAAGGTACCGATGAAGGAGGAACGCAAAAGCGTGGTAAACACTCTCTTGATATCATCAAACGAAGGCAGCAGACGGTCCAGCATCATATGCTGCTCCTGACGTTCATTATGATAATAATCCTCAATACTGCTCAACACCTGCGCAAAGGCGAACACGCCAATCAGCACAGGGATAAAGGATACACCGCCCATAAAATAGTTGGTGTCCAAAGTAAAGCGAATCGCACCGCTCATGCCGTCAATGCCGACTGTTGCCAGGAACAGGCCGATAAGACCGCCCATAATGCCCTTGATAACACTGCCGGAGGAAACGCTCGTAATAATGCTAAGGCCGAAAATAGCCAAAGCAAAATATTCCGGTTTGGAAAACTGCAGTGCAACCTTCGCCAGCTGCGGTGCCAGCAAAATCAGGCAAACGGTACTGAAAATACCGCCGAAGGTGCTGGCCAAGGTGGAAAGGCCGAGAGCACGTCCCGGCTGGCCCATCTTCGTCGCCATCGGGTAACCGTCCAGAGTAGTCGCTACGGAAGCAGGCGTGCCCGGAGTTTTCAACAGGATTGCCGAAATACTGCCGCCGTAAATCGCACCGCAGTAAATGCCCAGCAGCATCAGAATGCCACCGATACCGTGAAAGGTAAAGGCCAGCGGAAACAGCAGCGCCAAACCCATGTTAACGCTCAGGCCAGGCATACAGCCGAAGGCAATGCCCACCAGCACGCCGAAGAAAAGTCCCAGCAGATTCATGGGGACGAAAATCATATTTAATGCGCTCATTATATCAACCATCAGTATGACCCCCTACTCCATGAATACAGACTGTGGCATCTGCGTATGCAGCAGCATGCCGAAAACAAGATAAATAAACAGCAGACACAGCACCGTTGTCAGGCCTATCACCTTATAATTGCGATAATCCATAAGACGCATAACAGCCGGAATCATAAGTGCCGCTGCCGGATAAAATCCAAGAATGCTGATGAGCACGCAGAATGCAACAACAATTCCCATCATTAGATAAACGCGCTTGTTGCCTGTCGAAGAAAGCTGCACCTTCACGCCATGTAAATCAGTTTTATTGATAAAGGTATAAAGCAGCAGCAAAACCGAAACAGCGCCCAGCACCGCACCCAGCGCAAAAGGCCAGAAGCCGGGGCCGGGACCGTTCTCCGTAAACTCCAGCGGAAAGGATGCCGCCGCTTGCATAATCAGACCGCCAATAACCGCGCCCAGCACGCCCACTATATAATTACATACTGCCATGTTATTCATATAAATCATCCTTAAACAACTCCGCCATCAAAATTGACGTCAATTCGATGCCAGACTAAATTGAGTAACCAAAACTTTATTGCATCATTAAGAGTAATATAAATTGAGTAACCTAAATCTTATTGCAAAGCTAAGAGCGAACTACATTGAGTAATTAAAATCTCATTGCAAAGTTACGAGTAAGCTAAATTGAGTAATTAACATATCCCAAAGCGCATTTGCAATTTTAGTCAATAAAGGTATGGAACAACAGAAACGAGGGTACGTAACAACAGGTTACTATCTGTCAAATTTTACCGAAGTTTCGTCTTTGTTCCACCTGAAATTGACGTTATGCCCTTTGGGCATAGGAAAATTGCGCATCGCGACGGGAATGTTAATTACGAATCACTAACTTCGCTTTAAAATTACGCCTCTTTAGGCCCAACACGCTTAGCCGCCGCCATAATCGCCAGACGACCATGCTCAAAAGTCAAACCGCCCTGGAAGAAAACATTAAACGGCTCACGGCACGGACCATCGGCACTCAGCTCAATAGAAGCGCCCTGTACAAAAGTACCCGCAGCCATAATAATCTCATCCTGATAACCCGGCAGCGGACTCGGAACCGGCTCAACGTGCGCATCAACAGGAGAATTGCCCTGAATAGCAACGCAGAAATCGCACAGACGCTGCTTGCTCTCCAAGGTAATAGCCTGAATAATATCGCTGCGGCGTTCCTCCGGCAGCGGCTTAACAGCATAGCCCAAGCCTTTGAAAACAGCAGCCGCAAAAATAGCAGTCTTCACAGCCTGCACCACAATATGCGGAGCCAGGAAAAGTCCCTGATAGAAGTCACGCGCGGTATCGCCCAGAGTTGCGCCCATCTCGCCGCCCAAACCGGGAGCGGTAAGACGATAGGAAGCATTCTCTACTAAATCAGCACGGCCGACAATATAACCGCCGGTCGGCGCCAAACCGCCACCCAGATTCTTAATCAGAGAGCCTGCCATCAAGTCAGCGCCAACCTCGGTAGGCTCCTGCTTCTCGATAAACTCGCCGTAGCAGTTGTCGACAAAGCAGATAACATTCGGGTTAGCTTCCTTCGCAGCGCTGCAGATACGGCCGATTTCAGCAACGTCAATAGTCTTACGTTCGCTGCTGTAGCCGCAGGAGCGCTGAATATGAATCATCGTAGTCTTGGAGGTAACAGCATTTTTTACAGCCTCCAGGTCAACATGGTCGCCGGTCATCGGCAGCTCCTTGTAGGTTACGCCCAAGTCAACCAAGGAGCCGGGAGTTTTAACCGGAGAGCCGATAATAGTCTGCATAGTGTCATAAGGAGCACCGGTTACGGCAATCAGCTCATCGCCTGCGCGCAGGTTGCCCAGCAGAGCAACTGCCAGCGCATGTGTACCGCTTACGAACTGAGAACGCACCAATGCAGCCTCGGTTTTGAACAGCTCCGCATAAATCAGATCCAGAGTATCGCGGCCCACATCACTGTAGCCGTAGCCTGTAGTAGGCTTCAAGTAGTAGTCGGAAACCATGTTATTACGGAAAGCCGCAATAACCTTTTCAGTATTGTACAAAGCTGCTGCTTCCAGCTCTGCGGTATGTTTAGCAACCTCAGCTAAGGCTGCCTGCTCTAATGCATTGTAATCAACCAAAATTCTCACCTGATATTTTTATATTTTTCGGCATAACGCCAATTCATCCTAAGCCTTGGCATCTGCAGCAAGATACTTGGCAAACTGCTGCACCTGCTCCGCGTCCAGGCGCACCTTCAGCAGTGTGCCCTCCGCCAGATATTCCTGCTCCAGTACCGTGCCTGCATCATGCAAGCGTCCTACCGCAGCGGAATCGCTGTAAGGCACGAGGAAGCTCTCCTCTACCGCCTTCAGCTTCAGGTTCTCCGCAATCAGCGCCAGCAGGCCGTCAAGATTATAACGTGCCTTGGCAGAAATGCAGATGCTGTTCTCTTCCTTGCTCAAACGCTCTGCCAGACCGGAATCCGGCGGCAGCTTATCAATTTTATTATAAACCGTGATAATCGTCTTATCCTTAGCACCCAGCTCATCCAGAACCTGATAAACAGCAGCAGCCTGCTCCTTATACAGCTCGTGGCTGACATCAATAACGTGCAGCAGCACGTCGGACTGCACAACCTCCTCCAGCGTAGACTGGAAGGCTGCAACCAGCTGATGCGGCAAGCGTTGGATAAAGCCGACGGTATCTGTTAAAATAGCCTGCTGCTTATTCGGCAGATCTAACTGGCGCGTAGTCGGGTCCAGCGTTGCGAAAAGCTGGTCCTGCGCGTAGATATCCGAATTAGTCAGCGTATTCAAAAGCGTGGATTTGCCGGCGTTGGTGTAGCCCACAAGGCTTACCGTAGGCACACTCGCCTTCGCGCGTCCTGCACGGTGCAGAGTGCGCACGCTCTTCACCTTGCCGATGCATTCCTTGATATAGGCAATGCGGTCACGGATGCGACGGCGGTCAACCTCCAGCTTAGTTTCGCCGGGACCGCGCGTACCGATGCCGCCGCCAAGACGCGACAGCGCCAGGCCCTTGCCCATAATACGCGGCAGCGTATATTGCAGCTGCGCCAGCTCAACCTGCAGCTTGCCTTCATTAGTATGCGCACGCTGAGCAAAAATATCAAGGATGAGCGCCGTGCGGTCAAGCACACGCACACCCATTGACTGCTCAATATTACGCTGCTGTGCCGGCGAAAGCTCATCGTCAAAAATGCACAGGTCTACGTTCTCCTGCTGCACATAAAGCGCCAGCTCCTGCACCTTGCCGCGGCCGATAAAGAACGCCGGGTCCGGCTTGGGGCGCTTCTGCAGGAATCTTGCCACAACCTCCGCACCGGCAGTATCTGCCAGCTGCTTCAGCTCCTCCAAAGAATCCTCGGCAGTCCAACCGGTGCTGCTGGGAGCACCGTATTCCATGCCCACGATAATCGCCCGCTCGGTTCCCTGCGCCAGGCTCGCACTGCCCGTCTGCTTATCAAGGATGCGCTCCACCATCGCCGCCAGATTCGGGAAGAACACTCCCTCCGCCTCCTGCAGCGTCAGCGGTCCGTAGCATTCCACCTGATATTGCTCGTTATCGTCAATACCGGTAATCATGCCGAAGCTCATCTGCGACTGGCTGATATCAGGCGAAGTAACGCCGACAGCAATCATCGCATCAAAACGGTTATTCTTCAGCGCGGAAATATCCACACCGCTGAGCAGCGGATTGCCGTTGGGATGAGTATGCACACAGCGCACGCCGCTCAAACGGCTGGCACCGCGTCTGCCTTCAACCGGAGGCAGCTCCACACTCTGATCATTGCCCACCGATACGGCAAGCACCTGACCGTTGCGCGCAACGTAAACACTCACCTCGCGGTTAATAAAATCAGTAACATCCGCCATACGCAAAGCCAGCTCGCTTGTCAGCAGCTGACCGCCCTCCAGACGGATATCATAAAAAGTTTTTAATTCTTCAATAACGGAATTACGGATACCCTTCAGGTTGCCGTAAATTTCATTAGCCATGGGTATTCACCTCCAATAATTGGGGATGTATGCGTCAGCGACTAGAGGAGAATGCGTCAGATGCGAAAGAACGGCGACGACGGCGTACATACTCGTACTCCTAGGAGCCGTTCTGAAACAGATGGCGCATTATACTCGGTCGCTCTTATATTATCTTCTTGCCTTTGCAGGCTCAATATTAACCTTATACCCCTTGATAAAGTTCTTGTTCATCGCACCGATAACCTTTTCGGCTACATCCTCCGGTACTTCAACAAAGGTGAACTTATCATAGATATTAATCAGGCCGATATCACGCGCCGGAATGTCTGCTTCGATAGCAATGGTGCTGACAATATCCTTAACCATAATCTTCTGGCTGCGGCCGATGTTGATGAACAGGCGCACCATGCCCGGACGGCCGCCGGTGTTGCGCAGGTCCTTGGACAGGATATCCTCCTGCGGAGCCTCCAGAGCCTTAATGCCCTCCTGCATCAGCTTCAGAGCTGCAGCAGCAACTTCTTCGGCGCTGTAATCATCCAACAGGCTTTCGGCAATCGGCATATAATCATGGTAAGCATTCAGCTCCAGCACAGTCTGCATCTTGCTGATAATCTGGTCGCGCTGACGCTCGATAACGTTAGCAGCGGTAGGCAGCTGACGGCGTTGGATTTTAGTCTTGACGGTACGCTCAATCAGCTTCAGTTGACGGAACTCACGCGGAGTGATGAAGGTCATAGCTACACCGGTGTTGCCTGCACGACCGGTACGGCCGATGCGGTGAACGTAACTTTCCGGATCCTGCGGAATATCAAAGTTGATAACGTGGGTAATGTTGTCAACGTCGATACCGCGGGCAGCAACGTCGGTAGCAATCAGCACATCAACAGCGCCCTCGCGAAATTTCTTCATTACGCGGTCACGCTGGTTCTGGCTCAGGTCGCCATGCAGGCCCTCAGCCATGTAGCCACGGCTGGAAAGTGCGATAGACAGGTCGTCAACACCCTTTTTGGTACGGCAGAAGATAATCAGCTTGCCGTCGATTTCTGCGTCCAGCAGACGGCACAGGCCTTCAATCTTATCCTTGGTTTCGAAATAATATTGCTCAATCAGAGGTACAGTCAGCTCTTCCTTGGAAATAGTTACATTCTTCGGTGCCTTCATGTACTTCTTGGTCAGGCTCAGAATCGGACGGGGCATGGTTGCGGAGAACAGCAGAGTCTGGCGTTCTACCGGCAGGCTGTGCATAATCTCTTCGATATCATCAACAAAGCCCATATCCAGCATTTCATCAGCCTCGTCCAGTACCAGGAATTTGATATGGTCCAGACGGATAGTGCCGCGGTTGATATGGTCAATCAAGCGTCCCGGAGTACCGATAACAATCTGCACATTGTTGCGCAGCGCACGGATCTGGCGTTCAATCGGCTGGCCGCCGTAAACAGGCAGCGCACGCACACGGCGGGTGCGGCCGATTTTGCCGACCTCTTCCGCAACCTGAATAGCCAGCTCACGGGTCGGAGTCATAATCAGCGCCTGGATATGCTTAAAGTCAGTAATTGACTGCACCAGGGGAATACCGAAGGCAGCAGTTTTACCGGTACCGGTTTGTGCCTGGCCGATAACGTCGTTACCCTCGAGCACCAGGGGAATAGTAGCAGCCTGAATCGGAGAAGGCTCTTCGAAGCCCATGTCAGTCAGCGCAGTTACAATTTTTTTGTCCAGCTCTAATTCGCCGAACATCTCTTTTTGAATGGTCATTAATTTTTATCCTCCGTATTGTTTTTTTCTTCTAATAATTTATCAATAGCCATGGAAATAGCTGTCTGAGCTATTCTCAGCTTATTTTCTGTTCTTGTCGACATAAAATGGTGCTCCTGGCAATATACCACATTGTCAGTGGCAACGGCAATATATACAAGGCCTACCGGCTTGCCCTCGCTGGCTCCCGGTCCGGCGTTGCCCGTAATGCTCACACCATAATCACTGCCCAGCTGCTTGCGTACGCCTAGCGCCATTTCGCAGGCGGTTTCGCGGCTGACAGCGCCGTATTTGGCCAGCGTATCTGCCTGCACATTAAGCAGCTTCTGCTTAGCCATGTTAGTGTAGCTGACGATGCTTCCCAGCAGATATTCGCTGCTGCCCGGCACATCCGTAACCAGGCTGCTGGCAAGACCGCCGCTGCAGGATTCCGCAAAGGCAATAGTTTTGCCCTGCTTCAGCAGCTCCTGCCCTAAGCAGGCCGCCAGAGTGGCATCATCCACACCGTATATATAATTATCAACGCTCTTGCGTACCTTGGCTTCCATAGCGTCGAGCAGCTTGACTGCCTCCTTGTCATTGGCAGCCTTCGCCGTAAGCCTGATGAGAATTTCTCCGTAGCGGGCATAAAGCGCAATCGTCGGATTGGTCTGCGCCATGATCAGCTCGTCGAGCTTGGACGCTACCATGGATTCGCCGATACCGCGCAGATGCAAGGTGCGCGACATGATAATGCCGTGCTCGCTGAAGCGCTGCAGCATTCGCGGCAGCAGCTGCTTTTCGCACACATCCGTAAGCTCGCTCGGAGGTCCGGGCAGCATAATGAAGATTTTGTCCTTATATTCCAGCCACAGTCCGGGAGCGGTACCCACATCGTTCTGCAGTACCTCGGCCCCGATGGGCACATACGCCTGCTTCTCGTTATTTTGCGAAGGGCAAAGTCCCTTCTTAGCAAAATAAGCATCTATGCGTCCCCACGTATCCAAATCGAGATAGCCTTCGGTATGACATACCTCCATCACCATCTCCTTGGTAATATCACCGCGCGTCGGCCCCAGGCCGCCGCTGGTAATGATGATATCAGCGCGCTGCATGGCCTGCTCCAGTACTGCGCGCATACGCTCCGGATTATCTCCGACCGTAGTGTGATATAAAACATCAAAGCCTATGTTGTTCAGCTTGCGGGATAAATACTGCACATTGGTGTTTAAAATTTCACCCAGCAGCAGCTCCGTCCCGGTAGTAATGATTTCAACCTTCATCCTGCTGTCACCCTCTCACCGGTTATTTTGACTCTTACAGCAACGCTCTTAAACCAGCTCTGCCACCATTTCATAGGTAAAGCCTTGCAGAATACGCACTCTTACCATCTGGCCTACTTCCAGTTCGGCGGCATTTTCGATAAAGATGTTGCCGTCGATATCGGGTGCCTCGTGATAGGAACGTCCTACCGCAAGAGCGGGGTTTTCTTCATCAAAGCCTTCGACGATAACGTCCAGCTCCTCATCCTCGCGCTCCTGATGGATTTCTTCGGAAATACCTGCCTGCAGCGCCATCAGCTCATGATAGCGGTTTTCCTTAACCTCAGGCTCAATCTGGTTTTCCATAGCGCCGGCCACAGTGCCCTCCTCCTGGGAATACTGGAACACGCCTGCATTTTCAAAGCGCTGCTTTTCAACAAAATCCATCAGCTCCGCAAAATCCTCATCTGTTTCACCGGGGAAGCCCACGATGAAGGTAGTGCGGATAGTAATTCCCGGAATACGCTCACGCAGCTTGGCCAGAAGTTCTTCTACCTGTGCGCGTGTATCGTAACGGTTCATGCTTTCCAGCAATCTGTCGCTGGCATGCTGCAGAGGAATATCAATATACTTGCACACCTTGTCGCATTCGGCGAAGGCTGCAATCAGTTCATCCGTAAAGTTATTGGGATACAGGTACATAACGCGAATCCACTTGATGCCCTCCAGCTCATTGAGGTCACGCAGCAGCTGTGGCAAAAGCAGCTTGCCGGTGAGGTCTTCACCGTAGCGGGTGGTGTCCTGCGCTACTACAATCAGCTCCTTGACGCCGTGAGCAGCCAGGCTTCTTGCCTCAGCCATAACCTCATCATAAGGACGGCTGGTGTAGGGACCGCGCAGCTGCGGAATAATGCAGTAGGAGCAGCAGTTGTCGCAGCCCTCGGCAATTTTCAGATACGCCATGTAATCAGGCGTAGTCAGCATTCTGGGCAGTGCCTGCACATTTTTGCTTTCCAGCTTCTGCAGATGCTTTACGCGCTTGCCTGCCAGCACCTGGTCGATAACCCAACCGATATCGGTGAAGCTGTCGGTGCCTACGATAGCGTCTACCTCAGGCATGCTTTCGAAAAGCTCGTCTGCATAGCGCTGGCCGAGGCAGCCTGTCATAATCAGATATTTGCAGCTGCCCTCCTCCTTATATTGCGCCATTTGTAAAATTGTGCTGATGGATTCTTCCTTCGCACTTTCGATAAAACCGCAGGTATTAACAATAATCAGTTCGGCATCTGCGGGATCATTGGTAATCTCCAGCTGCTTATCCTTGATAATACCCAGCATAACTTCGGAATCTACCAGATTTTTGGGACAGCCGAGGCTGACCATACCTATTTTCATTCTTTACCTCCAAAACCTGCTGCCCTCACCCAAGCTGTCGGGACAGCAAGCAAGAGCATAAATCATTATAATCTAATTCACTATTCACTGATGACTAATCACCAGCCACTAACAACTATTTACTGAATCTAACCTTACTCAGCCACTTATTTGTCAGGCTATCCTGCTTACCAGGCTCCAGATAACTGCTGTTGAGCCAGATTTTATCGGCATCGGCGGCAGCCGCATCAAAGCCGCGCGGGAACAGGAAAAGATAGCCTGTAGCGTTTTCCTGCGCTATCGCCTGCACCTGCTCGCTTGTCAAAAGCCATTCCATAACCTTCAGGCCCTGCAAATCATCTGCAGTATTCTTAAACAGGCCTACGCAGAAAAGATTTACCGGCGTGCCTTCCTTGGGATAGACAACATAAGCGGGAAATTTATTTTCCAGATATTTAAAAACGTAGCTTTGTCTGGTAATAGCCACATCCGCATCACCTACCGCCGCCATGCGCACAGGTGTAAAGGGAAACTTGGAATATTGCCCAATAAAGCGGTTGATATTGCCTAAATACTCCAGCGATTCATCCTCGCCGAAGCGGTCTGCCAGACCTGCCAGAAAGTTTTGCGTGCTGTTGCTGTCGGATAAATTTTCCAGAGCAATGCGCAGCTGCTCTTTATTCTCCAAATCCTGCCAGCTGCAGATATTGGCCTGCCCGACAGTACGGGCGTACTGCTGGTTGACCAGAAAAACTATCGGATCATAGAAAACGCCGTACCAGCTCAAGTCCGCATCACGGAACTTCTGCGGCAGCCTGTCGCCATCGGCAAAGGCCACAGGCTTCAGCCTTCCCTGACGCTTCAGGCCGGCAAGCGTGCGCTGCTCGGCCAGCACAACGTCCGGCAGCTCCCCGCCGGGTTTCAGCTCGTAAATAGCCTTCAGCTGCAGCTTAGCCTTATTTTCCTTATTAAAGGCATCAACCAGATTTTCAGTAAATTTATTATCAAGCTCGGAATACAGGATAACGGTTTTTTCCCCTGCATTCTGTACAGGAGCAGGCTGCTCACCGCAGCCTCCCGTCAGTATTCCGGCCAAAATCAGCACTAAAAAGATACAACGGATCATCTCATCCCTCCGTTACTATCTGCGGCGCTTATCCTCACGCCTTTTTCCACCGGTACTGTCTGAAGCGGTACTGCGAGTTGTATTACGCGCGCCACTGCCTGCAGCAGTGCTTGTTGTATTACGCTTCGGGCTGCGCGCTGCATCACGCTTCGCGCCTCGCGCTCCGCCGCGCTGCTCCTGCTCGGTATGCAGCAGGCATTTATGTCCGCTGCCCACAAGGTCCATGCGTCCAGCCTTCTGCAGCGCCTCCAGCACCAGCTTGCGGTTACGCGGAGCACGGTACTGCATCAGCGCACGCTGCATTGCCTTATCATGCGGATTGCGGGCCACAAATACGGTTTCGCCGCTTTCCGGGTCGATGCCGGAATAATACATCGCCGTCGCCGCACTGCCGGGAGTAGGAATAAAGTCCTGCACCTGCTCCGGATTGTGCTTGATGTCACGCAAAAACTCTGCCAGCTCAATAGCATTGTTCAGCGTGCAGCCCGGATGGCTGGAAATAAAGTACGGCACCAGATATTGCGGCAAGCCAATCTCTTTATTTTTTTGCGTAAACATGCGCATAAACTTCAGATAAACTTCCTTGCCGGGCTTGCCCATACGTGCCAGAACCTGCGGCGCAATATGCTCCGGTGCAATCTTCAGCAGACCGCTGATATGATAACGGCACAGCTCGTCCAAAAACTCCTGCTTTTTATCCGCCAGCAAATAGTCATAACGGATACCGCTGCGGATAAATACCTTCTTGACACCCGGTAAAGCACGCAGCTTACGCAAAAGCGCTATATAATCACTGTGGTCGGCATCAATATTGGGGCACGGCTTGGGGAACAAACACTGTCTGTCCTTGCACACGCCGTATTTCAGCTGCTTGGCACAGGAAGGATGGCGGAAGTTGGCCGTAGGGCCGCCGACGTCATGGATATAGCCCTTGAAGCCGGGAAGCTGCGTTAAAATTTTTGCTTCGCGCAGAATAGATTCATGGCTGCGAGCCTGAATGATGCGTCCCTGATGCGCATGAATAGCGCAGAAGGAACAGCTGCCGAAGCAGCCTCTGCTGCTGACTAAGCTGAACTGAACCTCCTCCAGCGCCGCCACGCCGCCCTTGGCGTCGTAGCTCGGGTGCCAGTTACGCATATATGGCAAATCATAAATAGCGTCCATCTCCTCCATCGTCAGCGGGTAGATGTTCGGATTCTGTACGATATATTTCTTCTGTCCCTTCTGGACTACCGGCTTGCCGTAGAACGGGTCCTGCTCCTTGCTCTGCAGCTTGAAGGCTCTGGCAAATTCCTTGCGATCGTTCTTGATAGCCTTCCAGTCGGGAAGCTCCACGTATTCCTCATCAGGCAAAGTGTCGGACATATAGGCCGTGCCGCGGATGTAATGCAAATCCTCGGCGTTGGCACCGCCTGCCAGATAATCGGCAATTTCCATAATCTGCTTTTCGCCCATGCCGTAAACCAAAAGGTCCGCACTGCTGGTCTCCAGAATAGAAGGCATCAGCTTGTTTTCCCAGTAGTCAAAATGCACAAAACGGCGCAGGCTGGCTTCAATGCCGCCGATAATTACGGGCATATCGGGCCATAGCTTTTTGACGAGCTGCGCATAAACGGCCGTAGCATGGTCGGGACGCTGCCCCACCGCACCGCCTGCGGTATACTTGTCGACAGCACGTTCATTCTTGGCTGCCGTATAACGGCACAGCATGGAGTCAAGGTTGCCGCCGGAAATAAGCACGCCCAGTCGCGGCTTGCCCAGCTCTGCCATATATTCTGCTTTATCCCAACGCGGCTGGCACAGCATAGCGACCTTGTAGCCCTGCGCCTCCAGCACGCGGCAGATTACCGCCGGACCGAAGGAGGGATGGTCTACATAAGCATCGCCGCTGATAAACAGAAAGTCAATCTGCTCCCAGCCACGCTCGGCAATTTCCTGAGCGGAAATCGGTAAAAACTGTTTCATTAAAAACTCCTGAACAAATTATTATTTCTTCTTATCGACCTTCACTTCGCCGGCAACCTGCGGCTGCTGCGGCTCAGCCGGCTTAACCTCAGCCTGCGGCTTCGGTTCTTCTGCCTTCGGCGCAGGCTCAGCTGCTGCGGGCTGCGTTGCTTCCTGTACTACGGCAGCAGGTGCAGCCTTAGCTTCAGGCTCGGGCTGCGGTGCAGCCTCCTCTGCCTTAGCTGCGGCTGCAGGCTGTGCGGGAGCGTTGCGCAGATAGGTCTTGACGGCCACGCCATGCTCGCCCTTCAGGTCAACAGCCTCGCCATTCACCTTGATGCGCACAACGCCGATATTGCCGTATTTGATAATCAGCTTATCCTTAGCCTCGAAATGCTTGTTTTCCTTAGCATGTAAAATGCCGGCAAAAAGTTCCTTGCCGTCGGCACTGGCCTCCAGCCAGCAGTCACCCTCAGCCTCCAGGTCAACGGTAACCTTGTCCAGCACGGCAGGGGCTTTAGCTTCTGGCTTAACCTGCTCGGTCTGCTTAGGCTCGTCCTTAGGCATATTTTTAAAATAGTTAATCGTAGCGGGAATAGCAAAATAGCCTGCCGTGAGCACCGCTACCGCTGCTAAGCCTGCCAGACACTGCTTCATCGGCAGCTTAGGCATGTCAAAACGGCCTGTGCCGCTGCCGATATCACGCTTATCCTTCAGCTGGATGTTGAGGCGGACCTTTTCCACCTCACGAATCCCCTGGCTGCGTACAGCCTCTGCCGCCATACCGGCAGCACTTGCTTTATATTCATTAACAAGCTCCGGACCGTTCAGTCCCAGATAATTACCGTAGTTGCGGATTATTCCCTTCAGGAAAACCTCACCCGGAGTCTTGTCATATTCGTCATTTTCTACAGCCTGCAGATAACGGCTGCGGATACTGGTAGCCTTTTCGGCATCAGCCAGGGAAATACCCTTGGCCAGTCTTGCTTCTTTTAAAATTGTGCCAACAGTCTTTTCCTTATCATCCATTTCGCCTGCACCTCCGCTTATTCACGGCGCAGGAAGCGTTCCTCTGCTTCCTTACGCGACATTATAACCTCTCGTGGCTTGCTGCCTACGGATTGACCGACAATGCCCAGCTCCTCCATGGTATCAACCAGACGCGCCGCACGCGTATAGCCTATGCGGAAGCGACGCTGCAGCATGGAGCTTGATGCCTGGCCCATATCCAGCACCAGACTAAGGGCATCCTCAAAAAGCTCATCCTCCGCAGGCGCATTCGAGCCTGCATCTTCGGCATTATGGCCTTTATTATCACATTCCAGCTCCTGCTCTGTTACTTCTTCGCTGTAATTTACAGGAATGGACTGCTTGATAATGAAATCAACAATTTTATTCAGCTCATCATCGCTGACGAAGGCACCCTGCACACGCACGGGCTTGTTGTAGCCCATGGGATAAAAGAGCATATCGCCCTTGCCCAGCAGCTTTTCGGCACCGCCCATATCAATAATGGTGCGCGAATCTGTCTGCGAGGATACGGCGAAGGCAATACGCGAAGGAATATTCGCCTTGACGATGCCTGTAATAACATCTACGGACGGACGCTGGGTTGCCAGAATCAGATGGATACCGGCAGCGCGGGCCTTCTGCGCCAGGCGCAGGATGGCATCCTCCACATCAACCTTGGCTACCATCATCAGATCAGATAACTCGTCGATAATAATTACGATATAGGGCATCTTTTCTGCGGCCTGTGCGTTATAGGTTTTGATGTCACGCACACGGCTGTCGGCAAACGCCTTATAACGGCGCTCCATTTCTGCTACCGCCCAGTGCAGCGCGCTGGCTGCCTTTTTCGGTTCGGTGACAACAGGTGTCAGCAGATGCGGAATACCGTTGTAATTAGACAATTCTACGACCTTAGGGTCGACAAGAATCAGTTTAACCTCGTCCGGGGTAGCACGGTACAAAAGGCCGGCGATAATCGTATTGATGCACACCGATTTACCGGAGCCTGTGGAGCCTGCTACCAGAAGGTGCGGCATTTTCACAAGGTCGGCGGAAATAATATCACCGCTGATATCCTTGCCCAGACCGATGCACAGATGCTCCTTGGCATTGCGCACACTGCCTGCCTCCACAACCTCACGGAAGCACACGGGATCGTTCTTCGTGTTCGGCGCTTCGATGCCGATGGCGGATTTGCCGGGAATCGGCGCCTCAATACGCACACCGGGCGCAGCCAGACGCAGAGCAATATCATCCGCAAGGTTCACCACCGAGCTTACCTTCACGCCTGCCGCAGGCTCCAGCTCAAAGCGGGTAACCGACGGTCCGCGCGTTACGGCAACAACTCTGGCGCGCACCTTGAAGTCTGCCAAAGTCTGCTCCAGCACCGCACATTGGTCCATGATGTCCTTCTGATAGGTGGACGGGTCGCTGGCCTTCGGCGTATCCAGAAGCTCCAGCGGTGGCAGCTGATAGCTGCTCGCTGCCTGCCCTTCAGGCTCAGATGCTGCTGCGGACTGCTGAGCAGGCACCGCTGCGGCAATTTTATCTGCGCTGTCAAAAATTGTTACGGCCGGCTTCTCCGGTTCAGGCTCAGGCTGCGGCTCCGCCTTGGCAGGCTCCGGTTCTGCCGCCTGCTCCTCGCGATAAGTATTGCGGATTACGGAAGCAGGACGCTCCGGATCTGGCTCAGGTTCGGCAGCCGGCGGCTCGGCATCATCCAGAAAGCGGCTGTCCGGCTCGTAATCATCGTCATAATTGATAATCGGTCTTACAATGACCTCGGGTTTGGACTGCTCCCATTCGGGCAGCTGCACCGGGTCACGCTCTATTTCCTCTTTTAAAGGTGATTTTTCGTAAACGCTCTTGTTTTTGGCAAAGCCCAAAATGCTTCTGAAAGCACTTTTCTTCTGCACGCCCTCGTTAAAGGCGTCAAACTCGGGGCTGGTATAGTTGCTGATAACGTTATCCGCAGGAGCGGCATGCTGTTGAGGCGCGGCACTCTTGCGCTTGAACACAGTCTTAGGCGCAATCTCGGGACGCTTGCGCTCCTCCCTCACCTTATCATCAGGGCGCATCAGCGTAATCTCATCGGAGGTCAGGTAATCCTGCCACAGCTCCCACCATTTGCGCAGCGGCAGCACCAGGCCCAGCAGCCACAGCCAGCCTAAGGCCAGAATAATATAAACCGTTACATCACCGGCAAAGGAACGCAGCAGCTTCAGCAGCAAACCGCCGACCAGACCGCCGCCATCCGCTATCAGCGAAGGCTCCAGCTCAGAGCCAACAGGCACAAAAACATGATGAGCTGTGCCTGTAAGGCACAGCGTCACCAAAGTAAAAATTAATGTTCTCTTGTTAAAAACACCAAACTGTCCCCTAAGCAGCTGCCAGGATGCAGCAAAGAAAGCCAAAGGCAGCAAAAAGATACCCTTACCCAGCAGATGCTGCTCTACCAGATAAGCATAATGCATCACACCGTCCTCAGCCGTCATAAGAAGAGCGGCTGCAAACAGCAGGCCCATAAGCAGGCAGACAACGCCGACAGGACGCGAGTAGCTTCTATTCTGTTGCTTCCTTCTTCTTTCCTTGCGCAAGATAAGACAACTCCTAAAATCGCAGC
>CAVKUS010000015.1:0-2002 GCA_963659725.1 Bacteroides sp. CAG:545 | reverse complement strand
TCCATGATAATCGGCAGAATCATCGGACGGCGACGGGTTCTTTCGAACAGGAAGCGTCCCAGAGAATCACGGACAGTGGACTTGATTGCCGACCATTCGGAAACATTGTTTTCCTCGCAGCGGTCCAGGGCAGCCTGCACCTTGTCGCGTGCTTCATCCATCAAGTCCTCGGCCTCGCGTACATAAACAAAGCCGCGGGAAACGATATCCGGACCGGAAACTACATGGCAGGATTCCTTGTCGATGGTTACAACAACAATCATAATGCCGTCCTGAGAAAGCTGACGGCGGTCGCGCAGTACGATGTTGCCTACGTCGCCGACACCCAGGCCGTCGACCAGCACCTTGCCTGCAGGCACCTTGCCGTTAATGGTAATGCTGCTCTTGGTCAGCTCGATAACGCTGCCGTTTTCACCGATAACAATGTGGTCTGCCGGCATGCCGAGGGATTTCGCCAGATTAGCATGCTTAACCAGGTGACGGTATTCACCATGCACAGGCATGAAGAAACGCGGACGCACCAGATTGTGCATCATCTTGATTTCCTCCTGGCTGGCGTGGCCGGAAACATGGACGCCGTTGCTCTTTTCATAGATAACGTCCGCACCCAGCTTGTACAGATGGTCGATAGTACGGGAAACGAGCTTTTCGTTGCCCGGAATCGGTGTAGCAGAAATAATTACTGTATCACCGGGCATAATATCAACCTTTTTATGGTCATTCATAGCCATACGGGTGAGCGCGCTCATCGGCTCGCCCTGACTGCCGGTGGTAATAATAACAACCTTTTCCGGCGTATAGTTATGAGTTTCGTCAATATCAATCAGCACGCCCTCGGGAACCTTCAGGTAACCCAGCTCCTTGGCGATATTTACAACATTTACCATGCTGCGGCCGATAACTGCTACCTTACGGTCGTACTTCACAGCAGTATCAATAACCTGTTGGATACGATGTACGTTAGAGGAGAAGGTTGCTACTATAATACGATGCTTAGCATAGCGGAACTCCTCATCAAAGGTCTGGCCTACCATTTTTTCGCTGGGAGTGAAGCCCGGGCGCTCGGCGTTGGTGCTGTCTGCCAGCAGGCACAGTACACCGCGGTCGCCGTATTCGGCAAATTTATTGAATTCCATAACCTGTCCGTCGACAGGAGTGTGGTCGATTTTGAAGTCACCGGTGTGGATAATAACACCGATAGGAGTAGTAATCGCGATTGCAACAGCGTCGGGAATGCTGTGGTTTACGCGGATGAAATCAAGCTTGAAGGCACCGGCGTTAATCTTGTCACCGGGTTTTACTACGTGCAGGTTTTCGTTGCCTACACCGTTTTCCTTCAAGCGGCCTTGTAAAATACCCAGAGTAAGTGCGGTACCATAAACGGGACAATCAATTTGTTTCATAACATAGGGCAGCGCACCGATATGGTCCTCGTGACCATGTGTCAGAAAGATACCCTTAATTTTATCTTTATTCTCAACCAAATATGTAATATCGGGAATAACCAAGTCAATGCCGAGCATATCGTCTTCAGGGAACATCAGGCCTGCATCAATCAGGATCATGTCGTCCCCGTAACGGAATACCGTCATATTTTTACCAATTTCGCCCAAACCACCAAGCGGGATAATCTGGACCTTATGTTGAAATTTACCCAAAAAAAATACACCTCCATTTTTTATTTTACATTCTTCCGTACAAATGTAGAAATTGAATTTGATACTGTGTCCGCACACATACTCTCTACTTTATTATACACTAAATATGGGCTATTGACAAATAGTGATACATATTTTTTGTGAAAAGTTTGTTGCCAAACGGATGATTTTTGGGCAGAGGTAAAGCGCATGCAAAAAAGCGGCTGCGGGCAGCCTCCCCCATCCTCTGCTTGACATTCCCTTCCATTTCAAGTACACTTAAACTAAGTTCTTCAAAACCGCAAGTAAGCTTACGCCTCCGGCTCATTTACCTGCGGACAATTAAATAAGCAGTATATCCTGCA
>CAVKUS010000014.1:0-48632 GCA_963659725.1 Bacteroides sp. CAG:545 | reverse complement strand
AGCGAAACGCGGCAGATTTACAGTCTGCTCCCTTTAACCACTCGGGAACCCATCCATAGGCAACATAGATATTATATTACAGCGTACTGCTTTTGTCAAGAAAAAACTTAAAATTTATTTGAGCTTCTGACGCAGCGCCTCAAACATAACTATACCGGCCGCCATAGCCACGTTCAGCGATTCCGCACGTCCCTGCATCGGAATAAATACGCGCTTGTCTGCTGCCGCCAGCAAAGCAGGACTCACGCCGTTGGCCTCGTTACCCATAACAAAAGCCAAGCGTCCCTGTAAATCCGCCTTGTACAAATTATCCGCACCGTCCAGACAGGTAACCAGCAGCTCATAGCCTGCCTTACGTGCTGCCTGCACCAACAGCTCCTCGCTCAAGCCGCTCAGCACCGGCAGGTGGAACAGCGAGCCCATGGAAGCACGCACGGTTTTCGGCGCATAAATATCAGCGCAGCCCTGCAGCAGCAGCAGGCCGCCTACACCGGCAGCATCCGCAGTACGCAGCATAGTACCGATATTTCCCGGATCCGTAACGCGGTCCAGAACCAGCAGCATCTTGCCGGATGCCAGAAAATCATCCAGACGCTTGCTGCGCATTTCACACACAGCAATAATTCCCTGCGGCGTTTCGGTATCGGCAATTTTTTTCAGTACCTTGTCGCTCACACAGACGAGCTTAATCTGCTTGGCAGCAGCCTCCTCCAGCACGGCGCGGGTGCGGTCATCCTCAATCGCAGTATAAAAAATACTCTGCACAGCGCCGTAACGCACTGCTTCTTCCACAGTACGCAGGCCTTCCGCCAAGAACAGGCCCTGTTGCTGACGATATTTTTTCTGCTTCAGCTCTGCTGCAGCCTTCACCATTGGGTTTTGCAATCCGGTAAGTTCCATCTTGTTTCTCCTCTATACGTAGTCACATTACTTTTCTACTATTATACTAATATATCTGAGCCAACGTCAATCAGCCGTTGATAATAATGAAAAAGGCTGTAAAAAGAATGACGCTGGTAATAATCGTCAACGAATTAAACAGGCTGGCCAGCTGTACATTGGCTCCCAGCTTCTCCACAAAAATCGGGCCGATAATCGTGCAAGGTGCCATGAACGCCAGCGCAATCACATAATTTATCTCCTGCTTGAACGGTGCCAGATAAATAAAAGCAGCGGCGCACAGCAGTGATATCACATAACGCACACTAAACAGCTCCTTGACATAGCCCATTGCCTGCTTATCCAGCTTAAGCTCAAACATCATACCAATCATCAGCATACTCAAAAACGGGTTGCCGGTGCCCACAATCTCCGTGAACGTGTACACGCTCTTGGGGAAGTGTACGCCTGCCAGTGACAGCAGCAGCATGCTGATATAAACGACAAACGGCACCGAATGCAGCAGCTTGTCCGTAATATTCTTCACACTGAATTTGTCCTTGCGTCCGTACGCATAACCGATGCAGGAGGCAGTCAGCGCGTAGGTCATACCTGTACACATAATAGAATTGCCCACGTCAAACATACACAGACCGACTACGGCGAAAGGCGTTAAAAAGGCCTGCGCAAACGGCAGCGTAAAGCAGCCTACATTATAACCGGCAAGGCTGAAGATATAGAAAATCTTGGTTGCCGGCGTATCTCCGCGCGTCAGCATCAGGGATACAAAAAGCATCAGCAGATTGCCGAACAAGCCTAAAAAGACGGCAGCGATTAACGAATAATCCATCTCAAAATGCGCAAAGCTGTTGATTACGGCACAGGGCAACGTAATATTCAAAACAATTTTGCTTACGACCTGATAGTCGGTCGGTGAAAAAAAGCCGCGGCGTTTGCAAATATAGCCTATAAGTATGATGAGCACAAAGGCCAGGGCTTTACTTAAAACTACTAACATAAAACTAAACCCCTCATAAATTACAAAAAAACCTGCTCCCGTGCGCACACAGGAGCAGGCTCAGACCAGCGCCTACGCACCAGTCAGTATTTACTTTTCTCTTACAGAGCAGCTTTAGCAGCTTCTACCAGCTTAGCGAAAGCAGCAGAGTCATAGATAGCCATGTCAGCCATAACTTTGCGGTTCATTTCGATGCCAGCTTTGGTCAGGCCGCAGATGAAACGGCTGTAGCTCAGGCCGTTAGCACGGGTAGCAGCGTTGATACGAGCAATCCACAGACGACGGAACTCGCGTTTTTTAGCGCGACGGTCACGACGAGCATAGGACAGAGCTTTCATTACCAGCTCGTTAGCTTTTTTGAATTGTTTGCTGCGGGAACCATAGTAACCTTTAGCCAGTTTCAGAATGTGTTTATGACGACGATGAGCGGTTACGCCCACTTTAACTCTTGCCATTGTTAGTATCCTCCTTTAAATCTCTTAATTATGCGTACGGGAGCATTTTTGCTACATGCTCTTTGTCAGTCTTGTGCACCAGAGCTGCTTTACGCAGGTTTCTCTTACGTGCAGGAGATTTATGTTCGAGAATGTGGCTCTTGAAGTTTTTAAAATGTTTGAATTCACCAGAAGCAGTTTTTTTGAAGCGCTTTGCAGCAGCTCTACGGGTTTTCATTTTCGGCATTGTGATTTCCTCCTCTATTATTTAGCAGGTTTTGGCGCAACAATCATAATCATGTTTTTGCCTTCTAATTTTGGAACTCTTTCTACGACGGCAATTTCTTTCAACTGCTGTGCCATACGATTCAGCAGCACCTCGCCAAGCTCAGGATGAGACAGTTCGCGGCCACGGAACATGATGGTAACTTTTACCTTATCGCCATCTTCCAGGAAACGTACTGCATTCTTATACTTAACATTGAAGTCGTGGTCCTCGATACCGGGACGCAGCTTAACTTCTTTAATGTCGAAGGTCTTTTGTTTCTTACGAGCTTCTTTTTCGCGTTTCTGCTGCTCGTAACGATACTTGCCATAATCCATAATCCGGCACACAGGCGGTTTTGCTGTCGGAGCAATTTCGACTAAGTCCAGATGATTTTCTAATGCAAGCTTCAGAGCGTCACGGCTGGACATAATGCCGAGCTGTTCGCCCCCATTGGCAATAACACGCACTTCACGCGCACGAATTTCTTCGTTAATACGCAAGCTTTCCTTACTTATAACAATTCACCTCCATGAACATCAGATAAGCAATTACTGCTTATAAAATCTGTAACATATCAGATATAAGCAAAACAAAAAAGCGGGCAGAACAAATTCCACCCGCATGAATATCATATCCAACCCTGTCGAGCGTTTGCCGCAAGGTGAGAAGCGAGTGGCTTCTGCTTTGTTACTAGAATATGATAACACATAGCCTGATAAGTGTCAAGCTTTTTACAGTTTTTATTTAAAAAGATTTTTGATTTTATTGAAGAAGCTCTTTTCCTCAGGACTGATATTGTCCTTGCTGATTTCGCCGAAGCTGCGCAGTGCTTCCTTCTGCTTTTCGTTCAGCTTAGTCGGCACAACTACCTTAATGCGAACCAGCTGATCGCCGCGCTGACCGCCGCGCAGGCTGGGAATACCCTTCTCCTTCAGGCGCAGCACCTTACCGGGCTGAGTGCCTTCGGGAACCTTCACGGTTACCTGACCATCCAGCGTAGGAACCTTAATCTCAGCGCCCAGGGTTGCCTGTACGATATTGACAGGTACCTCGCACAGAACAGTAGTGCCATCACGTTCAAAGAACTTGTGTGGCTTCACGTACAGATATACGTAAAGATCACCGCTCTGACCGCCCTTAGCACCGGCCTCGCCCTCGCCGCTTACGCGCAGACGGGAGCCGTTATCTACACCTGCCGGAATTTTTACCTTCAGGCGTTTATTCTTCTTCACAGTACCTTTGCCGCGGCATTCCTTACAGGGGTTAGAAATAATCTTGCCCTCGCCGTGGCACTTGGAGCACGGACGCTCATTTACCATCTGACCGAACATGGTGTTCTGGGTGAAGCGTACATAGCCGGAGCCGTGACATTCGGGGCAGGTTTCAACCTTGGAGCCGGGTTCTGCACCGTCACCGTGGCAATGGTCGCAGGTTTCGTCGCGATACAGGTTGATTTCCTTTTCTACGCCGAAAGCTGCTTCTTCAAAGGTAATTTCCATATCAAAGCGCAAATCCGCACCGCGCTGCGGGCCCGCTTCACGGCCGCTGCGACCGCGTCCCTGGCCGCCGAAGAACATGTCGAAAATATCATCCATGCCTCCGCCGCCGAAGCCACCGAAGCCGCCGCCGAACGGATTGCCGCCGGCACCGCCGGCAGTTTGCGCCTGTTCGAAGGCATCAGGGCCAAGCTGGTCATACTGCTGGCGCTTCTGCTCATCGGAAAGGACGCTGTAAGCCTCATTGGCTTCCTTGAATTTGTTCATGGCTTCTTCGTTGCCCTTATTGCGGTCAGGATGATATTTCAGGGCCAGTTTACGGAATGCTTTTTTTATTTCGTCCTGGGAAGCGGTTTTGCTTACTCCCAGTACCTCATAATAATCTCTCTTAGCCAAAACAGGCGCCTCCTAAAACTTTTCTAACGAATATTATTTAAGCATATAATGCCCAGATGCATGATGGCGGTTGCCACAGCAGCTGGGCACTAATATTATATTACTTTTTTACGTCTGTATCAACAACACAGATGGTGCTTTTCACATAACCCGAAGGCTGGTGAGAAGGTATCAGATGCCAGGCGAAACGGCGACGGCGTACTTTCAGTACGTCTAGACGTTTCAACGACGCAGATGGTGCCATCCTCTTTCATAAAAGACTGGCTAGAAAGTGCCGGATGCTAGGCGAAACGGCGACGGCGTACTTTTAGTACGTCTAGACGTTTCAACAACGCAGACGGTGCTTTATAGACAGGATTATTTCTTATCGTCGTCAACAACTTCCGCATCTACTACATCGTCATCGGCTTTTTTAGCACCTTGAGCACCTGCAGCGCCTTGTGCGCCTGCAGCACCCTCTTGTGCCTGAGTTTCTTTGTAAAGCTCAGCGCTCAGCTCGTACAGCGGTTTGGTCAGAGCTTCGGTATCTGCTTTAATCTTGTCAAGGTCGTCGCCCTTCATGGTTTCTTTCAGGGTGTCAACTGCAGCTTTAACCTTAGCGATTAATTCGTCCTTGCCTTTGCCTTCCATGTCTTTCATGGTCTTTTCAGCCTGATAGCACATGTTGTCGGCCTGGTTGCGAACTTCTACGCCTTCTTTACGTTTCTTATCAGCTTCAGCGTTAGCTTCTGCTTCTTTAACCATTCTGTCTACTTCGTCCTTATCAAGGGTGCCGGAGGAGGTAATGGTGATTTTTTGTTCTTTGCCGGTGCCAAGATCTTTAGCGCTTACGTTAACGATACCGTTAGCATCGATGTCGAAGGAAACTTCGATTTTAGGAATTCCACGCGGTGCAGCCGGAATGCCGGACAGCTCGAAGCGGCCCAGAGTTTTGTTGTCTGCAGCCATTTCACGTTCGCCTTGCAGAACATGGATATCAACGGAAGGCTGGTTATCTGCAGCGGTAGAGAATACCTGTTTTTTAGAGGTCGGGATGGTGGTGTTGCGGTCGATAATCTTGGTGAATACACCGCCGAGGGTTTCAATACCCAGGGACAACGGAGTTACATCCAGCAGCAGTACGTTGCCGGTACCTTCTTCACCGGAGAGAACGCCGGCCTGAATAGCAGCACCTACTGCAACGCATTCATCAGGGTTAACTCCTTTGTAAGGCTCTTTGCCCATGAATGCTTTGATAGCAGCCTGTACAGCCGGGATACGGGAAGAACCGCCAACCAGGATTACCTTGCTGATATCGCTTGTGGAAAGACCAGCATCGCTCATAGCCTGACGAACAGGGCCCATGGTGCGTTCAACAAGATCAGCAGTCATTGCTTCGAATTTAGCACGAGTCAGATCCATATCCAGATGTTTCGGGCCATCAGCACCTGCAGTGATGAACGGCAGGTTGATGTTGGTGCTCATAACGCCGGACAATTCGATTTTAGCTTTTTCAGCAGCCTCACGCAGACGTTGCATAGCCATACGGTCGGTAGAAAGGTCAATGCCTTCAGCTTTCTTGAATTCATCAACCATCCAGTCCATGATTTTCTTATCGAAGTCATCGCCGCCCAGATGAGTATCACCATTGGTTGCTTTTACTTCGAATACGCCGTCGCCTACATCCAGAATGGATACATCGAAGGTGCCGCCGCCGAGGTCGTATACCATGATGGTATGGTCGTCGGTTTTATCAATGCCGTATGCCAGAGAAGCAGCGGTAGGCTCGTTGACAATACGCAGAACATCGAGGCCTGCAATCTTACCAGCGTCTTTAGTAGCCTGACGTTGGCTGTCATTGAAGTATGCCGGAACAGTGATAACTGCCTGGGATACAGTTTCGCCCAGATAAGCTTCTGCATCAGCTTTCAGTTTTTGCAGAATCATTGCGGAAATTTCTTCCGGGGAATATTTTTTGTCGTCGATAGTTACTCTGTAAGAGCCTTCGCCCATGTGACGTTTGATGGAGCTGATGGTTCTGTCAGGGTTGGAAACTGCCTGACGTTTTGCCAGCTGACCAACAAGACGCTCGCCGTTTTTAGCAAAGCCTACAACAGACGGGGTTAAGCGGCTGCCTTCCTGGTTAGTGATGACGGTAGGTTCGCCGCCTTCCATAACTGCAACAACACTATTAGTAGTACCTAAGTCAATACCAATTACTTTAGCCATGATTTTTATCCTCCTGATTACTATCCTTCGGTGATGCGGCAACTGCCACATTTTTACCGAATCGATGTGATATTATTTTTTTAATATATTGTGAAGAGCACGCCAGCTTTATTCGTTGGTGTTTACTCTAACCTTACTGTGACGGATAACCTTGTCACCCAGCTTATAGCCTTTTTCGAAAACCATATCTACGATTTCATCATCCAGCTCCGGATTATGACCACGCATTACAGCTTCGTGGATGTTCGGGTCAAATTTAGCATTTTGAGCTTCGATTTCCTCTACCTTCAGATCCTTGAAGGTATCTTCAAACTGACGGCGGATTTTTTTCATACCGTCGACAACTGCATCCACATTATCGCCCTTTTCGACGCTTGCTTCTGCACGCTCAAAATTATCTAAAACCTTTAAGAATTTGCCAACCACATTTGCTGTTACAAAGGTGGAAAGCTGTTCCTTTTCTATATTGGTGCGACGGCGGAAGTTTTCAAAATCGGCCTGCAATCTCAACAAACGATTTTGCAGCTCTTCGATTTTAGCATCCTTCGGGTCAACCTCAGGCTCAGCAGCTTCCTCCGCATTTTTTGCATCTTCAGCATCTTCAGCTTCTGCAGTTTCCTGTTCGGCAGCCTTCGCTTCCGCAGCCTCCTGCTCAGCCTGTTTTTCTTTCATTTCATTATCCTGCAAGGCTCTTCCTCCTTAGTTTTATTTATTGTCGGGCTTTTGCTCGAACATCGTTTTCAAATACTTATGCAGGTAATCCATAACGGTAATTACCTTGCCGTATTCCATACGTGTCGGGCCCAGAACTGCCATCGTACCGACTATCTGACCGTTAAGACGGTAGGTTGCCTGTACCATGCTGCAATCCTGAATGCCGGTGAATTTGTTTTCACTGCCAATCGTGATTTTCAGCCCGCTGTCCTCGCCTGCCTTCAGCAAATCGCGTACCACGCGCTCCTCCTCCAGGATACCCAGAAGATTCTTCACACGCTCCACGTCGCGGAATTCCGGCTGGTTAAGCAGCTGCTTGGTGCCACCCAGGAAAACCTTTTGCTGCTGGTATTTCTGACGCATCTGGCGGATGGACTGTACCAGCGATGTGAACAGCAGCTTATCATCTGCTATATTGCTATGCACCGCCTGCAGCAGATCCTCGGTAATGTTCGCCAGCTCTCTGCCCTCCAGCAGTCTGCTTACGCGTCCTGCCATGTAGTCCAGCTCCTCCGGCCGCATTCCCAAAGGAATTTCTACCACGCAATTGGCCACATTGCCGTCATCTGTTACAATACACAGGATGGCATGGTGCTCATCCAGAGGTAAAAACTTCATATAACGGAAGCACGCACCGGCATCACGGTTAGCCAGCACCATCGAAACATTCTTTGTCATACGGGAAAGAATCTTAGCCGTTGACTGGAAGATTTCATCAATGCTTCTGCGTCTTTCGCTGAACCAGCCGTTAATCAGCGCTCTGTCATTATCTGTCAGAGTGCCGGGCTCAACAAGCGAGTCAACATAAAGACGATAAGCCTGAGCCGACGGTACACGTCCTGCCGAGGTGTGCGGCTGCTCCAGATAACCCAGGAGCTCCAGGTCACTCATCTCGTTACGGATGGTTGCAGGACTGAGGCCCAAATCATATTTGCGGGCAATTGTCCTTGAACCTACAGGCTCAGCAGTTGAAATATAATCCTCAATTATGAGCTGGAGAATTTTTTTCTTTCTTTCGTTTAACATATTCCCACCTCATTTTGATTGTTAGCACTCTATCATTAGGAGTGCTAACATCTTGATACTAGGATAGCACTAGCCTACTTTATTGTCAACACCTTTTTTATTTATTTTTAACTTATCACAAAAACTTCAAATATTTGATTGCCGACCTCCATACCACGCTCTGTCAGACGCAGTCTTTGTGTGCCTGCTTCATACGCAATAAGCTTTTGTTCAAAGAGCGGCGCCAGCTCGGAGGTAAAGCGCTGCAGCACATCAACGCCAAAGCGCTCGCGTGCCTCCGCCAGGCTCGCGCCTTCGCTGCGGCGCAGTCCCATGAACATGAATTCCTCCAACAGCTCTGCGGAAGATAATTCTTCTATATTATATAATGCACTGTTGCGTAAATCTTCACCGCTGAAGCTCTGCAGCAGCCCGATGTATTCCTTTACCGCACTCTGCCCGGTACGCCTTCTTTGACCGTCAAAGCCGCAGGCGGCAGCGCCGAAGGCCATGTAGGGATGATATTCCCAGTAAACCGTATTATGCCGCGAATACTGTCCGTTTTTAGCGTAGTTGGAAATTTCGTAGCGTTCAAAGCCTCGCTCGCGCAAAAAACGCTGCACCAGCTCATACATATCTGCTGCCGTATCGTCGTCAGGCAAAGTTATTCTGCCCTCGTCCACAAGGCTTGCCAGCGGCGTTCCCTCCTCTACAATCAGGCCGTAAACAGAAATATGCTCAATGCCCGTGTCGGTCAGGCGCTCCAGCGTATCCTGCAAACTGGTAAGCGTCTGCGACGGCAGGCCGTAAATCAAATCCGCGCTTATGCGCGCAAAGCCTGCTTCGTGCGCTAATGCCAAAGCCTCCAGTGCCTGCTGCGCGTTGTGAATGCGTCCTATCGCCCGCAGCTCGTTGTCCTGCAGCGACTGCACACCGAAGCTGATGCGGTCAAAGCCAAGACTGCGCAGCGCCTGCAGCTTGGTTAAATCTGCTGTACCGGGGTTCACCTCAATCGTTGCCTCACAGGGTTGCTGCCAAAAGCCGTACTGCTTCAATGCGTTCACCAGCTTAGCAATACATTCCGTCGACAGCACACTCGGCGTACCGCCGCCAAAGTAGATGCTGGCGTTCGCCGCCATATTTACAGCCTCATCCGCACGCAGGGCAATTTCCCGGCACACAGCGTCAGTATAATCACGCTTTGCCTGCTCGCCCAAGCCGACATAGGAAGCAAAATCGCAGTACAGGCACTTCTGTACGCAAAAGGGGATATGCAGATACAGCGCCTGATATTGCTGCCACGGCTGCACTTGTTTATTTTCCATTATTGTTATGTCCTTTCATTATCCGTATCTCTATCTGTAAAAAGCGTCGCCGCAGAAACAACTGCAGCGACGCCTAAGCCAAATTTATTTTCCCTTTTTGTAGAACCACTTTTTATACGCAAAAAAAACAGCGCCCACAACCAAAATCAAAAGCGTTAATCTTTGGCTGTGCTCCTGAAAGTTAACTACATCATGACCAATGACAACCTCCAACGCCGTAGAAGGAAATTTACCGATAAGGTTGGCAATGATGTAATCACGCGCACTCATGCTGCTCACAGCACCCACCGCCGTCAAAATGCCTGACGGAAAATACGGCAGCGCCCTGGCGAAGGCCATCCACTCCAGACCGTGCTTGCTGCTTGCTTCATCAATGGATTTCAGCGAATTGCTTTTTTCAATCAGCTTCTGCGCCGTATCGCGGAAGAAGAAGCGCATCAGATAAAAGCTGATAACCACACCGGTTGTTTCCGCCAGCCAAGAAATAGTAATGCCCAAGGGAAGGCCGAAAATCAGACCGTTGGCTGTAGAAAGAAAAATCGACGGGAATACGCTGCCGGCATTAATCAGCACGTCCAGCACAAAACTGATTAAAATCGCCCACGGGCCAAAGGAGCGCAGATATTCTACAAGACCGGTGACATTGCCGCTGACCGCCAGCTTAAACGTTTTATTGAAGAAATCATCAGCAAAAAAGTGAATACCCAAAAACAAGGCCACCAGCAAAACTGCCGCCGTCACCTTAGCACAAACATCAGGATTTTTTAACCAGTCTTTTTTCATGTATCTATAACCTCTTTAAGAATTAAAAATCATATTAAAGCGTTCGCCAAACTGCATTTCCACCAGACGGCGGATTTCCGCCCAGTCCTCCGGCATGCGCAGCTGCGCCTGCGCCAGCTGGCGAACCTGCGCAATTACGTCAACATCTCGCATTATATCAGCAATTCGCAAATCTGGCAAGCCATGCTGCCTCAAGCCGAAGAGCTGGCCTGCACCGCGCTGCTCCATATCCTTTTCCGCCAGATAGAAGCCATCCTCGCTCTCATGCAGTACGTTCAATCGCGCCAGTGCCTCCGGTGAATCGGCATTTGTCAACAGCACGCAATAGGACTGCTCGCTGCCGCGTCCTACACGTCCGCGCAGCTGGTGCAGCTGTGCCAGGCCGAAGCGCTCGGCGTTCTCAATCACCATCAGCGTAGCATTGGGCACGTTAACGCCAACCTCGATAACTGTAGTACTCACCAGCACCTTCAGCTCGCCTGCCGCAAAGCTGCTCATAATCGCATCCTTTTCCACACCCTTCAGCCTGCCATGCAGCAGAGCGCAGGGAATATCCTGCAGAAAATCACGCTTCAGCTCCTCGTATACCCTTTCAGCGCTATGCACATCAAGAACATCCGATTCCTCAATCAGCGGGCAGACAACGTAAGCCTGCCTTCCAGCCTGCACCTGACGCACCAGGCCGGCGTAAACCTCGCGGCGGCGCTCATCCGTATAGCACAGTGTCCGCACCGGCTTGCGCCGCGGCGGACGCCCCTTCATTACGGAAATATCCAAATCGCCGTAGACAGTGAGCGCCAAGGTACGCGGAATCGGCGTTGCCGTCATTACCAGTACATCGGGAGCATTGGCCGATTTGTTGGACAGACGCGCACGCTGCTCTACGCCGAAGCGGTGCTGCTCGTCCGTCACCGTCAGCGATAAATTGGCAAAGTGCACGTCCTCCTCCAGCAGTGCATGCGTACCCACAACCACGTCAACAAGACCAAGCTCCAGATTCAGCAGCAGCTCACGCCTTGCCTTGGCACGCATACCGCCTGTCAGCAAAGCAATACGCACACCGTAAGGCTGCAGATATTGCTCCAGCGTTTCAAAATGCTGCGCCGCCAAAATTTCCGTCGGCACCATAATGCAGCCCTGATAACCGTTTTCCACTGCCTTGGCCAACGCCAAAGCGCTGATAACCGTCTTGCCGCTGCCTACATCGCCCTGCAAAATGCGGTGCATAGGCTTTTTATCCTGCATATCGAGCGAAATCTCACGCCACGCCTGCTGCTGCGCTGCGGTCAGCTCAAAGGGTAGTCCCTGCATTACGTCTTTAACAAGCGCACCATCGACAGCGTGCTTGATGCCTTCTCTGTTATCATGGCTCTGCTGGCGATAATACAGCAGACCACACTGCAGCAAAAACAGCTCCTCAAAAACAAAGCGCTGCTTAGCGCGTCGCAATGCTTCCCAGCTTTCCGGGAAGTGAATATTTTTCAGCGCCGTATAGCGGTCGGGCAAATTGCATTGACTCACAACCTTCGCCGGCAAGCTTTCCGGCAAATCCTCTGCTGCCAGGCGCAAGGCCTCGCTTATCCAGGTACGCAAATTTTTCTGCGTCAGGTTACCGCTCAAAGCATACACCGGTACAATGCCCGGCGTTTTGCCCTCGTCCTGCTCCAAAGGCTGCACATCAACCTCGCTGACGGATTTCGTAGTACGCCCCTGCCTTACGCGGCCTGTAATCTGCAGCACTGTATCCGGCTTCAGCTTCTGCGCCTTGTAGCGCTGCCCGCCGAAAAAGTACAGCGTAGCATAGCCTGTTTCGTCACGCACCGTCACGGACGTATAACTGCGACGGCTGACACCGTAGCCGTTTTTCACCTGATAAACGGTTGCTTTGAAAATCTGCTTACTGTTATCAACCTCCAGCTCCTTAATCGTTTTGAGCTTGGCATAATCAAGATATGCACCCTGACGCGGGTAAAATTCCAGCAAATCACCCACGCTGAAAATATTGAGAGCAGCCAGCTCAGCTGCCTTTTTTACACCTACACCTTTTAGTGTTGTTACAGGTTCTTTCCACCACATTTATAAAAATACCCTCTTTATCTTAAAATTCCCTTGATTTTCTGCGCTCTTTATGGTATGATACTCATGTTAAATTTGAATGTGCCTTATGTCTTATCACGTTTAAGGAGGTGGGAAACAATGGCATCTATCTGCGAAATCTGCGGTAAAGGAAAACTCGCTGGCAACAACGTCAGCCACTCCAATAGACACACCAAACGTGCTTGGAACCCGAATATTCAACAAGTAAGAGCAGTTGTTGAAGGTTCTGTTAAACGCTTGAACGTTTGCACCCGTTGCCTGCGTTCCGGTAAAGTTAACCGCGCAATCTAATCCGTTCGGATTTAAAAAGAAGCCAAATACCAATCGGTATTTGGTTTCTTTTTTTGCGCTTATTTCACTTTGCAGCCGCACTCGGGGCAGAACTTAACCAAAGAGCTGATTTTTGCGGAGCAGTTCGGGCACAAAATAAAGGCACGGTATTCCGTAAGCTTCTTTTCGAACAGCTCATAGAACTGGTTAACCTCTTTGTCCTCGCGCTTCCAGTTATAAATCTGCAGACGCTCCTTGGTGGAGTCCATGATAACCTGTACGGTTTCTTCATCCAAAGACTGCATAGCCAGTTGCATAATTTTTTTCTTGTTATGGAAATGCAGCTGATGTGCAGCATCATCCTGTTCATCAATAGTTACACCCATCTCATTGACGCACAGCAAGGCAATATTCCAGGCTACGTCAATATCAACTTCATAAAGACGGTTATCAAAGCAACCGCCGGCACCATCTATTCTCATAGCTACCTCCTGCCAGATGTTTTTTCTTAATTATAGCACAAGCGCATATTTGCTGTAAAACAAATCACTCGTACCGCAGAATTATTTGTTCAGTTCCGCCGCCATTTCACGCACAGTCTTATGTAGCAGCGGATGCACCAGCTCCGGCGCAATATCCAGTAACGGCAAAAGCACAAAATCCCTGTTCTGCATATCGGGATGCGGCAAGGTAAGCTCCGGTGTCTGCATCACTACATTTTCGTAAAGCAGCAAATCCAGATCAATATTGCGCTCGCCCCAATGACGCAGGCGCACCCGCCCCATCGCCAGCTCCGTTGCCAAAAGCGTACGCAAAAGCGCCACAGGCTCCAAATTAGTGCGCACCTTGCACACAGCATTCAAAAACTGCGGCTGGTCCGTCACACCATAAGGCTCCGTAGCAAAATAGCCGGAAACCTGCAATACCTCCACGCCCTGTTGCATCAGCAGCATCAGCGCGCGCTGTAAATTCTTTTTCTTATCGCCCAGGTTACTGCCCAAAGCAACATATGCAATAGCCATCTCAGACTCCTGTTCTTTTGATGTGATACGATAGACACAGCAATTATCTATCGCGTTACAGCGAAAAATTTCTTAACGGCAATTTCGTGCGGAACAAAGACGAAATTGCAATAAACTCGCGCTATGCTTAACATTTTTCTACACAAGTCAGCTTAGCGCTCAAACAGTATTGCAATTTCTTTTGTTCCAGGCACTCATTTCCTAAAATTTTTATGCTTTCACCGCGATAAATAATTGCTTGTGTCACTATTCTGTCGCAGCGTGACAGATAATCGCTAAAACAATTCTTGCTAAGCAAAATCACTCCTCGCTGCCGCGCAAAATAGCCTCCAGCGTGCGAATTGCCCGCACATTCTCCTCAACGTCATGCACGCGCACCATCTGCGCCCCCGCGTAAATCGCCTGCAGGCTCGTCGCAATCGTTCCCTCCAAACGCTGCTCCGCCGGCACACCGCCCAGCACAGCACCAAGCGTACTCTTACGCGAAGCCGCCAGCAGCACCGGATAGCCAAAGCTCGTCAAAGCCTTCAAATCACGCATCAAAAGCAAATTCTGCTCCACATTCTTCGCAAAGCCGATACCCGGATCCAGAATAATCTTATCCGCACTCACACCGCGCTCACGCAAAAGCTGTGCCCTCTGCGCCAGATAAACGGCAACCTCCTGCACAACATCCTTGTACTCGCAGTTCTGCTGCATATTCTTCGGCGTACCGCGCATATGCATAAGAATAATCGGCGCTTTAGTTGCCACAACCACATCCGCCATGCGCGGGTCAGCCTCCATCGCGCTGATATCGTTAATCATATCAGCACCGGCAGCAATAGCTGCCTCCGCCGTATCCGCACGATAAGTATCAATAGAAATAACAGCCTCGGGATAAGCCTTGCGCAAAGCAGTAATCGCAGGAACTACGCGGCGGCGCTCCTCCTCCCCATCCACGCTGTCACTGCCCGGACGGGTAGACTCACCGCCGATATCCAGCACACCGGCACCCGCAGCAAGCATTCTGCCGGCACGCTCCACCAGCTCCTCCATAGCGGGCACACGGCTGCCCTCATAAAAAGAATCAGGCGTAACGTTCAAAATGCCCATCACGCACATCTTCTCGTAGGTCAGCACTCTGCCGTCAGCCAGAGTAGTGCACAGCTTTTGCGGCGTCAGCGCCATCTCCAGATCAATAGCAGCCTGCGGAATGCCAAAGTACGGCATCTGCGCCAGCTTCTTCAAAAGCACCTTATAATGCTTCAGCGTACCCAAAAGCAGGATATCAACATACTTCGCAGAGCAGGTAACAGCACCGACGGGAGTTACGGCATCGCCGCCCACCGCCAGCATCTCCTGCTTGATAATATTCGCTGCCGGAGTACGCACACCAAGCAGCTTGAACGGAATAATCTCCGCCTTATGCGCAAAAATAGGCAGACTGTCGGCATGAGCGCCGATGCTTGCCAGCGCAGCCTCCAGGCCTTCACGGTTAACCTTTAATAACATTCAATCTCACCTTTTTTCCACAACAGCAAAAGCGTTATGATTATGGATGCTTTCCATACTCTCCACCTCTGCACGATACCAGGTAATGCGCTTATCCGCCTCCAGACGCAAAGCAACCTCACGCACGGCATCCTCTACAAAACGCGGATTCTCATAAGCATGCTCCGTAACGTATTTCTCGTCAGGGCGCTTCAAAAGACCATAGAGCGGCGTGCTTGCGGAAGCCTCAGCATATTCCACCAGCTCCTCCAGCCACACCATCTCCTGCGCCTCAACCTCCAGCTTAGCCCAAGCGCGCTGGTTATGCGCACCGTATTCGCTGATTTCCTTAGAACATGGGCACAACGTCTGCACCGGCACAACAGCAGTAATACGCCAACGCAGCTTCTCGCCCTTCTCGGCCTTATACACGCAATCGATATCCATCGGCGCTTCCATGCCGCTCACAGGAGCCTTCTTCGTCACAAAATACGGGAACTTCAGCTCGATAAAAGCTCTTTCAGCTTGCAGATGCTGCTTCAGCTGATCCAAAATAGCCTCCACATCAGCGAGGCCCACAGGGCCGAGAGTGCGCAAACACTCTACGAAACGGCTCATATGCGTACCGCGCATATCATGCGGCAAATCCACCGCCAGAGTCACCTCTGCTACGCTGTGCTGCGTACCACGCGCTTTATCGCGCAGCTCAATCGGCCAGCGCAGGCCCTTTATTCCCACATGCTTCAAAGGAATATTGCGTAAATCCTTTTCGCTTTGTACATCCTTCACGTCATTCACCTCTGTACACGCAGCCACTGGTGCGAGTTTCCCAAACTTCTACTTCATATAAATGATAATGGTCGCTCTTAAGCAGCTCAACCAGCTTATTCCAAACCCAGACGCTGATATTTTCTGCGGAAGGCACCGGCAGAATATCATTCAGGCAGGCGTGGTCCAGATGCGCCAGCACCTCTTCCTTCACCAGATTCTTCAGCTTAATGAAATCAATAACCATACCCTCGTGGTCGGGAGTGCCCTCCACCTTTACCACCAGCTTATAGGTATGACCGTGCAAACGCTCGCACTTGCCGTTATAGGCAGGCAGATAATGCGCAGCATCAAAATCGAATTCCTTGATAATTATCATTTATATTCACCTCCATAAAGGGTTAAATCAGCAAAACCGTTCTGGCGCAAGGCCTCATAAGCCACAATCGCCACGGAATTAGATAAATTCAAAGAGCGTGCATCCTCAATCATCGGGATACGGATGCAGCTTTCTGGATATTCGTGCAGCAAGGTTTCCGGCAGACCGGCAGTTTCCTTGCCGAAAATCAGCAGGCTGTCCTGCGCATACTGCACATCGGCATAAGAGCTGTGTGCCTTCGTCGTCAGGAAATACTTGGGGTTATCCTTATATTTTTCCAGCACCTCATAAACGCTGTCATAATAATGGATATCAACAAGATGCCAATAATCCAGACCTGCACGCTTCAAATATTTATCCTCCACGGAAAAACCAAGCGGACGAACCAAATGCAGGTGGCAGCCGGTTGCTGCGCACAGACGTGCAATATTACCGGTATTGCCAGGAATTTCCGGTTCAACTAAAACTATATGCATTTTACTGAATGCCTCCTCAGCTGACTGCTGCGCAGTCGTTAATTTATTTTTTCTCCTGCAGTATTTCAGAAACTCTCTGCTTCATACTGCGTTTCTTTTTATTCTTTTCCTTAACCGGTTCAGCCGGTGCAGGCTTAATCTCCGGCTCAACAGGCTGCTGTGCCAGGATTTTCTGATAGGTAGCCATAATCTTTTCGCAATACAGCGAGCCCATCGCCCAAGTACCGTTCAAACCGTACCAGGTGTTGACAACACCGCGCTCCAGGCGGATATTATGCGCCAGATCATAGCGCGGATCGACAATATCGGTTGAAGGGCGCTTCGTCTGCGTATAAGCCAGCAGATGCTGGATATGCGCGCGCACGCCCAGCTGCGGCGTAGCAAAGGACGCACCGCGCACACCACCGCCGATAGTACCCAACCCGCAAAAATTGTTCTGATGATGCAGCACGTCACCGCCATAGCGGTAAGCACCTGTTTCCACCAATGATTGCGCCAATGCAAGGTCGGGGCGCACATTTTCACGCTTGGCCTCCTGCCAGTACAGCTCCACCAGCTCCTCTACCGGGCAGGCCAGCTTCACAGCCGGGTTAGCCGCCAAAATATAGGCAATAGCCTGTGCCTTGCTGGCAATCGCCTCACCGTAAATAGCGATATTACGATAATCATCCGGCAGCTGAGTACCGGAAAAATAGAATTTGCCATCCTTCTCCTGCAGCAGCGACGGACGTGGAGCGGCAGGAACCTTTATCGTACCGGCAGGCGGTTTAGCCACCGGTTTGGTAGATACTACAATTTTATCCTTTTCCTGAGTTATCTGAACAGCACGCTGCTTTTTATTCAGCAGCTTCTTATCCTTTTTATCAGCGATGATGGTCTGCTTGGAGGCAGGCGCTTCATCAGCGACCTCGCGCACAGTTGCCGCACACACACCGGCGTACAGCGACAGGCCCAGCAGAACACACGCAAAAGTAAATTTTTTATATTTCATAGCGCATTACTCCTATATATATCACGCTATCAATTTTACCGCACCTAAGGCAAAATTGTAAAGTTTTTCCCACCCCTGCAGTGAGGAATTCACAAAAAAGTAGATTTAAGCTATAATATTTATAAGATAACAGTCAAGCGCTATCTTATTTAATATAAAGTAGCAATCAGCTTGTCAAATTAAGGAGGGAAAATTATGTCCGCAAAATTCCATTTCATCAACCATGCTTGCTTTATTTTGGAAAAAAACAATTCCGCTATTATCTTCGACCCGTATTTGGACGATAATCCGGAAGGACTCACCGCCAAAGACATTAAGGTTGATTATATTTTCGTCAGCCACGGTCACTTCGACCATTTGGGCAGTGCCTTTGAAATTGCCAAAAATTGTGACGCTACCATCATCTCTACTGCCGAAATCTGCGGTCTGGCGCAGGATGCCGGCTGCAAAGCGCACGCTATGCATCTTGGCGGCACCTTTAAATTTCCCTTCGGCAAGGTACGCCTGACACTGGCCTTCCACGGCAGCGGCGTTCCCGGCGGTCACGCATGCGGTATCGTCATCGATTTCTACGGCACCAAGCTGTACTTCGCCGGTGACACCGCACTTTTCAGCGATATGCAGCTGCTGCCCAAACTCGACGCCTTTGAATACGCAGTGCTTCCCATCGGCGGCAACTTCACCATGGACCCCAATGATGCGCTTATCGCTTGCAAGCTGCTGCAGGCAAAATACGTTATCCCCGTACATTACAACACCTGGCCGCCCATCGCTCAGGACGTGGAAGCCTTCAAGGCTGCCGTTGAGGACGAAACCGACAGCAAGGTGCTCATTGTAAAACCGGGCAATACTATTGATATCGATTAAAATTTAAAACTTCAAAAACTTACGCCACGAAGCGTTCTTATTCACGTCGCAGTTGCCGCAATTGTTGCACTGCGACGTTGTTTTTTCTCCGAAATATTCCAGCAGTACCTTGCGCAGACACATGGACGTATTGCAATAATTGGTCATTTTGCTAAGCAGCTGCAGCTCGTGCTCCTTCCAGGTCAAATCCGGCTGGTCGTGGCCGATAAGATAAGTATTGACCGCAATATCCGCCTTATCGTAAAGCAGCAGACATTCCGCAGGCAGGCCGTCACGCCCTGCGCGCCCTGCCTCCTGATAATAGCTTTCGATATCCTTGGGCATATTATAATGCACCACAAAGCGTACATCCGGCTTATCAATACCCATACCGAAGGCATTGGTCGCCACAATCAGCGGCACGCTGCCGCCGACGAAGGCATTTTGATTCTCACGCCGCTCCTCCGGCGTCAGGCCCGCGTGATAGCGCAAGGCACTGAAGCCCTGACGCCGTAAAAGCTGCGTAACGCTTTCCACCTTATTGCGCGTAGCACAGTAAACTACACCGCAATCACGCTTATGCTTGCGCATAAACTCCAGCAGCGAGCGCTCCTTGTCCTGCGTGCGCTGTACGGCAAAATGCAGGTTGGGCCTGTCAAAGCCCGTCACCACAATTTTTGCCTCCGGAATGCCCAGGCGTTTGATAATATCACGGCGCACATCCGGCGTTGCCGTAGCAGTAAAGGCTGCCACCAACGGCTTCGTCGGCAAGGCCTGAATAAAATCGGGAATATTATAATACTCCTTGCGGAAGCTGTGTCCCCACTGCGATACGCAGTGCGCCTCATCCACCGCCACCATCGTAATATAAGCCTGGCGGGCAAAATCAATAAATTGCTGGTTGACCAGTCGCTCCGGCGCTACGTACAAAAACTTGCACTGCTTGTTGAGCGCGGCATGCAGCACTCTGCCGTATTCGTTGCTGCTCATGCTGCTGTCCAGATAAGCTGCCGGAATACCGCGGGCCGTCAGCGCCTCCGCCTGGTCCTTCATCAGCGATATCAGCGGCGAGATGACCAGCGTCACGCCCTTCAGCAGCAGCGAAGGCAGCTGAAAGCAGATGCTCTTGCCTGCACCCGTAGGCAACACTGCCAGCACAGGCTGTCCGTGTAATATTTCACTTATAATTTCTTTCTGCCCCGTGCGAAAGCTGCTGTAGCCATAAAAATGCTGCAGCGCGCGGTGCAGAAAGTCACTGTCTATAATACGTGCCATTAAAGCTCCCTTGCTTCGAATAATTGATATTGTAAAAAGTATAGCATATAAGCACTTTTATGTAAAATAACTTTCGTTTTTTCTATGATCAGCTAATAAAAAACAGGTACAGCCTAAGCTGTACCTGAATTTGTTACTTCAAGCGTCTAATTAGTGTTTACGTGCGTTGAAGCATTCGCGGCAGTAAACCGGACGATCGCTGGGTTTGAACGGTACCATGGTCTCTTTACCGCATTCAGCGCAAACTGCGGGGAACATTTCGCGTTGCGGACGGTCGTTTTGTACGCCCATGCGTTGTTTGCGAGCCTGGCGGCAAGCCGGGCAACGGCGCGGTTCGTTAGTGAAGCCCTTTTCTGCGTAGAACTCTTGCTCGGAAGCGGTGAATACGAATTCGTTGCCGCACTCGCAGCAGGTTAAAGTCTTGTCTTCTTTCATTGTTTAATCACTCCTAATCATAGATAGAACATACCCCAAAGAACGCATTAAGATGTTTACCTTGGCTTCCCCATGTCATCTATGATAGAAGAAGTTAGGAACTTAAACGGACCACTGAGATACACCACTTACAGTATATAGTAAGCGCCTGTAAAAGTCAATCTTAGTTTATCAAAAATGCGTAAATTCTTTAATAAGAAACTTTTCATTTCCTTATGTACGTCAAAATCCGCTTATCAAGGGCACTGACAGGCAAAGTGCCCGTACAAAATGCTGCCGCAGCGCCGCTTATTTCATAAGCAAAATTATTGCAGGCTTTTCTGTTTGCGCAACATGACAGAAAAACCGCGTCAGCTTTTTACGTCTGCGCGGTTTTCAAGCATTAATTTTTATTTATGCAGCCAGTTCACAGAGCTTCCCTGCTCTCTGGCAAAGTGGGCATCGTTAATGGTTTCGGCAATAATATTGCCCTGCCAGTCATTCAGCGTGCTGAGAGAAACGTTATGCACGCTCAGCTTCCACAGATTGTTCAGCGGAATATCCAGAAGCAGGCACAGCTGTACGCGGATGATGCCGCCGTGTGAGATGATAGCGATATTTTTATCGTGGCCTTCACGCTCGAAGATATAGTCAAAGGCCGCCTGACAGCGACGCGCTACATCATGAAAGCTTTCGCCTTCCGGAGGAATCCATTCGCCCGGACGCGTCAGGAAATCATCCATCTCCTTAGGCCAGCGGCGGCTGATTTCCGCATATTCCAGGCCCTCCCAGGCACCGAAGCTAACCTCCTGCAGTAAATCCAGCGGCTGATAGGACATATTCTTGCTCATTGCCAGCGGTGCTGCCGTCATGCAGGCACGCAGCATCGAGCTGCAGTAAATCTTATCTACCGGCAGATGCTGCATATACGCAGCCAGCTTCTCGGACTGCTCCAATCCTTTGGCATTCAACGGCATGTTGATGCGTCCCTGAAAGCGGTGTCCCTTGTTGCTGTCCGTTTCACCGTGACGGATTAAATATATTCTACCCATTAGGCCTTTGCTCCTTTTTTAGATTGCTCTGCCAGGGAAAATTCCTTCATCTCCGCATGCACGCCTGCTTCCTCAAAGGTTTCCATTTCCTTATAGGCCTTAATGCCGGCGTTGAACAGCGTAAAGCAGACAGCAGCGCCCTCACCGGCGCCATCGGGAATATTCAGGCGCAACGGTGCCGTAAGCCCCAGCTCCTGCAAACATTCTTCCGCTCCCGGCTCTGCAGAAACGTGACCGGCAAAGCAGTAATCGAGCACAGCAGGTGCCATTTCTGCCGCCTTTTTAGCAGCCTTGCAGACAGCAACGCCGTCCAGCATTACCGGCACCTTCATCGCTGCGGCCTGCAGCAGAGCGCCGGCCATAGCGGTACGTACCATCTCATTATCAGGATTGGAAAGGCAGCCGAAGCCCAAAAGCTCCAATCCCTTCTCATGCACCAGCTCCTGCACCAATGCAGCGCCCTCTTCCAGAGCGTCAGCCTCCTCCTCCGAGGTCACGAGCAAAGCCACAGCCTTCGCACCGGTTTCTGCAGCAAGCACATTCACCGGCCATTGGGCGTGCATAATTTTTTCGGCCTGGGCAGCCTCTTCGATACCGCACCACACCAGTAAATCGCGTTTAGGATAATCTAAATCCTCTTTTTCATAAATGCCCTTGATACCGCAATAGCGCGAGGTCATTTCTTCCAGCTTGGCCAGGCTGCCGACAGGCTTTATCAGATTATCAAAGCGTGTCTGCGCCAGCTTCATGCAGCCTCTGTCCGCAGGCACAATCTTTTGGATTATTTCTTCTATATGCATAGTATTTTTCCTTTCTGTCTCTTTTAGAATTCAGCAAAATATTGCCGGGGAAATATATCAGATTATATAGGTTGCGAGCATCAGGTAAACCACCATGCCGCATTCTGTCAAAAAGCCGTAGGTATCACCGGTAAGACCGCCCAGCTGACCGCTGAGGAAATGCGCAATGCCCTGGCAGATAACGAAGGCCGCTATCGCCGTATACAGATACGGCAGACCGCAGGCTGCCACCAGCGCCAGACAGAGTGCAAAGGCAATATAGGTGTACATAGGCTTGGCATAAGCCTTAAACATATGACCGATACCGGTTTTGCGTGCATACTTGTAGTTGACGATGTAGGTGACCATAAAGGTGCGCGTTGCTACAAAAACCGCAACCAGAGCAAACGACAGCTTTACCGGCGGCAGCGTAGTATAGGCAGCAACCTTCAGCAGCACGAGACAGACAAGCGCGATAACGGCGTTGGAGCCTACGTGGCTGTCCTTCATGATTTCCAGCATACGCTCACGGTCACGAGCGCTGAAAACACCGTCGGAGGTATCCATAAAGCCATCGTACATCAGCGCGCCGATAATAATCAGCTCCGCCAGCACTAACATCACCGCACGCATCAGGTCAGGTGTGTGCAGATAATACAGGCCGTAATTTACCGCACCCATAAAAACGCCCATTACCAACCCGACCAAAGGGAAGTACGGCACACTGCGGCTGAAATCGTCATCATGCCAGTCCGTGCGGTTGGAAAAGCGGATTCTGGTCAAAAATTCCAGACAAGTTACAAAATCACGCATCACATCACCTGCTTAAATGATTATACACATCCATCGCTGCCTGCAGCACAACAATAGCCAGAGAAGCACCGGTGCCCTCACCCAGGCGCATGCCGGCATCCACAATCGGCGAAAGCTGCAGCAGCTCCAGCATTTTCTTATGGGAAATATCGCTGCTCAAATGCGAGCAGAGCATATAATCGCGGCACTGCGGATAGAGGCCGTAGGCCAGCAGTGCTGCAGCCGTGGCATTGACACCGTCAACCATCGTCGGCACACGGCGGCGGGCTGCGCCGATAATCACACCGGCCAAGCCAGCGTGGTCATAACCGCCGACCTTGCAGAGAATGTCCATAGCATCGCCCTGCTTCGGCATATTTTTTGCCAGGCCGTCGATAACAACCTGACGTTTAATCTTCATGCGTTCATCATTAATGCCGCTGCCACGTCCTACAGTCAGCTGCGGGTCCAATCCCAGAAAAGCGCTGGCAATAGCAGAGGTAGAGGTTGTATTGCCGATGCCCATTTCGCCTGTATAAAGCATATTATAGCCTTGGTCGATGCACATATCAGCCATCTCGATGCCAACGGCAATAGCCTTTTCAGCCTGCTCGCGTGTCATTGCCGGTCCCTGGGTGAAGTCCTCCGTTCCCCAGGCTACCTTTTTCTGATATACCTTAGGCAAATCGCTCAAATCAAAGGCAGTGCCCACATCGCAGACGAAAACATCGGCGTGCGCATGACGTGCCAGTACGGTAGCCCCGGCAGTGCCGCGCATATAGCCGTTAATCATCTGGCGCGTAACCTCCTGCGGATAAGCGCTGACACCATATTTCGCAATACCGTGGTCACCGCACATCAGAACCATCGCCGTCTTTAATTTATCCGGTAACTCCTTACCAAGCATGCCTGCAAGGCCTACAACCATATCCTCCAGCTTGCCCAGGTTGGCTGCCGGCTTGTCTATTTTCGCAAAGCCTGCCCGCACTTCTTGCATACGTTCTTCGTCCAGGGCAGGTATTATGATTTTCTCCATATCTGTCGTTATTCTCCTTCGTCCTCAAATTTAAAAGCTAATTTTTTTACGTCTACGGCCTGACCTGCCACGCAATAATAAACATGATCAGCCGCATTTGCCACGCGCTGGTTAACCCAACCGGCAAGGTCACGGTATTCACGCGCCATCTGATTATCCGGCACAATACCGCTGCCCACCTCGTTCGTAACAAAGACAACGATTTTGCCGCAGGCACGTGCTGCTGCCAGCACCTTGTCAATTTCATCAAATACTACCTGACAGCGCTCCAGGAATTCACCCTCCGGCGCATCCTTGCCATAAAACAGGTTACACATGTAAACAGTCAGGCAGTCAAACAGAACCGCTCCTGTTTCCGCTGACAGCGCTTCAAGCGTGCGCTCGGCATGATAGGGCGCTTCGTGATTAATCCAACGCGCATCACGACGCTCACGATGCAGACGCACACGCTCCGCCATTTCCTCATCCAGGATTTCTGCCGTAGCAACGTAATCGCATTTGGGAGAATAATGCAATACATAGCGTTCTGCGAATTCACTCTTGCCGCTGCGGGCTCCGCCCGTAACCATAATAATTTTTCCAGGCATATTTCAACCTCCCTTCGTTTTTGTAAGCTGCATGCTCTTCATTTTAAGCATATATGAAAAAAGCTCCCTTGCGGGAGATTCACAAAATGCAGATGCAGCCAAAAATTCTATATTTACGCATACCAAAGCCAGCCTATCTCCCGTAGGCTCCAAGCTTCGTAACAGGCAGGTCTCCTGGCTTAGCTTCATCGCCCTCAGCGCCTTCCCAACCTGCGTCAGTGACATAATTGCCTGGGCTCCGCTTACAGTAGCGGGACTGCTCCGGATTCTCACCGGCATTCCCTTTTCAGCACCGGCCTCAACCGGCGCACCTGTCAAAAAAATTCCAAGTATATATATTCGACAGCAATTCCTATAATCCTGCTAAGGCACAAAAAAAGAGCTGCCTAAGCAGCTCTTTCAGGAATTTCGTTATTTTGCGTAATCAACAGCACGGGTTTCGCGGATGATAACAACCTTGATCTGACCGGGATATTCCATTTCAGCTTCAATCTTCTTGGAGATATCGCGTGCCAGAAGCACTGCGGAAGCATCATCAATAACATCCGGCTTAACCATAATGCGGATTTCGCGGCCAGCCTGTACGGCATAGCATTTTTCAACGCCCTCAAAGGACTCAGAAATTTCTTCCAATCGAGTTAAGCGCTTCAGGTAGCTTTCCAGAGTTTCGCGTCTTGCACCCGGGCGGGCAGCAGATACTGCGTCAGCGGCAGATACCAGAACAGCTTCAACACTCTTAGGCTCGCAGTCACCATGATGCGCCAGAATAGCATTGACAATCAAGTCGGACTCACGGAACTTCTTGGCAATTTCGCCGCCGATTTCAACGTGAGAGCCTTCCATTTCATGGTCAATAGCCTTGCCGATATCATGCAGCAGGCCGGCACGTTTTGCCAGAACAACGTCAACACCAAGCTCAGAAGCCATTACACCTGCCAGGTTAGCAACCTCAACAGAGTGGTTCAGGACATTCTGACCATAGCTGGTACGATATTTCAGGCGGCCCAGCAGCTTAATCAGTTCGGGGTGCAGGCCATGCACGCCGACAGCAAAGGTAGCCTGTTCGCCGGCTTCCTTAATCTTCTGCTCAACCTCTTTTTGTGCCTTTTCAACCATTTCCTCAATGCGGGACGGATGAATACGGCCGTCATTAATCAATTTTTCCAGAGCGATACGGGCAACCTCGCGGCGTACCGGATCGAAGCCGGAAATAATAACAGCCTCCGGAGTATCATCGATAATCAGATCGATGCCGGTAAGGGTTTCCAGAGTGCGGATGTTACGGCCTTCACGACCGATAATGCGGCCCTTCATTTCATCGTTAGGCAGGCCTACTACGGAAACAGTGGTTTCCGCTACATGGTCTGCTGCACAACGCTGAATTGCCAGAGAGATAATTTCTCTTGCCTTGCGGTCAGCCTCATCCTTAGCCTGTTGCTCCAGATCCTTAACCATCATAGCAGATTCATGCTTAACCTCTTCCTCGAGGGATTGCAGCAGCTCCTGCTTTGCTTCGTCACTGGTCAGTCCGGAAATACGCTCCAGTTCAACCTGACGTTTTTCCAGCATTGCATCAGCCTTCTCCTGAGCAGCGTTCAGGCGCTGTTCCTTAGAAGCCAGCTTTTCTTCTTTGCGTTCGAAGGATTCGATTTTACGGTCCAGGTTTTCTTCTTTTTGCAACAGACGACGCTCCTGACGCTGCAGGTCGTTACGTCTGTCTTTATTTTCACGCTCCATTTCGGAACGCAGACGATGGATTTCTTCTTTAGCCTCCATCATGATTTCTTTGCGTTTTGCTTCGCCGGTCTGCTCCGCATCCTGTACAATACGGATAGCCTGCTCTTCTGCAGTAGCAATTTTACCTTCAGCAACATTTTTGCGAACCAGATAACCTACCGCACCGCCGGCCAGACCAACTACAACAGCTGTACCGATAATTTCTAAAATCGTCCTCACCTCCTAAATGTAGATTTTTCCAAGATTTTTTTGCATAGTAACAGCAGGCGCCTGTTTGCGTCTGCTATAGATGTCCTTATTCCGTTGAATCTATAATAAATTGCTGTATTATCTATTCTGAAATAGGGCAAAAAATAAGGCAACCGCTTACGCGTCGCCTCGTGAAAATCGTTGATATTAACACGATTGGATAACTACATTATAGATTATATTTAACAAAATTGTCAAGTTTAACCGCTACATATTGTCTGAAAAATGCAATTTACCCAATATAATGTGCACATATCTTGATGAAAAGCCGCGAGCCGCCATAAAGCGTCCCGCAGCCGCATATATTTTTTTGTTATCTGTTTCTGCTGTTAGCTTGCGCTGATTGCGCTGCACGAAAAGCTGCGCCGCATTCTCCGCCTGCACTTCTTCAATGTCAGGCGTAAAGCGTTCCATAATTTCCGCAGCCACGTCCGGGCGTATGCCACGCTTGGTCAGCTCCAGCTGCAGATGCTGCCTGCCGTAATAGCGTTTGGCCAGCCATGCCTCGTACACCCTTTGGGCGTAACGCTCCTCGTTCAGCAGACCGTAATCCTCCAGCTTGGCTACTGCCTCCAGCGCCTGCGCCTTAGTGGCACCCTTGCGCTGCAAGCGCTCCACCATATCCTTATGGCTGTAATCACGATAAGACAATAAATCCAGCGCGCAGTCATAAACCTGCTGCGCGCCAGTAAAGCCTTCTTCCTTTTTCTTATTCCTTAAAGATCGACTCCACATCCTGCAACGGCTCCTCAGCTGCTTCCTTATTATCGCTCTTGGCAATCGTCACTGCGCGGATTTTAGCTTCGATTTCTTGGGCAATTTCCGGATTCTCACGTAAAAAGTCTTTAACCTTTTCCTTGCCCTGACCTAAACGGATATCACCGTAGGAATACCAGGCACCGCTCTTGTTGATAATATCAAGATCTGCGCCCAGATCAACAAGGCAGCCCTCATGAGAAATGCCCTTGCCATACATAATATCGAACTCAGCCTGTCTGAACGGAGGTGCTACCTTGTTCTTGACAACCTTAACGCGGGTACGGCTGCCGATAACATCGTTGCCGTTTTTCAGCGTGTCGATACGGCGTACATCCATACGAACGGTAGAGTAGAATTTCAGTGCGCGGCCACCGGTAGTGGTTTCCGGATTACCGAACATAACGCCGACCTTTTCACGGATCTGGTTGATGAAAATAGTAGCACATTTGGATTTGGAAATCAGACCGGTCAGCTTACGCAAAGCCTGGCTCATCAGACGTGCCTGCAGGCCTACGTGGGAATCACCCATTTCGCCTTCGATTTCGGCACGCGGAACCAATGCTGCAACGGAGTCGATAACGATAATATCGATAGCGCCGCTGCGTACCAGTGCGTCAGCAATTTCCAAAGCCTGTTCGCCGTTATCCGGCTGAGAAATCAGCAGATCGTCAATATCTACACCCAGATGACGGGCATATTCCGGATCCAGTGCATGCTCCGCATCGATAAATGCCGCATAGCCGCCCATTTTCTGAGCTTCGGCAATCATATGCAAAGCAACGGTAGTTTTACCGGAAGATTCGGGACCGTAAATCTCAATAACGCGTCCGCGCGGAATACCGCCGACACCAAGAGCAATATCCAGGGATAAAGCGCCTGTGGGGATAACCTCTATATTCATTTTGGCACTTGCTTCGCCCAGCATCATAATGCTGCCCTTGCCAAAATCCTTTTCAATCTGGTGCATCGCCATGTCTAAGGCTTTCTTTTTATCTGCGTCCATCTGCCTGCCTCCTAATATATAAATTTAAATTTTATTAATTCACTGCCTTTATTATACAAACAAAAGTTTCTTTTGTCAAGAAAAGTTTTGTTATTTGATATTCTGTTTAGCAGCCTCCAGCTGTGCCTGCTTTTCCTTTTCTTCCAACAGGTGCTTGATTTCATCCTGAGTATATTCATAGGTGCTGTTGCAGAATTCGCAGTGTGCTTCCGTAGCTTTGTCCTGCGCCAGCTCCTCCAGAGATTTTACATCAAGGCTGCCCAGAGCCGCCAGAATGCGCTCACGGCTGCAGCGGCATTTGAAGCTCAGGGGAATTGTTTCTTTAATATCAACGTCCAGACCGCGGCCGAGAATTTCAATCATCTTTTGCGGAGTATAACCGATTTCCAGCAGCTGGGTTACATACGGAGTCAGGTTAACGTTGTTTTCCAGTTTTTCCAGAACCTCATCGGTGCAGCCCGGCATAGCCTGAATAAAGAAGCCGCCGGATGCGGTTACATTGCCGTCCTTGTCAACCAGCACGCCCAGAGCAACGCTTGTCGGTGTCTGTTCGGATACATAGAGATATTTGGTCAGGTCACTGGCGATTTCGCCGTCCTGCAGCTCGCAGTAGCCTGTGAAGGGCTCTGCATTCTGCAGATAACGCGTTACGATAATATTGCCCTCGCCGATGCCGCCGCCGACATCCAGCTTGCCGTTTTTCAGTGGCAAAAATGCATCGGGGTTTTCTACATAACCGCGCACTGTGCTGCCTTCGGCATCTGCTACTACCTCACCCAGAGGGCCGTCGCCCTTCAGACGCAGGCTGATGCGCTCATTATCCTTCATGGTTGCGGCCAGCAGCAGCGCACCGTTCATCGCACGTCCCAGAGCAGCGCTTGCCAGATGGGAGCAGCCGTGCTTTTTAGCTGCCTCCTGTACCAGATTAGTGGTGCATAATGCATAAATACGTACACCGTCGGCCGTAGCCTTTGTCAAAACATCTTCCATAATATCTGCCTCACAATCCTGCCTTACGGCAAAAATTTTACTTGCTTAATAAAACAAGCCCACTAAACTACTGCTAGCGGGCTTGCAAATTTCATGCATGGGGAACAGCCTGTTATCAGCTCTTCCACAATGTCAATTATAAATCATAATAGTCAAAAAGGCAAGCGGTGAAAATGTTACATTTCTTTGAAGAGATTTACCATTTCCATTGCGGTCATTGCGCAGTCTACGCCCTTGTTGCCGGCCTTGGTGCCTGCACGTTCTACAGCCTGCTGAATGTTTTCGGTGGTGAGTACGCCGAAGGCTACGGGTACGCCGGTTTGCATGCTTACCTGAGCGATGCCTTTGGAGGCTTCTGCACATACGTAGTCAAAGTGCGGGGTTGCGCCGCGGATTACGGCACCTAAGCAGATTACTGCGTCGTATTTGCCGCTTTCTGCGAGTTTTTTTGCTGCCATGGGGATTTCGAAGGCGCCCGGTACCCAGGCTACGGTGAGGTCTTCGTCAGCTGCTTCGTGGCGGATCAGGCAGTCGATGCAGCCGCTGAGGAGTTTGCTGGTGATGAATTCGTTGAAGCGGGCTACGACGATGGCGATTTTCATGTTTTTGGCGGTGAGTTTTCCTTCTAAGGTTTTCATGGTTTGTTCCTCCTAATGGTTTTATGTTTTACGTTAATTTATACTTTTTTTATTTCCCGCAGTGGCAGCCACAGCCTTCGTGCAGCTTGTGGCCCATTTTCTCTTCTTTAACATCGAGATAGTGCTCGTTATATTCGTTAGGCTCCATGATGATGGGCACGCGGTCGGTGATGGTAATGCCGTAGCCGGAAAGGCCGATGCGTTTTGCGGGGTTGTTGGTAATCAGGCGGATGCTGGTAAGACCGAGGTCTGCCAGAATTTGTGCGCCCATGCCGTAATCACGCAGGTCGGGAGCAAAGCCCAGGCGGACGTTAGCCTCTACAGTATCAAGGCCCTGATCCTGCAGTGCATAAGCACGGATTTTATTGGCCAGACCAATACCGCGGCCCTCCTGACGCATATAAACAACAGCGCCGCAGCCTTCCTTTTCAATCATCTTCAGAGCAGTTGCCAACTGGTCGCCGCAGTCGCAGCGCAGGCTGCCGAAGGCATCACCGGTCAGGCACTCGCTGTGTACGCGCACGAGCACATCCTTTTTGCCGGCAACATCACCTTTGACAATAGCAACATGGCAAAGGTTATCCAAATCATTTTCATATGCAATAATACGGAAATTGCCGTATTTAGTCGGCAGCGCAGCCTCAGCAGCACGATGCACCATTTTTTCGTGTGCCTTGCGATAAGCAACAAGCTCGGCAACAGTGATGAAAACGAGCTTATGCTTTTTAGCGAACTCGATTAAATCGGGAGTGCGCGCCATATGGCCGTCATCGTTCATAATCTCGCAGCAGATGCCCACGGGCTGCAGGCCTGCTAGCTTGCACAAATCAACAGTGGTTTCGGTGTGACCGGTACGCACCAGTACACCGCCCTTGCGTGCGCGCAGCGGGAAAACATGTCCCGGACGGCGGAAGTCGCTCGGCTGTGCGCCCGGCTCGGCGCATTTTTTCATGGTATATGCGCGCTCGTAAGCGGAAATACCGGTGGTGGTGTCAACATGGTCAATAGAAACAGAGAAGGCTGTTTCGTGATTGTCGGTGTTGTGCGTTACCATAGCGCCGAACTGCAGCTTGTCCATAACCTCGCTGTCTGCCGGCATGCAGATAAGTCCGCGTGCTTCCTTAGCCATAAAGTTAATAGCCTCGGGAGTGCACAGCTCTGCTGCCATAATCAGGTCGCCTTCGTTTTCGCGGTCCTCGTCATCAGTTACCAGTACCATCTGACCTGCTTTAATCGCAGCGATGGCTTCATCAATTGTATTATACTTAAACTTTTCCATTTTCTACCTCTTTGTTGCTGCTCAGATAAACCCATTTTCCAGCAGCATATTTTTATTTAAAGCAGGCTCCTGAGTCTGCTTGGGGTTAAATTTTAACATTTGCTCTACATATTTTCCGATAATATCCGTTTCCAGATTGACGCTGTCGCCCACATCCTTAAAGCCAAGTGTTGTTTCCTTGGCGGTATGCGGAATCAGCGATACGGAAAAGCTGCTTTCCGTAACCTGTGTCACCGTCAGGCTGATACCATCAATCGCAATGCTGCCCTTTTTGATGATATACTTCAAAAGCTCCGGCGGTGTATTGATAGTCACCACCATCGCAATGCCCTCAGGTCTGCGGTTAGCAATCACGCCTAAGCCTTCCACGTGTCCGCTGACGATGTGACCGTCAAGCCCGTCGCACAGGCGCAGCGTGCGCTCCAGATTTACTCTGTCGTCGGCGTGCAGGCTGCCGATATTGGTCAGGCGCACGGTTTCCGGCATCACGTCGGCGGTAAAAGCGGAATCGTCCATGCTTACTACCGTCAGGCAGGCGCCGTTGACGGCAACGCTGTCACCGATTTTCAAATTCTGCAGTACCTTCGCCGCCGCAACTGTCAGGTGATAGGATTCACCCTGCTGCGCCAGCTTCTGCACCGTGCCCAGTTCGGCTACCAATCCTGTAAACATTATTTCTCCTCCTTCGGCAGCTCCTGCTTATCCAGCTCCGGCACCAGACCTGTTATCAGTACATCACTGCCTAATTTTTCTATCTCCACCTCTGTCAGCTGCCAGCCGGTTTCCACCAGGCTGCTGCCTGCACCGCCCACCGGCGGCAGAGCTGCAGCACCGCCGATCAGCTTGGGCGCTACAAAGGCGCACACTCTGTCAGCAAGGCCTGCATCAAAGAAGGCACCGTGAATTGCACTGCCTCCTTCTACCAGCAGGCTGGTAATACCGCGCTCGGCCAAAGCCTGCACCACCTGCGCCACAGGCAGCACGCCGTCTGCCAACGGCAGACGTACCACCTCTACGTTAGGCAGAGCAGCCAGCGCTTCCGCCTTAACGATATCGGAATCCAGACCGGTAAAGATAATCGTATCCGCCAGCGGATTCAGAACTGCTGCCATCAGCGAAATCTTTAAGCTGCTGTCGAGCACTACGCGCACCGGATTCTTGCCGCGCACCAGACGAGTTGTCAGCTCCGGATCATCCTCCAGCACGGTGCCGATGCCGACAAGCACAGCGTCATGCTGCTTACGCAGACGATGTGCGAAGGTGCGTGCCTCCTCGCCGGTAATCCACTTGCTGTCGCCGGTGGCAGTTGCAATCTTGCCATCCAGCGTCATAGCGTATTTTAAAGTAATAAACGGACGCTGCTTCGTAATCCAGGTAAAGAAGCGCTCATTCAGACGTTGAGCCTCCTTTTCGCACACGCCGGTAACAACCTCGATACCCTGCAGGCGCAGATATTCCAAACCCTGACCTGCAACCTTGGGATTAGGATCAAGGCAGGCCACAACAACCTTGCTGATGCCCGCACGTGCCAAGGCTACGCAGCAGGGACCGGTACGTCCGTAATGGGAGCAGGGCTCCAGCGTTACATAGGCCGTTGCACCCTGAGCCATCTGCTTAGCCTCCGCTAAGGCATTGACCTCGGCATGCGGTTCGCCGGCCTTATGGTGATAGCCCTCACCCACAATATTACCTTCGGCATCCACAATCACACAGCCAACCATCGGGTTGGGACTGGTATTGCCCTCTGCCTGCAGCGCCAGCTCCAAGGCCCGCTGCATATATGCTTCATCTGTCATTCTTGCCAAAATATCACCTTCCAGTAATATAAAAAACCGCATAAAGACCTAAGGAGCCCATATGCGGTAAAAAATACAGTTTTGCCACCTTTTATCATCCAGACTATACTGTCGGTACCGGAATCGCACCGGTTCATGCGCTGTTGCGCTAGCGGACTTTACCGCCGATCGGGAATTGCACCCTGCCCCAAAGGTTACATTATGAAGTTATTTTTATTATAGCGTCAAATTTTCTTCCAGTCAAGAAAACTATACGTGAACAGTATGATTTACTTCGCTGCCTCTTTAATAATTTCGTAGGTCCAGCGTGCAGTGTTGTACAAATCCTCTTCCTTCAGATATTCCGCGGTAGTATGCACATTGCTCATGCCGGTTGCCAACAGGCCGCAGGGCAGGCCGTAGCCGCAAAGATAGTTGCCGTCGCTGCAGCCGCCGGTGGTTTTCAGCTCTACCGGGAAGCCCAGTGTTGCCGCAGCGCGTGCTGCCAGCTTAATGCATTCGTGGTCCTTGTTCAGCTCCACAGCAGGACAGCCTTCCACAACATCAAATTCTACCTGACCGCCGCCGGCCTCAACAGCCTCTTTAATCAGCGTGATAGTAGAATCCTTCAACGCTTCCAGACGCGGTACGTTCAGAGAGCGCATGTCAATGACGAATTTAGCCTCCGGGCAAACGATATTAGTACCAACGCCTGCGTTGAACATGCCGATGTTAAAGGTAGTTTCGCTGTCCAGACGACCGTAAGCAGGCAGCTTGGACAGAGCATCCGCCGCCAACATAATCGCATTGACGCCTTCTTCCGGAGCAATGCCTGCATGGGCAGCCTTGCCCTTGACGGTTACGTAAATATCGTACAGCTTCGGTGCAGCGTAGGTAATTTCGCCCGGTGCGCCGCCGATATCCATGCAATAGCCGTAATCGGCCTTAATCCAGCTTTGGTCCATGTTGACTACGCCCAGGCAACCGATTTCCTCGCTGACGGTAAAGCACAGCTGCACGTCGCCGTGAGCAACGCCATCCTCCTTCAGTGCGCGCACCGCCTCCAGCATCGCAGCAACGCCAACCTTGTCGTCACCGCCCAGAGTTGTGGTGCCGTCGCTGTACAGCACGCCGTCCTTGCGGACAACCTTAGTGCCTGTTGTCGGTGCTACGGAATCCATGTGCGCTTCAAACAGCAGCTTCGGAGCATTCGGCACGGTGCCCTTTACATAGGCCCACACATTGCCGCAGGTACCGCCGGTTTTTTCGTGCGCCTTATCCATCTCCGGCTCCAGGCCAAGATCGCGCAGCTTCGTCATAATCAGCTCTGCTTCCTGCTTTTCATCCTTACTGGGGCAGGGAACGCTTACCAGCTCTATAAATTCATCAATCAATCTTGTTTTGTTTATCATTTCGGTCACCTCGTAAAAGTTTAGGATATAAGCATATTATATACCTTAATGAAAGCCGCGCGCAAGTTTAACTGCCGCCAATATTACAGCTGCAGATAGCGGCAGGCCAGATACAAAGCGCCCGCAACTAGGCCGCCGCAAGCACGGATGCGCAGCTTTTTCGCATCCACGCGCTCCGGGTCGCTCTTCTGCAGACGGCCGATACCGCCCAGCAGCAGCCAGGCGGAAAACAGCAGCATAGCCGCCGCCAGATAATCCCAACTCTCTAATTTAGCAAAAATCTCCATTATATCACCTATTCTTTATTTTTTTGCGGACACAGATATGCATAGTGACAGTAAGCACAGCCTTCGTTACAGCTGCAGACGAAGTCTTGCTCCTCACCCTTACCGCTGATTTCCTCGCACAGCTCTACTGCCTCCTGCAGATACGACTTATCCAACGGCAACTGCCAAACACTCATATTCTGCAGGAAGTGCAGCTCGGCGCGCACAACTCTTTTGCCGGGGTACAGCTTTTCTGCAGCATCCTTATACAGCGCCAGCTGATAAGCATAGCCCAGCTTCACCTCATCAGGCTCCGGCGGCGTACCTGTTTTATAGTCCACTATTATCATGTTATCATCTTCGTCAAAGGCCAGCAAATCGATTACGCCCTCAGCCGCCAGCTCCTGCTGCAGAGGCTGCACAAAGGCTAATTCACGCTTCTGCTTTTTGGGCAGCGCTTTATACAAATCGCTGACAATATAAGCATCAAACATACTTCTGGCCTGTGTTGCCGCAGCGCCTGGAGCAAAGTTCTCCAGCGCAATGGCAAAAACATCCTCCGCATTATAGCCATTATACAGCTCCAGCGCTCTGTGCACAATACTGCCGGTTACACTTGCCGGCAGCTCGCGCGCCTGCTCGCCGGCAACAGTCTGCTCCAGCTCCGGCACTGCCAGAACCTGTTGGTAGTAGTACTGACGCTGGCAATGCAGATACGTTTGCAGCGCACTTGCGGTAAAGCAGGTGCGGCCGCAGACCGCGTAAGCGGGCAGCGGTGCCAAGGCCAACGGCGCTAGCGCCAGCTTCTCTTGCTCGCCCTGCTGCACAACAGCCGGATTTAAATCATTGGCGCACAAAAGCCGTACCCACGGACAGCTGCTTTCCCGCTTGTCCCAGTCCGCCTCAAACACTGCCTGCAGCTGCTGCCACCAGCCCTTGGCGGAAGGCAGAGCGATAACAGCCTCCGGCAGCTTTTCTTCCGCCACCGTACCGACCATTACAAGCTGCTTTTTGGCACGCGTCATAGCAACATAAAGCAGACGTCTGCTTTCTTCTTCCTCCAGCTCACTGTCGCGCGCCTTCGCCAGCTCGTAAACACCGCTTTTTTGCAGCTGCATTTCCTTATCAGGCACCTTGATGCCTAAAAGTCCCTGCTCGCCTTCCTTGCCGGGCAAATATTTAATGGAGGCGGTATCGCCCTTCACTGATTTATCAAGCTGCGGTAAAATAACCAGATCGAATTCCAGTCCCTTGGAATTATGTATCGTCATAATCTGCAGTGCATCATCTGCCTGTACAGTGGCGGCAGGCTCCTTGCTGCTGCTTGCACGCAAATCCTTAACATTTTGCAGCCACTCCGCCAGCGAAGCCTGCTTCGTCTGGCAATACTGCTGTGCCAGGCGGCGCAGCTTTTTGACATTGGCCAGCTTGCTCGGGCCGTTTTCCTGCTGCGACAGGACAAATTCCGGCTTCAGCTCATCCCAAAGCTGTGCGAACAGCTCCGGCAGTGCCATCAGCGCTGCTGCCTGACGCAGGCTGTGTAAGCGTTCGGCTGCATGCATAGCCAACGCCTGCTGCTCCGGCTGCAGGTTCAGCTGCAGCTCACCGCTGCCGACAGCCTGCAGAACATCCCAAAGAGGTTTGTCATTTTCGGTCTGCCAGAAGAGCTGCGTCAGCGTTGCATCATCCAAACCGAAATAGTTTGAGCGCAAAGCACCTGCCAGCTCCAGGCTTGTGTAACGATTGTGCAGTGCAGCAAGCAGATTCAGTATATCCAATACCTCCTGCTGCTCATAAAAGCCCTTGCCCTTGACTACTACGCAATTTATACCATAGCTTTGCAGCGTCTGCCGCAAAATTTCGCAATGCGTCATTGCACGCAGCAAAATAGCCTTGCTTGCTCCCGGCTTAAGCTGCGGCTCTACCTTAGGCAGCTCCTGCTGCAGATAGGCAGCGATTGCCTCAGCCTCCTTCTGCCATTTATCCTCTTTAGCGCCCAAGTCATCATCCTTGGATTTATACGGCACCTGCAGCAGGCAAACCTTGGCGCCGCCGGTGTTGTCACCCTCGTGATGCTCCAGACAGATTTCCTCCTTCGGCAAATCCATCAGCTGACAAAAAGCGGTATTACAGCTTTCGACAATGCTCTGCGTGCTGCGGAAGTTGGTTTTCATGTCCAGGTTCTGTCCCGCATTTTGCGCGATATCCTCTTTTACCTTATTAAAAACGCTGACATCGGCATGACGGAAGCGATAAATAGACTGCTTCACGTCACCGACGATAAACAGATTATTCGTATTATCCAGCTTATTGCCGCACAGCAGATAAATCAGCTGACGCTGGCGCTCATTGGTGTCCTGAAACTCGTCCACCATAATATATTTATAGCGCTCCTGATACTTTTGCCGCAGCGCCTCATTCTTCTGCAGATACTCGATAGCCAGCAAATCCAGATCATCATTAAACAGGACATTATTTTCCTGCTTACGTGCGCTCAGGCAGGCATAAAAATCCTGCAGCACAGCGAGCCAGTCCTGTACTAAATCACAGCCCTTGGCGTTCAAAAGCACATTGTTCAGCTCCTGACGCAGATTTTTTAAATCAGCCAGCTCCGCTGCCAACGCCTTGCCGCTAACCTTAACAACGCCCGACGCATCCAGCAGAGAGCAGTCCGGCTCCGGCGCCAGCAGCTGCTTTTGCATTTCGTCCAACAGTCCTGCTGCCTCCGTCAAGGTCTGGCGTCCCTTTGTTTTTGCGCCCAAGGCTTCGCGCGCTTCGATTACATCGCGCACCGCAGCAAACAGCTTCTGCTGCAGAGCAGGCAGCTCTTCCTTCGCCTTAAGATAAGGCTCTGCCAGATCCTTATCCATCACCAGCTCCGAAAGTCTGCCGGACAGCGCATCAACCTGATTTACAAAGCTGTTGACGCCGTAGGTCTGCACCAGCCTGCGCAAGGCCTCCTTATCCTTGATATTCTTGCGTAAATATTGCTGCAGAGTTTCCTTGAAAAAATCCTTTTCCTCAAAATCCTCCAGCACGGTAAATTCCGGATCAAGCTGCGTTTCTACCGGGTTATCTCTCAAAATACGGCTGCACAGGCTATGAATCGTGCTTATCGGCGCACTCTCCACCTTCTGCAGATGCTCCTGCCAGCGCAGTCTTTCCAAATCAGTCTGCGCCTGCTCCACACATTCGCCGACAGCCTGGCGTACACGCCCCTTGATTTCGTCTGCAGCCTTACGCGTAAAAGTTATCGCCACAATATTCGTGGGATTAACGCTCAAATCCGAGCGCAAAATTTGCACAAAGCGCTTCATCAGCACATAGGTTTTGCCGCTGCCGGCACCGGCGAGCAGCGAAACATTGCTTTTAATCGTATTTATCGCCAAAGCCTGCTCCGGTGTAGGATTCTTACTCATCGCTCTCGCCTCCCTGTCCGCCGTCACCGCTCACCAGCTGCACACGGCAAATATCGTGTAATGGGCAATATACATCGCAGCGCCTGCAGCCTGCCAATGCAAAATCGCCTGCATAAATTCTTTCTATATAATCCTTCAGCAGCTGCTCCTTTTCCTGCTTAAAGCTATCCCAGGTCAGCTCTGCGGCGTTCTTCGGCTTTTTGTACGGCAAGTCGCTGTTGCCCACGCTTTCCAGCAAAAAGGCACTTTTGCGCTTGCCCTCCTTCAGCGAATAATAGCAGCCGCCGCTGACTACAAGCTGCTCCTTGGAAAGCGCCGCCACCGCCAGCAGATACACCGGCAGCTGCAGGTCGAGTCCTTGCTCCATAGCACTGCCTGTGGGAGGAGTGCCGCTTTTATAGTCCGTAACAAAGGCATGCTCGCCGTCGCTGTCGATTCTGTCAACTCTGCCGATGAGCGATACATCACTGCCGTCACTGAGCGTCAGGTACAAGGGCTTGCCGTTTTTGGAGCTGAAATCCCATTCCACGGCCTGCGGTGTAAAGCCTCCCCAACGCTGCTGGTCGGCATATTCAAAGCGCAGCCAGCGCACCAGCATACGCCATAAGCGCTGCTTTTCTACCTGCCAGATATCCTCGTTTACGGAAGCAACGGTGCTGCCGCAATCATTACGCGCAGCGGTGCAGACATCCTCAAATACTGCCTCCAGCTCCTCCGTCAGGTCTTCCATAGATTCGCCGATAATTTTGCTGCCAAGATAAGGCTCGACAAAATTTTTCAGCGTCTGGTGCAGAATATCACCGGCATCCCGCGGCTGCAGCAAATCATCCGCTTCCTCCGCCGCCTGCGCCAGCCACACCTTCTCTGCCAAAAAGCGGAAGGGGCAGGCAGCATAAGCCTCCAGTCTGCTCGCACTGAAACGGCTGCCGATTTGCTTACGCAGCAGCTTCGACGGCAGGAAATTTTGCAAGTCACCGTTATACTCCGGCTGCTGCGCCTTACGCAGAATATCCGCCTTGGCAGCCAGCTGCAGCTCCGCAGCGGGAGCCTGTTGCTCGCTGAGCTCTGCTATTTTCGGCAAATCCGCAGCAGCAAAGCGCTTGTCGCTGTACGCCTCCTCCGCCGAAGCAACACCGAAATCAGGCAGCGTCTGCGCCTTCACATAGTCCTTATCCAGACGCTTGTCCTCACTTCCCGGCTGCAAAAACAGCTTCCAGATTTCCTCCAGATAGCTGCTGGCCAGGCTTTCGCCCACATCCTCATACCAGGTAAGAATGAGCTCCTTTTGCGCCGCACACACAGCCTGAGCAAAGAAATAGGCATCCTCATCAAAGTAGGAGCCAACCGTTGGCAAATCGTAGCCTGCGTCCGCCAGCTGCTTGCGCTCCGTATCGTTATAAATCCAGTTTTCGTTTTTAGCCTGCGGGAACTCGCCCTCGCGCAGGCCCATAATATAAACGCTGTCGAAGCTCAGGCCCTGTACGTTGCCAACCTCCGTAAAGAGTACGCCGTCCCTGCGGCCGAAGCGCAGAGTAAGCTGCACCTGTCCCAAGGCCTCCTGCAGCAGGCTGTTCCATTGGCTAAGCGTCAGCTTATAGTCACTGTTCTTCGCCACCTCGTAATCACGCACCAGCTGCTGCACCGCCTTCAGCACTGCATCCTTGCTGCGCAGGCAGGCCAGCATAAAGTCAAGCGGCACGCCCTGCTTATGCAGGCTGCCCAAGCGTTCTTCAAGCGGCAGCACCTGCAAAAGCTGCGTCAGCTGCTCGGCATATTCGCTGATTGTTGCCTCCGCTTTAGTGTTTTCTATAAACGCATCCAGCTGCTGCCACAGCTCCGTTGCCTCACCCAGCAGCTCGTGTGCCTTTTGCATAGCCTCCTGACGTGTTTTAAAATACGTTTGCGTGCGCAGGCTGCTCGCCGTTTCCACATCCACATCAAAGAACAAACGCAAAAGCTCGCAGTTCAGCAGCTCCAGATAGGCCGTTGCCGCCTCACGTCCTCTGCCTGCGGCAGTAAGCAGCAGGCGCAGCATAACAGCCAACGGTTGCGACACCAGCGCAGTTGTCTGCGGCAGGCTCACCGGCACACCGTATTCATCTGCCAGCTGGCGCAAACCGCTGTATAAGGAAAAGTCGCGCACGGCAACAACAATGCGGTCGGCAGCGCACTTTTCATGTGCCAGCTGCTGCTTGATACGCTTCAGCACCCAACGCATCTCCTGCTCATCCGAGGCAAAGCAATAGCTTTCCACACCCTCCGCAGGCACCGGCGCAGGCGCATGCCCCAAGTGACGCAGCTGCCGCATAGCAACGCCTGCCGGAGCTTGTCCCAATTCCTCTGCCGCAAGGCTTTCAACCGTCGCGCCAAGAATTTTCAGCGCATTGACGGTGTTCGTGCTCGCGCGCATAAACTTGGTAATGGATTCATACTTCGCCTTTTCGTCGGAGCTTACCCTGCGTCCTTCGTAGCTCATGCTGATTACCAAATCATCCACATGCTTCGCCAAGGCCTGCAGAAAGTTTATCTGCACCTGATCAAGGCTGAAGAAATCGCAGATATAGATATGCTTCCAAGGGATTTTGCAATCCTGCTTCTGCAGCATTTCCATAGCCAGACGATACTTGCCCTCCAGGTCATACCAGTTATTGTTTTCCAGATATTGACGATAAAGCAGATAAAAATTGCAGACACCCAAATCCTTGCCCTTCAGCTCATCCTCCTCAAAGGATTTTTGGATTTGACCGTAGATATCGTCCTTAGTGGCACCGCAGCGCGAAAGCTGGCTTACGAGCGAGGTCATGGCCTTCACAAAGCCGGTTTTATGCGCCAGCGAGCCGAAATATTCCAGTTGCTTGTGCGTGGTCATACCGGTAAGCTGCTTGTTTTCCATCATATAGTCGATGATATCCTGCACAATCAGCTCCTGACTGCGACGGCTCAATTCCTTGTAATCGGTACCGCCGTTGAGGTTCATCAGCTTGCTGGCCAGGGTGTCCATGCCCATGGTTTCTACATTAGCGTACTTGCTGCGCACATCGTCCGTCAGCAGGCGGTTGGGCAGCACCAGCACGCCTTCACCCAACGGCTGCCGCGAAAGCTTCTCTGCCAGCTGCGAGCGCAGGCTGCAGCCGAGAGGTACATAAATCAACTTTGCCATAACAATCTCCTTCTGTTTATCCTTCAACGTAATATTGGTCAAATCTTTATAATGCTTATTATACCATAAGCGACTGTCAAAGATTGTCTATTTGAGAAACGGATTTTTAGGGAAAGGAAAAAGGCTGCCACTTGATGTGACAGCCTCCTGAAAATACAATATTATGCTTCGTATTCAGCTAACTTTGCAGCAGCCTTAGGGCAGCCTTTAGCGGCAGCCAGTTCGAAGTAGGTCTTGGAGCAGATTTTGTGGCCCATAGCCAGATATTGCTCACCCAACTTGTACATATCTTCTGCGTATTCAATGTCCTTCAGCTTTGCAGCAGCTTTCGGGCAGCCTTTAGCAGCAGCCAGTTCGAAGTAGGTTTTACCGCTGATGCAGTGGCCCATGCCCAGATAATACTCGCCCAGCTTATACATATCTTGCGCATATTCCATGTCCTTCAGCTTAGCAGCAGCTTTCGGGCAACCTTTGGCAGCAGCCAGCTCAAAGTAGGTCTTGGAGCAGATGCAGTGACCCATTGCCAGATAATGCTCGCCCAGGTCATACATATCTTGTGCATATTCCATGTCCTTCAGCTGTGCGATTGCTTCCTCGGAGCCTTTAGCAGCAGCCAGCTCCAAATAGGTTTTACCGCTGATGCAGTGGCCCATACCCAGATATTGTTTAGCAAGCATCAGGCAGCCTGCAACATATTCTTTTTCTTTAGCTTCGGCAGCAGCGATTTCCTCATCGGTAACGCCTGCTTTTTCTTTGAACCATGCCATGATGGCGTCCATGTCTTCAGCCTTGTGCAGTACGCTTCTGAATTTATAGTCAATCACCTTGGTAGTATACAGGTACTCAACACCCAAATCCAAGTCAAAATAATCCAATCCGAAAAATGTCAGAATGCCATCAATAACAACCTCAGCATTAGCAGGATCCTTTGCCAGCTTAGCAATTTGTAAGTACTTTTCAGCAACAGTCGTCATTTAAAAAACCTCTCTTTTTCATTCTTTTGTAAGAATAATCAATTATTAGTTCCTTCGGAACCAATATAATCATATCACGATTGAAATCAATTATCAACTATTATATGGGAAATAGTGGGAGAAAGGCAGATGGAGAGGAAAGATTTTGCTATGCTGCCTTTTGCCTCTTGGCATATCCGTGATTTTGCTTTATTGGCGAATACGCTGATTAAAATTCTTGCGAGAGGTGTGGTATAAAACGAAGTTGCCAGAACTATTGTCAAATGCCGGTCGGTGTGTTATAGTAAAGTTATCTTTGGAGGCTGGTTGCCTTCTTGAAAGCCTGATTACCGCTTGCGGTTTTGTAACGCCATCAACTCGTCAACAGTAGGTGCTTTTTCAATAACTGTTAAAGGCCTGATTACCGCTTGCGGTTTTGTTACCTAGGCGCTTTGCCTTCCATGATGTAGGTTTCAAATGCTTGTTAAAGGCTTGATTACCGCTTGCGGTATATGCTGAGAAAGGCTCTCCTAGGGGAGAGCTGGCGCCCGCTAGGGCGACTGAGAGGGGACTGCAGTTTTTACGCTTGATAGTCATCTCCCCTCTCCGTCATCGCTACGCAATGACACCTCTCCCCAAGGAGAGGCTCTTTTAACGCTTTTGTTTTTCTTTTCTACCTAAACTAAATGTCCTGATTACCGCTTGCGGTTTTGTTACGGAAGTCCCATCTCTCCGCGTCTGTTGACTAATACATAAGTTAAAGGCCTAGATTACCGCTTGCGGTTTTGTAAAAAAAGACCTGAAGTCCGTATTCTTGCGGACCTCAGGTCTTTTCGTTTGCGTAAAATTATATTGTTGCAGATAAAAATAAGGCGTTCTACCGCAGTTAGGTAGAACGCCTTTAGTGTTTTGGGTGTGGGTGCGAGAATAATATCACGCACCACCACATCAGTTTAATTTTTTGAGATACAAAACATTCCTACTTTTATTACAATAATTCTTTAAAGTCATCCCTGAATTCACTGTCTCGTTTTTCTCTATTAAAGAAATGTAATCCCCAAACAGTGTACTTTCTATCATCAACCAATGCTTTAACAACACTGGCTTCTTGTTTTATTTGAAGCAAGAAATCCTCTTTCCATTTATCTCCGGCTAAGAGCTGCTCTCCTTTTGGCTCAATAAAAATCTGCATCTGCTCTATTCTATCCTTTTCACCTTTTTGCAAAAACAGTACAAAGTCAGGTTCAAAACGTTCGCCAGCTTCAAATGAATATATTGGGAAATGCCTTTCGTTACGCACCAAATATGCCTTTGCATATTTCTCATTGATTTTTTCCATATAATCTTTGATAAATGCAACTAAAGCTTTTTCTTCGGATGTACCGTAGTTATCGTTAAAAGCATACCAATCCATACGACTTAAATCCATACGAATATCATTTGCAACAGACGGATCATTTTGTGATACGCCTTGACCACCGCTTACTTCCCTTTCAAAGCCAACTTCCTTGTCCTTAAAAATTTTCTCTACCGGTACAGCATGAAAATCCTTAGTTCCCATATAGCTGATTTCTGTTTTCGCCAAAGTATCCGCAACAGTATTTAGAACCTTATGTACAGCCAATTTTAAAAGTCTAAGAGGTGGTTCTGAAAAACGTGATTTTATGTTAATTTTAATAGAACCAAGATATTTTTCTGACGTTATAAATTCTCTTGTCGTTTCCAAATGCGGAAAATATTTATGTAAAATGTTGAATTTAAGTGCCGGATACATTCCCAAAGCCTTGTTGACAATAGCATAATTTATAGTTGCTATCTGTCTTATACTTGTTTCATACAAATGTAATTCGACTCTTGCATCCGAAGTTGTATTATCATCTTCCAAGATAATATTTTCCCCTGATTCTCCGGTTTCCGTCCTGAGTGAATAAACAGTATTTCTTACAGATGGCTGTAATTCATAGACATTGTTTCTGCTGACTTCTACACGCCTGTTAACGTACATAAAGCTTTTATATACATTAGAATTTTTAAAACTGTCTTTGAGGACATAACGACGCTTAAGCATTTCCGGTTCTACACCAATTTCACGCAATGCCTGGTGAAGTTCTGCAATATATCTGCTATCATTTTGACAATGATAAACCAACGTTTCGCAAATACGCAACGGATTATTCAAATCAGCATCATATTTACGTTTATATTTGTTTTGATCATCAACCGAAAACGGACAATAGCGCGCACCGCGACCAATAAGCTGTGCTTCAGCTACAGTCGTTTGGGAAATAGTTTTACCACCACTTTGACGAGTTTCATACAAACGGACAATATCAAAAAGATTTAATACGTCCCAGCCCTCATCAAGCTTTTTGACTTCAAAAATTGCTCTGTATGGATTATCCTTATCCTCTAAGGAATTGAGTAATAATTGTTTTTGTTCTGCTTCTGTATTATCATTAACAGATACACAATGCTCCTCAGAAAACGCTTCTTTCAATTCAGCAACCAGCATATCATACGAAAAACCGTTACTTGAGAAATACTTTAACGCCTTTGCCATTAGCTCGTCATTATTCAATTCCGCAACCGCTTCGATATGATGTACAGATAAATTACGGATCATTTCGATGAAATCTGCCATGCGTTGTTTGCTTTCCTCGATTTTTGAAGCTTTAAAAAGAATAACCGGTTTAATGTCCAAACGATTATCCTTGAAAATTTTCAGACGGTACTGACTTAAAATAATCCCTTGTAAAGCACGCTGCATGATAGTCAGGTCTGTACGCAAAGAAATTATTTCTTTAGAGTAAAGGTCTTTACGAAATTTTCTTAGCGGGTAATCGTAGATTATTTTACTTTCATATTCGTTCCTTATCAACTGATTTTGCAAATCACACGTTGCCGTAAACTCTAGCATTACATTATCAGGACTAGCGTGAAATACTCTTTTAACAGTTTCTTCCCAGGAATGATAATTTTCCGCTTCCTCTTTGTTTAATTTCTTGGTATCTGCATTTATATGGTGTGCTTCATCAGAAATCAAAACAACTTTTTGACTTTCAAAGTCATCATAAGTCATAGCATTTTCTTTAGCTGTCCACATATCCGCATGCAAGCCTTGTATTGTCGAAAAACAGATATTGATAGATTTATCATCAACACCTTGAAAATTACTTACTTCGTTTATCTTTACATGTTCACCGTCAATGACAATATCATTACTAAAAAGATATTTGGAAGTTGTTGCATCCAGAAAATTAAGCTTTGTTTTTTTAACAATATTACCTAAATTGACAAAGAAAATAAAGTTTCTATAGCCTTGTTTATACAGATAAATGACAAGTGCAGCCATAATGTAGGTCTTGCCGCTGCCTGTTGCCATATGAAACAAGGTCTGTGACGGTTTATTACGCAGTCTTGGATTCTCGAAATACGTAATGAAATTTTCTAAGGCTTCTTTCTGATAAGGACGTATCGGCATTTTAGGATTGAGGTTATCAAGCACATAACCGGGAATCTGCTTTATTCGGTCCCACTCACGAGCACTATCAAGCTTTTCGTATAAAAATGTCATGCTTAATCCTCCCCGTAAAAGCTTTTAGTGAAAGCCTTATCTGCATCGGAAATAGCAAACTCTTTATCATCAATATCACTGTAATTGACATACAACATGTTACTATCGAGCACTTCCATAACAAAAGCTTTTTTCTCGTCTAAGCTTAAAGCCTTATAATCTTCTGCTTCTGTATCGATGAGCTTCGGATTTACTTTGTCGCTGATGAAACCTGTTGCCAACACTGCTTTTAAAATATCCGTAACATTTTCATCTGTGTCCGCTTCCTGCAGTGCATCGACATATTTTTGGTTAAGCTGCGCAAGTTCGCAATAGACAAATGAACCACCGCCTTGCCAATCTTCGATTCCAGATATACCTGTGTGATCACCAGAAATTGTATTCTCTAAGCGTTTTACTGTTTTATTTTCAATATAATTCATTTGTTCTATTCCAATGAATTTTCTATTCATTTTTAAAGCAACCGAAGCAGTTGTTCCTGATCCTAAAAAAGCATCTATAACCATATCGTTTTCTTTAGTAAATATATTTAACAAAAAGGCAATTAAAATTTCTGGCTTTTTGCCATTTCTGAATTCAACTTCCCCTTCATCGTTTACCGCATTATAACTTTTCACAAAATCCAAAAAATTAGAATAAGGCTTATATGTAATTTTGCTAGATGTTGGCATACCTTGTAAATAAGCACCATTTTTATTACCTTTCGGAGGTGTATAAAAATATCTGAAATCATATATATCATCCCCCATATCCGGTACCTTGAAAACAGTCATTGGAGGGTATTCACCTTGTATTTTTTCTAAATATTTAACATAGAATCTACCTGATGAATTTTTTTCTTTAATAGAACCACGCACAGTAATAATCTTAAAATTATCTTTACTAGCTTCAACTTTTTTTAATTTGTATTCATCAGGATAATAGTATTTAACTTTTTTATCACCTATGATTATATCGTGTCCTTCTGTTAGTTCCTCCAAGCTATAAACATAATCATCAACAGTCTTGTTTATTTCAATTTTGGGCATCTTGAAACTTTGATTTTTAGAATAAACCAAAATATACTCCATTACGTCATTAAAGTCTTTATCTCCTGTTAAAATTCTATCAGGATGTCTAACTAGAACATTAAAGGTCATAATATGATTGCCTATTATTTCATCTAATAAAACCTTCAAGTATGCATAATGATGAAAACTACATTGAATTAAAACAACACCATCATCTTTCAAAGTTAATAATAAAGCATTTATGCGATTTTTTATAAAAACCAACCAACTGCTTCTACTAAATTTATCATTATAACCAAAGCTATCTTCTCCTGTATTATATGGAATATCCCAATATGCCATTTTTACTTTACAATGAAAATTCTGTAAAGACTCCAACGCCAATAAATTATTTCCCTTAATAATCAGATTATCGCTGTCTTTAAATTCTGCAATCTGCTCTACTCCATCCTTTGTATAACGTTTCGCATTAACAAGCACTTTAGGAGCAAGCAGTCTATCCACTTCGTCCGGTGCGAGTGTTTTATTAAAGAATATCTCATTGCGCTTCTGGTCTTCCTTCGTCTGACCGCCTACAAGCACACAATCCTTATATGGGAACACTAATTCAACGTCATTGCTATTGGAAATATACTGACCATTCCCATCAACTAAGCCAATTTTATTTTTATAGCGTGTATAACTATCAGGCAAAAACTCTTTGTTATTAATAACCCAACCAAAGCCAACTTTATCGAAAACTAATGTCTTATTTCCGTCCAGTTCTACCTCTTGAAAGAATTTTTCTTTTGTTGCCGCATTACTCAAAAGCATTTTAAGCAAAGACTTATCCATCTTCATGCCTGCTTCATAAACAGCATTACGCAATATTTCACCTTTTTCAGTTATAAAACGCTTATCTTCGGATAAAATATTTTTTAAAGTATCAAATAAGTTTTGCATAAATCCTGCACTCCTCTAAAAAATATCCCCCGAAATTAATCCAGTATAACATTTTTCCATCGTTATCCGCCCCGTAGCAGGAGAAGAATGCTCCGTGTTGTCTCGGGGGGGGACTCATTTGTGTATCTTTTTATTTTAGCATAAAAAAAATAGGACGTCACGGCTTTTTAGCCGATTCTTGCCAAACTTGTTCTAACAATGCAACTTTTCCTCAATCCTCCCCTTTCCTGCTCCACTTCCTTTGCGTCACCCGCGCCAGCTCCTGCAGCAAATACTCCGGTCGCACCTCAAAAATAGCAGCCATCTTAAAAAAATTCTCCATAGTCAAAGGCAGCCAACTGTTTTCAATCCTGCTCAGCGTAATGCGTGACATCCCCAACAGCTTCGCCATATCCTCCTGCTTAATGCCCCGCGCCGTGCGGTACGAGCCTATCAGCACCCCCAGCTCCAAAAGCTCCTCGGAAAAATCAAGCTCCCCAACCTCCTGCGCCTGAAAAGTTCTGCGTCTTTTTAGCATACTGTCACCTCAAAATATCACTATTTTTCTAACAGCGTATTACAAAAAGAGCAGTGAAAACGTATATGTAGCATATCTGATACATATACGAATCTTTTAAATTTTCTGTGCTATAATAACCACATCAAGAGCTTGATGCAGTACAACACAGAATTCTGCTATACGC
>CAVKUS010000013.1:0-59390 GCA_963659725.1 Bacteroides sp. CAG:545 | reverse complement strand
GTATTTCATTAAAATACCCCCAATACTGGGTGTCCAGTATTGGGGGTACATATCATTTCTGCGGAACGGTATTTTTTAATAACTTTATTGATGCCACAAGCCATAATAATGAATAATATAGTTTGTTAAAGCATCCTCATATTCTGTATCCGGTACAGGCTTATCCATCTGGTCGACAAAATGACGCTCATCCGACCAGTAAAACGCCTTACCGCCAAAGTAGCCTAAGGCATAGGGAATATCCGTAGGCTGCAGAAGATTGCGGCCCATAAATTTGTCCGGCACATCAATGCCCAACAGATACAAAAGCGTCGGTGCCAGATCGATCTGCGAAGCATATTCATTGGTGCGCAGATTATTGAGCGGTGCCAGGTTCTTCGACACAAAAATCAGCGGAATCGGCGCAATGCTCTGCTTATCATCAGCCTTGGTAACAAGCTTCGTGTACTCGCCGCCACTGTGCGGATTATGGTCACTTGTAATGATGAACAGCGTTCTGTCATCCATCAGGCCACGCTTCTGTGCTTCCTTAAAGAAATGCTCCAGTGTTTTATCAACCCAATAAACGCCGCGCACTGTAATAAACTGGTTGCTGCGCACATTGTCCGGCATTTCGTTCCAGCTGAAGCCTGTATAAGGATAAGGCTGGTGCATATCCAGCGTTTTGGTAACCATCACCAGACGGTCATTCTTCGCTTTGGCTTTTTCCAGCAGCTTCAGTGTTTCCTCATACATTACGTCATTATGGAAGCCCCAGCCGCTGGCACCGGTATAACCCTGTTTTTCCAGATATTCCTTGGCATAATATTCGTTCATGCCGAACTGCGTCGGATATTCGCGCAGCTCGTTAGCATAATACTGGCTGGAAGCATTCATGAAAATGCCGCGCATCCCTGCTGCCTGCACGCTGCGGAACAGCGAGGGCGTATTTTTACCGGGAAGATCCTTATCCATAATCAGATGCGAACGGAAGGTAGCATTCAGGCCCTGCGTCGTGGGCACAGCAGAGGAATAATACCTGTTCATATGCGGATAGCGGATAACAAGACTATTCAAGAACGGTGTAGCTTCTTCGGGAATATCGTGGTTATAGTAGTTGATGTAATCGCGGTGCATGGATTCTAAAATCAGCAGAACAACTCTGTCATACTGTGGTTTGATTTTGGCAATCTTCGCTTTAGGCTCATCAATGCCCATTTCCGTAAGGCGTGTTTTATCCTTGGCAGTCAGCTCGCGCTGCTCCACATGCTTGCCGCCGGCAATTTTATCCGTATCAAAAATCGCCTTGCTCACAAAGTTCACGTTAACCGGTACAGAAAGCATATTGCGATAGTTCATGCGTGTCTTTTCATTCTCAACCTCGGCGTACATACCGATAACATTTTCCACGCCGTACATGCCTGCATAGCCAAGCAGTCTGTCGGTAAGGTTCAAGCCCAGGGTGAACATGGCCACGCACAGCAACGACCAGGCAAAGTTCGGCTTACGCTTTTGCGGCTTCGGTACATAAAACAGCAGTAAAATCACCACTATGCTGATAACGATACCGGCAATCATCGTATTGCTCATCGTCGCAAAAATGCCTTTAACAGCATAGATATTCAGGTTCTGGAAGAGAACGCTCTCCACATGCATGGAGGTCTGCCAAAAGTAAAAACCATCAAAGACCAGCGCCAAAGCAGAAAATACATAAACAGCAAAATAGAGGATTTTCATCCCGATGTTGGGCCATTTATGGTAACACATTGCCATCAGCAGCACTGCAAAAATGTTATTGTTAATACCGGCAAGCACGGACAGGCTTGTCTGCAGTCCTTTATCCAGGCTAAGCTGGTTAACCATGAAAAAGGCTTCGAACAGATACAGAATACCGATGACAATAACAGGAAAATAGCGCTGTAATCTGTCCGGCACACGCTTGCGCCGATAATACAGCACATACACTACCTCTGCCAAAACGCAGTCACGCAGAAGATGATCAAAAATCTGAAAACCAAACTCGTTCAGCGGAAAGGGGTGCGTCCCGCCGAAGCTCTGCCAGGCAAAAAAGCCTTCAACTATACAGGCTGCGATAATAAAAATCAGCCAGCCCATTTTTCTACTAATCCTATTCACCTTACACCATTTCCTTGCTTACGCCAAAAACTTAATCGGCTCAGGCTCCATCTCAATTAAAAGCGGAGCAGTTGTTACAGCATCTCCGTCAAGCTCTGCTGCAAAATTCTCTTCATTGCAGCGTATTTCCAGCTTTTTCGCGGTGCGGATAACAATATCACTATCAAGCGTCAGCGCCTCCATAGCAATGCAGGCCGCGTAACGGATAAAATCGCCGCGCTTATCACCGGTAAACAGCGCCGCATGTAAAAGGGGTGATGACAGCGATGCACCATTAAAGAGGTTATAACGTCCGGCATAATAGCGGCTTTTGCCTACAATAACAGAGGTCGCTTCATGCCACTCGGCTTCATCATCAAAGCGTACCTGAAAGCGGTAACGCCAGTTGTTAAACAGAAATTCCTTACGCATAATCTCTGTTCCCTGCCAAACATAAGCAAGCTTGTTGAGCAGCTTTTTCTCCTTTTCGGTCACCTTGTCTACTACAAGGGAATCGAAGCCTATACCGGCAACCGTCAGAAAAACATTTCCATTGGCGCGTCCCAGATAAACAGGCACCTCTATCCCTTTGGATACACGCTTAAACCATTTATGCGGATCCGCCTTCAGCAGCAGCTCCTTAGCCACCAGATTTACCGTACCGGCAGGAAAAACGCTGATGTAAGGTACATACTTGCGATTAGCCAGCTGTTCAATCATTGCTCTGATTGTACCGTCACCGCCGGCAATTATCACCCAGTCAACCTTTTCCTCAACTATTTCCGCAGCAATCTGCGGTATCTGGTCAAAGAAGCGGATATCTCGCATTTCTGCATTTTTAGGTCCTACTAATTCCTTCACCAGCTTATAAGTTTCATTTACCTTAGCCATCATACTGGCAAAAAGCTGCTTACCGGAGTTACGGTTATACAAAAGTACAACCTTCTTAAATTTTTTTACGTCTACATATTCTACAGGCATATCTAACTCCTAAAAATCCATTTTTTACGTGAGAGATAGTTCCATACAACAACAATACAGCTTGTCAGCACCTTCGACAGCATCGGTTGCCAGTCAAGCAGGCTGACAAAAATATACATCAGCAGCAGGTTAAACGCCAAGCCTATGCAGCTTACCAAAAACACCAGGCTAAGCTCTTTGCCGCGTTGGTAACGGCTGCCGCTGTCAAAAACCAGAACATTGCTCAAGAAATAATGATACAGTGTTGCCAGGCAAAAGGATAAGGCTGTTGCCAGCATAGTCAGCAAAGTCAAGCTCAATCCGCTTAAAAGATAGTGGAAGAAAAGATAGAACAAGGCCCACTCCACCAAGGCCGCTGTACCGCCGACAAACAGATACAGTAAAAGCTTAATCAGCTCGCTGTCTGTATAATCAACACCAAATAATATTTTCCTGCGCATAGCGTACTCCAGTCATAGTATAATAGCTTATTATATCATCTTTAAGCGAAGTTTTCAAAGCTTTCCGGTAGGAGCTGCTGGTGTTGGCAGATTTATATATTTAGATAATTGTTGAAAAAACATACACACTCTGCGCCTTTTGTATATTGTATTTTTACATTTGTGCTTATTTTCCCTATTGACGTTTACACTTATCTGTATTATACTAAGCGCATAGACAATTACATGGCAACGAAGCCCGACTTCGCACAAATGCGAAGCCAGGCTTCTTCTTTTTTTATCAGCCTTGTCTATACCAAACCGCTAATATATTTTCACAATATTAGTCAATCAAAAAATCAAAGGAGCTGATTTCAATGAAATGCAAAAACTTTTTTAAAACCATGACAGCTGCTATCTGCGCTGCCAGCCTGCTCATGGCAGGCTGCGGCAGCGACAAAGCCGCAGACGACACCATTAAAATCGGCGCCATCGGCGAGATGACAGGCGGTAACGCTTCTTACGGCACGTCAATGATGCGTGGCTTTAAGCTGGCAGTAAAAGAAATCAATGCCGGCGGCGGTGTCAACGGCAAAAAGCTTGCACTTGTCGAAGCAGATACCAAGAGCGAACCGGCTGAAGCAGCCAACGCTATGAGTAAGCTCATCAACCAAGATAAGGTACCTATGGTAGCAGACATTTTTACCAGCTCCAGCGCCATTGCTGCCTGCAATATCAGTGAAACAGCAAAAATTCCCTATTTGGCAATCGGCGCGACAAATCCTTCTGTAACACTGGCCAAAGACGGCAGCACCAAACCCAACACCTTCCGTGTCTGCTTTATCGATCCCTTCCAAGGCACTGTCGGTGCCAACTTCGTCACCAACGAGCTGAAGGCAAAAAAAGCAGCGCTTTATATAGACAACAGCAGCGATTATTCCAAGGGCTTAGCTGATTTCTTCAAAAAATCCTTCACCGCCAACGGCGGCAGTATTGTTATCGAAGAAGCTTATCTGCAAAAGGATACGGATTTCAAAGCTGTACTGACCAAAATCAAAGCAGCAAACCCGGAAGTAATTTATGTTCCCGGTTACTATGAAGAGGTTGGCAAGATCGTTAAACAGGCACGTGAGCTCGGTATTGATGTTCCTATCGTCGGCGGTGACGGTTGGGACAGCCCCAAGCTTCCGGAAATCGCCGGTGCCGCTGCTCTGAACAACACCTATTTCACCAACCACTATTCCGCTGATTCCGATTCTGCCGAATCCAAAGCCTTCGTTACAGCCTTCGAGAAGGAATACAGTCAAAAACCCGACGCTCCTGCAGTACTCGGCTATGACGGCATCAAACTTTTAGCTGACGCTATCAAACGCGCAGGCTCTGCCGAACCGGCTAAGGTTGCCAAGGCACTGGCTGAAACAAAAGCCTTCAGTGCTGTTACCGGCTCTCTTGGCCTAAACGAAAAGCATGACGCAGTAAAGAGCGTAACCATCATCGAATTCAAAGATGGCAAGCAGGCTTACCGCACAACTGTAAAACCCTGATTCCCCTCTCAATATCGGTCTTCCCAGCCGATTTGTGGAAAAAACAAGCTATCTCCGGAGCTTCTGCCCTAGAGGTAGCTTGTTTTCTTGTAAATATAATTTTTATAAATAAAGGTATGCAGGAAAAGTTTCTGCATACTTTTTTCTTGACCAATTGTTACAATCACAAGCCATAATACACAAATAAATCTCTTGACTTAGAGCCTACTCCAAGTCATAAACTAAGAAAAAGCATATTTGCTTACATTATTTAAAGGAGCTTAATATTAACACAAACTCTATTTTCCTCTTGACTTAGAGTATACTTCAGGTATTAAAATATAAGTAACTAGATTATAGGAGGTAGATGAAATTGACACAAGAATTTGCCCAAGCCCCTGTAGTAGGCTGCAAAAAAGTTTCCGCAAACGATAACGCAGGCTCTCATGCCAAAGTATACTTCACTAAACATATTGATGCAGAGCATCTCATCAAATTATATGAGTTAATCAACGAAAGCATTTACGGTAATGTAGCCATCAAACTGCACACCGGCGAAAAGCACGGTCCCAACATTCTGCCGCGCGAGCTGGTGAAAGCGCTGCAGCAGCAAATCCCTGACAGCACCATTGTAGAAACCAATACCCTGTATCAAGGCGACCGCTATACCACCGAAGAGCATCTGGATACCTTAAAGGTTAACGGCTGGACCTTTTGCCCTGTTGACATCATGGATGCAGAAGGCACTGTAAATCTGCCTGTACGCCACGGCAAGCACTTCAAAGAGGTTTCCATGGGCAAAAACATCATCAACTACGATTCCATGCTCGTTTTAACACACTTCAAAGGTCACGCTATGGGTGGCTTCGGCGGCTCCATGAAAAACCTTGCTATCGGCTGCGCTGACGGACGCATCGGCAAAGCACAGGTCCACGGCGTAGATAAGGATAACCTGCCTACGGACTGGAACGTATGGCCCGGCAAAGAGCTGCTCATGGAAAACATGGCCGAATCAGCTAAGGCTACCATTGATTTCTTCGGCAAGCACATTGTTTACATCAACGTTCTGCGCCGCATGTCCGTTGACTGCGACTGCGCCGGCTTAAGTGCAGCAGAGCCGACTATCCCCGATATCGGCATTCTCGCTTCCACTGATATTCTGGCTATCGACCAGGCTTCCGTTGACCTCGTCTATGCCAAGGAAAGTAACCATGACCTCGTTAAACGCATGGAAAGCCGTCACGGCCTGCACCAGCTCACCGCTATGCGCGAGCTGAAAATGGGCAATGACAAATACGAACTGATTGAGCTTGATTAATAGCAATTAAAAGGCTGTCGCACTACGATGATGCGACAGCCTTTTTGCTTATTTCGTTAATTTCACTTCGTCAAACTGCTTGCCATCCGGCAGGAAGGCTTTAAACTCCAAAGTTTTCTCATCTGCCTTCAGCGTCATATAGTTGGCAGTTTCCGGCTTCGGCGCTGTTGCCGCATCCCACTCAAAATCTCCCCACAGCTTAGGATAGCGTACATCTCCGGCAACACCTGTCAGGATATAGGTAACACCGCTTCCCTGCGGTGCAGGTGCAAAGTTCTGCAAGGGAACACGACGGCGATATGTATGTAAATGTGCCGTCAGCACCGCATCAACCTTGTATTTTTCAAAAACAGGCATCAGCTGATAGCTGAAATCAAGGAAATGCGTCTTGGTCTGCGCTCTGCCCGACTCCGGTCCAAAGCCGTAGATAAAAATATCACGGTGCATCAGAACAACCTTCCACAGCGCCTTGCTCGCCGCCAAATCCTTTTCCAGCCACGGCAGCTCGTCTGCCAATAAATCAGGCTGGAAATTTTTCATCTCCGGGAAGTTGGTATCGAGCACCACAAAATGCACCGGACCGTAATCAAAGCTGTAAAACTGATTCGGATATTTTGCCAGACCATTTTGCGGCACATTGAACAAATGCGTATAGCTTGCAGGCAGGCATTCCTTCCAATCCAGACTGTACGCCTCATGATTACCGAGGAGCGGTGCCAACGGCACAGCATCACTGAACACACTCACGCTGTTGAACCATGCGCGCCATTGGCTTGCATCCTGTCCGTTGTCCACCAAATCACCCATATTCACGTAAAATGCACTTTCCGGATGGCGCTTATAAGCTTCACGCGCCAACTGCTGCCAGCCACTGTAATTGGCGCTTTGCGAATCAGGGAAGATTAAGGCAGTAAAGCCTGCACCGCTTTCCGTCTGCAGCTTGTGCCAACGCCCTTTATTCTGCGCTGTGTTGATACGATATTCATAAGCACTTCCCGGCACCAGACCGCTAAGACGCGCAGTATATTGAATAATACTGTTCTTATCCGTAAAGCTGCTGTCTGTTGCCTGCACTTCCTTTATATTCTTGCCGCCCTTTAAACGGTACTCCAGCGTATAAGGCTGCTTCACCTTTGCTTCCCACATAATTGTGCGCCCTGTCTTGTTATCCGCAGCGACAATCTGACGCGGATTGGTAATGGCAACGGCGGTATCACTGCCCTGTACTTCGCTATCGGCATTCTTCGCGCAACCGCTTAAAGCTGCCGCTGCCAGACACAATATAAAAAGTAAAAGCTTAAATTTCTTGTTCATGCTCTGCTTCCTTTCATGTTGCTTTCTTTAAATATAGCATAACACATGGAGTAAGGTCGAAGTCAAGAGCAAAAGAAAACAGCAGCCCTAACTCTCAAAGAGTCGGAGCTGCTGTTTTCGTATATGAGTATATGAGATGAAGTATGATGTGCTTAATTAAAATTCAAACTCTGCAGAAAGCATGAAGGAACGCGGATTGTTGATCATAAATTTATTGGATTGACCTACCTGTGCAATCCAATGGCTGTCATTAGCTACATTATAGCAAGCTGCAATGAATTTCACAGGTATACCATTAATTTTAGCTTTATGACTTGCAAACAAATCCAAAGTAACGTGAGAAGGAATATCCAAAACTCTTGCAGTCTGACTATGAACAAATTTACCTGTACCTGTATAGCTCAAGCGACTGGTAAAGCTGGTATCCTCAGTAGGCTTGTATTCTAAGCCCCAAACACCGCTCCATTTAACAGAACCGTGTGTTGGCAGGCCCTCAAATCTTTTGTCGGTAGTTACTTCCTGCTTTGCATTCAGCCATTCAAAGCCGCCAAAGGTATTCCATTTGTCTGCCAACTTAGCGTCAATACTAAAATCAACGCCTTTAAAACGATTCTTGCCATTGTTGCTTAACCAATATTTGGTCGGATCAGCAGTGCTATAAGTTTTCAACGTATTAGGCTGTGTCATATCGAAATACGCCAAGCTCATAGAAAGGTTTTCGCTAGGTTTAGCTTTAATACCAAACTCAGTATTCTTCAGCCTTTGCGAATCTAAATACTCATTAGCATTAAGCGCATTGCCGCCATCCGGATCAACAAAGCTGCCGCGATTTTTTGCAACTGCTTGGGCAGCATAAACAGATAACTTATCTGTCGGCGCATAAGAGATACCGTATGTCGGCGCCCAATTATCATCCTTTATCTGGCTTGTTTTACCAACATAATTACCATGACGACGAGCAACCGCACCTACCAAAGTCAGCTTGCCAAGCTCGATTTTATCCATGATGTTCAAGGTTACGTCAGTTTCTTCATGGTTTAAATTCTTCTTCAATTTATCAGATTCATCAGCACCATAGATTCCCGGCTTAAAAATAAGTCCTGTGTAAATATTGCCGGTAGTACCTAAATCCTTTCTGTTCTTAGCGCTCTTGTAATATTTTCGATGAGAACGGTCAACAGAAACAGCAACATTATGCTTTGCCATACCAGTCATGAAATCGCCCTTTAAACCGGTCTGTAAGTACTGATTTTGAATATAAATATGATCAGACCAAGGATAGGCACCAGAACCCATAACATTACCATTTTCATCAATTGTAAATTCGGAATTATAAATAAAACGACGTACTACAGACTGATTCATACCGGCGTTGACGAACCAATTGACATGCTCGTCCAGTTTTTTCTGATGATTAAGTGTCAGCATATAACCATTTGTATCCTGATGCATCACCTTAGGATCATCAAAGCTCTTGCTGGCATCCGGAGCATCAGGGAATTTTGTAGCAGATTTATCCAGTGCAAAACGACGCTCTGTACCCAAAAGCTTCTGGTCATAATAACCGCCAAACACGTTGGTCTTAGTTGTCTCGCCTTCATAGCTGACGTTAGCAAACAAATTCTTTTTGCGCTGTCCTGCACCGGAAATAGCCAAGCCGCCATCGTCGTATTGGCCGTAAATTCTTACACCAATATTGCGGTCTTTGCCGAAGCGTTGGCTGATATCAAGATATTCACCATAGTCACCATGACCGCCAAAGGTTTGCGTATATTTGATGAAATCATTCTCGCCGGCACGTTTGGTGTTCAAATAAATCGCACCCGGAGTTGCACCTGACAAATAGCCGGCCTGGAAAGACGGGGTTGAACCATTTAATGTAGCGGCAGGTCCGATCATGGCATCAATACTGCCAACGGTATTCGTAATCGGTCCGGTAGCCATAATAAAGAAGCCGGGAATATTATTCACTAAATATGCAGAAGCATTCGTGCATATGCCACGGATAGAAAAGTCCGTTTTAATCGGGGAAGTACCTGTACGAATTGCAGGCACGTTGGACAAAACAGTATCCAAATCCTGATTCGGCATCGCCATTTTGCTGACCGTATCCTCAGTGATACTCTGTACAGTAAACGGTGCCTTAATAACCTCGGTTTCACCTAAAAGACCTACCCTGGAGGAATCGTTGTTAAAGCCACCTGGCAACGGAGTTTTGTGGTTACGGGAGCTTTCAACAACCATCTCATCCAAGTTGAACGTTTCAATGGTTTCTGCACTTACAGGAGCTGCACTCACGCCAAGAATAAGCGAGCACATAATACTGCTTAAAAGCATTTTTTTTCTCTTCGACATTCTGATACACCTCTTAATCATCAACTTTATAAAATTTATATGTGAGAGTGAAACAATAAGCTAGTAGGGAACGCAAATAGTTCTTTGCTGCTCCGGTAAATACAGCAGCTTTATTTTCAGCTTATAGATTTCCTCTAACGCTAACTCTGTTAATACATCGTGGACATCGCCAACTTCAAGTCCATAGGGCTTTAAAATTGCTGTCTTACTGCCAAGGTAAAAAGCCTGATCAGGCATGTGTGTTGTTAAAATAACAGCTATTCCTCTTTGTGACAGCTTCTGTACCATTTGCAGTACACGAAACTGATTACCATAATCAAGATGGTTGGTCGGCTCATCCATAATAACCAGCTGCGGCTGCTGAACAATAGCACGGGCAATAACAGCTTGTCGTTGCTGTCCGCCGCTCAAAGTATTAAAGGAACGGTTACGCAAATGATAAATGCCTAAATCATTCAACACTTCATCTGTCATATCGTAATCCTTTTGTTTAGGCTTAGTAAATACACCAAGATGCGGCGCTCTTCCCATAACAACATAATCACGCACCAGAAATGAGTAAGCAGTATTTTGTACCTGAGGTACATAACCAATCTGTTCCGTAAACTCTTTCTGATTTTCGTAAGGGGTATATTCATCACCCTCATCTGTAATAAGACGCACATCACCGCCAGCCAAAGGTTTATAAAATCCTATCAAAGTACGCAGCAGTGTTGTTTTGCCAATACCATTGCTGCCTAAAATCGTCATAATCTCACCCTTGTTAAGAGTAAAGCTGACATTCTGCCATAAAGGTGACTGTTCATTATAGGCAAATGCTAAATTATTTACAATTAACTTCATGATAACGCCAACCTTTGTCTTAATAAGAGATAGAAATAAAACGGAGCACCAATCAGACCAGTAAGAATACTCAATGGTATTTCCGCACTCATCGATGCACGTGAAATCGTATCAACAGCCAGCAGGAAAAAAGCTCCCAAAACAATAGCTAAAGGCAGCAGGCGTTGGTTATTGGGGCCAACAAGCATTCTGGAAAAATGCGGAATAACAAGACCAACCCAGCCGATGGTACCGCTAATGCAAACTGAGCAAGCTGTTAAAACAGTTGCGCAGAGAATAATCGCATAGCGCAGCCAGCCGGCGTCACGTCCCAGCATATGTACCTCTTCATCGGAAAGCGTCAGGATATTCATCCGCCAGCGAATCACCAGCATAAACAACAGACAAACTAAAATCGGTACCCCACTGGAAATAATATTATCCCAAGTTACGCTAACTAAGGAGCCAAGCTGCCAATAGGTAATTTCCGGCAGTTGCGTTTCGCTGTCTGCAAGGTATTTTATAATACCCAACAACGCATTCATCAGACCAGAAACTATAAGGCCGGATAAAACAAGCATAACTATCGAATTTTTACCGATAATACGCGGAATAATAACAGCGCAGGCTACAGCCAGCATACCACCGCCAAAGGCTCCCATCTGGATAAAGGTACTGCCTAAGCCCAACAATATGCAAAGCGATGCACCCACGCAGGCACCGGATGATACACCCAGCATATCCGGAGCTACAAGCGGGTTTTTAAAAACACTCTGATAGGCAGCACCGGAAAGCGACAACGCTGCTCCAATCAAAATTGCTGCCAGGACACGAGGCAGACGCAGCGTGTAAATAACGCTCGCTGCCTGATCACTCCAGCTTTGCTCTAAAGGCACAACATAGGAGCACAAGATTTTAAAGACATCAACAGGCGCAATATAAAGACGTCCCATACCTAGGCTCACTACCACCATCAATAACAGTAATATACTGAAAACAAGCATGATTACTGCATAATTTGATTTACTTGCTTCCATTTGCATCAAAACAACGCCTTGCTGTTTTTATTAGCTTCATCAGCAAAAATTTGCGCCATATCTGCTTCTGAAATATTGTAGTGCATAAAATCCTCATAGAATTTTTTTGCATCTGCACGCACATCAAGTTCCTTAAATAATTCAGGCTGCAGCACGTGTGCCAGCCATTCCATCATGAGCGGTGTTTCTACGCCCGGAGCATCCCAGCGGTAAATGCCCATAGGCACCTTATACACGCGTTTTTCCTTAACTGCTTTCACCGTACTCCAATCCTGACCGGGAATTTTATTATCATACAAATCGTCAGGTACAAATTTATCAAAATTACTCAGCAAAATAATATCCGGATTCAGTTTATATACCTCTTCCATGGCAATAGTCTGCTCACTGCTGCCGCTTAACGCAATCTGATCATAGGGATTTTCTCCACCGCCAATACGGATAGCTTCATGCATGAAATTATCATTACCCTGCAAGCGCAGCTTGGCATTACGCAGGAACAAAACAGTTGGCTTATCGGTCTTTTCCCATGCTTTTTTCGCAATTATTTTTTTATTAGTTGTATCGTAATATTCGTTAAGCTTTGCAGCTCGTTCTTCTTTTCCTAAAAGCTTGCCAATAATTAAAAAGCTTTTCTTCAAGTTTTCTACGGTATCATTGTAAATCAGTAATGTCGGAATCCCAACTTTAGTCAGCTTTTCCGCATCCTTATCCTGATATTGCCACAAAATTGCAGTATCTACACCAGCCTGAGCTGCACTTTCAAGGTTAACAGAAAAATTTTGCGCAATAATTTTAGTATCTAATTGCGCGAAATGCTTATCCTTCGTTTCTAAAAATTTGCCTGTATAGGCTGACATCGCTCCAGCATGAATTGCTGCTAAGCGCTCAGAGCTGCCATCAATAGCATAAATAACACTGGCCCAAGGAATAGGCACAACAGCAATACGTTGCACATTCTGCGGCACTTTTACTTCTCTGCCCTTTAAATCCGTAACTATTTTCGTTTCCTGTTTAGTATTCACCTTTTTATCGGCATTATTACCGCAACCTGCTAACGCTCCCACCAAAGCTAACGCTGCCAGCGCAGCAGCAGTCATTTTTTTCCAGTTTTTCATAGAAAAGCTCCTTTCACTTCACGCAACCTCATACGCAAATTTTATTTCACCAGCAGCTTAAGCTGCTCAGCTATATTCTTGCCTAAAGCACCACTGCCGGCAGTGCAAGCACTGCGGCCGGAGATAACTCCCCATGGCAACGGTACATGCTTCTTCGTCTCTGCTCCGACAGAACTCATGATATCCGCTAACAATGTATCGGCAAATACGATATCTGCATCCTCCCACAAATCCTGTAACCCTGTTAAGCTGTCTACAATAATCAGCCACTTATCAGCACCGGGAGTATTACGGTATAATTTGCGGCTGGCTACACCGGTACACAGCGTTGCCAACTGTATATGATGAAAGCCTTCATGCCAAAGCGCATGTGCCAATCCCATTGTTTGCAGGGGATCACCTATAAATAACAGCTTGCTTTCATCCGTTTCCTGTATGCTGTAGTTATGAATACACAGCTGGCGTATCTCATTACTTTCCGCCATACATAGCTCCTGCACATTCTTCCGCCACATCTTCATAGCATGTTCTCCTACAGGACATGACAGCAGCAGCGGTACAGCATATTTTTCGTTCAGCACACGCGCAGCCGGTATACCGGCTGCTGATACAACCCAACATAAAGCAGGTTTGCCACCAAGCGTTTCGCCAACAAACCGCGGCTCATAGCCTATACTTCTAATATAGGCAAAGCATTCCGCATACTGCTCCCTTTCACCGCAAAGAAGAGGACTATATCCCAGAATAAGTATCTCACGAGCAGGCTTTACATATAGCTCCTGCTCTTCCTCTACTAAAAGCTCCTGCGCACAGCTTACGCCATACACAGCATCATTAAATCCGTCCATATAAAAGCTTCGTGTTTTTAAATTATTTTCCATTGAATTTGCCACCCAATTACCGTCAAAGCCAATAAAAGCTGCTACTGCAGAGCTGATAAGATTCAACGATTTATATTTTCCGTCTGACATCAGCTCCCTGCACTGCTTAACACAATTATCTTCTATACCATAAATAAAATCCTGCTTTTTTGTTTCCAGAGTATACACTCCCTGCGTTTGCTCCAGTAAATCACCATCGCGCAGACAAGCCCGGCAACCGCTGGGCGCTACCAATACCTTCGCCTCATTTGCAGGCAATGTGTCTATAACACCGGCAACATCAGTAGCTAAAGGCGGCAGCTGATACAGGTTATGACTTATGCAACCATTTTCCTCTGGCAGCTCAGCCATAAACTCGTAAACAGGCTTAAAATGCCTTATGTCCATCTTTCCCAACGGTCCACGAAAGAAGTAGCGTACCATAATACCGGTTGCTTCAGAAAGACTGCTCTCCAGATAATCAAAATCAAGTCTTGTCAATATATCCAGACAGTTCAAATATAATACCACAACCTGTACACCATGCACCGCTGCAGCCTGTTTTATAACGCGCGTAATTTTTTCTTCGGCAGTTCCCATAGTATAATCATCATCTATTGTATGGCAAAACATAAGCTGCTGCAGCTTGCCCTGCTCTACAGCACGATAATAAAGCTCCCGCAAGCATGGACCGGAACCGGCAGCAACTAACATGATATCCTTTCGCTGCCATAAAACATCTGAGGGAGGTTTTGGCATATTAAACTCCATGGTCTTGATTGCCTTCATTGCTTTCACTTCTTTCGTGCTATTTTCTATTAACATTCTATCACATTTCTATTGCTAATAACAATTGATGTTACTAAAGCCTTGATTCAATAATTTTGAACCAAGGCTCTGTGTCTTCAAAAGAATTAAACTGTCATTCTTTCACTCTTTTATATTGTTCCAATAGCTGAAAAAATAATTTCAATGGCGGACTCAGCCATTTATCTTTACGATAGGCATATACCGCATGAATCGGCTCAAACTTTTTATCTATAGGAATCTCTACCAATACATCTTTATCCAATTCCTCTTGAATAGTAAATTTAGGCAAAAAACATATACCTATATCATTCTTCACTAAATTTTTTATAGTCTGCGTACCGCGAATTTCAATCGTTGGGCCCATAGTAAAATTTTTGCTTTTTATATATTCATCGAATCTTTTGCGCACCCTGCCTACTGCCGGCTGACAAATACGTGCCAATGAGCTGAAATCCTGATTAGGTGTAATAAAATCGCTATATAGCTTTTTTGTTTTAGACGAAGCGAACACTACGAAATCAAAATCCTTATAGGGTACAACCTTTATCGTAGCATCATCCGCAGCTACATCATATAAAACACCAATATCCGCTTTGTTTTCTCTTATGGCCCTATATACCGAGGTACTGGTCATAGAATCAAGGTAAATATGCACACGTGGTGCCTTCTTGCGAAATTCGCGCAAAATCTTTGGCAAATGGAAGCACAGAAGAGATTCCGGCGCAGCAATACGTATATCTCCCTGGCACTCTTCAATAACACTGCGAAAGCTTTTCATATTATTTACAGACTGCAGTACATTTTCTACATAGGGCACCAGTTCCTGTCCTGCCTTAGTCAAAACCATATGCCTGCCTGCTTTTTCAAACAGCTGCACACCAAGCTCCTGTTCAAGCTGACTAACATGAAACGTAATCGTTGACTGCGTATAGCATAATTTTTCCGCTGCTTTATTAAAGCCCCCGGCTTCTACAATAGTGTGAAACGTATTAATGTAACGTAAGTCCATGCTTCCTCCAAAACGATATCAGTACTCATCATAAAATTTATAGTAACAAGCTATTTATTGCGTTATTTATATTATACAGTCTTTTCCCATATATAACAACAAGCAGCCGCCTCTCACTACAACAGCATTTATTTCCAGTATACCTTAAGAACAATATAGGCTTGCTACAATAAGCACTCAACAAAAACTTCTGCGACATAGGCAACTGGAACTGCCAAAATTCTAACTTCTCTTAAAAATTTGTAACGCTATTTTCACCCCAGCCTCACTTAAAGTTGCAATATTATTACCTTTTTTCACTCTACAAATCCATGTAGAATTCATTCATGAATCAGTAAGGGATAATTTGTGAAAAGCTGTCAAAAACACTTTCATAAAATGCTATTTTTGATATAATATAGGGTGAAGATATCGCATGCTGTTTTTTTAACAGGGTATCATAAGGAGGAGACCATATGAGCTTAAAAATAATTACTAAGCGTTGCAAAGGCTGTGGTATTTGTGCGGCCTTCTGCCCGAAAAAAGTTCTGGCAGTCAGCGAAGTCGGCAAAGTTGAAGCCGTTGCTGAAGAAAATTGCATCAAATGCGGACAATGCGAAATGCGTTGCCCCGACTATGCTATCTTTGTAGATAAATAAAAAGGAGTGAGGTAACCCATGTCAAGAATCCTGCTGTTACAAGGTAACCAAGCGGTTGTTGAGGGTGCGATTGCTGCCGGTGTAAAATTTTACGGCGGTTATCCTATCACCCCTTCTACCGAAATTGCTGAACAATTAGCTCTGCGTCTGCCCCAAGTTGGCGGCAAATTCATGCAGACTGAAGACGAAATCGCCGGTCTCGGCACTGTTATCGGTGCATCTATGGCCGGTAAAAAAGCGATGACCGCAACCAGCGGCCCGGGCTTCTCCCTGAAACAGGAAATGCTCGGCCTCGCCTGCAGCGCCGAAATCCCCTGCGTTATCGTTAACGTACAACGTGTAGGCCCCGCTACCGGTCAACCGACCTCCCCCGCACAGGGCGAGGTTATGCAAACCCGTTGGGGCACCCACGGTGACCACTGGCTGATTACCGTTTCTCCGTCCAGTGTTCCCGAATGCTTCGACCTGACTTTGCGTGCAGTAGCATTGAGCGAAAAATATCGTTGCCCGGTTATTCTCCTGATGGACGAGGTTATCGGCCATATGCGCGAGAAAATCGAGCTTCCCGACAACTATGATGAAATTCCGCAGGCAGAACGCAAACGCCCGACCTGCGCACCCGAAGATTATTTGGCTTACGGCTGCGAGGAAGGCTCCAAGGTTCCTGCTATGGCAGACTTCGGCAGCGGTTACCGTTGGCACGTATCCGGTCTGGTACATGACGAAACCGGTTTCCCGAAGGGCACCGGCGAAGCAACCCGCACCTCTCAGGACCGTCTGCGCACTAAATTAGAGGATAACTTAGAAGACATCGTACAAGTAGAAAACTATCGTATGGAAGATGCCGAATTTGCTGTTGTAGCCTTCGGCGGCGCTGCCCGCACTGCTTATGAAGCAGTTGACATGGCACGCAAGGAAGGTCTGAAGGTTGGCTTCGTCCGCCCGATTACCATCTGGCCGTTTGCCGAAAAGCAAATGCAGGAGCTGGCAGGCAAGGTTAAAGGCATCCTCGTACACGAGCTGAACTGCGGCCAATACGTTCTGGAAGTTGAACGTGCGGTAGCAGGCAAGGTTCCTGTAAGCCTGTACGCTAAATACGATAACGAATCTGCTACTCCGGCAGAACTGTTAGCTGAAATCAAAAAGGCTATGGCCTAACGGATGAGAGGAGAAAAAACGATGAGTGAAATGGAAAATTTAATCAATAAATATTTCCGCCCGGGCCGTCTGCCTCACATCTGGTGCCCCGGCTGCGGCAACGGCGTTATCACCGGCGCCATTGTAAAAGCAATTGATAAGCAAGGTCTGGCAAAAGACGACGTTGCAGTAATCAGCGGTATCGGCTGCTCCAGCCGTTCCTCCGGTTATCTCGACTTCAACACCGCCAATACTCTGCACGGCCGTGCTCTGCCGATTGCTACCGGTGTAAAAATGGCTAACCCTGCACTGAACGTTATCGTTTGCAGCGGTGACGGTGACTGCACCGCTATCGGCGGCAACCACTTGATTCATGCAGCACGCCGCAATATCGATTTGACTCTGGTTGTTTTCAATAACAGCATTTACGGCATGACCGGCGGTCAATATTCTCCTATGACCCCGATTCATTCCAAAGCAACCACCGCTCCGTACTACACTGTTGAACCGAGCTTCAACCTGCTCGATCTGGCAAAGGCTGCCGGCGCAACCTATGTAGCACGCGCAACCACCTACCATGTTCCCGTACTGGTTGATGTTATCGCTAAGGGCATTGCTCACAAAGGCTTCTCTATCATCGAAGCTGTCAGCGCCTGCCCGATTTCCTTCGGCCGTCAGAACAAGATGGGCGGACCTGCTCAAATGATGGCTTGGCAGCGTGACCATGGCGTTATGAAGGCTGTTTGGGACCGCATGGATGAAGAGAAAAAGGCAGAAGCAAGCGCTGCCGGCAAATTCCCCATCGGCGTTCTCTATGAAAACAACGACGTTATGGAATACACCAAGGCATATGACCAAATTATTCAACGTGCACAGGAGGGTAAATAATCATGAGACATAGCTTTCGTTTCTCCGGTACCGGTGGTCAGGGCCTGATCACTGCTGGTATTATTTTAGCCGAAGCTGCCCTCTTAGACGACAAGCTGGCTGTACAATCTCAATCCTACGGTCCGGAAGCCCGCGGCGGCTCCTCCAAGGCCGAGGCTATCATCAGCGATGAGCCCATTTATTTCAGCCGTGTTATCTGCCCGGATACTCTGCTGGTAATGAGCCAGGAGGCTGCCAATAAATTCATTGCCGACTGCGATGAGCACACCACCGTTATCACCGATACTCTTTTTGTAAATGATGTTCCCGGCAAATACGGTAAACGTGTTGACCTGCCTATCACCCACACTGCCAACACTGTTTGCGGCAAGACGCTGTTTGCGAACATCGTTGCTTTGGGCGCAGTAGTTGCACTCACCAAATGCGTTTCCAAAGAAGCAATTCTCAAGGCTGTACTGAACCGCGTTCCGAAAGGAACCGAAGAAGCTAATACCAAGGCTCTTGAAGCAGGTATGGCACTGATTGAAAAATAAAATCTGACCTATACAATTAAAGCTGTTGCTTTCGGCATTCACGCCAAAGGCAGCAGCTTTTTTGCATGTGAAAGTTCCTTGTATACCGGAAATATTTACGTTTTTGTGAAAAGTTTCTTGTATACAGGAAACTCTTGCATTTTTTGTAAAAAGTTTCTTGTATACTGGAAACTCTTGCATTATTTAGGGTTTCATTTTATAATAAAGCTAGACGAAAGCAAGGTGATAGACTATGATTATACGTCAACAATATATGCAGCAAATACGCGACTTCATTGATACACCAGTTATCAAGATCATTACAGGCATGCGTCGCTGTGGCAAAAGCGTCCTTTTAGAGCTGACTAAACAGGAGCTGCTTGCCCGCAATGTTCCACCTGAAAATATTATTATGATTAACTTTGAATCCTTACGCTACGAAAGCCTAAAGGATTACAAAGCCTTGTATAACACCATCATCGATAAAGCAGAAAAGCTATCCGGTAAAATTTATATTTTGCTAGATGAAATCCAAGAAGTGGCCAATTGGGAAGAAGCTATAAACTCCTTCCGCGTTGATTTAGATTGCGATATTTATATAACCGGTTCAAATGCAAGGCTCTTGTCTGGCGAATTAGCAACGTTGCTTGCAGGTCGCTATGTAGAAATCAAAATATTCCCCTTAACCTTCAAAGAATACTTGCAATTTGCAACAAGCAATCCGGCAGAAGCTAAATTTAGCCAGCAAGAGCACTTCCGTAATTATCTGCGCTTTGGCGGCTTGCCCGGTATTCATCAGATGAAATGGGATTCTGTACGTATTTATCAATATCTTACAGATATCTACAATTCCGTACTGCTGAAGGACGTTATCAGCCGCAACAGTATTCGTGATACGGCATTGCTAGAGCGCATTATTGTTTACCTGATGGATAATATCGGGAACACCTTTTCCGCTAAAACAATTTCTGACTTTCTGAAAAGCCAAGGCCGCAAGCTGAGTATAGAAACAGTCTATAATTACCTGAAGGCTTTAGAAAGTGCGTTTTTAATTTACAAAGTCAACCGCTTTGACTTGAAGGGAAAACGTATTTTGGAAACACAGGAAAAGTATTATCTTGCAGATTTAGGTATCAGGCATGCCGTTCTTGGTTATCGCGATAATGATATTGCCGGATTGCTGGAAAATGTCATCTACAATGAGCTTACCTGCCGCGGCTTTGAGATCAATATCGGCAAGCAAGGCGTAACAGAGATTGATTTCATTGCCAACAAACGTGAGACTCGTCTTTATCTGCAAATCTGCTACGTACTCACACCGGAAAATACCGAAAGAGAATTTTATCCGCTCGAAACCATTAATGACAACTACGAAAAGTTAGTCCTGACAACTGACACATTGCTTGACATCAATCGACATGGCATCAGGCAGAAAAATATTGTAGACTTTCTCTTAGATGAATAACACAAAAAGCTGTTGCTTTCGGCATTCACGCCGGAGGCAGCAGCTTTTTGTGTGTAAAAGTTTCCGGTATACCGGAAACTCTCGCATTCTTCGTAAAAAGTTTCTTGTATACTAGAAACTATTGTATTTTTTACGAAAAGTTTCTTGTATACTGGAAACTCTTGCGTTATTTTGTTTTGAGTATTTACGCCAAAGACAGCAGCTTTTTAATTTTTCGCTGGCTAATTATGCAAAATGTCATGCAAATGCCATAAACTTACGCTATAATATACAAGTACAATAGGCTTTTAACTTCAAGGAAACGAGGAAACCACTATGAAGATATTAAAAATATTATGTTGTATGGCAGCCGTCTGCCTCACAGCCTTCAGCCTGAGCGGCTGCAGTCTGCAAAAGGCTGATAACAGCCTTGGCAGCGGCACAATCAGCATCCCCACCTATGCAGTCAAGGCTCCGACAGCAGGCAAGCTGATAGGTCTTATCAGTGAAAAAGGGGAACGCATCAGCAAGGGCCAGCCGCTTTTTGCTATCGGTGACGCACAGCTTGATAAGCAGGTTAAGGATTTAGCAACGCAGGTTGCCAAGGCCGAAGCAGATTTAAAGCGTATGCAGCAGGGCACGCCGACGGCAGCACTGGTTGCTGACACTTCTCTGGCGCAGGCCAACGTAGCAGCAGCACAACAAAAGGCCGCTAAGATGAACAGTCTGCTGGCGCAGGGCGCAGTTTCACGCAATCAGGCACAGGCTGCCCAAGACGAGCTGCAGCGCGCTATCGCACAGCTGCAGGCAGCAAGCAGCGTAAGCATCAGCTTCAAGCCAGCTTCTCCGGCAGAAATCGATGCACAGCAAAAGCTCATCGTCCAGCTCAAGGCACAGCAAGCCGCTGCAATAGCACAGCAGGAAAAAAATGAAGGCAACAGCCCCTGCACCGGTATCATTACCGATTTGCAGACCGCCAACAATTCTACCGTACAAAAGGATCAGGTAATCCTACACATCAAGGCTGTCGACAGCTGCAGTATAACGTTGAATGTCAGCGCAGCACAGGCCAAGGAGCTTAAGGCAGGCATGCCGGTAAGCATTAAGGCCGCCGAAACACCTGCTCCCTTCAGCGGTAAGATAAGCAGCATTGACGGCACTAAAATCACTGTTACTTCAGACCAGAAGCCAGAAGATCTTAAGGACGGTGTAAAGGTAGAAATCAGCTTAGCGGCTTAAGCTTCCGATATCCAAACCAATAAATACCACGCAAGGAGATTCATATGCTTAACCAATTTTCACGTACAGAGCTGCTCTTCGGCAGCGAAGCAATTACGCGTCTGCAGAACGCCCATGTCGCTGTTTTCGGTATTGGCGGCGTAGGCGGTTATACAGTTGAAGCACTCGCCCGCAGCGGTGTCGGCAGCTTTGACCTCATTGATAACGATACCGTTGCTCTCACCAATCTCAATCGTCAGATTATCGCTACCCTTGATACTGTCGGCCAGCCTAAGGTTGAAGTCATGGCCAGACGTATTGCGAGTATCAACCCCGATGCCAAAGTAAATTGCCGCCAATGCTTCTTTTTACCGGAAAATCAGCACGAATTTGATTTCTCGCAATATGATTACGTTGTCGATGCGGTAGATACCGTGGCAGCAAAAATTGCTATCGTGCTTGCAGCCAAGGCAGCAGGCGTGCCAGTTATCAGCAGCATGGGAGCAGGCAACAAGGTTAATCCTGCCATGTTTGAGGTAGCAGATATCTATAAAACCAAGGTTGACCCCTTGGCACGTGTTATGCGCCAGGCCATGAAGAAAAACAACATAAAAAAACTAAAGGTTGTTTATTCACAGGAGCTGCCGCTTTTACCTATAAATGAGGAAACAGAAAGCGAATGTCACGCCGAAGCACCCAAACGCCGTGCGCTGCCCGGCAGCAATGCCTTCACACCTTCGGTAGCAGGATTGATTATTGCCTCCGAGGTTATTAAGGACCTGGTAGGCTGGGATGACAGCCACCGCAAGGGATTAGCTTAACAACAACAGAATTACAGGCATAATAAAAACGCCTCTGCCCACAGCTCAAAGCGTGGTCAGAGGCGTTCCCTCATTACAATTATTCAAAAATGCACATAACAGTCAGGACGCCTAAGAAAACTAAGCTAACACCAGCGGCACTAAACATAGTAACTCACCTCCATACATTCGCACTTTTTATTTTTTATTTGACGCTGTATTTTTACAGCCTGTGGGGTTTTTCCCTCATCTGCTATCTATTATAGCACTTTTTTGTATTTTGTATACAGTATTCTCGAAAAAATTTTAAAGTTTTTCTGACAACTACAATTGCTCGTTGCAAATCCCTCGGCACTGCCTCATACTTGCAACTTTACCTGTTATAGTATATAATAACGTTATGGTATTTTTATCTGCGGGTATAGTTCAGCGGTAGAACATCAGCTTCCCAAGCTGAGTGTCGCGAGTTCGATTCTCGTTACCCGCTCCATTTATGCTTATCAGCTTCAAGCCTTTGGCTTGGAGCTTTTTTTGTTTGTGCTCACATAAAAAAGTCTGATGATAATGCATTTAGTGCTTATCATCAGACTTAAAATTATCGGGAAATTTATATGGCAAGGCATTTGTGACAATGTATACAGTGCTTATCCTCAAACCCAAAGGCCGGCGAGAAAGTGCCGGAGGCGAGGAACGGATGCCGCCGGCGTACTACTGCTACGTCAAGGCATTCGTGACAATGCATACGGTGCTTTATCGACGGCCTTCCCTACCAGGCACATTTAAGCAGATAAAATATAGCCCCCAAAAAGGCACCCATAACCGTACCATTAAGGCGAATACGCTGCATATCGGTATCAACCTTACTGCGCACCATCTCCGTCAAACGTTCATCGGCCATTGCCTGCAAAATGCGCTCCACGATATCTCCCAGCATCGTCTGAGCCTGCAGCAGTCCCAAGCCAAGTATATGCTGCAGATACGCCTCTGCCTTAGCCTTAAACTGTGCGTCGGAACGCAAATCAGTTTCAATAGTTTCCAATGCCTCTTGCACAGCCTGCAGCAAAATCGTCGGCTGCGTTACCGCGCCGCCTTCCTGCGCTAGCGGACGGCACAGAGCCTTAATCATATTATCCAAAAGCTGCTTCAAGGCAGACTGCAGAGAAATATCATGCAAAGCACGATTCTGCAGTGACTGCACCAGCTCATGCCACGCTGCCGTACCATAAACACTGCCTGCAACACGCTGCAGCTGCGCATACAGCCAGGAGCGCCACTGCTTGTCATCCTGCAGACGGTGAGACGTTGCCACCAAGGCACGGCAGATGGCATCTGTTGCATCATCAACATTAACAACATCCAGCTTTTTGGCAGCCCACAGCTTCAGGCTGCTCCATAAGCCTTCGCTGCCACGCTTTTCAACCTGCTTTTGCAGCTCTTTGTGCACACGCTCTCTGATGGCAGGAGATTCCGCCAATGCTACCAGCTGCTGCAGCAGCCATTCGTAGCATTGCTGATCCCTACGCTGTGCAGCCAGGGCTTTAAACAGCTTATCAAGCTGTTCGTTAGCTTCTACATCGGCCAAGGCTGTTTTTATTTTACCCTCAAGCTGTCTGCTTAAAGCCAGCGTATCAAGCTTATGCAGAACTCCTTCGGCAAAATTTGTCAGCAATCCCTGCAGGCGCATCTTATTTTCTGGCTTTTCCAGATAAGCCAGAAATTTATCCAAAATTACCAGCTGCTTTTTTTGCAGCAGCAAGGCCTTTTTCGTCAAAAATTCCTGCTGCACCATTTGAGCGCAGCCACGTACAAAGCCTTCTCTGCTGCGCGGCAAAATCGCCGTATGCTTGGCAGCAAAAGGCAGCAGGCGGCATATCCAAGGCACCTTAAATACAGCAGTTACGGCAAACCAATCCGCAAAGCTGCCAATCAGCGCCGCCTCCGCCATATAGTAGCCCAAAATCAGCCAATCCCAGCTCAGCTCGCCGAAGTGCCCCATGTACAGTCCCGCATAATGCAGCCTGAGATATAAGAAAAGCAGATAGACCGCACCGGAAGCAAGAAAAGCGCTGTCTGCATATGTCCAATGTTTTTTCAGGCTATTCATCCTATCCCACCAGCCTTTCTGCCAACGTCGCAATAATAAACAACACAGCTCCCATCAAACCGCCGATACAGGTGCCGCTCTTGCGGATATTTTGCAAATCATCGCCCACACGCTGCTCCATCTTAGCAATCAGCTCATCCTTGTCATAGCTCTGCAGCTTAGTCAAAACCAAATCATATACCGTATCACGCTGCATTGCCAAGGCCTGCAGCAGCAGCTCCTTCAACGCGCCGTCCAGCCTGCTCTGCTCCGCCTCGCTGTCAGCCAGCAGCTGCAGCCTCTTTTGCAGCAGAGTCAATAAAACATCTACGTCCTGTGTCTGCAGCAGCTCCTTAAAGGCCAGCGCCTTCTCAGTTGCCAGCTGTGACAGCTTGCTGTTGAGCCAATCCGCAAAGGCAATATCATGACGATAATCCTCCATACGCGCCAACAGCCAGTTATCAACCTGCCGCCGCAGCTCACTGTCAGGATCAGCCAAGGCATCCAAAGCCTTTTCCAGCTCCTGTACAAAAAGCGGTGCCAGCTTAGCCGCCTGCCCGCTCACAAATAAATTACGCAGCAGACTGTCCTTATTATATTCTTCCTCCGCCATCTGCGTCAGGCCTTCCAGCAAAGCGGTAAATTCCGGCTTATGCAGAATCTGCTTGGCCTCCTGCGTCAGCAGCTGCCAAATACCGTTAAAGCTGCCGTTGGCCACAGCCTTCTGCAGCGCGTCCACCAGAATCTCCGGAATACGCAGGCTATCAATATACTTAGGCAGCTCCGAAAGCAAAAGCTGTTCTGCCTGCCTTGTATTGAGTGAGCGCAGTGCATGCTGCGCCAACGGACGCACCGTCTGCCACAGACGTTCCACATTCTGCTGCTGCGCAAAATGTGCCAACAGCAGCTTAGCAAAATTTTCTCTGCCGACAGCCCGCATAACATTTTCTGCCGTCAGCAGGTCATTGCTCACAAAATCCGCCAAACCTGTCGTCAGGCGCTCATAATTATTGCGCAGTACATCCGTGCCGGGCGCATTGATGCCCAGCGGACGTTTAAACAGCGCCGTCACACCCCACCAATCTGCCAAGCCGCCAATCGTCGCAGCCAATGCCGTATGATGTATAAAATCAGCCGTCAAACTGGCCTGCGCCCAAGGCCAGGCGCAGACAGCGGCAGCTGCTGCGCCGGCCAGCAGGCAGTGCGCCTGTGTTTTTACTGTAGCCATAATTATTCTCCTATCAACAAACGCTTTATAATAGTATGCTATAGAATTCCTTTTCTGCTATTTTTAATTATAGCACAAAGCAGATTACAGAGTAAGCAAAGCTATCTAACCAATTTAAACCACATAAAAAAATAGCCGGTGCAAGGAACTCTCACTCACCTTGCACCGGCTATTTAAAATTCTCTCTCTCCTCGTAAAGCAGAAGTGCTTAACCTTTTTGTTTTAACAACTTTACAATTTGCAGAACTTCTTCCAGGCTGATATCTTTATCTTTGGCATCAGCCTGTTCATCTAAATCAACAAAGAAACTGCTCATGTTGCACTCTAATAAGCTGTGCAGCTTAAGCAGATTGGGCAGAGTTACAGGAACACGGCCACACTCTATATTACACAGGTGTGTCTGGGAAATCCCCATCTCCTTTGCCAACCCTGTTTGTGTCAGATTTTTTGCGGTACGCAGCAAACGGATTCTGCGACCAATAAGTTTAATTTCCTCTTGCAATTTCCTAGCACCGCCTTTCGGTTTACTTGCGACAAATTTTTTTAAACTAATAAAGCACTTATTTAAAGTTTACCACGTTTTTCAGATTTCGCAAGAGTTTTTTCGTATATTTTATTTACTTTCCTCTATATTTTAGTTATGAAGCTATTAAATTTCTAGTGAAATGCTAAAATTCTTTTTTTATGGTACTCTTGTTTACCTATCGTAAACTTGTGTCCATATCGAGAAATTCAGCCTATCAACCAAGCAGCAAACGGTCACTTGCCATCTCGGAGCCGCTTGCCTTTTCAAACATATCCAACAAATCGGCTATCTGCAAATGCTGCTTTTCTTCTCCCTTAACGTCGATAATTACTCTGCCGTTATGCAGCATAATCAGTCGGTTGCCGTAACGCAGTGCATCGCGCATATTATGGGTAATCATCAGCGTTGTCAGCTGATCACGGGTTACGATTTTTTCCGTAAGCGCCAACACCTTCGCCGCAGTTTTTGGGTCCAATGCTGCCGTATGCTCGTCCAAAAGCAGCAGCTTTGGTTTTTTCAGCGTTGCCATCAGCAAGGTAAGTGCCTGACGCTGACCGCCGCTCAAAAGACCGACCTTAGCAGTCATTCTGTCCTCCAGACCTAAATCAAGCTCCTTCAGCAGCTCATAAAAGCGGTCATGCTGATCGCTGGAAAGACTCCAGCCCAGGCCGGGAGTTTCGCCGCGACGGGCCGCCAGAGAAAGATTTTCTTCTATCATCATACCGGCAGCAGTACCCAGCATAGGATCCTGGAATACACGGCCGATATATTTGGCACGCTTATGCTCCGGCTTTTTGGTAATATCCTCACCATCAATAATAATCTTACCCTTATCTATCGGGAAAACACCGGCAATCGCATTCAGCGTAGTGGATTTGCCGGCGCCATTACCGCCGATAACTGTAGCAAAATCACCGGGCTCCAGATGCAGAGATAAATCCTGCAGAGCCTTTTTTTCATTGATAGTTCCGGGGAAAAATGTTTTGGAAACGTGTTCTACATGCAGCATTTAACGCACCGCCTTTCTGGCACCGAATTTACTTTTAATCAGCGGCATGGACAACGCAATTGCCACCAGCACAGAGGTAAAGAGTTTCAGATCGTTTGGCGGCATACCCATAGCCAGTACAACTGCAATTACAATACGATAAACAATAGAGCCTAAAACTACGGAAATCAGGCAGTTTTTAAAGCTGCGTGTACCGAAAAGCACCTCGCCGATAATAACGGACGCCAGACCGATAACGATTGTGCCGGTACCCATACCGACATCGGAAAAGCCGTTGGACTGCGCAACCAGAGCACCGGAAACAGCAACCAGAGCATTACTGATGAGCAAGCCGAGAATAATCGTTACGTCGGTATCTACGCCCTGAGCACGAATCATCTGCTGGTTGAAGCCGGTAGCACGGATAGCAGCGCCAATCTGCGTACCAAAGAACCAGTACATAAAGCAGCCCACCAGAACGGTTACTGCCAGACCGACAACAAGCGTTGTCTGCGCCATCGACAGATTCATCATAGACTTGGCGATTTTAAAGGTAGTATCTACACCAAGCAGGGATAAATTAGCCTTGCCCATAATACGCAGGTTAACGGAATACAAAGCAATCATAGTCAAAATACCGGCCAACAGAGCAGGTATTTTCATTTTAGTATGCAAAATACCGGTTATAATACCTGCCAGCATACCGGCAATGCACGCACCCAAAAGTGCAGCCAGAGGACCGAAGCCCGCAACCATCATGGAAGCAGCTGTTGCCGCGCCCAGCGGAAAGCTGCCTTCTACCGTCAAATCAGCAATATCCAGCACTCGGAATGTTACATATACACCAAGAGCCATCAACGCCCACAGTAAGCCCTGTGCCACTGTAGGTATCAACAAACTAATCATTTCCCAATTCCTCCCAATCTTCTTAGCGAAAAAAGAGCCTGCTTTTTTAACGGCAGGCTCCAAATTTTAATTATTTAATAACATCTGCACCCTTCAGCAAATCTTCAGGAACCTTCAAACCAATCTTAGCTGCTTCCTTAAGATTGATGGTAGGCTTAAATTCTTTTTGTGCCTGAATAGCCATATCAGCCGGTTTTGCTTTACCGCTCAGAATATCAGCAGCCATCACACCGGTTTGGAAGCCGAGCTGGTAATAATCAACACCCAATGTTGCCAGACCACCGGCTCTTACCATGCCGCCTTCACCGCAGATAACCGGCAGCTTTGCTTCCTCGGTTACACTGATTAAAGTAGGAATAGCAGAAGCCAATACATTGTCGGTAGGTACATATACCGCCTGTACATCACCTGTCAGACTGCGGGCAGCCTGTTGGATATCATTAACAGTAGAAACAGTTGCTTCCTTTACGGTAATGCCCTTAGCAGCTGCAGCCTTCTTCAGCAGCTCAACCTGCAGTTGGGAATTAACCTCACTGGAGCAATAAATTGTACCGATGGTTTTAGCATTCGGAACCAGCTTCAGCAGTAAATCCAGCTGCTCGGCAACAGGGTTCATATCAGTTGTACCGGTTACATTAGTACCCGGTTTAGCGTCATCCTTAACCAGCTTAGCGGTTTTGTAGTCAGTTACCGCAGTAGCAACGATAGGAATATCGCTGGTAACATTTGCTACAGTCTGGGCTGCTGGAGTTGCGATAGCACAAATCAAATCAACCTTATTATTTACAAAGCGATGAGCAATGTTCTGCAGATTAGACTGGTCAGCCTGAGCATTTTGTTTGTCGAAAGTAATGTTCTGCCCTTCCTTATAGCCCTTAGATGCCAGACCGTCAATAAAGCCCTTGTTAGCTGCATCGAGCGCTTCATGCTCAACCAGCTGTACAATGCCTACATTAACCTTCTCAGCCTTTGCACCTGCTTCCTTTTTGTCACCGCCGCAGCCTAATGCCCCCAAGGCGAGGGTCAGCATCAAGCCGGCTGCCAATGCTTTAAGTTTGTTGCTTTTGAGAGAAATCATTTTCTACCATCCTTCCATGCTACAAATTTCGTATAAATGTAGTTAGGGTTATTTTATGCTTTTATACTTTATTTGTAAAGTTTTTTGAAAAAATTTCCTCATTTCTGCTTTCAAAGTATATTTACTGTATAAAAAGTTACATGTTCTGCTGTAAAAAAGTAAAACTGCCTCACACAGATAGTGTGAAGCAGTCCACGTTCATTTCAATTATTTCAGCAAAGCCTTGGCCTGCTCTTCGCTAACAACAAGATGCGTAAAAAGACCTGTTGCCAAAGCACCCACCAACGCCTTATTACCGGCATTCAGCCCAATGCCTATCAGCTTTTTGCAGCGTCGCAGCTGCGCCAGCGGAATATGCAGGCAGTAATCATTATTACCGCTGATGAATTCACCGCGCTGATTATAATAATATGACAAAAAGCTGCCTACGGCCTTTTGCTGTTCCAAGGCATCACCGAAACGGGTTGCCGTTGCTTCATCAGGCACGGCAGGATAACCGCAGATGGAAACAACAGCGGCATCCAGGCTCTGCCATTGCTGCAAAAGCTGCTGATAAACAGACCTGCTTTCCAGCTCTGCGCGTTCCTCCTCGGAATCAGGAAAGGCACTGCAGCCCAGCATATAACAGCTTCTGCCGCAGGCTGCTGCCCATACTTTCACCAATTCATCCGGATGATAGCCCTTATTAGGAAAATTCGCCGTACCGATCAGCGGATATACCATACCATCCTGCGTATAGCTGCTGCAGTCCGCAGCCTTCAGCACAACCTCACCCAAGGCATAACCCCAGCCCAGAGCCAGGCTCTTGTCAGCCGTTGTTTCAGCCATAAGATAATGCATAGCCTGCGTCAATGCGTCCTGTTCATCTGTAAGCACACAGCCACCGGCCAAGGCATATTTAGATTGCAGACGCTGCAGTAAATCCGCCTTTCCCTCATCTCCGGCCCGGATTTCGATATGCACAATTCCCAGCTCACGCGCTCTTGCCAGCATCTTGCTGACAGATGGTCGTGACACATTAAGGCGTTGCGCAATTTGCGCCTGCGTCAGATCGCTTTCATAATATAAACGGGCAGCAGCTACTAGCTGTGCCCGTTCATGAACCGATAGCATTTATTTAACTTCTTCCATTAATTCGAACAAGATTCCGTCCTTCATGATGAAAGCAATGCGGGTATGCTCATCAGCCATCCAGGGCTCAACAATAACCTTATTTTCTGCCAGCTGCTTATCAAGGTCATCAACCTTATAAGCTACATGCACTAAGGTCTGCAGTTCTTCCGGCAACGGAGTATCTTTTTCGAAGCGCAGGTATTCGATATGAAATTCATTGGTATCAGGAGTAATGATATGCGTTTTTATGCCTTCAGCATAAATCTCGCCTTCTCTTGCAACAGTCGTCGGTACGCCGACATGCATAAATTCTTTCATTTAATCCACATCCTTCTGCCATAACTCATAAGCATGGTAAGCTGCTTCCGGCGTTGCATTTTCGTGTACAACCATGCGGATTGCACGCAGCATCGCCTTCGGTGCGGCAGCCTGTAAAACGTTGCGTCCCATATCAACACCGGCTGCGCCTTCGTTTACGGCACGGTAAGCCATTTCCAGTGCGTCGCGCTCAGGAATCTTCTTGCCGCCGGCAATTACGATAGGTACGGGGCACGCAGCAGTAACCTGTTCGAAGTTATCACAATAATAGGTTTTGATGATATGTGCGCCTGTTTCGGCCAGCAGACGTGTAGCCAGGGAGAAATAACGCGTGGTACGCTCCATCTCCTTGCCAACTGCTACAACACCGAGAACAGGAATTGCAAAACGTTCGCCCATATTTACATAATAAGACAAATTGCGCAGGGAGTCAAGCTCGCCTGCCGAGCCTACAAAGCATTGAACTGCCATGCAGGAAGCATTCATGCGGATAGCATCTTCAATTTCAACGCCCACATTACCATAGCTCATATCATCCTTGAGCACACTGGTGTCAGCAGTGCAGCGCAGAGCAACAGCCTTGTGATGATTTGCAGGAATGCAGGTACGCAAAGCGCCTCTAGTTGCCATCAGGCAATCTGCATATTGCATCAGCGGCGGAATTGTCAGATCAAGACGTTCCAGACCTGCGGTAGAGCCCATAATATAGCCATGGTCAAAAGCCAGCATAATAGTGCGGCCGTCATCAGCAAAAATCTGTCCCAGACGAGATTGCATGCCCCAGCCTGCGGATGCGTGCCCCTTTACCGGGAACGGACGCTCCGGCGGAGCAATGCCGATACCATAATCTTTTGCCAGTACATTACCTTCTTTATCTGCCATATTCAGTCACCTGCTTAATTTCTGTAGTACGGAGTGCGACACGGAGCATTCCAATAGCCAAGCAGCTCGTCATCCATACGTGCAATAAACATCTGGAAGCCTGCGGTTTCCTGTACGGTAAGGATTTCGCCTACAGCACTTGCCACAACCTCAATGCCTTTTTCTGCCAACAGCTTATGGCAGGCACGGAAAACAATAAGCTGTTCCATCAGAGTAGTTGCACCGCTGCCGTTGATAACAACCATCAGCTTTTCGCCTGCTTTTACGTCCAGATCCTTCAGCAGAGCGTCCATCATAATAGCAGCAGTTTCGTCAGCGGATTTCATCGGCTGGGTACCACCGCCGCCTTCACCATGCTGGCCCATGCCGACTTCCATGGTGCCTTCGGCAATATGAGCGATTTCCATACCGGTTGCCGGATGGGTAGCGCCTTTGGTAGCAACAGCGATAGTTGCCATGTTATCAGCAAATTTTTGTGCAATAACAGCAACCTCTTCCAAGGATTTGCCTGCAGCAGCTGCAGCACCGGCGATCTTGTACAGAGGAACGCAGCCAACCAGACCACGGCGGTCGTCAGCGTTTTCACGCGGAGCATTGGCAACGTCTTCCTGAGTTACAACCTTAACAACATTAATGCCCAGTTTTTTCACCTGTTTCATGGTCAGGTTGCCGGTCAGCATATCGCCTGCATGGTTAAGTACAACGAAAAGTACGCCATGACCTTTATCTGCCATCTTAATTGCTTCTACGCAAGCCTGTGGGCCGGGTGCAGCAAAAATATTACCTGCAACAGAAATATCAATCATGCCTTCGCCGACAAAGCCGCTGATAGCAGGCTCATGGCCGGTACCGCCCAAGGTTACGATGGTTACACGGTCTGTCTCTGCCAATTTCTTGTTTACAATGAGGTTTCCCTGCTCCAGGGTGATGATATCAGGATTAGATAACACAAGACCTTCCAATAATTCACTTGTCAGATTTTCCGGATTGTTAATGAATTTTTGCATAATGACGCCTCCGTTTTTATTTATTTTATTGTTTTTTAAGCTTGCGCTTTATCAGTAAATCAGATTGCCGCAGCCATTGCTGTCAGCAGAATAGAAATAGACGTTGCACCGGGGTCCTTAGTACCCAGACTGCGTTCACCGACGTTTTTAGCACGACCGAAACGTGCTATCATGTCAGCTGTTTTTTCTGCGCCCTCGGCTGCTGCCTTGCCCATAGCCGCAAAGACAGCCTTCGCATCACCTTCGGCAGCCATACCTGCTTCAAGTGCGGGATACAGAGCATCAACCATCGTCTTATCACCGATTTTAGCTTTGGAAATATCCTCAAAATCCTCTTTAGCCTGAGCCAGCATAGCGTGAAGCTCTTCCAGAGAAACCTCCTTGGCATCCTCAGGTGCAGCATCGGCAAGTCCACCAAAAACAGTTCCCCATAAAGGTCCTGCACTGCCGCCGTTGCTGTTCATAAAAGCCATGCTCAAATCATCAAGCAAATCTTTAATATTAGCACTGTCATGCGCTTCTACCTTTTTTTTCATAGATTCTGCCATACGTGCAATAGTAACGCCATGGTCACCATCACCGGCTACGCTGTCCAGCTCGCACAGCATTTTGCTTTTTTCTTCAAGCTCAACTGCTGCTGCCAAAAGCATTTTTTCCAGCATTTCTAAAGTAAGCATATTTCATCCGCTCCTTTCGTTATCCTCATTGTAGCATTTGTCAGAACATATGTAAATAATATTTCTGAAATTTATTTCTTTTTTGCTTAAAAAAAGTTCGCCGCACTAAGTACGACGAACTTAAAGATTTTCAATATCTGATTATCTGTCACAATTACATCAGGCTGGAAGGATCAACCTGCTCGCCATAATGAATAACTTCAAAATGCAGATGCGGACCGGTGCTGTAACCGGTGCTGCCTACATAACCGATAATCTCGCCTTTTTTCACATATTGTCCTGCACTGCAGACAACACGGCTCATATGACCATATGCTGTCTGATAGCCATAATCATGGTTTATACGTGCATAAATCCCATAACCGCCATACCAGCCTGCCTGCTGCACATAGCCTGCTGCACTGGCATAAACCGGCTCGCCATAATCAGTAGCAATATCAATACCCGGATGCCAGTCACGGCCATAACCGCCAAAGGGATTAGCACGACCGCCGAAAGAAGAAGAAATATAACCACCGCTGGTAGGCCATTGGCTCGGAGTAACCTCACGACGATAATTCTCAGCTTCAATAGCGCTCAGCAAATTTTCCAGATCTGCCTTTTTGGCATCGGCCTCCAGACCAATGTTCTTTTCCTGCTCCAGCACAATGTTTGCCGGATTAGCAGAACCCAATACAGGACCGCCCTGACCTGCGTAATCGGAAGCATTGCTCTTAGGAGGAAGCTGGGCACCGCTTTTTTCCATTTGGCTGCGCACTTGATCTTCCAGCTTAGACAAAGCTGCCAGCTTTTTCTGGTTGGTTTCTGCCATCAGACGTAATTGTCTGATAGTCTGCTCCTGCTCGGATTTAGTCTGCTTATAAGCAGCAAGCTCCTGCTTCTGCTGCTCGTTTTGCACAGCAAAATGAGCCAACACACCGATAGTACAGGACACAAAAACCAGGAAGGAAGCAACTGCTGTCATAGCATATTTCAAATGAGTCTTTTTTACATGAGTTTTAGCGATATTCTGACCGTCTGCTGGAATAAACCAGAAGGTAAAATGCTGATTACGGCGCCATGTACTGCGCAGCGCATGGTAGCGTGCTTTCATACGTCCAACAACTTTACGCTGTTTAGCCTGAATACGGCCAACGATATCCTGCTGCTTAGCCTGCAGCTTGTTTGCAAAGCTCATAACCTGCAGACGTACACGACGCTCAAGCATAGTCAGTTGAATTTTTGCAACAGCTATTACTGCCTTCACCTGTGCAACAATCGCTGCTATTTTTTCTAAACAGTCATTGTATAATAACTGCACTTTTTCTAAAAGCATAGCGTAAAATTCGCGTGCTTTCGCTTCACAGTGATTATATAAGGACTGTACTGCTGCCAAAAGCTCGGCATACAACTGCTTAGCTTTTGTTCCGCAGTAATCATATATTGATTGCATTTTCTCATTATATCGCTCCAAGAAATTTTGACTCATCCTGATACTCCTTTTATTTTTAATATCTATTAAACTGCTATGTTTTCATTTTTTCAACGAGGCTAATACAACGTTTATATTTTAATACTTTTCACGCATTTAGTCAAATTTTTGACTAAAATTCCGCCCGGACTGTCATTAAGCTTGCGAAATAAATTATGCACAATATATTTTTCTGAGCAGCTGTTGCCTCCCCGCAGATTCTCGGCTTTTATTTTATATAATAGCATCAAGCAGGAAATTAAATTATATAGTAATTTTAAAAGTGCATCTGTTTTATACTGTATGAAATATTTCTGCTCCTACGTTACTTTGCGTATTTATAATTTTTTTGCTTACTTGACAAACACCTCTCTCTTTTGTAAGATAGATATATAATATGGGGGTATAGCTCAGCTGGGAGAGCGCTTGAATGGCATTCAAGAGGTCAGCGGTTCGATCCCGCTTATCTCCACCAGAATTTACTAAGCCGTTGGTTTGACCAACGGCTTTTTTATTGCAGACTGACTCTTGCTGTGATAGTACGACTTTAAATTGGTATTTCAAAAATATCACTCGCCTCATATGATAATATCTTATCATATTTTTGAATTTTATAGTTGACGTTTCCCTCTATGTATGGTATTATAATTTCAGAAATTCCAATTCGATATCAACGACACAATAAGGAGGTATTAATTATGGAAAATGTTAAAAATTCTATCAAAGCCGGCGGTGCCAGAGAGGGTGCAGGCCGCAAAAGAGAGCTTCCCGAGGGAGCAAGAGTAACTTCCTTTAAACTGACCGAAACCGAACGCATCGCAGTAAAAAACTTTATTGCCGAATTACGCGGAGGTAAAAAATCCCAAGCTGAAATGCTTGAGGCAAAGAGAGAACAAAAAGTACACGAACTTATAGCAGGAAGTACAGACCCTATTACCGAAGCACTGTATGAAGTCATCAATCTGTACGGCGGACGTGGCAAAGGCTTCCGCGAAGCTGAACGCGTGGGAAAAACCATCAGCGTAATTGCCTTCAAGGATGCTGTGCAGAAATGGGAGAAAGAAAACCCCAGAGATTAATCTAAAAACACAAAAACAGCACCCACGCGAAACCCGCATGGGTGCTTGATTTTTTAATGGAGCTACTGACGGGATTTGAACCTGCGACCTACTGATTACGAATCAGTTGCTCTACCAGCTGAGCTACAGTAGCACATAAACTATATTAAAATTCCATCTGCATAGCAGCTTCTTCGGCTGCCTTAGCTGCTGCCATCTCAGCCTTAGTACGGCGCTTTCTGACCTTCTTGGCACTGTTGATGCCGGCCTTCTTGATGACCTTTGCTAATTCAGAAATAATATGCAGTTCATCTACAGAACAATCCTTAACCAGGTCAGCCAGCTCATTGCAGTAAATCTGCTCACTGTGATGAATGTTGTCACACAGCAGCTCGTCCACAGAAACATCCAGTACATTAGCCAGATGAATAATTGTAGGCAGGCCAAGCTTAGTATTACCGGTTTCTATATTGCTGATATGCGGAGTTGACAGACCAGTTAGATTAGCTATATTTCCCTGAGTTAATCCTTTCCTGGCTCGAGCGGCCTTTATCCTCAGTCCTATAGCCTTATAATCAATATCTAACTTCACAAACGTTCTCCCCTTCTACTTAATCACATACTAATAACATTACAATTATATCTGATATCATCGTAAAAGGCAAGAGTCATTTATTTTTTTATAAAATTTTATTTTTTCAATACAGGCACTGTCAGACTGCCCTGCGGCATCAGTAAAACCTTATAATCTTTGCCTACATATTTTTCCGCCAGCTTCATAGCTGCATCTACATCATCCACGGATTCAAACAGCAATTTTTTGGCAAGCCCTTTATCCAAAGCGGAAACAAGAATAAAATGCGCCTTCTTCATCAGGCGGGTAATAGCAAAAGCCTTATGCGCACCGATAACAAAATTCTTTTCCAGCTCTGCTTTAATAGCATCCGGCGAAGGATTTTCTTCCAACGCTTTTTCCAAAGCAGCACTGCCGCTGCCTTCCTCACATTCACCGAGGATAATGATTACGCCGCCGTCCTTAACTGCACACCAGGCGTTATCCATCGTCTTTTGCAGCTGGTAGATGTTGATATCCTTAGGATAACCGCCACAGCTGGCAATTACTACATCCGCAGGCTCGCTGATAGGTACGCCGTAAACCTGCTCGACAAATTTGCAGGCCTCACGATGTGCTTCATACCAGTCACCTGCAAAAACCTTCAGGAATTGCTTTTGCGCGTCCAAGATAGAATGGAAGAGGAACATCTTATGCTCTTTGGCAAAAAGACGCACGCCCTCAACCTGATCATCGTATACCGGATTACCGTGCAGCTTGCCCAGCTTAGACTCCGGGCTCATCATCAGGCTATGGTTCTTACGTACAGTTTCCATAGCGGCAACACCGGGCAGCACAGCCTTACGCCCACCGCCAAAGCCGCTGAAGAAATGGTAAACAACGGTACCGGTCAAAATAACCAGATTGGCATCACAAACATGCTTATTGAGCCATACTGGTGTGCCATGCTCTGTTTCGCCGAAATACTCAAAGTCATCCTGCACATGGCAGTCACTGTTATACATTTTCAGGCGTTTGGCAATATCCTCGCCAACTTGCTCCACCATTTCCTCGTGGCTCATGCAGCGATGGGTACCCAAAGCAAAGACGATATGCATATCCTCATCCTTAACGCCCAGTTTATTCATTTCGTTAACCAAAATGGGCATAAAGGAATGTGTGTTGGCAACACGGGTTGAATCGTTACAGATAAAAGCTATTTTCATTCCCGGCTGCACCAGCTCATCAATCGGTGCGCTGGCGATAGGATGATACAACGCATCCAAAACAGCTGCTTTGAAATTCTCCAACGGTGGCATCTGCTTCATTTTCAGTTCGCCCAAAACATGCTCCTCCGGCAGAGAAAACTCCTTGTAGCCATGACCATATTTATACTTATAATCAGTCATCTCTCCGTACCTCCTCTTGCTTAGCTTAAGTAATCTTACTTAATTCTATTCTATCATATCTGTTATGAAAAATGTTTATTTTTTAGGCAGAGAAAGTAATAAAACCGTGAAAATAATGCACGCCATACCGATATAGTCAGCCACCGCCAATTTAGTATTCAACAGCAGAACCACGGAGATAATAGAAGCCAACGGTTCGGCACAGGAAATCAGGCTCGCCTTAGTAGGGCCGACAATTTTCAGGCCAGAAAGATATAATGCGTAGCTCGCAATTGTCGCACCCAACAGCAGATACGCAAAAGCCAAATAACCGCTCATATCCCAATGACCTGCGGGCGTAAAGGGATTACGCCAGATAATCAAGGCCACGCCGCTGATAAGCTGGCCCCAGCCGATAAGCGTTGCCGCAGTATATTTTTTGAGCATTTGGCCCGGCTTAATGCTGTAATATGCATAGGAAAGCGCAGACAATACACCGATTGTCAATGCCATTGGCGAAATCGCCAGGCTATCCAGACTGCCGTGCGTTGCGATAAGAAAGACACCGACAAGCGCGCCGACAATGCCTATCAATTCACGTCCGTCAGGAATTTTTCTTGACTTATAGCTCATCCACAGCATTACATAAATCGGTGCCATGTACTGCAAAACCGTCGCCGTCGCCGCATTGCACAAACCGATGGTGTAATAAAAACCCAGTTGCGCGCCCAAGATACCTAAAAACGAAAACTCAATAATATTCCAGGTATCTGCCTTAAGAATAGCAAAGATATCCTGCTTCTGCACAAAGGCCGCAAAAAGCAGGAACATACAGCCTGCCAAAATCTGACGCGCCATGCAAAGCCAGATCATATCTGCCTGATGATATTGATACAAATACTGTCCTGCTACACCGCCCATGCCCCAACAGGTTGCGGCACCTATAATCAGAATTATACCTTTGAGCAACTTTACCGCTCCTCTCTCCCAATATATTTCATAGAAATTTTATAGACATATTAGTACTACATAATATAGCACCTAATCAAAAACTTGACAAGTAAAGAATATAGTATATTGTCAATATTCCGCTTACTAAACTGTCCCTGATTCGCTTCTAAAATTTCATGAAAGTCATTCATTTGCCTTATGAAAGTCATTCATAAAGGCTTTAAAGTTGCTCCCTTCCAGATATTTTTGTGCTAATATAGATATGAAGACAGTGAAAAACTATCTATTACCTCTAACAGCTTTCCTATACACGACGCTGTTATTTTTATGGTTTATCTCAGAAAGAAGGGTTTAATAATGAAAAGTCAAATATGTGTGGCCAGGGAAATCATGCGTCAAAATCTGCTTACTGTTAAAGCAGATACCACTATTAATGAACTAATCAGCATTTTTTTGCGGGATAAAGAAGTTCAGGATCTGATTCCGGTCGTTGAAGAAGATAATAAGCTTCTTGGTGTTGTCACCATGGGAGATATTCTTTACAAAAAGCTTTATCCTTACGGCCCGCAATACATTGATGTCATTGATGCAGGCAGCTATTATACTGGTTACGGTCGCTACATGACTTCTTTCCAAAAGCAGCTCAATACCTATGTCACTGACATCATGACCCGCCATGTGCGCTGCGTAACACCGGATACATCACTAGAAAGTATCATGCTGCTTGCCGTAGACGGACATATTCCTAATATCCCTGTCATTGAAAAACCAAATACTTTAGTAGGCATTATCACCCGCAGAGATATCTTAAAAGCATTAGAAAATACGTCTTCCAATTTTTCAAATGGGAACTAACAGCCTTTACTTTTCAATAGCATAGATAGTTTTCCTGTATTTTTAAATTGACATTAACAGACTGATAAGCAAAACACCAAAACCCAAGGTGACCCTGCACTTTGGGCAGCGGTGTTTTTTATTGCTTAGCGTAGCAATCTGCTAATACGATGAAATTAATTCATTAGCTAAGCATCAATTATTCATTAGAAATTAGCAATATTATCCGTTATAGTATTGATCGTAAGGCAGTTCAGTTTCCCTATCTTCTCCCTCCACTGTACCAAAAGCACAAGATAGAGAAGCTGAGCTAGTCGCTTATAGAAAATTTTCAGGAAAGGAAGTCCTATTCTCTTGGATTATCAAACACCCCTGGCCGCTGGAATTTTTATTCTGGCCTACGCCTTCATAATTTCAGAAAAGATTCATCGTACTATCATCGCCCTCTTAGGCGCTGCGCTTATGATCTGGAGCGGTATTCTGACACAGGAAAGTGCTATCAGCCATATCGATTGGAACACGCTGTGGCTTTTAATAGGTATGATGATCATCGTTAATATCACCAGAGAGACAGGTCTGTTCAAATTTCTAGCAATCTGGGCAGCCAAAAAAGTGCGCGCCAATCCTACTGCGTTGCTCTTTGCTCTATCTGGTATTACTATGGTTTGTTCCGGTCTGTTAGACAATGTAACCACAGTTTTACTTACCGTTCCCCTGACTTTCAGCATGGCTTCCCAACTGCAGGTTGATGTCAAGCCTTTCCTGATCAGTCAGATTCTTGCCTCCAATATAGGCGGCACAGCAACGCTTATCGGTGATCCGCCAAATATTATGATAGGCAGTGCTACCGGTCTTTCTTTTGTTGATTTCATTACCAACCTTGCAGGCATCTGTCTTTTCATTTTTATCGTAACTGATTTAATTCTCATTCTACTTTATCACAAAGGGCTCAAAACAACACCAGAAAGGCAACATCATGTGATGTGTATGGAGGAAAAAGACCAGATTCAGGACTGGAACCTGCTTTATAAATGTCTCTTCGTTCTGGCTTTAACTGTTGTTATGTTTGTCCTGCACAGCACCTTAAAAATTGAATCTGCTACTGCCGCCATAACCGGTGCCGGTCTGTTGCTGTTACTTGCCTGCCACAGAAACGAGCCTATGATCAGCCGTATGCTGAGCAGCGTAGAATGGTTGGCGATCTTCTTTTTCGCTGGATTGTTCGTCCTTGTAGGGGCTTTAGTAGATACCGGTATCATCAGCATGTTGGCACAGAAAGCTATGGAAATTACCAGCGGTAATGAAACTGCTACTGCTATGCTTATTCTCTGGATGAGCGCTATCTGCTCCGCTTTTGTGGATAACATTCCTTTTGTAGCTACCTTAATTCCTCTGATCAAAGATATGGGAAATATGGGTATTACTAATCTGAACCCACTTTGGTGGTCTCTCTCATTAGGCGCCTGCCTTGGCGGTAACGGCACTCTCATAGGTGCATCCGCCAATGTGCTGGTAGCCTCGATGGCTACTAAGCGTGGTGTGATTATCACATTCCTGCAATTTATGAAAATTGCTTTTCCGTTAATGTTATTATCCATTCTTATCAGCAGTGGATACATTTACCTACGTTATTTATAAAAAATTTAGAAAGAAGGAGTATATTATGTCTACAGAAAAATGGTTACATGTTCAGGAAAAAGCTCAAAACAACAATGGTATTTCAGTTTTAGAAACGGAACCCTGCTCCAGTTTTGCAAATGCCGAAAAATTACCGCATCACAGCGGTCTCATCGGCAAATGGGTAGATTTAAAAGAAGAAAACGCATTAAATCACACCCCTTCCGGTGAAAGTATTATTGACCAGATGATAGAACTAGAGGGTACCAGCGTCTGCCAAAGTATTGCTGAAGAAGATAAAATGTGTAAGGATATGCGTAAAATTGAAGATCCCTTTGTAACAGACACTAAATTTAAACGTCTAGGCGGCACTTTCAGGAGATTCTGATAAGCTTACTACAAAGGAAAATTTTTCTTCAAAAAACGGGAAACACCCTGTTGCCTTAAAATGAGACAACAGGGTATTTCGCGTTATGCACAGCAATGTTATTATCTTTCTGCTTCTTTAGGAAACAGCTCTTTTCCGATCTTACGACTGGCACTGCTGAAACGCTGCAAAATATATTGTCTGAAAGCATCAGATGCCGGTGGCATTTCCGCCGCACTATTCCACGCCAAACCTATTTCGCGTTTACAGGAAACATCCGTAAACGGAATGAATACCACATCCGGCAGCACAATAGTAGTGATTTTAGGTAAAATGGAAACTCCCATACCCGAAGCGATCAGGCCTGCCAAAGTATGTACATCATCTCCCTCATAAATGATATTAGGAGTTATCCCCGCCTGAGCAAGAAGCTGTTCCGAAAGCAGACGTAAATTATAAGAACGTTTTAAAGACATAAACGGTTCACCTGCCAGATCCCGCATCATGAGAGATTTGCGTCCAGCCAGCCGATGCCCCTGCGGAACCGCAGCAAAAAGTTCTTCAGAATATAAATATACCCAGATAATATTTTCCATGTTCATCAACGGCGGACAAAGGCACATATCATCCTTTCCTTCCAGCAGATTACTGGTCAGAAAGACTGAATTATTTTGTGTCAGGACAAACCGGGCATGGCGATGTAATTTTCCATAACCTGCCACCAGTGAAGGTATTAAATCTGTCCCTAACGAATGAATAAAAGAAAAATGAATGAGACCTTTTTTAGGGTCATTCATCTCTTTCAGTTCTTTCTGTCCTTTTTTTAATTCGTTGAGGGCTTTTTCAGCATGCGACAAAAAATATTCTCCCGCCGATGTCAAAAACACTCCCTGTTCTGTACGATCAAATAGGGATACGTTCAACTCACGTTCCAGTTTTCCTATCGAATGACTGAGTGCCGATTGCGTAATTGCTACCGAACGTGCTGCCTTGGTAAAATGTTTTATCCGCGCCAGAATTACAAAGTACTCTAACTGACTAATCTCCATTTATTTTAGCTCCTTTCCTATATTACTAAGCGAATTTCATTTCTATACTACACTACTTTAGAGCTAAAAAATAATAGCAAATAATCATTAAAGTGATGAAAAAAGCAGTTACTATGACATAACGTCGCAGTAACTGCTTTTCAGAAACAGCTATTCTGTTATCAATTAAATTACAAAGTAGCAATGAAGTAAGCAATGCTGCTTACCAGCACCGTTAAGGTAATCATCATCGGGTCAGCGATAGATGTACGGTAGTTTTCCGGGTTATAATGCGTGCGTTTACGGAACGGTCTGGCGTCGAGGAAATCCATCGGATTGCTCGTAAGATCCATAAACTTTTCGTACAATACTCCCCAGGCACTGCCAAGGCCGCCGCTGATTGCACACAGCAGCATGCTGATACGGACAATAACAAAATCAATCGGCTTACGGTAGAACCAGTCTGTATCAAGGCTGAGCGCTGTATGAGGCTCCATGCGCGGCAGGAACATCATAAACGGAACCATGGTTACGACAAGAATTTCTACGTAGCTCAGCATATGTGCTGCAGTGAACGGCTGGTAATCTGGATAACCGAACGGCAGATAGCGATACAGCAGATCCGGATATACGCCGTACAGGAAGCAGAGCGCTGCGCCGAAGCCCATGCCGATATACATATTCTTCGGCAGAGGATTTTTAATTTCTACATTTTTATCGGCATCACGCAGGAAGATGAAGTAACCCATCTTCAAGGTAATAGACAAGAAGGTACCTATGCTGGCAAGCTCCAGCAGCGTATATACCCAATCATAACCGGCAGCGGATGCAGCGGCAATCGTAATGGTTTTGCTGATGAAGCCGTTGAAGAACGGTACACCGGAAATGGAGAACGCCGCTACAAAAAAGCACACTGCCACGAACGGCATCTTTTTCGCCATACCGCTGAGCTGATTAATCTTACGGATACCGGTCGCATAGATAATAGCACCGGCACACATAAAGAGCAGGGATTTATACAGGATGTGCGAGAAGGCATGGGCCGCAGCACCATTCAGTGCCATCGCCGTGCCAACGCCTACACCGGCAACCATGAAGCCGACCTGGCTGATAATATGGTAACCGAGCAGACGGCGCATATCGTTTTCCATAATCGCATAGGCTGCGCCGTAAAGCGCCATGAAGCAGCCAAAGCCCATCAGGAAATCTGTTCCGGCAAAGATACGGATTAAAGCGTAAACAGCAACCTTCGTAGTAAAAGAGCTTAAGAATACGCTGCCTGTAATCGTACCTTCGGGATAAGCATCAACCAGCCAGGCATTAACCGGCGGAATTGCAGCGTTGACAGCAACACCGATTAAAATTCCCCAGAAAGCAAGGTCATGCGGAGCCTTGGACAGATTAGCAATCAGAGAATCACCGCTACCAACCTTCAGGAAGATACCGAGCAGCAGCAGGTTACCGCCAAGCATGTGCACCAAGAGGTAACGCAGGCCTGCGCGACGGGACTGAGGAGTATTGCGGCACCAGATCAGGAACAGAGAGGTTACGGCAAGTGCTTCCCAGAAGAAAATCAGCGTCAGCCAATCCTTAGCCAGCGTTACACCAAGAGCGCAGCCGGCGTAGGACATGGAGCACAATGCTTCCATGCGGTTCTCGTTATGGCAGGAATAAATGCCGCCGATGCACGCCATCAGCGCAAAAATCATGCAGAATACATAGCTGAGCTTGTCTACAAACATGTAGCCCAAGTGATAGCCTGTACCCAGAAAATCAACGCTCAAATCCGTACCAACAGGCATTGAAAGTGCAGCAAAGAGGGCAAAGAACGGGCCTACAGCCAAAACGAATTTGCGCAGCATTTTCGGCACAATCATTGCAATCACGCCCACGGCAATGAGGATCAGACCGGGATGAAGCAGATTACTCATCGTCCTCACCTCCCTTAGGATCATCATAGTAGGTTTCATCACGCTGCAGCAGCGGCGTCATGATAATTTTTGCCAGAATAATCAGCAGCCAGCAACCGAAGAAGCCGAAGAAAATATCATAGCCAAACGGCAGCGGCCACCACGCAGGACTGTGCAGATGTACGCCGCAAAGCTCTCCGATTGCGGAAAGCACGAGCACGGCAGCAGCTATCATGTAAACAGTTTTCTTGCTCATTACATCCAACCTCCATTCCAGCCTGCGCAAATAGCGTTGGAGGCCATTGTTGCCAGCTCATAGAAGTGCGGATAAATATCCGGCACGATACCGAGGACAACAGCGATAATAGTTGTAACGCAGATAGGAATCAGCATCGAGTAGCTGATATCGCCATATTCACGGAACTCCTCCTGCGGGTCCTTACGGAAGTATGCCATCTGTACAACAGGCATCAGATAGCCGGCAGCTAAAAGTGCACTGGCAACCCAGACGAGAATGTACAGAGGCTTGCCTGCCTGCAAAGCACCGAGTGCCAGATTCCATTTGCTGACAAAGCCAACGAGGAACGGCGTACCGGCGATACCCAGGGAAGCAATCGTGAAGCAGGCCATAGTTACCGGCAGCTTCTTGCCTATGCCATAAAGCTCACTGATATTATTTCTGTGTGTACGCGCGATAATCAGACCGGCGCACATAAAGAGGGTAATCTTCATAACAGCATGAGCTACCAGATGCAGGTAAGCACCCTTGATGCTCAGCGGAGAAATCAGCGCAGCGCCTAAAACAATGTAGGAAAGCTGGCCGATAGTGGAGAACGCCAGACGACGTTTCAAGTGATCCTGACGCAGAGCGATGAGCGAGGAAATAATAATGCTCGCCGCAGCAGCCCACGCCAATACATCAACAACACCGATTTCCGCCAACAGCTTCGGACCAAAGACGAAGCCGATGATACGCAGTACGGCGAAAACACCGGTTTTAACAACGGCAACGGCATGCAGTAATGCAGATACCGGAGTCGGCGCAATCATTGCTGCCGGCAGCCAGCCATGCAGCGGCATAACAGCCGCCTTTACGGAGCCTGCCAAAATCATGAGTACGAAGATAGCCTGCAGCACCCATCTCGGAGCCATGTCCGTAGTCAGGAAGCCGCCGGGAGTAAAGTCCATCGTACCGCTGATGCAGTAAACGGCGATAACGCCGGCCAGGAAAAGCTGACCGGAAATCAAGGTGTAAATCAAATACTTACGGCTGGCCATCAAAGCTTCCTGATTACGCTTATGCAGTACCAGCGGATAGCTTGCCAGAGTCAGCAGCTCGTAAAAGATGAAGAAGGTCAACAGGTTTTCGGCCATCGCAATGCCCATTACAGCACTCATGCAGATAGCAAAAGCAGCAAAGTAACCGGTCTGCTCGCTTTCGTTATTGCAGCGCATATAGCCGATGGAATAGAAGTTCATCGGTACCCACAGCATCGAAGCCAGCACCGCAAAAATCATGCCTGCCGGATCGGTACGCAGCGTCAGGCCTACAGTATCTGTAATCTGGCACAGCGTCCATTGATACTGGTTGCCGTCAAGAACAGCAGGCAGCATCGAGAGGATGATACCGAATTTAAGTACGGAAGCGATAACGCTCCAGGTTTCACGCAGGTTAGGCCAGCGTCTGCTGAACGCGATAAGTACAGCAGCTATAAAGGATACACCAACCGCCAGAAATGGTCTGCAATCTAAAATAGTCATCTCAGAAACACCTCCGGCAATCCTAACTTAACGACATCGGTAACGATGTCAACACTGTAGAAGCCAAGTACCAGAATCATGATACCGCCGACGAGAATCGGGATAACCATGGAAAGCGGTAAGCCCAGCTTGCCCTTATGCGGATGTACCTCAGTCAGCGAAGCTTCACGCTGCACAAACATCTGCTCAATAATACGGAAGAAATAAATTGCATTCAGCAGGGAGCTGATAACAAGTACAGCGATGTAGAAGTACTGCGCGCCGGTGTAGGCACCAAGCATAAGATACCATTTACTGAAGAAACCGCAGGTCGGAGGCAGGCCGATCATAGACAGAGAAGCCAGCAGCACGGTAATCGTACTAATAGTCATCTTTTTGTTCATGCCGCCTAAGCGGTACAGATTAACCTCACCGAAGCGATACTCAATACCGCCGATAACCAGGAAGAGGCTGCTCTTCATAAAAGCATGGTTGATAGCGTGCAGCACAGCGCCGATAAAGCCGTACATATTACCCATCGCCAGACCAATTGCAATATAACCGATCTGTGCCACAGAGGAATATGCCAGCATACGACGGAAGTCGTACTGAGCCATTGCCATAATAGAACCGATGAGAATACCTGCTACACCGAGGATACCTAAAACGTTGAGTGCGCTCTGAACTACAGGGTTATCAACCTTAAAGATATAGTAAACAAAACGGATTAAAGCATATGCCGGAGCCTTACTCATGCAGCCTGCGATAAAAGCAGCAGCGCCCGGATGAGCGAAGGTGTAGGCATCAGGCTGCCAGCCATGCAGCGGGAACAGCGCCATCTTGATACCAAAGCCGATAATGAAGCAGGCTACGGCAATCGCAAACAGCGGCGAATTCAGATGCGGAACTACGCGTGCAGCGAGGTCAGCCATGTTCAGAGTACCGGTCATAGCGTACAGATAACCGACACCAAGCAGATACAGAGAAGCACCGATGGTACCGATTAACAGGTAACGGAAGGCTGCCAGCATTGACTTTCTGCCGCCGAGGGCAATCAGGCCGTAACCGGAAAGTGACATAATCTCCAGATATACATAGAGGTTAAAAACGTCACCGGTGATAATCATACCGGAAAGACCTACCGTCAGCAGACCGAACAATGTATAATAGCCGCCTACATGCAGCCAATCCTCATCCTTGACGAACGGACGGCTGTAAAGCGAAACCATCAGGGAAATAAACGTTACCACTACTGCCAGAATACTGTTCAGCGGATCAAGAGCAAATTCAATACCGATTGGCGGTTCCCAGCCACCCATCCAGTAATGCCAGGTTTTGCCGCCGGACTCCAACACTCTTTGCAGTACGATGCAGGCATTGGCAAAGGCACCGGCGATAGAAGCCATAACTATCCAGGAGCCTAAAAACTTGCTGATACGGGAAAATAACATACACAGCAATGATGCTGTCAAAGGTAAAAGTACAATTAGGACGGGAGCATGCTGTGTCATTTACTAGCCCTCCTCAATACCTCTACTTCTTCAACAGAGCCGTAGATTTCTTTAATACGCATGAGGAGTGCAATTGCTACGCCTGTAGTACCAAGACTTACAACGATTGCTGTCAGCATCAGGCCATGCGGCAGAGGGTTAATGTAAGCATTAGGATCTGTTGTAAGGCCGTTCTGGATAGGAATCATTGCGCCATCCTTCTGTGCAAAACACAGATAAAAATAGATTACGGCAACCTGCATAACATTCATCGCCATCAGCTTCTTCATGTAGTTTTTGCTGAGGACCATACCATACACACCCAGGAAGAAAAGAATCATGACCAGGGAATAAATGCCTTTTGTTTTCAAAAACTCATTGAGCACTTCCATCTTCGTCACCCCTTTTCACAATTGCATCAAGCAGATTAATAATTGTCATCATTACGCAGATGGCAACGCCGATTTCAATAAGGAAAATGCCCATGGCATGCATTTCATGCTGCGGCTCCATGTGAATCGGCATATAATTGTAGTTCAGGAAAAAGTCTGCGCCGCCGAACAAGGTCAGCCAACCGGTAAAAGCATACAGGAAGGTGCCAACGCCGGCAAGAACAACAGAGGTTTTGCCTAAAACATTGAACTTTGTATCAAAGCCCAGAATAAGACGTGCCAGCAACACGCCTACAGAAAGCAATGCGCCTGCCTGGAAGCCGCCGCCCGGAGAAAATTCACCCAGGCAGAGAACGTAAATGCCGTAGGTAATCGTGAACGGCACCAGCATTCTGAAGGCCACATTCAGGATAAGACCGCCAAATGGTTCTTTCATTTGATAATCTCTCCTTTCTCCGGATCCTCCGGCTCTTCCTCAGGTCTGCGACCTACCGGATTGCTGGTCAGCACCAGCACCGTTGTCAGACCGGCGAGGAACATTACCGAGGTTTCCCACATAGTATCGAAGCCACGATAGTCGATGATGACGCCCGTTACGATATTGGGCGAGCCTGTATCCTCCGCACTACGGGAGATATAGGTCGGAGTAACATGCTGGTTAGGCGCAGTGTTCGCGTCACCAATTTCGGGCAGGTAGGTTACAACAGAGCAAAACATGCCTGTCATAATCGCCAGGATAACAGCAACTAATCCACGCATTATTTACACCACCTATCAATTTTTTTCAACGAAGCTACGAAGAAGATGGTAGAAATCGTACCGATAACAGCCTCCGTAAAGGCAACGTCGGGCGAACCCATCATCAGGTACAGCAGCACAGCACAGAAGCTGAACGCACTGTAGATAATCGCAGCACTAAGAATATCCTTGCAGAAAATAACTGCACAGGTAATGAGAATCAGGAAGACAAGTAAAAGAGCTTCAATAGTATAAATCTCCATTTTATTTATCTCCTTTCTTCTTATGATATTTATGTACCTGATTACGATTTGTTTTTGCAGCCTTCTTACGGATATGACCTACAGGCTCATCAGCACTGTGATCAGCCTTTTCCAGACCGACAAGCTTTTTGGCACCCTTGCTTTGCAGTGTCCAGACAGGATGACCTGATTTATAGGCTGCCTTGCTCAGAATATGCGAGCCGATCGGATTCGCCATAAAAACAAGTAAAAATACAAAAGCCATCTTTGCCGCCGTCAGTGTAGGTCCTTCATAAATCATCAGACCGATAAAGGAAAGCGTACAGCCAAGAGTTTCACTGTTACCGGAGGCATGGATTCTGGAATAGAAGTCCGGCAGGCGCAGCATACCGATAGCCGAGCCGACGAAGAATACCAGGCCGCTTAACAGGAACAGTGCAGCGATAACTTCGCGCAGGGAGGTAAAACCGAATTGTTCAATCATATCTTTTTACCTCCTATAAATTTAGCTACAATCAATGAGCCGATAAAGCCTAAAATTGCATAAGAAATCGCTATATCAACATACATATCCGGACGTTTGTCAATATAGCCGAAAAGTACCAATAATAGAATTGTATCGGCACCGATAACGCCCAAGGCGTTCATTCTGTCAAAAATTGTCGGCCCGTTAAACAAGCGCTGCAGCATCGTACCGATGATAAGAAGAATGGCTACCATCATAATATAAAATATAATCTGCATAATCATTCCTCACTCTCTACTACTGCAAAATCAAATTTTTCGCCATATAAATCGGCAACCTTTTTCTGCATGCCGCCATCAAGCACGCCTGCGGCCGCACCAACGGTCAGTGCATGAATCTCATACACACCGTCGTCGGTAACATTCATTGTTACTGTACCCGGTGTCAGCGTAATTGAGTTCGCCAAAATAACAGATGCCATCGGATTATCGGCCCTGAAGCGGAAGCGGACAACCTTAGGATCAATGTTCAGCTCCTGACCTGTAGTTGCCAGCAGCACGTCAATATTGGCGAGCACCAGCTGCCACATCAGCCAGAAAAAGTACATGATCATTTTCGGAATCGAAAAACCGAAAACATAATACTTTTTACTACCGTCCTTATTCGGGACCAGCAGAAGCGGGTACGTAACCCAAGTTGTCACCACAGCTGTGAGGATACCGTATACGACAAATTTTGTTTCTGTTCTGCCTGACAAAACCATCCAGAATGCAAACAGCACCAGAGCAAGACATGTCATATGCACCATAGGCGAGCCTACAATTTTTTTATCGTTCAATACTCCCTGCTTTTCCACAGCTACCACCTTTCTTTATATTATTTTTTAATATAATAGCATTTGCGTAACCAGTCATCTGCCGATACAGATGACATAGCTGCGAAAATATAAATACCGCTTTCACAGTATCATGAAACCGGCATTTAGTAACATAAATACCTATTTAGACAACTCTCAAAGCAAGCTATCTTAATAGAAAGCCTTCTCACTCTTATTTACTATAAATTAGACATAAAAAAGAAAATTCCTGCTATTTTTTACGAACGGAATAAAAGTTATGCAATCAATTCTCCTTTAAATCGATTAAAGAAAAGTCGCAATCGTCGACAGGCAACATTCTGCCTGCCAAGCGCTCTACTCTTGCCAAATCAGCCGTGCAGCAAACCTGCAGACGTCCCTTGCCTTCTGTACGCAGCAGGCCTTCCTCCTTAAGTGCCGCAATGGCATCGGCACTGGTGGCAGCCGCCGGGTCAAGCACCTTTACCTTCGGTCCTAAATCTGCTTCAATTTGTTCTTTGATAAAAGGATAATGCGTGCAGGACAAAATCACTGCTTCAACGCCCGCTTTTTTAAAAGGCTCGGTATACTCGGCAATAGCCTGCTGCAGCTCCGGGCTGTCAAACTGCTCGCCTTCGATTAACGGCACAAACTTGGGGCAGGCCACAGGATAAACCTGCGCTTGCGCATCAGCGGCAAGAATAGCCTTTTTGTGCAGCCCGCTGGCAATAGTAAACTGCGTTGCCAACACGCCGATTTTCTTATTCGGACTGGCCGCCAACAGCTGCTGCGCCCCCTTGGACATCCCGACAACCCTAAACGGATGCGTCCCCCGCAAACTGTCTACACCGAGCATCGTCAGCGTATTGCAGGCTATAACAACCTGCTTAACGTTTTTAGCTGCCAGCCAATCGATTATTTCGCCCACAAAACCACGGATTTCTTGTTCACTGCGTGTGCCGTAAGGTGTACGCGCAGTATCACCAACATAAATAAAATCCTCGTGCGGCAGCATCTGATGCAGGCATTTCAAAACCGACAGACCGCCAACTCCCGAATCAAGTACGCCAATGGGCTGCATTTTATCCATAAAAATACCCTCCCGTATTTTTTATACTTTAATACATTAATTATATCACTTATATTCGTTTGCGTATATAAAAAACAGGCAAAGAAAATTTCTTTACCTGTTTTACAGCAATTCAATATTTACAATATTCATCCAGCTGTCAGGCCGCCGTCAACAGTTACAATGCTGCCGGTCATAAAGCTGTTGGCAGGAGACGCCAGACTGCAGATTACGTGAGCAATCTCCTCTGCTGCAGCAATCCGCTGCAGCGGATAGGCTGCAGCCACATCTGCCAATGTATAACCGCCGTTCGCATCAGCAAGCTGCTGCGCCAGCAGCGGCGTATCAACGTCTGCCGGACAGACGCAGTTCACGCGCACGCTCGGCGCCAAATCCAGCGCCAGCGCTCTGGTAAACGCCACCACCGCACCTTTAGTCGCACAATAAAGCGCACAGCCGTAATTACCGCTGACGGCAGCATCGGAGGCAATATTCACCACGCTGCTTTTGCTGCGCAGATAAGGCAATGCGGCCTGCGTCAAAAACATCATGCCTTTAACGTTGACGTTCATCATCGCATCAAAATCTGCTTCCGTCAGCTGCTCCAGTCGCTGCTCGCGATAAAAGCCGGCGCTGTTGACCAAAATATCCAATTGCCAGTCAGGCTTAGCTTCCTGCTCGGCAATCTTTGCCACTGCAGCCTTGCATTCAGCCTGCTTCGTCACGTCACAGGAAATATACACTGCCTGCTTTCCTGTCTGCTCCTCAAGATAACGCAATGCCTGCGCGCCGCGCTCCTTGGAGCGCCCCAAAATATATACCCGCGCACCATCTGCCAAAAAGCGCAGCGCCGCCGCCAGCCCGATGCCTGACGTACCGCCGCTGATAGCAACGCAAAGGCTGTCACAGCCGTAATTCATCTTATTCATCTGCATACTCCTTTTCCTTCAGCTCAGGCGGCAGACTGATAATAATTGTTGTGCCTTCGCCGAGCTTGCTCTGCAGCTCCAGCTGCATATCATGACGCTGCGCAATCTGCTTGGCGATTGCCAGTCCCAGACCGCTGCCGCTCTTATTATGCTCATTACGCGCCTTATAAAAGCGGTCGAAGGCATGCGGAACATCCTCTTCCTTAATACCGCAGCCATGATCAATCAGCTTCAGCCTGTTGCCTGCCAGCTCCAGCTTAATTTCACTGCCTTCGGGTGAAAACTTGATGCTGTTATGCAAAAAAATCATCAGCATCTGACGCAGGCGTCCATAATCACCGTTCAGCATGTAAATATCCTTATCCGCACTGCCTGTAATCTGCAGCTTTTTATCCGCACCCAGCTGTCTGCCGCTGCGCACTGCATCATGCATAACATCGACAAAGTTCAACGGTGCCTTTTCAATCGGAAAATCCGTATTCTGCAAACGCGACAAATCCAGCAGATCATTTATCAGTCGCTGCAAAAACAGGCTTTCCTTATACATCTGCTCATGAAATTCCTCTACATCCGCCTTTTCCGTAACTACGCCATCACGCAGGGCCTCCAGACTGCCGCGGATAACCGTTACAGGCGTACGCAGCTCATGCGAAATGTTGGCAATAAAATCGCGGCGCAGCTTTTCCAGCTTCTGGCTTTCGGCATCTGCCAGCTCCAGACGTTCTGCCAAAACATCAAGTGTACGTGCCAACTCGCCAATTTCGTCATTTTGCTTAATGTTGGTGCGGGCGCTATAATCACGTTCCGCCAGACGCTCGGCAATTTTTTTCATTTTTTCTATCGTGCCGGTAAAGCGCCAGCTGAGCACTACCGAAAGCAACATGCCCAAAGCCATTGCCACCAGCAGACTGATAAGCAGAATGCGCAGACCGGACCAGATAGCATCTTGCAATCCTGCTACCGGAGAATGCAGCAAAAGCACAGCCTTTACCTGTCCCTTGCTGTCATAAATCGGTCTGCCTACAGTCAGCATAATGCCATCCAAAACAGGATTATATTCTTCTATAATAAACTCTTTGCCGCTAAAGCCCTCTTCAACCTTTTCTCTGACCTGTGCAGGCAGTCTTTCATAGGCTTCCTTAGAAGTCTTAGGCGGTTCCCTCCAGGCAATCGGCGGCAGCGGACGCTTAAAAAGGCCAAATCCGCTATGCTCATGATGCTTTTGTACCTCACGACGCTGACGCTGTACCCTGTCCTTATTGATGCTCAGCTGACGGTTGCTGTCTACCACCCAGACGATTTCCTGCGTCACATTATCCAGATAGCTGATAAATTTGCTGTTGGCAATACCATCACCGTGACGGCTTTCCATACGCTCCATATTATCACTCAGCACTTCGGCAATTTTCTCCGCCCGCAGACGCATTTCCTTTTCCTTGATTTCAATCGTCTGCTGCTTGAAGAACTGGTAAAAAACACCGCCGATAATCAATGCAAAAACAAGCAGTACTGCTGAAAAGTACAGTGTCAGCTTCAAAGCAATTTTATTATTCATCCTTGTGTCCCTCAAAGCGGTAGCCTACGCCCCAGATAGTTTTGATTTCCCACAGAGGGTGCTCGTACTTATCCAGCTTGGCGCGCAAGCGCTTGATATGCGAATCGACCGTACGGCTGTCACCGAAATAATCGTAGCCCCAGATGCTGTCCAGCAGATTATCACGGCTGAAAACCTTCGTAGAATTTTTCGCCAGCGTCCATAAAAGCTCGATTTCCTTTTTTGTCAGCGGCACATCCTCACCGTTAATCTGCACTGCATACTTTTCCAAGTTAATGTACAGATTTGCGTAAGACAAGGTCTGAGCGTTCGCCGGCTCCTGCGCGCCCAGGCGACGCAGTACCGCACGCACGCGGGCCATCACCTCCGGTGCGCTGAACGGCTTAATCACATAATCATCCGCACCGATATCCAAACCCATAATCTTGTCGTAATCCTCACCACGCGCCGTAATCATAATAATCGGTACCATGGATTCCTTGCGCAGACGGCGGCAAACCTCAAAGCCATCTATTTCCGGCATCATCACATCCAGCAGCACGACAGCAATTTCATGCTCATACTGCAGATATTTATCCAGTGCCTCCGCTCCGTCCAGCGCAATAACCGGCTCAAAGCCTTCCTTTTTGGCATAGCCGGATAAAATTGTCGTAATCTGTTTATTATCATCAGCGATAAGTATTTTCTTCATTGCGGAACCTCCTTAAGCTGCTTTTCTTTCATTATATTACATTTTAACGTCTATGTGTGTTAAAAGTATGACGCAAAAAAAGATATTTTTCAGCTTAAATTAAGACTAAAAACATAAAAAAGTCATAAAATGCCTGTACAATATAAGCAAAGTTAAGGAACTGCTAAAAGCCGGGCCTTAAGCAAAGCAAAATTCCACTAAACGATTTAAAGATATAAGGAGTGATTCTGATGTTGAATATGAAAAAGATTCTCGTTACCGGTACAGTTTTAACAGCCTTCTGCACCAGCGCTTTTGCTGCCTCTGCAGATTGTCCGCCGCAGCCTTCTATGAGCGAGCGTGTAAATGCTATTCTGCACGAAAATGACGCAGACCGTCCCTGCCCGCCGCCGGCTCACAGAATGCATCGCCAAGGTCCTAAGCTTACACCCGAACAGCGTGCCGAGCGCCAAAAAATGCGTGAAGAATGGAAGAGCATGACACCCGAGCAACGTGAAAAGGCTGTAGAAAAAATGCGCAAAGAACGCAAGGAAGCTCACGAAAAGTACGCCAAGGAAACTATGTCCAAGCTCACCCCGGCTCAAAAGGCTGAAGTACAGCAATTCATCAAGGACGATATGGCGCAACGCCAGGCGCGCCATGAGCGCCTGCAAAATATGACTCCAGAGCAACGTGAGGCTATAAAAGCCAACAGACCGCTGCCGCCAAAGCCGCCTAAACACCATAAAGGTGAATTCCGCGGCGACAAGCATAACCGTGGCGAATTCCATGGCTACAGACATCACAACGGCGAATTCCCCCAACCGACACAAGATTAACACTAAGCCAAAATAGTTAAAATTAATTAATCCTCTTTCCCTTCAATATAATCGCAAAAAGCTTCATCCCCTGGAAGCTTTTTACAACATACTCTGTAGCTTGTGCGGCAACACAAGGTATACAGCTCAACCCTTTTTTCTACTCAATACTCATCAAATACAAAACCCCGTAGCCTTTTACAGGTCACGGGGTTTTGTGTTTTTGCACTCAACGCAAAAAGCGTCCGTTTGCCGCCGGACGCCTTTTACGTTTTTTGATGAGTATGAGTATATCATGAAGCGAAGTCAAGTTCTTGACTAAACTCTATGTATATGATAATCTAAGTTGGATAAAAAATCTATCTACAAAAATCGAAATTCGTACTTTAATGAACACTTTTCATAAAATGTACATTATCGGGAGAGGAGCACTGCATACCATGGACAGAAGACAAAAAAAGACCAGGCAGGCAATTATCGACGCCTTTGTCAAACTGCTTACCAAAACGAGCTATGAAAAAGTCAGCGTCAAGGAAATTATCGATGCAGCCAACGTCGGCCGCAGCACCTTCTACAGCCACTTCGAAACCAAGGATGATCTGGCACGCCAAATCTGCTTCGAGCTTTTCGACCATATCTTCAGCCCCGTTATCCCGCCCTGCTCCACACATAATTTTTCCGAGATGCCGCAAAACACGGAAACACGTATTACGCATATTCTCTATCACCTGCGCGACAAACGCGAATACTACCTGGGCATCATCAATTACGATGACGGTACGCTGTTCTTACGCTTCTTCCGTGATTACATGCTGCAGAATGTCAGTATCAAGATGAGCGGTTCCTACGATGAATACTCTCAAAGAGTGCCGGAGGACTTTTTAATCAACAGCCTCACCAGCAGCTTTGTCGGCATGATTCGCTGGTGGCTCAAAAACAAAATGAATCCCGGTCCGGAGGTTGTCGCCGGTTATTATATGGCATTGATTAATCCCGCCATTGCCGAATTCCAAACTAAAGGAGAATAAAGATTGCTTACGCAACAAAAAAAGAACTGCTAAAGCTTTGTACAGCAATAAACTGCACAGAGCTTTAGCAGTTCTTTTATTTTTTTAGAGATATTTAATCCACAACGGATAGGTACTCAGCACTACTACCAAAAGCAGTACGAAAATATCGCCGAAGCGCAGCGGTGCCGGCGGCATATTCTTGTAGGTGTTGCCACCGAAGCCCTTCAGCTCCATGGAAAGCGCCAATGTTTCCGATTTTGCTACCGCACGCATAACCAGCGGGCGGATAACAACCAGATAAGCAAAGAAGCGCTTGAACATATTGCCGCGGTTGGAATAACCGCGACAGCTTTGTGCATCCAGCGTAATACCGCTGTCGGTCAGGAAGTTAGGCACAAAGCGCAGTGCCGTAGTCAGCATGAAGGCATATTCGCAAGGCATATGGAAACGGTCTACCAAAGCCTTGGCAATATCCTGAATACGGCTCGCTGCCAGCAGGCACAAAAACGCCATCGTCATAACCAGCATGCGCAGGCCGCCGATAAGCGATACATCGAGCGGTGAGCCGAAAAGCAGCTGCAGTAAAATCATCATACCGGTGAAAACTGCCAGGCCGCCGATAGCAGCCATCGTCATTTTGTCATGCTTAATGTATAGCAGCAGCGCCAGCTCCAAAACCAGAATCGTGGCTACCGCTTCTACCGGCAGGATGAATACCCAGGCGGTAACCGCCAGAGTAACTATAATCTGTGTAAAGGCTGTCAGCTTCATCTGCTTCCCTCCTTACAAATAACTTGCTTGCAAAATTCTTCGGCAGTTGCGGCCTCAATGCCCAAAGGAGCAGCTAACGCTGCTACCGTAGGACGGCACAGGCCCCAGCGCTCTACAGGCTGGCTGCCGTCAAACAGCTTCGCCGGCGTACCATCGTAAACCAGCTTGCCGTAATGCAATACAATCGCACGCTTAGCGTAACGGCGTACAATATCCATATCATGCGAAATCAGCACAATCGTAATGCCGCGCTTCTCATTGATTGCCTGCAGGTAGCTCATCATAGCTTCCTTTTCCAACGCATCCTGGCCATTAGTAATCTCGTCCAAAATCAGTGTACGCGGATTAAGCGCCAACGCCGCTGCTACGCCAAGGCGGCGCTTCTGTCCGAAGGACAGCAGTCGCGGGTACTCGTCCTTCAGCTCTGTCAGGCCCATAGCCTCCAGCGCTTCGTTTACCTGACGCTCTATGGTTGCTTCCGTCAGCTTTTTGGCACGCGGACCGTAAGCAACCTCATCAAATACAGTATCCTCTAAAATCTGCAGATCCGGGTTTTGGAATACGTAACCGATTTTGTCGGCCAAATCTGCCGGCTCACGCTTAACGATATCCTCACCGTCAACAAAAACCTGGCCGCTGCGCGGATGGCACAGTGCCATAAACAGACGGCTCAAGGTTGTTTTACCGCTGCCGTTATGACCCAGCAGCGCCACAAATTCTCCGTCCTCTATCTTGCAATCCATATCCTTGATTACAGGCTGTCCGCGCATATAAGCGAAATTGACATCCTTTGCTTCTAACATCAGTCAGCTCTCCCTTCTGCCGCAACAATCCCATAGGTGCGAAAATCAGCCAGCGCATCCTCTTCGCTGCGCCAATCGCCCAAATCCACGCCAAGCTTTTCTTCCAGACCAAGCTTTATCTGCCACAGTGACGGCAGCAGTGGACGCAATGTGGGATTTTCGTACATTTTAGGAGCAGCAGCCTCAAAGGCATCAGCCGCTACCAGCTCGCCCTCGTTCAGTACAATCATATCCGTTACGTAAGGCAGCACATAATCCACGCGATGCTCAACGGCAATAATCGTTGTACCGTACTGCTTATGGATTTTGTCTACCAGCTTATACAGGGAACGTGCGCCGTCCGGGTCCATTGCGGATACAGGCTCATCCAACACAATAATCTCCGGATGCACGGCAAGCGTTGCTGCCAGCAGCAGACGCTGACGCTGACCGCCGCTTAGCTCGTCCAGCTGATAGCTTTCGCGCCCCGGCAGACCTACATCCTCAAGTGCCTGTCTGGTGCGCTCTTCAACCTCCTGCGGTGCAAAACCGTGGTTCAGCAGGCTGAAGGCAATTTCCTCGCCGGCAGTTAAGGAAACCAGCTGGCTTTCGTAGTCTTCCATAATAAATCCTACGCGCATGGCAATGTCGCTGACGCGCTTGCCTTTAGTGCTTTCGCCGTTAATTTTCACATCACCGCTGTAGCGTCCGCCCATGTAATAGGGGACGATACCGGTCATAGCCTTGCACAGCGTTGTCTTTCCGGCACCACTCGGTCCGGTAATAACGGTGAAGCTGCCTTTTTTGATTTCAAAGTTGATATCACGCAGCACCAGATCCGATTTTTTATAGGCAAAATAAAAATTCTCTAAGTTGATTACGCTTTCCATTATTTTTCATCCTCCTGAAAGTAAAACAGCTTCCGCACGGGAGCGTACAGGAAGAAGGTTATCAGACCGTTAAGCAGGCCTACAATCGCAACAACCGGCAGCATAGCATAAATCCAAACATGCAGCGGCAAGCCTAAAATGAGCTTCAGGATAAAGGTAAACAGGCCACCGCTGGTCATGGTAGCAACAAAGCCGGTGATAAACGGACGCAGCTTCCATTCGCTGATACCGGTTTTGAACATAGCCTCCACCAACAAGCAGCAGACAGTCGCACCGGCCAGCTCACTGGCAACATTACCCAGCGGGAAAGCAGATTTGGAGGACGGCACCAGTGTCAGGCCGGCGATAAAACCGATACCGATAGCCTGAGACAGCTTAGGACGCGTCAGATTGATAACAATAGAATACATAGCAATGGTCCAGTTAGGCGTTACACCGCCGACGTTAGGACTTACAGTGTGCAGAATAATACCGATTGCCAGCAGCATCGCTGTAATTGCGACCCAGCGGTAGCCATCCTGCATCGGCTCAACCTCTATCAGCTGCGGCACAGGCTTATTATTTCTTTCATCCATGAGTAATTACACCTCTCCCTAAAAATAGTGCCAGAAAATAATATGTTATCATTATACTATATTTAAATGCTTTTGTAATGCTTTAGCGAAAAAAAGTATCCTGAGTTATAGCAGGAGAAGAAAATTGTTACAAAGGTAATAAAAAAATCTGCCACGCTT
>CAVKUS010000012.1:0-60522 GCA_963659725.1 Bacteroides sp. CAG:545 | reverse complement strand
GACCATATACGTATGATTTGTATAATCCTAAACCTAAACCAGATCCTAATCCTAAACCAATTCCTGATAAAAATAATAATTATGCTTATACTGATTGGATGGATGAGATTTTGAGTTGGAAGTCTTCTAATAAGGAAGTCGAAACAGCAGCAGAATTAATTTTTTGGAATGAAGTTTTAGTAGAATACTTTAAGCCTCTTTTTGATGAAAACTTATTTGAACCAAAAGCTTCTTTAAATATTGCTATTAATGACACTCAATGGATAATTAATAAAATGCAGTGGATACTTGGAGTATCAAAAAATAAAACTATGATACTTAATAATGTAAGAAAAAATATTAAATATAATATTAGTTTAGATACTAAAAATAAAGTAACTATCACTATAGAAAGTATACAGGGAAAAAGGATAGAAACGGACAATGTATTTTCAGTTACTCTTAATACAATTGGAACAACAGAAATGATATACACATTTAAAAAAGATTTGTATAAAAGTGGAGCAGAAAAAATGCAGAAAACATTGACTGATTTGCTTACTGATACTATTTGGGATACTGCAGTGAAACTTATTCCAAATGATGTGTATAAAACAGGAATCAAAGCAATAAAACTAATAATTGATCCACCTAATTAATTTTATATGGAAAGGATGAATACAATGAAAAAACTCTTATCGCTAACGCTTGCGTTAGCAACACTCTCTGCAACCTGCTTTGCAGAAGTTGCCAACACACCTTTAAGTCAGCAAATCAACAAAGTGCTGACTTCTGACGAATACTGCATTCGTTTTCATCATCAAGGCGGAGGAATAAGTTCAAACCCTGTTTTAGCTCAAAATGCTTTCGCTAAGCAGCCTAGGAAGTTAGTAGAAATGCTAGCTAAAAAAGGAGACTCAAAAATATTAACAAAAGAAATGTACACAGATGACAACATGCTCTTTTCTGCATCATTTGATTTAGTAAAAGGTCAGAACAGGTACACCGGTCATGGCAGTCCTGTTAATGGCAATGTGCCTTTGGAAAACATTAATCAAAATCCTAGTGAAGTAAGAAAATATGTCAACTTTTTCTCTAAACCTTCGGGAAATACTGCTATGTATGGCAGTAATATGAATATGCATGAAAGAATGCTTTTAGGTTATTTCCCTGCATTTGTGACTTTGGAGCCAAGCAAAGAATATTGGCGGTTGCAAGATGGAACGATGCAGTTAAGAGATTCACAACCGTTTTGCCATTGTGTACATTATAGTAAAAGTGGCACGCAGACAGTGGACGGAAAGGATTACCAATTTGAAGAATATGTATCTGACGCTAAAGATGGTATTAATGAGGTTTGTCGTTATTATTTCCTTAATGGCGAGCTGTGTAAATTAGTGCTGACATATAGCAATATTGATGGTGGCGTTGAGGCAACAATGGATAAAGTACTAAAAGGGGGAAGCTATCCTGTTGTCCAGGCTATTGTCATAGATATTTATAAATTTGGCCTTACGACTGATGATGCTTTAGTTGCTGCTCCATCCAAGTCAAAAATAATGAAAGGGATGTTTAAGTGGTGATATCCTTACGAAAATTTTCTATCTTGGCTTTGTTGTGTTGCTGTTATCAACAAATTTCTTATGCAATGCCGCAGAAAGAATTGGATATCATCAATACAGGAAGCTTTGTCATTGATTGTCGCCTGAGTACGTATGCCGACGGTAAAAAATTTGTCTGGCACAATACGTTGATGCAGCATAATGACTATGTTTATGAAAAAGTAACTGGTTTGCAACAACTTATGAAAAATGTTAATTATGGTGGCGGTGTAAAACGCGTTGCTTATGCTCCTTTTGAGTATGGCAGTATCAAAAAAAATACTGATGTGTGGCTCTTTGCTGACTGTTATGGAACAAGAGGCAGAATTCATAATCAAGGCTTGCATACAAGTGTGGGCAAGTACGGGTTTGATAAATTAAAACCTGATTATCCGCATTATGTTAAGGGGATACTTGGTTCAATTTTTTCACATCCGGAAATAAGAGAACATTTTCCCAATACCAATAAAGCTGTAGCAACTGCTTATGGCGTAGATAATTTTGATGGTAAAAATTTAAGTTACTATGATTATCAATATAATGATGCTAACAATTCTTTGCATAAACTTCGTTACTATTTTGATGAAAAACAAAATTTAGCAGCAGTCATTAATCTTGAAGGCAATAGCGTTAGCGTTATTGATGATATCATAGTTAAAAGTGTCACGACAGCAGATTTGAAAGAGTATGCAGTGCCTAAGAATTATAAATTTTGGGAGATAGACGATCTGCGTAGCAATCCTTATACATTGAAAGTGGATTACTTTTTTATGTCTAATTTGATGTTAGGAAAAGTTGCGTTGCTTGGTCATCCGAAAGGAGATGCAAAAGATGTACTCTAGACTGTTGATTATAGCAATGCTCTTGTTGAGTTTTACTTCACTTGCTTCAGCTAAAAATATATTAATTTTCCCTTCTGGTAATGATGAGTTAGTAATTAATACAACTAAGGTAGAAATATCAGCCAAAGGACAAGAAGATATTCTAACAGAGCTGTTAGTACAGGCACTTTCTGACCAAGGAGTTGAGGTAGTTAGTGATGTTAGTATTCCTGTAACCAATATTCAGCAGGCGATAAATAATGGAAATTATCATGATATCTTAGAGTTTAATACGACTAATACTTTAGCTTATACAACTGATTTATCTGAGCTTTCTCAGGAAATTCGACTAAAGCCTTCCTTAGTTAATGACTTAGCAAGCCGTTATAATTGTGATTATTTCTTGTATGGTGAATTAAAAACTGTTGAAGTTGGTATTGACCACAATGATAGTTCCTTGGAAGCATTGCTGGCTATGAGATGGGGTGGCAGCTATGATAAAGAAATGCCTATTGTCAGAGCTAAAGTTAAGGTTAGCCTGATTGATGCCAAAACAGGTAAATGTGTTTTTAGCAAGTATTATTCCGATAAGGATGAAAATACTTTGGCAACAATGGAACGTAAAAACGACAAACTTACAGCGGGGAGCAAAACTGTTAATGATGACATGCTGTTGATTGCTATGTCGAAAATAGCTAATGCAGTGTCAAGAGATTTACAAAAAATTTTATGATTAATATCTATATTTTTGGGTACCTGTGCATAAGTAAATTTTGGTGGGAGGCCTACACAATGAAAAAATTCTTATCGCTAACGCTTGCGTTAGCAACACTTTCTGCAACCTGTTATGCGGAGCAGCCTAAAGCAGCAGATTACAGAAATATTATGTCATCTGGTAGTTATTATGTTGAGTATGAGTATAACTACGCTAAAAAGATTCTTGCAGTGCAGAACGGCAAGCGTATGGATTATACAATGCTGCAAAGCCAGCCTAATACCGCATTGGCAGCTCTCGGTTTCATCAATCCGCTTTTTGCAATCGCTGGACTTTTTGGCGGCGGAGAAAAGAGAGTTCCGAGCACACTGTATCAGGATGGCAAGTATTACCAATTTGAAGGCAAGAAGAAAGCAACTATGGCGTATTATAATCAACTGGATGATCCCAATATTGATCCTGCTGCAGGCTGGAATATGGTGCGTGTAAAGCTGGCGCTGCCGGAAGCATTAGTAACTTTTGCTCCTAATGATGTGTTTAATTCGTTTACCGGTTTTAAAGCACCGCGTTTTATCGAAAGCGGTAAGAAGACTTTCGGCAAAAAAGAATTCAATTACGATAAGTATTCTACAACTTACAATAACATGAATGGCCAGCCTATGTATAAAAAGAATTTCTACATGCTTTACGATTTGGAGAAAGGCGAGCTGCAAAATATCAAGGTTATGATTCGTGTTGGTAACGAAGAAGAGGTTGAAGCAGAAGAGATTAAAAATATAAAAATCACTGGCGAATTGCCCGAAAAGATTACTGATATTCCCGAAGGCTGCAAAGTATATGCAGTTGGCTTGGGCGATATTAATGACTTGACGCAAAGACCTGTATTAGTTGAGGATTACAGCAAGAAGGAGGCTGAGGCAAAATGAAGATGAAAAGATTTTGTAAAGTAACCTTGGCTTTGGCTGTTGCTGTAAGTGCTATGGCGAGTGTTGTTTGTGAAGCAAGTAATCTTGATACCTATCGTAATTTGTTGATGAGAAAGACTTATACAATTAAATATCAGGAAATTACGCCGCAGGCGCGTGCTACTAATAAAGACAGAATTAATCTTTATGGCAAAAATAGCATGGATACAAGCACTAGTGACTTATTTGTCAATAAACCGGCACAAAGTATTTTAGTTTGCGATGGTGATGATAAGTACGAGGAAATTGGTGTAGGTAGCAATTATCTGGCAAGTATAGGCATGAAAGATATGGCAACCTGCCGCTTGCAGAAAGGCAAAGAGGTTTTCAACTTCACGCGCTATTACGATAAGGACAAGCTTGTTTATCGAGGAGCAAAAAAAGGTTCTGTAAGTGCTGTGAATTATAATGTCTTAGCAACACTGACACAAGGTGATTCTTTTGGCACAGCAAATATGACAAGATTGTTAAACGCTATGCTTCCTGATAGTAGAAAACCTGCCGGAATGCCTTCTTTTAGATTTGTTGGCTCTGGGTGGCTCAATAATGGCTTGAATTACGAAGATTATCGCAGTGACCATAATGGAATGTTTGAAGCTGTAAGATATTATTTTAATGGCTATACTTTAGTAAAGATTGCTTCTGCAACCTACTACACAAATGCAAAAGGTGAACTTGACGGAACACGTTGCATTATTAAGATTGATGAATTTTCTCCTACGCCTGATAAGAAGTATCTGAGCTTACCGGCAGGATTGAAAGATACAACTAAACGTAAGTCTGAAGATAAATAAGGGGGCAGAGAAAATGAAAAAAGTAGCTTTATTGTTAGCTGCTTTAGCTGTAAGCAGCGTTATGCAGGCTTCTGTAAGTTTTGCAGAAAATCCTACTTGTGTATTGATGAAATTTACTGATGATACTCGTTTTGATAAAGTCGATTCTGCAGGTATGTTATCTGACTTGGTTATGGAAAAACTGGTGAATACAGGTAAATTAAATTTCCGTGGCACTAAGGTTATAAATCAAGATATTGAAAAGATGCTTTATAATGAGCGTGCTGCTGAATTACGCAATGCACGTCGTGCCATGAGCTGGGGCGATTATAATACTTTGTTTGAAGGTCCAGGTTTTAAAGAAAATATGGCACAGTCTATGGCAACGGCGACAGTGGGACAGATTGTTGATCCGAATCTTACAGCGCCTATTGGCAGAAATAATGGCGCAGATTATCTTATTCAAGGGACTATCTGTAACATTGGTACAGGTCAATGGATAAATACGGATATCAATTCAGCTGTTGGTTATGCTAATATGGCAGCTTCTACACTTGGTATGGCAGGAATATCCAGTTTCCTTGGCCCTGTAGGCCCATTATTAAGCGGATTACAAAACAAGAAGACATCTATTGGTGTACAGAGTGAATTGCGTTTGATTAAGGCTGCTACTGGTGAAGTTGTATGGTACAAAAAGTGCGTGAGCAAGGTGGAATCGGATCATTTCACACTTGCTGGTGCAGGTGGATTGCTTGGTGCAGGCGGTTTGGCAGGCGTGGCAATGGCTAATATTCCTGCTAGTTGGGGTAATGATAAGCTGAGTTCGGAGCTTTTGTACAAGGTGTTAGATAAGGCTTCACAGGAAATTAGTGATGCTATTGTTGCCGATGTTGATGCAGGCAAGCTGTTTTTGAAGTAAGGGGATAGACATGAAAAAAATTATTCTTCCACTGATATTTACAGCTTTGCTTGGCATTTGCACAAGTGCTTTTGCTATTGATAGAAACTGTGAAATAGCTATTATGGATTTTGGCACCAGACCTGGAGCCACTGAAACAGAGATCAGTTTAAATAATGCCGAATATGTTACAAGCGAATATATAATTGACCGTCTGGTTGATGACAAATGCTTTCTGGTAAAAGAGAAAGATTTTGTTATGGGACAAGTTAATGATGCTGCTATTTCAACAGTTGGTATTATAGATCCTGATATGGCTCAAAAAATTGGTAAATTACTTAATGTGCGCTATATTTTGTGTGGGAACATAGCTAATGTGAGCTTGAGCGAAGCTGGTGGAGCACTAGGCGGTACAGGACTTACGAAAAATACTGTTCAGGCACATATTGTTGGCAGAATTATGGATACGCAAACAGGCAATATTTTGTATATGGCTAAAGGTACAGGAAAATCTGCAAGCACATATACGAAAGTTAAAGGAATTGTTGGTGGTACACTGACATTAGGAACTGTTAAAGTTACTCAGGATAGTGTGCATAACGCTATTCAAAAGGCAGCTTATGCTATGGTAGATGAGCTGAATAAAAAAATTAAGTAGAAGTTGCTTAATATGAAAAAATGATTAGTGTAATTGCGTTGCTTTGATAAGGAAGCCATTCAATTGTTAAGTAACCATTCCCATAAGGAGTGGTAAGTTATATAAGGAGATGTATTCAAAATGAACAAAAATTTACTCGCTGCTGTCGTACTTGGCCTGTCCATGTCTTTGACAAGTGTTGCACCTGCTATTGCAAGTGCGGATGATGTTTCCGTACAGGTAAACGTACAGCATGAAGCTAAAAGCATTGTTACCTGGGAAAAAGGTTCTAACGCTGCGATTGAGGTTTGGGGTGTAGGTTATGCTCCGGCTAATGTTCCTGCTGAACGTGGTCAGGGGTTGGCTCGTCGTGCTGCAATGGTTGATGGTTATCGTCAATTAGCTGAAACTATTGAAGGCGTACAGGTTGATTCTGAAACTACGATGAGAGATCTCGCTATTGAAAGCGACGTTGTAAAAACTAATGTCAAAGCTCTTGTTAAAGGCGCTCGTATTGTTGATGAGCATAACAATGAAGATGGCAGCTATAGTGTAAAGATGACAATTCCTATGTTTGGTGAAAGCAGTGTAGCATCTGTCGCTCTGCCGCAGGTTAAACAAACTGCCTTCATTTCTGACATTCCGAAGGCTAGCGAAGCCTTCAAACCGACTAAAGAAGAGCAAAAGGTTGCTGTTGGCTATACCGGCATAATCATTGATGCGTCCGGTCTTGGCTTGCAATGCACCTTCTCTCCTGTTGTTTTCGATACTAATGGTCGTGCTATCTATGGCATGCTCGAAATTGATAGAGATTATGCTATCAGCCATGGCATGGTAGAGTACTCCAATGATCTGCAAGCTTCTGCTGCTAATTCTCGTGCAGGTGCTAATCCGCTCGTAGTTAAGGCTATCAGCGTTAAAGGCGGCGGCAACTCTGTTAACCCTGTAAACCCTGTTATTAGTGTCGAGGATGGCGACAAGATTTTATTTGCAAATGAAAAATCTGGTATGCTTAGCAAGCACGCTGTAGTTTTTGTAAAATAATTTACTTAACCAAAAAGGGAATACTCTTTTCAGATGAGTATTCCCTTTTTTGAAAGGTGGGTGAGACATATGTTAAAGAAGTTTTTGCTCACGGCTTGTCTGCTTGCGCTTTGTCATAGCTGCTTTGCGGAGGTTAAAACTGCTGCTGCGCTTGCTGATGGTGTGCATATCACAGCTGCTGCTACCTCGGTGAGCAGAGATAACGGCTATGAGGATTATCGTCATGCATGGAGCAGATATAATGATGCTTTAAAGGCTTGGGATGATGTTCCGCAGAAAACAGAGGCTTTTAATGATGCGATTAAGGCTATTAACCTTGCTACTACCAAGGATGCAGAAAATCCGTCTTATTGGCTGCTAGATTCGCGGATCTATCGCTCTCGCGGTGGTGTAGCTTATGCAAAAAACTTTTTTGCTAAGGCTTGTGCGCTGTATGAACAGCTGTTGGAAAAGGATCCTACGTCTGTAACATATAATCTGCAATATGCTATAGCTTGTTATGCAGGAGATGCGCAGTTTTATGCTGATTATAGCAGTTATAAAGCAAAAGCCGTTCAACACACTCACGCTGCTTTGCAAATGATTGATATGCTGGAAAAAGACACTGAAAAGAAATGGTTTTTTGACGCAGTCGAAGAAGAGTTTTTGGAAGAAAGATTCTTGGCATATGTAATTTTGCATGACAATAAAAGTCTAGAAAAATTAAGAAAGCAGATTGGCAATAATTATAAAGAACCAGATAATTTATATTACATGAAGAGTGATTATGAAAATCTTGTTCTGCATGGTAAATGGCATTGGAAGGTGAACAACAAGGAGAGTGCTGAAAAGGCTTTCCTGATGTATTACCTTCATGATTGGATGAATTAATAAAAAGTTGAAGGAGCAGTTTAGATATGAAGAGATATACGAAAATTTTAATGCTGATGATGCTGAGCTTGCTGGTTATGGCTTTTAGCGCAACCTGCTTTGCTGCCAAAAAAGTTGTGGCAGTAACTGGTGTGGAATATTCTAGCAGCGCTTACATGGGCCGAAGAGCTGCTGCAGATTTTGAAAGCCAGCTTGTTACAGTATTAGTAGACAGCGGCAGATATGACGTTGTTGAGAGAAACCAGCTGAATTACGTTGTACGTGAACTGGGCTTGCAGAGCAGTGGTATGATTTCCGGCAATACTGCTATTAAGTTTGGTCAGATGACTGGTGCAGATTACACTGTTGTGGGCAACGTTATTGCTGCTGATGTTCAGCGTTTCGATAACTATCTCTATAAAGGACATAAGGCCAAGGTAAAGTTCAACTTTAAATTTATTGATAATAAAACCGGTATGATCAAGATTGCTAAAATTGTTGAAGGCTCTGACACAGTTAGTGAGTTTGAAAACAGCAACCCGGATAAAAATATTCTTCTGAGTGGCGCTGTAAATGATGCAAGCAAGAAAATCGTAGAAATGATTAATAGCCTCAATGTTCTTACTGGCGTTGTTGCTGCTATCAACAATGATAAGGTTTACATTGATATCGGTTCTGATGCAGGTGCACATGTAGGCGAAAAATTCATTCTTTATCGTGAAGGCAACGTCGTTACTCATCCGGTTACCGGTGAAATAATTACTGTAGAAGAGGATTATTTTGGCCAGCTGAAGGTTGTTGAAGTAAACAGCAATTATTCTGTTTGCGAAATTGTTAAAGCTAAAAAAGACGTTCAAAAGGGCGATAAGATTAAAAGAGGTACTCTTAAATGAAAAAGCTAGTCATATTGCTGTGTGCAGTGATGATGCTGCTTTGCAGCAGTGCTTTTGCTAAGGTGGTGACTGTTACCGGCGTAGGTGCGTCTCAGACGGAGGCTCAGAATGACGCTATGCGTGTTGCTGTAGAGCAGGCCGTTGGCAGTTTGATTGACTCTCAGACTATAGTTGATAAGTCTATGGTTTTAGAGGATAACATTTATGCAACATCCAAGGGCTTTGTACAAAGTGTAGATATTGTCAGCACTCAGCGTACAGCGGACGGCGGTTATCGCGTGACCGCTAATGTTGATGTTGATACTAATCCCAATTCTAAGCTGATGAATGAGCTGACTCGTCTGCAGGTTATTCAGGTAAACATGCGTAATGCTAAGATTGCCGTAGTCATTCCGGAAGAACATATTAGATATCGTATTCCTGATCCTGCCGGGGAAACTGCTGTAGTTAAAAAATTTCTGGAAGCCGGCTTCCAGAATATCATTGATATCAGCAAAGACAGATTGACTTATAACCAGCCTTTCAATATGAATGAAGCACAGCTGCAAAATTTTGCCCAATCTATGCAGGCAGATATTTTGGTTGTTGGCCAGGCTTTCAGTGATGGTGCAGGTGATATTGGTCAGTTTATTAATGGCAGACGTACTAATGTTGTTTCCTGCAAGGCACGTGTAGAAGCAAAAATGTATATTGCACGTACAGGCCAGATTATCGCTGCTGATGGCACTTATGGTGCAGGCGTAGATATCACCGAGGCTATTGCTGCGAAAAAGGCTTTAGCTGATGCAGGTGAAAAAATGGGCGATTATCTTGTAGAGCAGGTGCTGAACATGTACAGCGGTAATCGTCAGCAAATGGAAATGACAGTTATTGCCAACGGCATTAGCGACATCAATACTGTTAAGCTTGGCTTGAATAGTGTTCCCGGCGTGAAGAATGTTGCTTTCAATAACTATAGCAATGGTCGTGGGGTGCTTAGCATTCAATACAGCGGCTCTCCGCAGACTCTGTTTAAACATCTGCAGGAAAATGTAGAGCTTAATCTTGAGCTGACGGAAAGCACCTTTAATACGATTACTGTAAAGGTTAGATAAGTAAATTTTTTAGCCTGATATTTGGCTGGTGAGATGCTTATGAGATATTTTCTTTCATTTTGCTTTGCTATATTGATGCTTAGTCAGAGCGTGCTTGGCTATGCTGCTGAAGCTTATGATAGCGAAGAAACTGTTGAACTAAAAAGTTACTTTGGAGTTCAGGCGGCAGATGTCCATTTTACAGTTCTACAAGGAAATGCTGAGATAGTTTTAAAGGATGGAGCAGAGTGCTTATATTTTCCGCAGGCTGGAGATGTGCTGGCGGAGGCCGATTTTATGGTGCCGAATTTTGCTGAGAGATTTAAGCTTAGGTATCTGCTTCATGTCAAGGCTTCAGATGTTCAACTAAAAATGGAATCATATGCTCAGAAGCCAGCTGATTTTGCAAGCTTTCCCGAACAAGTTTTACAGTTGGTGAATCATGAGCGTGCTAAGGCAGGAGTTAGTCCGTTATACCTGTCGCCGGAGCTGCAGCGTGCAGCGATGCTGAGAGCTGTGGAGATTACGAAGTTTTTTTCGCATACACGTCCAGATGGACGAGACTGTAATACAGTATTGAGCAGTCCTTGGGGTGTGGGCGAGAATATATCTGCCGGAAGTAATACAGCGCAAGAGGTAGTTGCCAGATGGATGAATTCTCCCGGACATAGGCGCAATATCCTCTATGCGCGCTTTAAGGAGCTAGGTGTGGGCTATTGTTATGCTCCTGATGGCGTTGGCGGCTATGTACACTATTGGGTACAGATTTTTCGTGAATAAAAAGCGTTGAAGCTTTTTATAAATATTTTTTACGAGAAGTTGTTCATGATGTATTCAAAAAAATTACGGCTGAATAAAAATAGCAAAGTGAATAACAGACAATAAAAATCGCTGGGTGCGTTAGCACTCAGCGATACATAGAGCTTTTATTGCTTCACTTCACCATGACCGAATATACTAATCCATCGGGAAATAATACGTTCACGATTCATTATAAGATACTTTCGGATTTGACGAAGCTCTTTCTCAGATATTTTACCATTGTTGTTTGCAAGTTTGACACCATCACTGGTAATCCAAAATTTGGTTGCGTTTGGTGTCTGGCTTCCTTTGGAAACATGTATATGAATAGGTTCTGAATCTTCGTTAGCCCAGAAATAGAAAACATATCCTAAAAAAGCGGCGAGTATTTTAGGCAATTTCTTTACTCTCCTTTGCCATTTCCCACATGAGCAGGAGATTATCTACTGCGAAGCTTTCAATCCAGAATAATTCATCTTCACTGAATCCAAAGGCTTTAATAAATTTTTTATCGGGCATAATAATTTCTGCAAAATCAAAGCCGTTCTGGGAATTTGCTCTTTCAAATCTTACACAGATATATTCTTCATAGCCTTCATCAATGACATCGCTAGTTGTGACAGTTATATCATTGAACATGCAATAATAATGTTTGTTTGTACACATGGAAATCTGCCCTCCTTGATTTGAGTTGATGTGTTACTCATATTATAGCTTGCTTTTTTGTTATAGTAAAGATTAGCGTATTATAAATATGGAAATGTTATGTTTAAGATACTTTCTTACGCCTGTTGACATCTGTTTTTTGATTAAACTGGATATTGATAAAAATACTTATATGATTGTAGATTTGACTACTAATTCTAAAAATATACTTCAAAGCTATGACTGGATAGGATTTACTGTATTTCGTGATGATGGTAAATTTACAACGATATTGGAGGAGAAACTCATATTTTGAGTAGATTAGTTTGTTTAAAATATCGCTTAAGATGAAATATAGGGAGAAAACACATTATGTACATAAACGTAAGAAAAATTTTATTAACACTCGTAGCTTGTCTCAACATATTTCTTTGCAGCACAGCGTTAGCTTATGAGGAAATAAACATTGAAACAGGTTCTGCATGGGAGATGGAGCATCCGAAAGTTTTGTATCAAAGTGATAACCATGAGGTCTGTGAATTATATCAAAAAGAAGATGGTAAATTTTGTATATTGCTTGTCAAGCCTGGTGATGCAACGATTACGGTTTGGATGTTTGAAGATAAAAAAATTTATCAGGAAAAGTTTTTACTACATGTCGTAGGAGAACCGGTCGATGCTAAAGATATTATCGCTGCGATGAAAAATTCTGCTGGCAATACGCAAGGTGCAACAAATGTTGATTTCCCTAATGTTTTCCCTCGTGGCAGTTATCATGGGAATATTGGGCAAGCGACGACAAGCGGAAGTATTAATGGTATAGTTCCGTTAAATGAATTGAGCAATTTGAAATTATTGCACTGGAATTTGACAGATGCACAATTACAGGAATGTTATGATGCTGTAAAGCCTTTTGTTGCTACATTGGTTGGTTTGCCGCGTGAAGAACAGATGAAAAAAATTGCGTTGGAACTGCGCGAGTTTTTCGATGCACGTATGGAGTATTCAACAACTGCGTCACATTTTTTAGATGCATATGGCTATCTTGTTTTGAAGAAGGCTTCTTGTCAGGGAGCAGCTGCAGCTACTGGTTTATGCTTAAATATGTTAGGCTTTGATTATGAGCATGTAAATCATAATAAATGGACGCATCAATGGTGTCGTGTTAATTACAACGGAACTTATTGGATTGTTGATCCATATGGACTATATTGTGGACCAGAGCCTGCTCCGTATAAACATCCGATAGGCGAATGAGTCTGACGTGTAATGAAGAAAGGCGATGAGTATGAAAGCTATCTTAGGTATAATGTTAGCTACATGTATATTGATTAGCAGTAATGGAGAGGCGTTTTCTGTTAATGATAATACTTTTGACACTGAGAAACCAAAAGCAGCAGTAGCTAAGACTAATTCATGGCCAAGATCGCCAAGTGCATTGCCAGATATTTTTCCTAAACATGCGCATACTGGTAATGAGAAGCCACAATATACCAGTAAGCAGCTTGAGCAAGCAAGAAAAGCTGGCATTCATGCGCCTGTTTTTCCAAAAGAACTACCTCATGTATGGAAAGGACATACTTTTGAAAAATGTAGTTATTGTAAAAAGCTTGCATTTCAAAGGCAGGAATATATACCTTTGTTAGAAGTATATAACTATAGATTAAAAAAAGCTATTTTACCGGAAACATTATCTGTTGAGAAATTAGTAGCTTACAGGTTGATGAATGAGGCGGCGTTAGGAACAGTTGAGCTGAAATACGATGGGAAAAACTCTTTGCGCAATATAAAAAAGGTAGCTGAATTATTTGATGAAGATTTTAAGCTTATTGAAGTGAACGAAACGAATAAGATTGTTACGATAGAGCATTATGCTCCGTTCCAATACCTAATAAAGAGAGAAATTTTCATAGATAGTTTAACGAGGGATGAAAAAAATACTTATTATGATATGCAGATTACGAAATATGGCAGTGTAGAAATAGAGTGTTATAGCCAAACGGAATTTGCAATAGTTATGAAGATAGCAGAGACTTTGGATAAAGAGTTCCAAGTATTAGATGTTGATAAAGAAAAATATTTGATTCGAATCACACATGACAGGTTGAATTTATCTTGAAAAAGTCCTCCCCTTGCAATTCCTCACAACTTAGATTATAATACTCGTAAGTAACATACTCATGAGTAACATAATCGTGAGTTGTATGATTTCGAATGGTGGTGAAGCAGATGGAAAAATTTTATTGTCGTGAAGAAGAATTGCGCAAGCTTAATGCACGTTATGAAAATGAAGACTTTGAGTGCCTGATTATTTATGGCCGTCGTCGTGTAGGCAAAACAGCCTTGATTAACAAGTTTTGTGCAGATAAGCCAACGATATTTTTTTCTGCGCTCAATACAACGGGGAAAGAAAATTTAAAGGTTTTATCAAAAGCAATTATGAATTACGAAAAGCCTGACGCTGTGGTTGCGCCGGAGTTTAAAAGTTATGATGATGCTTTAGCAGAGATAACGGAGTTGGCGCGTGAGCAGAGGCTTGTGTTTGTTATTGACGAATATCCTTATTTAGCAAAAGCTAAACCTGCCATCTCAGCAATGCTTCAGCATTTAATTGATCACCAATGGAGCAAGGGAAAACTTTATTTGATTTTGTGTGGTTCGTCTATGAGCTTCATGGAAAATCAGGTGCTGGGGCAGGAAAGTCCGCTGTATGGCAGAAGAACAGGTCAGTTTAAAATTGAGCCGCTGGATTATAAAGAGACAGCAGTATTCCATCCTGAGCTGACGTATGAAGACAATGCTTTGATTTATGGCATTACTGGTGGCGTGCCACATTATATTAACAAGCTGGGCGTAAAGAAAGATATTGATGAAGCGTTGCTGACCAATTTATTTGATCGTTCGGGCTATTTGTATGAAGAACCAGCTAATTTGCTTAAGCAGGAGTTACGTGAGCCGGCAATTTATAATGCTATTATTAAAGCTATTGCTGAAGGTTCTTCACGAGCTGCTGATATCTGCGGCAAAGTGCAGGAGACAAGCACGACTGTTTTAAAGTACTTAAAAACGTTGATGGAATTAGGAATAGTAAAAAAGGAAACGCCGCTCACAGAAAAAGCAGGGCGCAAGACGATTTATCTTTTAGCAGATAATTTTTTCCGTTTCTGGTATAAGTTTGTGCCGAATAATGTGAATGCCATTGATTCTGGTAGGATTGCAAGGATTTATTCGCAAACGGTAAAACGCTATTTTTCAGATTACATGGGACTTGTTTTTGAAAAAATGTGTCAGGATTACTTGCTGTATTATGCGAAGAGCTTGCCTATTGAGCTTGTTGATATCGGGCAATGGTGGGGGACGGATGCGCAAAAGAAGAAGCAGGTGCAGATTGATATTGTCGCAACAGGAATTACACCAGATGCTTATATTATCGGTTCTTGCAAATATCGTAATGAGAAAATCGGTTTAGACGAGCTGGAGCTTTTACGCGATTACGCAAGAGTTTTTGGCAAGGGAACAAAGTATTATTTTTATATTTTTTCTAAAGGCGGCTTCACTGAGGGCTTGCTGCAGGCAGCGCAGCGTGGTGAAGTGACGCTTGTGACGCTGGCTGATTTGTATAATTAAGACTTCTCTTCCTTCTCCAGCCCCTCATTATAAATCGCCGGTGAAGCGCCTGCTTCCGTAATGTGCGGCGTTAAAAGCAGCAAAACCTCCGTCTTGCTGTGCGAACGCGAACGGTTTTTAAACAGCTCGCCCAATAGAGGAATCTTGCTCAAAAAAGGCACCTTTTGCATTGTACGCTGCTGTTCCTCGCTGATAAGACCGCCGATAACCAGTGTTTCGCCGCTGTACATGCGCACGTTGGTGTCGGCGGTACGGCTGGTGATGCGGTAGTTTTTCAATTCACTTATGAGCACAGGCGTGCTTACCTCAGTGTGGACGCTGGCAGTAACCATTTTGCCGTCCTCGCTGATGATGGGGGCATATTGCAGCTTGATGCCGGCGTCAAGATATTCCGTTGCCGTATAGCTGCCGCTGCTGTCGTGCTTTTCTGTCTGTACGGGGATGTGGTCACCGATGAAAATGCTGGCTTCTTTGCCGGGGATGGTGATGATGCGCGGTGTTGCCAAAATGCGCGCCTTACCGTTGCTGATGAGGGCATTGAGCGTAGCATTGAAACGGAAGGCAAAGCCACGCCAAAATTTAAAGCTGCCGTCATAATTGCTGCTGTCGCTGTCACTGTCGTTCGTTTCCTGCTTACGTTGGGGAATCGTGTCCCAGTCCCAACGCACGCCCAGGTTTTTGCTGTCTTCGCGGCTGACAGCGATGATTTTTGCTTCCAACGTTACCTGCCTTGTAGGGACATCCAGCTTGGGCAGCAGCTGCTTTAAGCGTGCGTGGCATAGTTCGTCGCCCAAAAGGATGAGGCTGTTGGTGATATTGTCAAGACTGAGCTTGGAGCCGAAGTGCGGAGCCAATGCTTCCTGCACGTCCTTGGCTCTGGCGTAGCTCAAGGGATAGCAGGCCAGGCGTTCGCTGACGGGCTGCGGTAGTGCGGGAACGTTTACTGCAGCAGCTTTGCCGACGTTGGCGGCGGGGGAAGGCAAAAAGGGATTGGTGAGCTTATTTTGGGCGTTGCAGGGCATAGTTAAAGCGAGCAGCAGACTGATGAAAATTAACGGGAAAAATCGTTTTAGCATAATGGCTCCTTTCAGTGTTATCCGTTAAGAGGATGACAACAAGCGTTGCATAGTAAATTTCATTTTTCATTTTAGCGCAAGCAGAGAATAATTTCAAGTGAAAATTAAGAAAATAGAGAAAATTTCAAATTATCATATTGCATTTCGCTTTTTTTATGCTACAATGAATGCAACAAAAGAAAAATGAGGTGATACAATGGAGGGCTTGCGTAATAACAAACTGGCGGAGGATTTGCTGCATCTGGCATTGGTTCAGGGGGCAAGTGATTTGCATATCGAGCCTGACGGACAGGGAGTGCGTGTGCGCATACGTGTTGACGGCCTGCTGCAACAGCTGTGTGTGCTGCCGCACTCACAGCAAAGCACGCTGCTGACGCAGCTGAAGGTGTGGAGCGGTATGGATATTGCCGAAAAAAGAGTACCGCAGGACGGCAGGCTGCTGCTAGAGCATGAAGGCAGCGAGGTTGATTTGCGTTTATCCAGCCTGCCGACGGTGAACGGCGAAAAGCTGGCCATTCGTTTTCTGCAGCGTCAGGATAATTTGCTGCAGCTGGAGCAGCTGCAGTTCAGCGATGATAATTTGCAGCGTTACCGGCAGCTTTTTCATCAGCCGAACGGTTTGGTGCTTCTGACGGGGCCTACCGGCAGCGGCAAAACGACTACACTTTATGCGACGCTGCAGGAGCTTGATGCTGCTGCCAGCAACATTATCACGTTGGAGGACCCGGTGGAATACAAGCTGCCGGGAATCAATCAGGTGGCGGTCAACCGCAGGAGCGGGCTGACCTTTGCGGCTGGCTTGCGTTCGGTGGTGCGTCAGGATCCGGATGTTATCATGCTGGGTGAAATCAGAGATGAGGAAACGGCGGCGATGTCGGTGCATGCAGCGCTTACAGGTCATTTAGTTTTGAGCACGCTGCACACGAACGATGCCATCGGTACAGTTTATCGTCTGCTGGACATGGGGATTGCCGATTATCTACTGGCTGCCGGTTTGCGCGGTGTGCTGGCACAGCGTTTGCTGCGCCGTCCGTGCCGCCATTGCGGTGAGCGTCGTTTGGCGACTGCAGCGGAGCTGCAGTATCTTGGGCGCAGGGCTGATGAAAGGCTGCAGGTAGTGCAGATTCACGGCTGTGAGCATTGTCATGGCACAGGTTACCGAGGGCGTTTGGCTTTGCATGAGCTAGTTGTGTTTGATAAACGGATGCAGCAGCTTTTAGTCAACGGCGCTGATGAAGCAGAGCTTTTGCAGGAGGCGCGCAAGCAGGGATGGCGCAGCCTGTACGCCGACGCAGTAGCGAAGGTACTGCAGGGGGCAACAACGGTTGAAGAATTGTGGCGCGTCGGGATTACCGGGGAGGCTGATTATGCTTGATAAGCTGCTGCCTTTGGCACGCAAGATGGGAGCAAGCGATTTGCATCTTAAGCCTGCGAGTGCACCGATAGTGCGCATAGATGGCAGCCTGCAGCCTTTAGAAAACGTAAATATTTCCCGGGAAAAGCTGGAGAAGGAGTTGCTTGCCCTGCTGCCGGAGCAGGAAAAACAGCAGCTGCTGCAGACAGGTGAGCTTGATACTGCTTTTAGTGACGGTATGCAGGAGCGCTGCCGGCTCAATGTTTATCGTCTTGGCAATGGCTATGCGGCGGCGATCCGTCTGCTCCCGAAGGATATTCCTGACTGCAACAGTCTTGGCCTGCCGCAAATTGTCAGTCAGCTTGCTGACCGCAACAGCGGTCTATTACTTGTTACAGGTGCCACAGGCAGCGGCAAAAGCACCACGCTTGCCTCGCTGGTACAGCAGATAAATCAAACGCGCGCTGTGCACGTGCTGACGCTGGAGGACCCGATAGAATATGTTTATCCTGCTGGCTTGGCGCTGATTAACCAGCGTGAGGTGGGGCGTGATACAAGGAGTTTTGCCAGCGGTCTGCGCAGTGCGCTCAGGCAGGACCCGGATGTGATTATGGTGGGCGAGCTCAGAGATGCGGAAACAATCGGTATAGCGCTGACGGCGGCGGAAACAGGGCACCTTGTTTTAGCTACGCTGCACACGCAGGATGCTGCAGGCACGGTAAACCGTATTCTTGACGTACTGCCCGACAGGCAGCATGTGTGTACGCAGTTGGCTGACTGCTTGCTCGGAATTTGCTGCCAGAGGCTGTTGCCGCGCTGTGACAAAGCCGGACGAGTTGCGGCCTTTGAGGTGCTGGTTGCAACGCCTGCCTTACGCAATCTTATTCGTGAGGGGCGTACGCACCAACTGCAGTCCTATTTGCAGACCGGCGTGCGCTACGGCATGCAGACGATGGAGGATGCGGTAAAGGCCTTGCAGCTGCGAGGAATAATCGCATGAAAAAAGCCGCTGCGAAAAACAGCGGCTTAATATATACAGATATACTGTAAAACGGTATTACAAAATTTCTTCTCTGATTAAGGTGTTCATCATCTTTTGCTTGCCCAATACCCAAAGCAAATCGTTTTCTTCGAATACGAGAGAAACATGGGGGTTGGTAATAGTAAAGGCACCACGCTCCAGACCGACAACAAGACAGCTCCATTTGTTGCGCAAATCGGCAGCCTTCAGTGAGGTTCCCAAAATAGGCGAATGCTTGTCGATGGTAATCGCCAGTGAGAGGAATTGTTGTTCCGGTTTATTTTGGTGGTTATCCAGCATGAATTCACGCAGGCTTTGCGGCAAATCGCAGCGTTTAAGGCCTAAGCTGCGCTGTCTTACGGCAGCGTCAAAAACCTGCAGCTGGCTGCTGGTACCGATGAGCAGCAGCTTATCTCCCTGCTCAACTATCTGCTCGCCACCGGGCATATCAACAGTGCGATGGCTGCCCAAAAGCTGCAGTACGTTACAGCCGTAGCTTTCGCGGAAGCCGAGACTGCGCAGAGTTTTGCCGATTATAGAGGAGTCATTTTGCAAATCGTAATAAACTAGCTGCAAATCCTCATCGAACCAAGTACGACTGTCATCGGGAGCACTTTCACGATGCTTGCGCATGTGCTTTTCGTTGAGGTTTACCAAAAAGCGTGATTCGATGCGCAGATATTCGCTCATCAGCCAGTCGGAGGAGGAGATGAAGTAGGCTGCCAGCAATATAGAAACGCAGGCCAGAAAGCCATGCAGCTTCAGCAGTGTGTGGAAGATGAAGTACAGCGAAGCAGAAGCAACGAGCAGCTTGCCGAATACCAGGAACATTAACGGCAGATGGTTAGCACGCTTTTTAAACCAGAGCTTGGAGAACAAATCACCGTTGCCGGCGCGGTTGACGAGCACCGCACGCAAAATCGGCGACATGATGATAAAGGTGGCTGCGGCGGTCAGCAGTCTGCTATACGGCAGCTTTAAGGTGTTGCCCAAATAAGGCAGCAGATAATATTCCGCACCCAAGGCAATGGCTGCCAGCAGGGTGATGAAAATCAGCATACGCATGGTGTAACCGGTAAGCAGATTCTTCCAGTCCTGATCCTTGTCATCGTCAGTATTGGTGCCGGTGTAACGGTCAAGCCAGCTTTTAGCCTGAGGCGGCAACAGCTTCAGCACCAGCTGGTAGAAAGGCTCGGCTGCCATGATGCAGAAGGGTGTGGTAAAGGTAGTGATTACGGATACCGCTACGATAATCGGATATAAAAAGCTGCTGATTACGCCGAGGCTCATGCCGAGGGAAGCGATAATAAAGGAGAATTCACCGATCTGTGCCAGGCTGAAGCCGCAGTGTACAGAGGTGTTGAGGCTCTGCCCGGAGGCAAGTACACCGCCGGTGGAGAAAATCAGCTTGCCGATAATTGTTGCTACTACCAGCACGAAAATAGGCAGTGCCTGCTCCAGCAGGATAGCGGGATCTACCATCATGCCGACGGATACGAAAAAGACAGCGCCGAACAAATCCTTGATAGGAGCAACGAGGTGCTCGATTTTTTCGGCGTTAGGTGCTTCGGCAATCAAGGAGCCCATGATGAAGGCACCCAAAGCGGAGGAGAAGCCGAGCTGAGTTGCCAGTACAACCATACCGAGGCACAGGCCGATGGAAACAACTACCAGTGTTTCTTCGTTCATCAGCTGCTTGGCCCATTTAAAGAAGCTGGGAACAAGATACATACCAAGAACAAACCATAAAACGAGGAAGAAAATCAAGCGTCCGATGCTGAGGAGCAGCTCCATCGTGGAAACATCGGCGCTGGCTACAGCCATAGTTGCCAACAGCACCATCATCACGATACCGGCGATATCTTCAATAATCAGTACGCCGAAAACGATTTCCGTAAAGCGCTGCGCTCTGAGCTTTAAGTCATCAAAGGCCTTGATGATAATCGTGGTGGAGGACATAGAAAGCATACCGCCTAAAAAGAGGCTGTCCATATGATTCCAGCCCAGCAGCGTACCGGCGAAGTAGCCAACGGCCAGCATGCCGCCGATTTCTACCGCAGTGGCGATAAAGGCTGTACTGCCTACGCTTTTCAGCTTGTAAAAGCTGAACTCCAGTCCCAGCGCGAACAGCAGGAAGATAACGCCGATTTCCGACCAGGCGTGGACGTTGGCCTTATCGGTAATTGTCGGGAAGAAGTTGAAATGCGGACCGGTGATGAAGCCGGCAACAATGTAACCAAGCACCAACGGCTGATTAATTTTCTTGAAAAGAATAGTCGTGACGCCGGCTACAAGCAAAATCATTGCTAAATCATTAATAATAGTAGGCAGATGAGTCATGGGAATCTCCTTTGCGATATTTTTTGCCAAAATGGCTTTAAATGGTGTATAATAATTGAAATGTAGTCATAAGCTTTTTACAAGCCCTGCAGACTGCAAAACAAATAATCTCAATATATATTATACAATATTTTTGACTGAACTTATTGCATAAATAATGCTTTATTATGTTAATTTATTGTGACTTGCGCAATTGGAGGAATAAAGATGAACGAAAATCAACAAGAAAAATTAGTTTTGGTAGATGGCGAGATTATGCCGGAAGCTGAAGCATTTATTGATGTCAATGACCGCGGCCATAATTTCGGTGACGGTGTTTTTGAAATTGTACCGGTTTATAACGGCCGTTGCTTTGCTTTGCTGCCGCATATGAACAATTTATTTGATTCTGTAATCGCGGTAAAAATCCCCGGCGTTTACATGATTGAAGAGCTGGTAGAGTTCCATGAAAGCCTGCTGGCCGCAACCGGTCTGCAGGACTGCGAAATCTATACGCAGGTAACTCGTGGCAGCGGTGCTTATGCCCTGTCCTATCCGGAGCAGAGCATTCCGCATCTGACTATGTATGCTGTACCGGTTGACCGCGAGGCACTGGCTGAAAAACGTGCCAAGGGTGTAAATGTTATTACTGTTGAGGACGTACGTTGGGCGCGCTGCGATATCAATACTCTGAACCGTCTGCCGGAGGTAATGGCTAAACAGAAGGCTGTTATCGGCAATGCTTTTGATTCCCTGTTTGTTCGCGACGGTAAAATTACCGAAAGCACGGAAGCAAGCTTCTTCATTTATAAAGACGGTATTCTGTGGACTCATCCCGAAAACAACTTTATCCATAAAAACATTACTCGCCGTCTGCTGATGGAACGCCTGTCCAAAGACCTGGACCTGCAGATTATCGAAAGAGCTTTTGATAAGGATTTCGCACTCAAAGCAGACGAAGCCTTCCTCTGCGGACCGCGTTGCGAATTTATGCCTGTTACCAAAATCGACCGCAGCTTTGTTGCTGACGGTAAGGTTGGCGAGCTGACACAAAAGCTGCAGGATGCATATATGGCATTTGTAGCTAAAGAATGCCCTGCTAAGCATGAATAACAGCAAGCTGGTGCGTGGAGCGTTATTGGTGGCTTTGGCGTTGGCGCTGCAATCGCTGCGTTTGGTGCTGCCGATGCCGCAGTTGCTTTCTACGTTTATCATCGGTACTCTGGTGCATATGATGCTGGTGCTCACGTTGCAACTGGGCGGCCTGAAGACAGCACTTTTGCTGGCGTTTTTGCTGCCGCTGACTGCTTACGTGCAGGGGCAGGTGCTGCTGCCGCTTCTGATTCCCGTAATCTGGTTGGGCAATTTTATATTTGTGCTGCTCGTGCGTCAGTTTAAGGGCAGGCGTAAGCTGTCTTTATCTGTACCGCCTTTGGCAAAGGCCTGCGTTATGCTGCTGGCAGCCTGGATTGTGCTGGGCTTTTTGGCGCTGCCGAATCCTGCGCTGCGCAAGACTGTTATGTTTGCGATGAGCGTACCGCAGCTGCTGACGGCTGTTGCCGGTATTTGGCTGGCCAAGCAGGTCAAAAAGCGCCTGCGTCAGTTTAATTAAGCAGGAATTCGCAATAATATAATGTATTTATACGCGTCGTATTTAACAGATAGCGATAATAACCGCCGGTGTAAAAGCTGTGCGGTTATTTTCTGCTTATGCTTAAGACTGCTCAGTAACCTTTTGGTAACTGAAGCACTTTTTTGTGCATACTTTACAGAAAAGCTGAAACAGCATATTATAATATGTACAACGGATAGCAGTTATCTGTTTTGTGAAGTTAATGTTAAAAATGCAATTACAATGACGCAAGCTATATTTCATATGCTATAATATACAAGCAGTAATGAGTTTTTTAGGGGGTTATCAGTATTTTAGAATTTAAACCTGTAACATTGGCGCAAAAGCCATTGTTTGAAAGCTATATATCAAAATCACATCAAAATGGCAGCGAATGTGCCTTTTCCAATCTTTTTGTCTGGCGTGACTGCTATCATATTTATTGGTGCGTAGCGCACGATTTCCTGTTGCTGAAGGTTAAACGCAACAACGTTGATTTTTACATTCAGCCTTTTGGCGGACGCGATGAGGATTTGCCGCGTCTGATGCAGGAGCTGAAGGAGGAGCATCAGGGCAAACCGTTTGAAATGCATGGTATCTATGATTTTACCAAGGAGCGCTTTGAGCGCGTGATGCCGGGTCTGACCTATGAAGAAGACCGCGATAACTGGGATTATGTATATCTGCAGGAAAAGCTGGCAACGCTTTCCGGCCGCAAGCTGCACGGACAGAAGAATCACTACAATGCCTTCGTCAAGGCGCATCCTGATTTTGTCTATGAGCCGATTACCATGGATAATATGATGGAATGCCTGAACTTCGGCGAGCGCTGGTGTGATGAGCATATGGCGGAGGATCCTTCGCTGTTGTGCGAAAAATATGCTATTCAGGAGGCCTTCCTGAGCTTTGAACAGCTGGAGCTGCGCGGCGGTGCTATCCGTTTCGACGGTAAAATTCAGGCCTTCAGCTTTGGCAAGAAGATTAACGACGATACAGCGGTGCTGCATGTAGAAAAGGCGCGTCATGATGTACGCGGTTTGTATACTGCTATTACCAAGGAGTTCGCCGCTCATGCCTGGACGGATGTAAAATATCTCAACCGTGAGGAGGATATGGGACACCCCGGTCTGCGTGAAGCAAAAATGGCGTTGCATCCGGAATTTATGGTGCAAAAATATAATGTAATTATCGGGTGAGGTAGCTTATGATTTACCGTGTCGTGAGCAAGGAGCGTATGTACCAGGCGGAGGAGCTTTGGGACTATTGCTTTGAAAAAAAGACAGAGCCTTTCTTTCAGTACTATTTTGAGCAGTACTGCGGCAAGGATAATATGGTTATCGGTGGATTTGACAAGGTCGGTGATGACGAAAGACTGCGCACAATGCTGCACGTCAATCCCTATATGCTGCGTTTGCGTGGGCAGGAGATGCTGGTGCCGTATCTGGTGGGCATTGCCACTGCTCCGGAAGCACGTGGGCAGCACCTGTTGCGTCCGCTTTTAGAAACTGCCTTTGAAGTACTGCGCTCACAGGGCTTTCCGTTTGTAACGCTGATGCCGATAAGCGCTGGTATTTATCTGCCATACGAATTTGCCTACTGCTACTATCGTCATGAATATAAAATGCCTTTGGCAAAGCTGCAAATTCCTGCAATTGGTGATGACCTATCGGTAGAACGTCTGGATTTAGTTTCTTTGCTGCAATCTGTGACTGAGGAAAAAGCTCAGCCTTGCAATCCTTTGGCAGATATTTACGCAAGTGTTACCGCAGCATGGAACGGCGTACCGCAGCGCACTGCGTTCCAATGGCGCAAGCTGTTGTCTGTAGTTACGCAGGAAAATGTGCTGTGCGCTGTTGTTTATCGTGCGGGGGAAGCAGTGGGCTATATGCTTTACTCGCTGAATGACGGCACGTTCAATGTACAGGAGCTGCTGGCACAGGATGCTCCAGCGAAGAATCGTCTGCTGCAATACGCCGCAGGACACAGAAGCGAGGCGCAGGAGCTTTGCTGGCTGGCGGAGCCGTGGGATAAAACATATCTTGGCTTTGCGGACCAGGCGCTTACGGGCAGACTGCAGCCGTTTATGATGGCACGCTGCCTTGATGCGCGTTTGGCGCTCGCCAAGCTGCCGGTAGCAGAAAGCATGAGCAGCGGCAGTGTTGTCGTACTGCTTACGGATAAGATGATTGAGCGCAATAATCATCTGCTGCAGCTGCGCACATCACCGGGAAAGCTGGAGGCAGTCAGCACGCTGGAGCAGGAGGAGGTTACCATGGACATGGGCACCTTTACTCAGCTTTACTTCGGTGCGTTCAGCGCCAGCGAGCTGTGGGAGGCAGGGCGCATCAAATGCAGCGATGTGCGGAAGCTGCAGCTGCTCGATGAGCTCTTTCCTAAATGCCGCACCTACAATAACGAATATTTTTAAAGCTTATGCAGGCTGTCGGATATACCGGCAGCCTGTTTTTTGGCAACAGAAAAACCCATGCCTTACGGATTGTAAAGCATGGGCTATTTTGGTTAGTGCAAATATTTACTGCGCTGTAATTTGCTTTTCCATGACGTTATAAGCGACATCACCGTCATGCGGCTGACCGTTGACGGTTACATTACCGTGGAAGGCTGCAATTTTCGTTTTCCAGCAGTAGCTGCCGCTGTCTGCGGTGATTTTATTGGCGTTATCATTGAAAACAAGATTGCCGTTTACATAAGCGGTTCTGTCGGAATGATATACATCTACCTTATCGCAGGCAAAGCTCATATCGCCGAAGCTCAGATGAATATTTCCCTGGCCGTGAACCTCCATAGCATAAAGATATACCTTAGTGGCATCGCCGGTAATGGTTAAGGTAGTGTCATGGGCGGGGAACTGTACGAAAACATTTCCCTGCAGGTCATAGACACCTGTAAGCGGATTAAAGGTACGGCTGTCACTCTTGATTACCGGATCGGCAAAGCACATAGAAGGCAGCATCATAACAAGCATAGTTAATATTAAAAGCAATTTCTTCATGAATAAATCACCTCTTGAAGCATGAAAAAACAGGAGGAATTTTTAGTTTACTCTTTATTATAGTATTTTTAGAGAGTCGGCGCAAGCGCTAAAAAAGATTTTTTTAGAAAAAAAGAGGATTTTTCCTTTATACATTGAATATAAATTATGTGTGATATAGTAGTTGGAGGCGGAGAGGGCAATGAACGGAGATTTTGAAAACTTTAAAGAGCAGGTGCGTAGCACAACTGATATGGTAGAAATAATCTCCGGTTACGTGCCGTTGAAAAAGAAAGGCCAGAACTATTGGGGCTGCTGCCCGTTTCACGGAGAGAAAACACCGTCCTTTTCGGTGAACCCCGGCAAGAGCATGTTTTATTGCTTTGGCTGCCATGAGGGCGGAGATATTTTTAAGTTTATTATGAAAATCGAAAACTGCAGCTTTATGTATGCATTAAAGCTGCTGGCTGGCAGATATGGTATTCCGATACCGGAAAAGCAGAAAACGGCCGCCGAAATTGCACGCGAGAAACAAAGAGAAAGCATTTACAGTGCTAACGAGCTGGCGTCAAAATTCTTTCAGGCCTGTCTGACAAAAACTGCTTATGGTGAACCGGCGCTGGCATATCTTGCCGGGCGTGGCATCAGCAGAGAGATTATTGCCAGCTTTGGCATAGGCTATGCGCTGAATAACTTTACGGCACTTGTCACCTCATTGGGCAAGCGTGGCTACCAGCCGCAGGTTTTGGAGGCTGCCGGCCTGGCAGCACAAGGACGCGGCGGCTATTATGACAAGTTCCGCAACAGGGTGATTATTCCAATCCGTGATGCTCGCGGCCGTATAGTCGGCTTTGGCGGGCGCGTGCTGGACAACAGCACACCTAAATATCTGAATACAGCGGAAACGCAGTGGTTCAATAAGCGAAGGCTGCTTTTTGGTCTGGATATAGCCTTGAAGGCTATCCGTAAAAGCGGTAAGGCTGTAGTAGTAGAAGGCTATATGGATGCTATCAGCCTGCATGCTGCTGGCTTTGATAATGTGGTAGCGTCTATGGGTACGGCCTTTTCGCAGGAGCAGGCCAAGCTGCTGCAGCGCCTGGCGGAGGAGGTTATCTTCTGCTATGACAGCGACAGTGCCGGACGTAAGGCTTCGGTGCGGGCAGTGAGCATTGCTCGGGAAGCAGGGCTGAAGGTACGCATAGCAGGCGTGCCTGACGGCAAGGATCCTGACGAATATGTCCGTCAGCATGGCCATGATGCTTTCGCCCAGGTGCTGGCGGTGGCGCAGAATGGTATTGATTTTCAAATAGATGAAACTATCCTGCAAAATAATATTGCTAATTTAGCAGGAAAAGTAGAGGCTGTGTCGAATATACTACCATTCCTATTAGAATGTCAAAATGAAATTGAAGCATCGGAGCATATCCGGAGGCTGGCACAGCGGCTGACTATTGATGAAGGCCTGATTGCGGAAGAATACCGCAAGGCAGCACGCAAAGGCGGCAGACAGCAAACTGTGCAGCAGACGGTGATTCCGGAGGAAAAAAGCGCCGGTATCGGTCAGCAGGCGGAGGAGCTGCTTCTGAGATTGCTTTTGGAGCAGCCGCAGCTGTGTGACGAATGCCGTGCGGAGGTAAAGGAAACAGGCTTTGAAGATGCTGTGCTGGCACAGCTGTTTGACAGGTTGTGCGAGCTTGGCACCGCTTATACAACGGATAAGCTGAATAATGTCCTGGACGATGCGGCGCAGACAGCGTTGGCACGTATTTTGGCACATCAGCTTCCGGAAGGAGATATGGATAAGCTTATGCAGGACTGCCTTAGGCAGATGCGGCGGCTTCGTCTGGAAAAAGAATATGAAAAGCATCGTCTGCTGGCGGATGAATACGAAAGATCGGCAGATGAGCGTTTTCTCAGTGAATTAATGGAAAGTCAAAGGATAAAGAATGAAATCAAAAAACTCTATGGAAACCAAAATAAATAAGGAAGGAGGGGACACCATGGCTACAGCTACTAAAATAACGCAGGAGCAAATTGATGAGCTTATCCGTAAGGGTAAGGCTAATAAGGGTGTTCTCACCTATGGCGATGTAATGAGCCTCACCAATACTTTGGAAGATATTACTACCGAGGATGTAGAGCATATCTATGAGGTTATTACACGTAAAGGTCTGGAGCTTGTTGATGATGACAACGCCTCCGACGAAGATATACTGCCTTTGGTAGGAAACGATGAGGACAATGATGAGCCCAGTAACAGTGAGCTGGAAAACATGAGCGTTCCCGAAGGCATCAGCATTGACGATCCTGTACGCATGTACCTTAAGGAAATAGGCAGAGTACCGCTGCTTATCGGTGAGGATGAGGTCAAGCTCGCTAAGCGTATGGACAAGGGACGTCAGGCAGAGCGTATTCAGCGCGGCAGAATGATTGAGCTGGAGGAGCCTGCTTTTACTGCTGATGACAGCGGCAGTGAGTTGATTGAAAAGCTGCGTCAGAGCCTGCAAGAGGAATGGCAGATTACTAATATGCGTTCTGTTTTCCGTGTATCTCAGATGATTAAAAAGCGTCAGAGCGTTGGCCAGCCTTACACTGTTGATGATTATGAGAACCTGATTTTTGAATTTACCAAGGATGAGCGTCTGCATCTGCAGCGCCTGCTGGCAGAACAGAGATGTCTGATTCCGGGCTGTGAGCAGTACGTGGTAACTCGTGAAACAAGCGATATAGATGATCACAAGCTGTACCAGATTAAGGCTATTCTCAACGAGCTCAAAGAGCGTATGAGCGACGGCAGAGAAAAGGATGCCGCTGTTGTTGAAGCCTACTGCAATCTGGATGAGGATTTCGAAAAGCTGTTGAAAGCAGTTGCTCATCAGGGCGACGAAGCTAAGCAGTGCTTGTCCGAAGCAAACCTGCGTCTGGTAGTAAGTATTGCCAAGCGCTATGTCGGTCGCGGCATGCTGTTCCTGGATTTGATTCAGGAGGGCAACCTGGGCCTGATTAAGGCTGTAGATAAATTTGACTATAACAAGGGCTTTAAGTTCAGTACCTATGCTACATGGTGGATTCGTCAGGCGATTACCCGTGCGATTGCCGACCAGGCACGTACTATCCGTATTCCCGTACATATGGTGGAAACCATTAACAAGCTTATCCGTGTTTCCCGTCAGCTGCTGCAGGAGCTTGGCCGCGAGCCTTTGCCGGAAGAAATTGCCAAGGAAATGGATACCTCTGTTGACAGAGTGCGCGAGATTATGAAAATTGCGCAGGAGCCTGTTTCTCTGGAAACTCCTATCGGTGAAGAGGAGGATTCGCATCTGGGCGATTTCATTGAGGACCACGATGCACCGGCACCTGCCGATGCTGCATCCTTTACTCTGCTGCGTGAGCAGCTGGAGGAGGTTCTGGAAACGCTTACTATCCGTGAGAAACGGGTGTTGGAGCTGCGCTTTGGTCTGGAGGACGGCCGCAGCCGTACCTTGGAAGAGGTTGGCCAGCACTTTGGCGTTACCCGTGAGCGTATCCGTCAGATTGAGGCTAAGGCGTTGCGCAAGCTGCGTCACCCCAGCCGCAGCAAAAAGCTGAAGGACTTCTTAGAATAATAGTTGACAAATAACTGTAACTATTATAAAATAATACTGTTTGGTAGCTTGTATGGGCCTATAGCTCAGTGGTAGAGCCGCCGGCTCATAACCGGCTGGTCGTAGGTTCGAACCCTACTGGGCCCACCAATACCTTACATCAGCAAACCGAAGTGAACGCAGGTCGTATGGCCTGCGTTTTTAATTTTCTGTGATTTGACATTTATATACTGATGGTGACATAATTAAATAGTTGTCAAGAATGCGATTCATTTCACTGAATAAGTTTGAATAATTACTGAGGAGGCAAGAATGTTTACTTTAAAAAATGGTGACGGTATGGTTTGGCCTAATGGCAAGCGTATCGCCGTTATGGTTACCTTTGATTTTGATGCGGAGCTGCTGCGTAAATCTGTAATCGGCAAGCGTACTATTGGTTTTTCTGACACAAGCAGAGGCCAATACGGTCCTGATGAAGGCTTAAAGCGTTGTCTGGATATGCTTGCACGCCAACAGCTCAAAACCACTTTTTTTGTTCCCGGACGCATTGCGGAGCTTTACGCCGATAAGGTGCAGCAAATAGCGGACGCAGGCCATGAGCTTGCCTATCACGGCTATCTGCATGAAGCCTCTGTAGATATGCCTGCTGATGAGGAAAGAGAGAATATGGCCAAAAGTGAGGCGCTGCTGGAAAAAATAAGCGGCCGCAAGGTTGTCGGCTATCGCGGCCCGCTGGATTTGCTGCCAAACTGTGCCATGCAGCTGATGGCTGAACGTGGATATTTATACGGTTCTACGCTTAAGGATTGCGACTGGGCTTACATGCATGAGAACTACCCTCTTGTGGAGCTTCCTACTGAGCCGACGCTGGATGATTTCTCCTGGTTTTATTTTTCCTATGCTGATGAAGCTACTATCACCTGTAGTTATCCGGTGGACTATGTTTACGATATCTGGAAGGATAATTTTGACGAGCTTGCTAGTGAGGGTGATAAAATTTTGGTTCTCAAGCTGCATCCGCAGCTCATCGGCCGCAGCAGCCGCGTGCGCATGCTGGAGCGCTTTATTGCCTATATGAAGGCAAACGGCGCATGGCTTGCCAGCTGTGAAGAGGTAGCGCGTTACGTAAAGGACTTTTACGCTAAACGTGCGGAAGGAGGCGAAGCATGATGAAGTGGAACTGGCCTGATAATAAACGCATAGCGTTACTGCTTTCCTTTGATATTGATGCGGAAACTCTGTGGCTTACACGCAACGATATCAATGAACGTCATCTGGTGCATATGTCCCGCGGTCTTTATGCCACGAAGCAGGGTTTGCCGCGTATTCTGAAGATGCTGGAAGAGGAAGGTCTTAAGGCAACCTTTTTCACTACTGCCTATACGGCGGAGATTCATCCGGAAATCATTCAATACATTGCAGCGCAGGGACATGAAATCGGCTATCACGGTTATCTGCATGAAGTAAAGGATACCTATGAAGAGGAAAATGCACTGATGGATAAGGTTGACGCCATCTTCCGCAAGCTTACCGGCAAACGTCCTGTAGGTGTGCGTATGCCTGACGGTATCGTGCATGATTTTCATAAGCAGCTGTGGCTGGACCGCGGTTGCATCTATTCCTCCAACTGGCGCAACAATGACGGGCCTTTCCTGCTGCAGATAGATGGCAAGGAAATACCTATCGTGGAGCTGCCGAAGGATGGCATTGTTGATGATACCTCCTATGACATGTACACCCTGCAGCATCCTGAGCATTATTACCTGCGCAGCGGACGCGAAATGGTGCAGATTTGGCAGGATGAGTTTGACGGGCTGGCAGATGAAGGACGTATCATTAACTTTGTCATGCATCCACAGTTTATCGGTCGTCCGGGATATGTTCGCGCATTGCGTTCATTTATTCATTATGCAAAAGAAAATGGAGCCTGGATTACTACTGACGAAGCCTGCGCTAAACATGTTTTAAAGCAGAAGGGTTATGACATTGAGGTTCATTACTGATTTAAAAAAATCTGTTGGCAGTGTCGTTGATTCTATGGTATAATAATTCATTATATGAGCAAGTTTACTCATTAAATGTACGGAGTAAACAGATTTTAAAAATTGAGAGGGGTTTTTCTAATGAAAAAGTTTACAATGAAAAGTATTTTTGCTTTCCTGGCAACTGCAATGCTGGCTATGATGCTGGTAGGCTGCGGTGGCGAGAAAAAAGATGCTGCAGCTGATGCAGGCAAGGGTGACAAATGGGTTGTTGCTATCAACTCCACCTTCCCGCCGTTTGAATCCGTAAAGGAAGGCACCAAGGATTACCAGGGTGTTGATATTGATATCGCTCACTACATCGCCAAGAAGATGAACAAGAAAATTGAATTCACCGATATGAAATTCGCTTCTTTAGTACCGACTCTGCAAAGCGGCCGTGCTGATGTTATTATCTCTGCAATTTCTCCGACTTCCGAGCGTGAAAAGGTTGTATCCTTCTCCAAGCCTTATTATTTCCCGATGAAGGCTATTCTCTGCAAAAAGGGTGCAGGCTATGACGCTATGGATAAACTGAAGGGCAAAAAAGCCGGCGCTTCTATGGGTACTACCTATGCTAAAGAGCTGAAAGCTGTAGGCGGTATCGAGGTTGTTGAAATGGATACCACTCCGCTGGTTGTTCAGGATATTAAAAACGGCCGTTTAGCTGCCGGTCTGTTTGATTCTTCCCAAGCTGCTGTTTTCGTAAAACAAAATCCTGATCTTGAGCTGCACGTTCTGCAAGGAGCTGTAGTGAAAGACGATACCTTTGCTATTGCTTTGCCGAAGGATTCCAAGGATGTTGAAAAAATCAACGAAATCCTGAAAGAAATGCGTACCAATGGCGAGCTGCACAAAATTCTTGTAGCTCATCTGGGTGAAGAAGGCACTAAAGAATACGAAGCTGCAATTGAAAAGCTGGATATTGCTAAGCTGTAAGAGGTGAATTAGCAGATGTTAGATTTTTCCGTTCTGGAACCTTATATACCGCTTTTGGCAACCGCTGTCTGGATTACGCTTAAATTCACTTTCTTTTCTACGATTATGGGCTTTTTCGGCGGCTTTATCCTGGCGCTGATAACCCTGTCCAAGAACAGAGTGCTTTCCTTCCTGGCGAAGGTTTATATTTCTGTTTTCCGCGGTACACCGCTTTTAGTACAGCTGATGCTGATTTACTTTGCGACACCGCAGCTGACGAGCTATACTATTTCTGCCTTGGAGGCAGGCGTGCTTTCCTTTGGACTGAACAGTGCTGCCTATATTTCCGAAGCACTGCGCGGCGGTATTCTTGCTGTCGACAAAGGTCAGTGGGAGGGTGCAATGTCCTTAGGTGTGCCTAAGCATCGCTTCCTGCTGGATATTATTCTGCCGCAGGCTATTAAGAATGCTTTGCCTTCCCTGGTCAACGAAAGCATTATGCTGCTGAAAGATTCCAGCCTTGTTTCCGTTATCGGCGTTGCCGATACGCTGCGTTGGGCGGATCTGATTCAGGCCAAAACCTTCCGTGCGTTTGAAGCCTTTATCGTAGCAGCTGCTGTTTATTATGTTTTGGTTATGGCCCTGAACTTTTTGGGCGGTTTGTTAGAAAAGAAGGTGCGCGTCAGTGATTGAGATTCAACACCTGTCTAAAAGCTTTGGTAATTTAGAGGTCCTTAAGGATGTTTCCCTGACAATAAAAAAAGGTGAGGTTGTGACTATTATCGGTTCTTCCGGTTCAGGAAAATCTACGCTGCTGCGTTGCATCAATCTGTTGGAGCAGCCTACCGGCGGAGCAATTTTATTCGAAGGTAAGGACATCGTAAATTCTAAAATAAAAATTGAAGATATCCGCAAGAATGCCTGCATGGTGTTTCAGCATTTTAATCTTTTTGCCAATATGACTGTTCTGGAGAATATGACCTACGCTCCTCGTGTAGTAAACGGTCTGTCCAAGCAGGAGGCCAAAGAAAAGGCTATGAAGCTGTTGGCCAAGGTTAATCTTTCCGACAAAGCCAATGAATATCCCAGCCGTCTGAGCGGCGGCCAGAAGCAGCGTGTAGCTATTGCGCGTGCTTTGGCGATGGAGCCGAAGGTACTGCTGTTGGACGAGCCTACCTCCGCACTTGATCCGGAAATGGTCAAGGAGGTACTTGATGTTATCAAGCAGCTGGCCAATACCGGTATTACCATGGTTCTGGTTACCCACGAAATGGGCTTCGCTAAAGACGTATCGGATACAGTTTATTTCATGGACGGCGGTTACCTGATTGAAAGCGGTACACCGGATGAAGTATTTAACCATCCGAAAACGGAACGTGCGAAGAAGTTCCTGGCTTCTGTTTTGGTATAAGGATATACGAATGAAAATATTTATAATTAATCCTGACTTTGGGGTTACTCCTGAGCAGATGGCAGCACGCTGTCATCTGCTCAGTGCGCATGTAGGTCCTGATGTGGAGCTGCACATGGAGTGCCTTGTGGAAAATCATATCGAAATTGATTCTGCTTTGGATGCCGCACTTGCCGCGCCCGAGATTATCAAAATGGCTGTGCGTGCGGAAAGCGAAGGCTATGACGCAGTTGTGCTGTACTGCTTCAGTGACCCCGCGGTGGATGCCTGTCGTGAGGTGGTAAGCATACCTGTAGTGGGTGGCGGTCAGGCGAGCTGTCTTTTGGCACCGCTGGTAGGAAGGCAGGCCGGACTTTTGCTGGCAGATACGACACGCTATGCGGAAAAACAGCTTTTTGTCGCTCAGTGCGGTGTAGATCCTGCGCGTATTGCTGCAATCGGCGGCATTGAAGCCCGCGGTGTCGATTTGTGGGCAGACCGTGAGCATGTTCTGGATCTGCTCACGAAAGCCGGCAGGGATTTGCTGGCGGCAGGCAGAGTGCAGGTACTGCTTTTGGGCTGCTTATCCTTTTTAGGCTTGGCGCACCCGCTCAGTGAGCGTCTGGGTGTTCCTGTGGTAGACCCGGCGGTGGCACCGGTGGCGCTGGCGGAATGCCTTGTGCGCCAGGGACTTAAAACAAGCCGTAAGGCTTATCCTGCACCACCGCTACGTGAGCGTACATGGCAGAGCGGGCAGTTATAAACAGCTTGCTTTTCTGTAGGAAATAGTGTAAGATAATATTAGTATTAAAATCTTAAGAAGAGAGGTTACTGTTTTAATGAAAAAGAGCTTATTGACTTTGATTATGGCTATGATTATGGCTTTGGCCTGCACAACCAGCGCGTTTGCTGCCGAAGAACTGGGATATGTAAATGTAGAAAGAGTTTTCCGCAGCTATCCTGATATTCAGACTACTATGAGCGTTATCAATCTGGAACGCCAAAAGGCTGAAAATGAATTCAACGAAAAGGCTCCGAAACTTGATGACAAGGGCAGACGTGAGCTGGGTGAAAAATTATCCGCTCAGGTAGATAAGAAGGAAGCTTCCCTGCTGAATCCTATCCGCGAAAAAATCCGCAAAACTATCGGCCAGGTAGCAAAAGCTCATGGCATTGCTAATGTAGTTGATGCAAGTGCTGTTGTATTCGGCGGCAAAGATCTGACTGAAGAAGTTATCGCTGCTGTTGCTCAAGGCAAATAAAGGCTAATGTTATTAAAGGCTGTCGCAGGCAAGCGACAGCCTTTTTTAGTGAGTGTGTTATAATATAAGTAAATTTTGGCGAGGTGAAGCGGATGGCGCACTGTCCCTTTGATTTTTTCAGTGATGGAAAGAAACATAATATCTGCCTTGTCGGCGGCGGCGGCAAAACGACGGTTATGTATGAGCTGGCAACGGCGTGGGCAGCCTGCGGACGCAAAGTTCTGGTGCTGACGAGTACGCATATCCTGCAGCCTGCGGACGGCAGCTTTGCTGCGGACGCAGTGGCAGTACAAGATTTGTGGCAACAGGGGCGCTATGCTGTTATCGGTACACCGGAGCTGTCAACAGGTAAGCTGACGGCACCGCCGCAAGATTTATATGAAGCACTGCAGCTGCAGGCTGACGTGATTTTGTGTGAGGCTGACGGTTCCAGACATCATCCTTGCAAGGCTTCTGCAGAGCATGAGCCTGTGCTTTTGCCTGACAGTGATATTGTGCTGGCTGTTGCGGGTATGGATGCTTTAGGCTGTTCGTTGGCGCAGGCCTGCCAGCGTTCGCAGATGGCGGCAGCGCTTTTAGGCTGCAGCGCAGAAAAAATCATCGATGCGCAAATGCTTGCTTCGCTGCTGCTTTCGGAGCAGGGAGCACGCAAAAATGTAGGCGCACGTGCTTATTATATTGTATTGAATAAATGTGACTTGCTAAAAGCAACGCAACAGGAAGAAATACGTCGGCTGTTAGTGAGTGCAGGCATGGACGAGCATAGAATATGGCTTCGTGAAAGGGGAGAATAACAAATGCTGAAGATTATTGTACGCGGTGGCGGTGACCTGGCAACAGGCGTTATCCATCGCTTGTGGGGTGCAGGCTTTAAGGTTTTAGTGCTGGAATGCGCTAAGCCTGCGGCAATTCGTCGACAGGTGGCGCTGTGCGAAGCGGTGTACCAAGGCAGCGCTCAGGTAGAAGGACTCACTGCAAGATTGATAAACTCTCTGCCTGAGGCAGATGTTGTCTGGGAGCATGATGAAGTACCGGTGCTGGTTGATGAAGCAGCGGACAGTGTGCGTGCTTTTGCGCCTGATATTGTTATTGATGCGATTATCGCCAAGCGTAACCTGGGAACGAACAGCAAAATGGCGCCGCTCGTTATTGCCTTGGGTCCCGGCTTTAGCGTGGGCGATGATGCCGACGTGATTGTAGAAACTAAGCGTGGCCATAACCTTGGGCGCATTATCCGCAGCGGCAGTGCTGCACCTAACAGCGGCGTACCCGGTAATATCGCAGGCTATAGCAAGGAGCGTGTACTGCACGCACCCTGCGCTGGCGTTCTGCACGTAGTTCATGATATAGGCAGCATTGTAGAAAAGGGCGCAACTATTGCAACTATTACCGATGGCGCTAATCAGGTGGCGGTAAAGGCAACACTGTCCGGTCTGATTCGCGGCATGATTCGCGATGGCTTTGCTGTTACCGAAGGCTTTAAAATTGCCGATATCGACCCGCGTAAGGAGGAGCTGGCCAACTGCTTTACGATTTCGGATAAGGCGCGCTGCATTGCCGGCAGCGTCTTGGAATTAGTCTGCCGTTATGCACAGGAGAAACAAAAATGAAGGGTTTAATGAAAAAAATACGGGCGCAGGCTTTGGATTCGCAGCCTTGTTATCTTGTTGCATTGATTGAAAGCGAAGGCTCTACCCCGCGTACCAGCGGCGCCTATATGCTAGTCGGAGAAAAGGGTTTGCTTTACGGAACCATCGGCGGCGGCGGTATGGAATACGCGGCGCAGCAGCTGGCACAGCAGCGTCTGCAGAATGGTGGCGGCAGTTTTGTAAAAACGTTTGACCTTTCTCCGGCAGCAGGCATGGCCTGCGGCGGTAGCTGCCAGGTACAGTTCTGCTACCTGCCTGTGGGGGAAGAAACAGGGAATTTAGCAGAGGAAGCTCTTAGTGCAATGAAGCAGCGTGCTCCCTGGTGGTTTTTACTGCCTTTGGGTGAGGTCAATGCACTGCCGCAAATAAAAAAAGATCTGCCGCTTGCAGGTCGCAGAGGTGTAATCAATATAGATGGCTGTACTTATTATGCAGAGCAGTTTGATTATGACGGTGCTGTTTATGTTTTCGGCGCAGGTCATGTTGCGCGTGAGCTAGTGCCGCTTTTGAGTCATCTCGGTTTTAAATGCATCGTGCTGGATGACAGGGAAGAGTTTGCGGACGTAGCAGCCTTTCCGCAGGCGGAGCATGTGCAGCAGGTTGATTTTACTAAGCTGCAGGAGGTCTGCAGCCTTACGGCAAAGGATTATGCGGTGGTAATGACGCGCGGTCATGTGCATGACGCCAATGTGGAGCGTTATCTGTTGACTACGCCTGTCGGTTATATCGGCATTATGGGCAGCAAAAATAAAGCAGCCATGGCCAGAGCAGCTTTGCTGGCGGACGGCTACAGCGAACAGCAGCTTGCGCGTGTTATCACTCCCATCGGCATCGACATAGGCAGTGAAACGCCGGCGGAGATTGCGGTGAGTATTGCGGCACAATTAATTAAATTTAGAGCAGAACGCATATAAAGTATAGGAAGCACATAAAAACTCATGAGCACCTTAACGTAGCAAAAGTACGTCGTAGGTGCTCTTTTTATATTTCTCTCTTAAAGTGCGAACGAAAAAGGCTATCTGCTAAAATTTATACGGATTTTCTCTGTAATTTTCTTTACAATAAGACGTGATATGCGATAAAATATATGCATGAAAAAATGAAGGGGTGCTTATATGTCTAAGTTTGTTAAACTGTCTGAGGAAGCCTACAAGTTTGAAGGCAAGCTGTCTTTGAGCTCGGCTATTCCTTTAGGTCTGCAGCATGTTTTGGCTATGTTTGTCGGCAATCTTACACCGGTTCTGATTATCGGTGGTGCCTGCGGTATTGTCGGCGGTGCCGGTTTTGAACAGCTGCAGGTTGTTTTGATTCAGAATGCGATGATTGTTGCAGGTCTGGTAACATTACTGCAATTATATTCCGTTGGTCCCTGCGGTGGCAAGGTGCCTATTATCATGGGTACAAGCTCCGGCTTTATCGGCGTATTTGCCGGTATCGTTGCAACCTTGGGCAGCGGTGTTGTCGCCTATGGCGCTATTATGGGTGCCTCGATTATCGGCGGTGTTTTTGAAGCAGTGCTTGGTCTGGTCCTCAAGCGCATCCGTCGTTTCTTCCCGCCTGTTGTTTGCGGTACCGTTGTACTGTCCATCGGTCTGTCGCTGATTTCCGTAGGTATTAATTCCTTTGGCGGTGGCTTCAAGACGAAGGACTTCGGTTCTATCGAAAACCTGCTGCTTGGCTTGTTTGTACTTTGCGTTATTCTTTTCTTTAAGCATGGCACTAAAGGCTTTTTGAGCTCTTCTTCCATTCTGCTTGGTATTATCGCCGGCTATATCGCTGCGATTTTCATGGGCTTTGTGCTGCCTACAACCGCAGTTACGCCTGACGGAGTGGAATACACCAAATCCTGGGTACTGCATTGGGATAAGGTAGCGAATGCTTCCTGGTTTGCTGTGCCTCAGTTAATGCCGGTTGATATCGTATTTGATATGCGTGCTATTATGCCGGTGCTGATTATGTTTGTTGTTACTGCGGTAGAAACTGTCGGTGATATTTCCGCCGTTGTTGAAAGCGGTCTGAACCGTGAAGCTACGGACAAGGAATTGTCCGGCGGCGTTATTTGTGACGGCATTGGCTCTGCTATTGCTGCTGTCTTCGGCGTACTGCCTAATACTTCGTTCTCTCAGAATGTAGGTCTGGTTGCGATGACGAAGATTGTTAACCGTTTTGCTTTGGCAACAGGTGCGGTATTTTTGATTCTCTGCGGCCTGATTCCGAAGCTGGGCGCTTTGGTTTCCATTATGCCGCAATCCGTTTTGGGCGGCGCTGCTGTAATGATGTTCTCCTCTATTGTTGTCAGCGGTATTCAGCTGGTTACCAAGGAGAAGCTCAATCCGCGCAGCCTGACGATTATTTCCGTTGCCTTAGGCGTTGGCTACGGCATGGGCGCTACACCCGGCATTCTGGCACACTGCCCGGAGGCTATGCGCATGATGTTCGGTGAATCCGGTATTGTTCCGGCAGCCTTTGTAGCAATTCTGCTGAATGTTATTCTGAATAGGGGCGAAGACGCTCAAGCTTAGTTTTATCCTGCTGGGTATCGATATCCAGCAGCTCGTTGATATCCTGAACCGGTACTTTTACTACCAGTTCAGGATATTTTTTTGTCAGTACGGAACCGCCTTTGTCCTGCGGCAGCTGCTGCAGTTCGTCGGCAAATTTTGCAGGGAAGATGATAGGATTGCCGGGAGTTTCTTCGTAATACAGACGATGGATTTTTTGCGGCTGCGCTGAAAAGCTGTCGGCAAGGCGGATAAGTGTTGTCTGCTGTAAAAGCGGCTGGTCGCCAACGGCAAAAAGCAGGCCCTCGGCCTGAGGCAGGTGTTGCTCTATATAAGCTGTGCCCAGGCGCACTGTGTCGCTCAGATAGGGCTTGTCGTGCAGCAGGCAGGGGATTTGCTGCTGCTCGCAGATTTCCGCAACCTCTTTATGGCGTGTGACAACGATTCGCTTGGCAAAGAGTCCTTGACTGATATCAAGGATGTGCTGCAGCATGGGCGCTCCGTCGATGGCTGTCAGCAGCTTGTTGGCACCGAAACGGCGGCCTACGCCGGACGCCAGGATGATGCAGGCTATTGTAGAATATTTTTCGTTCATAAAGTTACCTCACGGTTTTGATTATATATCTTTATTATAAGGCTGAAAGGTGGCGCGAACAAGCGGGGGAGGACCGGTTAGCGGAAGAATATATTTTATCCGCAAAAACAAAAAACTCTGTAACCGAAGTTACAGAGTTTAGTTTCAAGTGGTGGCCCTGGCAGGATTCGAACCTGCGACCTTTTGATTCGTAGTCAAACGCTCTATCCAACTGAGCTACAGAGTCACATCAGCGTTGCTGTTGTTTCAAGCAACAATGATATTATAGCGAAAAGTACGCTTCTTGTCAACACTTTTTTTGAAATTATTTTTTAGATTTTTTGCCGACAGCTTTTTCTTTAGCAGCAGGCTGATGTTTTTCCAGCCAACCGCAGTAAATGAAGAAGCCTAAGGCAACGAGGAAGAAACCTAAGCTGGTTGCCTGAGCGGACTTCAGTCCGAACATCCAGGGCTCGGCGTAGTCACCGCGCAGCATTTCCAAAAAGAAGCGGACTACGGAATAAAGCATGGCGTACATGCATAAAGCCTGACCGCGTGCATGCTTGGTGGTGCGGAACAAAAGCAGCAGAGCAAAGATGACGATATCCAGCTGGCCTTCCCAAACTTCCGCCGGCCACAGGGGTACAGGGCCGTAAGTTTTGTAGGCCAGCGTGCCTTCGGGGTACAGCAGGCCGAAGCTGCCTCCGGTAGGTGTGCCGAAGGCGTCACCGTTGAGCAGGTTGGCCATGCGTCCGATGGACTGACCGATAAGCAGAGAGGGTGAAACGATATCTGCCAGAGCTACCCAGTCGATGTCATGCAGCTTGCAGTAAACAATACCGGCAGCAATGCCTGCCAGCATACCGCCCTGCACGGCCATGCCTCCCTGCCATACGAAGGGGATTTCCAGCAGATGATGGCTGTAGTAATCCCAGTCGAAGAAGAAAACATCCCACAGCCTGCCGCCGATGAGGCCTGCAAAGCCGCCGTAGATGCCGATGTCTAAAATATGCTCGTGCCAGCGTCCGTCCTGCTTAGCCAAAAAGTAGGCAGTGCCGGTAGCCAGAAAAATTGCTGTGCAGAGCATCAGACCATACATGCGTATGGGAAAATCGCCGATAAAAAAGAGATATTGATGCATTATGGATAAAGCCTCCTAAAAAATCTAACTAATATTTTAACACATTCCGGTATTTTTATCAGCGAAAAAGTTGTGATTTCTTTATTCAGAAAGCTTATTGCATTTAACAGCGAAGGTAGTATTGCGTGACATGTTGCTGATGTCATTATCCACAGCGTCAATATTATGATATAATGAGGGAAGCGATATGAGCTTTAGTGAAGCAAAAAATAGCGAAAGAAGGTCTGCAAATTTATGAAAGCATTGACTTATATTGAACACGGTAAGTTTGCTCTGCAGGAAAAGGCCAAGCCGCAGCTTATTTCTGCGCGTGATGCTCTTGTGCGCGTAACCTTGGGAAGCATCTGCACCAGTGATTTGCATATTAAGCATGGCTCGGTACCGCGTGCTGTGCCGGGAATTACCGTGGGCCATGAAATGGTTGGCGTGGTGGAAGCGGTCGGCGCTGACGTAAAAACCGTGAAGCCTGGTGACCGCGTGACGGTAAACGTAGAAACGTTCTGCGGTGAATGCTTCTTCTGCAAGAAGGGCTTTGTCAATAACTGCACCGATCCTCATGGCGGCTGGGCGCTTGGCTGCCGAATTGATGGCGGACAGGCGGAATTTGTGCGCGTGCCCTATGCCGACCAGGGCCTGAACAAAATTCCTGACAGCGTTACCGATGAGCAAGCGCTGTTTGTGGGCGATATTCTTGCTACCGGCTTTTGGGCAACACGTATTTCGGAAATCACCGAGGAGGATACAGTGTTGATTATCGGTGCCGGTCCGACGGGTATCTGCACGTTACTGTGCGTTATGCTGAAGCAGCCGAAGCGCATCATCATCTGCGAGAAGGATGCTGCCAGAGCGGAGTTTGTCAGAAAGCATTATCCCGATGTACTTCTTTGCGAGCCTGAGGAATGCGAAGCGTTTGTTAAGGAGCATTCCGACCACGGCGGTGCGGACGTTGTTCTGGAGGTTGCCGGTGGTCACGATACCTTCCAGCTAGCGTGGAAATGCGCGCGTCCGAACGCTATCGTAACGGTTGTGGCGCTTTATGATGAAGCGCAGAGCCTGCCTCTGCCCGATATGTACGGCAAGAATCTTATTTTCAAAACCGGTGGCGTGGATGGCTGCGACTGTGCGGAGATTCTGCGCCTGATTGAAGAAGGCAAAATTGATACTACGCCGCTGATTACGCATCGCTTCAAGCTGGCGGATATCGAGGAGGCTTACCGCATTTTCGAAAACAGATTAGACGGAGTTATCAAGATAGCGATTACCGAGTGATATTTTTTGCAAAGTATGTTCTAAGAGGGGCGATTTTATGATTAAGCATATAACAACAACACCGACAAAGGCCTTAGAAAAATTAAAAGCAGGCAACGCCAGATATATTGATGCCAAAATCAACAGCGAGGATATTTCGCAGGCCAGAAGAACGGATACCTTGGTTAACGGGCAGAAGCCTTATGCGATTATTATTACCTGCTCTGATTCCCGCGTAATTCCGGAGAATATTTTTATGACAGGTATTGGCGAGCTGTTTGTTATCCGTATTGCCGGTAATGTGATTGATGAGCATCAACTGGGCAGTATCGAATACGCTGCCAGTCATCTGGGAGCGCCGCTGATTGTTGTTATGGGGCATACGCATTGCGGCGCTGTACATGCTGCAATCAATCATGATCCGGAGGGCTATATCAAATTTATCACGGATAAAATCAAAGCAGCGATTGGTGACGAGTGTGACCCGTATAAAGCAGCCTGCATGAATGTCAAAAGCTGTGAAGCGGAAATCGAAGCGAGTCTGGAGATTCAGAAGATTGAACATCAGGAAGGACTGCGCGTCATCGGTGCTATGTATCATCTGGAGAATGGTGTGGTAGATTTTATCTAAAGCAGATTATTTTGAGCTGCCTTAGGCTTAGCGTCTTAAGGCAGTTCTTTTTTGTAAGTAAATTTCTCAAAATTCGCAATAATATGCTTGACAGAATGGTAGCTTAAATATATTATGTATACATAATACAGATTTCGATTAAAAGCAGCTTTTACACGCTTTTGAAGAAGGAGGCAAATGTATTATGCGTAAAGAACACGACTTTTTAGGTGAATTAGAAATTCCTGATAATGCATATTATGGTGTACAGACCATGCGTGCCATGGAAAACTTCCAGATTACAGGCTATACTGCCGATCCGCTTTTTATCAAAGCCTTGGGTATGGTAAAAAAGGCTGCGGCCTTGGCCAATATGAAAATCGGTCTTTTGGATGAAAAAATCGGTAATGCTATGGTGCAGGCCTGCGATGATATCATCAGCGGCAAGCTGAATGACCAGTTCCCGACCGATCCGATTCAGGGCGGTGCAGGAACATCCTTCAATATGAATACGAACGAAGTAATCTGCAACCGTGCTTTGGAAATTCTTGGTCGTCCGCGCGGCGATTATAATTATATCAGCCCTAATAACCATGCCAATATGTCGCAGTCCACTAACGATGTTATTCCTACATCCATCCGTGTCTGCGCTCTGATGCGCGCCGAACAGCTTATTATTGCCTTGGAAAACCTGGCAGATTCCTTCGATAAGAAGGGCGAGGAATTCAAGGATGTGCTGAAAATCGGCCGTACCCATCTGCAGGATGCTGTGCCTATTACCTTAGGCCTGGAGTTTAAAGCCTTTGCTTCCTCCATGCGCAGACGCAGTAACTATATTCGCCGCAGTTGCGAACTGCTGCACACCATGAATATGGGCGCAACAGCAGTCGGCACCGGCCTGAATGCTGATCCCGAATATATCAAAGAGGTTTGCGAACAGCTTACGCTGGTTACCGGTGAGAGCTTCACTACCGCGGACAATCTTGTTGATGCTACCAGTAACACGGATATCTTCACCGATTTGTCCTCCAGTTTGAAAACATCGGCACTTTCGCTGATTAAAATTTCCAATGACCTGCGTCTGATGGCCTCCGGTCCGAGGGCAGGCTTCTGCGAAATTACGCTGCCGCCGCGTCAGCCCGGTTCTTCCATCATGCCGGGTAAGGTTAACCCCGTTATCCCCGAGGTGGTGGACCAGACCTGCTATCAGGTAATTGCCAACGATCTGGCTGTGGCCTTTGGCGTAGAAAACGGCCAGTTCCAGCTTAATGTTATGGAGCCTGTGATGGCTTATAATATTTTCAATTCCCTGCGTTTCCTGACCAATGCTGTTAATACACTGCGCACCCGTTGCGTAGACGGAATCAAGGCTAACCGCGCTCAATGTGCGGAATGGCTGGATAAGAGCGTAGGCATTGTTACTGCCCTGCTGCCGCATATCGGTTACGAAACCTGCTCCGTTTTGGCGAAGGAGGCGTTGGCAACCAACAGAAATATTAAGGACCTGCTTATTGAACGCAAGGTGCTGAGCAAAGAGGACTTGGAGGTTATCCTTGCTCCTGCGGAAATGACCAGACCGGGTATTGCCGGTAAGGAGCTTTTAAAGAAGATTCATGAGTCCAGAGAAGAGCTTGTGTAAAGCGCAAGAGGGTAGTTTTGTTATAACAATAGAATAAAAGCAAAAGCTGCAGCTTTGCTCCTGAGTACGGGAGCAGGCTACAGCTTTTTTTGTTTGCGCCTTGGGGGATTTGCTTGTCAGCATAAGAAAATTTCTTCCATCCTACCCGAAATTGTGCTTTGGGGTGGGGTGAAAAGAGCTTCTTGCTGCTATAATTATAATGACAGAAATAATTTAGGAGGTCGATGAATATGCGTATCGGTAAGAAATTGTTTTCCTGCTTATCCTTGTTTTTGCTTTGCATCCTGTGCTTGCTTGCGGATGCTCCTAAGGTTCGGGCAGCAGAATTTCTGACTGCTGATAACGGAACATTTCTCTATATGAATAGTAGAGAGCTGGAAATCTGTGATGAGGAGGATGGCGTGCAATTCTTTCGTGCTGATGATGGCACTCTGCAGCTGATGAACAAAAATACTAAAGATGTTTATAAGACATTCGTTCCTTCGGAGCAGGGCATGGTTGGCTATAGGGTGCGGGATGTTTTTATGGCAAATCCCGAAAAGATATTTTGGGAGATTAATGCCACTATCGGCGCCCATGAACAGAACTGCGGTTATTGGCTTATCGGTAAGGAAAACGGACAATGGGTGACCTATGTAACCTTGGAAGATTTGGCGAAAAACGGCTATGCCATTGACCAATGGCGGCAGATTGTAACCAAGATTAACACAGATGGCAGCGGACGGTTCATTCTGCTCAGCCAATATGAATATATGCCTCCGGAAGCTACCTTCGGCATGCGGAGAAAATATTGCACGGATTTGCAGCTGGAGCTTTTGTGGGATGATGCTGCACAAGGATTTGTTATGCGCAGATTACAGTAAGCAGTTGCAGCGACAATAATCGCTTGTTGGCGGTTGCTCAGCATCTTCAAGCTCAGTGTGTGACTGATGAACGATTCAATCAGTTTGCAGAGTATATGATTTTTAGAATGTCCCGAAAAATATATATAATTCGGGACAAACAATTTGTTTTTTACTGTCAGTAACAATAGATAATATATTAGCTGAAACTTGCAAAAACAACACTTTTGGGATAAAATATTAGCTATGGATATGTTTGGTTTTTTTGAAGCTACCCCGGATGAGATTAACAAAGGAATTGCAGCTCGCGTTCGTACTGTACGCAAACGGCGCAAAATTACGCAGGTTAGATTAAGTGAGAAATCAGGAGTAAGCTTAGGATCTGTGAAGCGCTTTGAGAATACAGGTGAAATTTCCTTATTATCTCTGACTAAAATTGCTATCGCATTGAATGTTGAACAAGAGCTGAAGCAGCTTTTCAGCAACGTGCCTTATATGTCACTTGAGGAGATAGAAAATGAAAGAAATCAACAAAATTAAGGTATCTTATAATGGTAAGATTCATGTATGAAGGATATCTTGGATGTTGCGAAGAAGCTAGGTATGAATCTCAAGCTTGGCGAGGATATAGCGCAGCAGGTTCGGGTTTGTGTCGAAGATGATTTAGGAGAGTTTATTTTTAAAAGATAAAATATAGCGAAAGTAAAAGCCTAATGAGTTACGAAAAATGATGTGAACTCATTAGACTTTAATTTTTCTGAATTTACACAATAAAAAACGCTGATGCATAAGCATCAGCGTTAACTTCTGGTAGCGCTAAAGGTCTACATTTCAGTCGCAAAACTTCGTGAACGGGAATTTTTAGGATTTGAACGTCAAAAATCGCTTGTTGGAAGGCTAAATTTGGCTTGATTTTGGTGTTTTTAGTATCACTGATTTATTTTTCACAAAAAATTCACAAAAAATCCAAGAATTTTACTCTCATACCGGCAATAAATTACTAAAAGTCCGTTATACCATACCAGAAAGCAGAGGAAAAACAATTAATTCTTCTTGATTATCTTACCTTGCCAAACGGAGCAAGCACTGTAATAACCCAAATGAAATATTGGGTAGTGACTAAATCTGATTATTGGTTGCACAAAATGTCCCGAATAATATACAATAAACGGGACAAAGTGTTTGATGCTTTTGAATATACTCAGGTTGTAAGAAGGTGATTGAAACTCCGTTAATAGGCAATGCTATTGGCAAGATCAAGAAATTCTGTTGAAAAAATGTCCCGAATAATATATAATATTCGGGACAAAGGAGGCGAGCATAATGGCAAAAGGATTCTCGAAACAGATTCAAGATAGAATTAGCAATGCAAACTATGGTGCAGTTTTTGTGAATTCTGATTTTGCTGATATTGCTGAGCCAGAAACGATTAGACGAAATCTGAATAGATTAACACAGGCTGGGATATTACGTAGAATACTAAAAGGTGTATATGAAAAACCAAAGTACAGCAAGCTACTTGATGAATATGTAGCTGTTTCTCCGGACGCTGTAGCAAAAGCATTGGCACGAAGCTATCATTGGACTATTGTGCCATGTGGAAATACAGCTCTTAATTTGTTGGGAATTTCGACACAGGTAACAGCAGTTTGGTCATACATCAGCGATGGACCTTATAAGACATATGAATGGAATTCTACAAAATTGGAGTTTAAGCATAGAACTAACAAGGAGATTACTGGCCTATCCTATATGACGAGCTTGGTGATTCAAGCACTAAAAACTTTGGGTAAATCAAATGTAACGCCGGATATCATACAGACACTTTCTGAAAAGCTATCTGATGACGAAAAACAAGCCTGCTTGAAAGAGGCAACAGAAGCTACGGATTGGGTTTATGATACGATACGTAAAATGTGTGGAGGTGGCACTCAATGATAAATGTAGCAAGATTGCCGGAAAGTGATCGGAGAGAACTGTTTCGAAATACTGCAGATAAAATGGGATTGAATGATACCATCGTAGAAAAAGATTTTTGGGTATGTTTTACGCTTGATTATCTTTTCCATCGCTGTCCGTGGAAAGATTCTATTACGTTTAAAGGTGGCACCAGTCTTTCCAAGGCATTCAACCTGATCAGCCGTTTTTCAGAAGACATAGATCTTATTTTGGATTGGCGTGTGCTAGGGTATGGCAAGGATGAACCATGGGAAGAGCGCTCTAAAACAAAACAGGATTCTTTTAACAAAGAAGCAAATGCAAGGGCAGAGGTTTTTCTGGCAGAACAGTTTTGTCCTGTTATTCAAGCAGAGATTTCTAAGGAGCTTGACTGTGAGGCGAATATATACATAGATGAAAAAGACAAACAGACAGTTATTTTTGCTTATCCGCACTTGTTTACGAATCCGGCGACCTTGCAGGTAATTCGTTTAGAGATAGGTGCACTGGCAGCTTGGACACCTGCAAAAATTGCTCAGATAGAGTCATATGCTGCAATATATTACCCTAAAATTTTCGAGCAAAAGGATACAGCAATACTGACTGTTGCGCCGGAGCGGACATTTTGGGAGAAGGCAACAATTTTGCACCATGAAGCCCACAGACCTGAAAGTTCGGAAATGCCACAGCGTTATTCACGGCATTACTATGATCTGTATCGTATGTCAATGTCATCTGTGAAGGAGGCTGCTTTTGCGCAGTTGGAATTATTAAAAACAGTAGTGGATTTCAAAATGAAGTTTTATCCAAGGGCTTGGGCAAAGTATCAGGAAGCTGTACCGGGAACCTTGAAGCTGGTTCCTCCGGAGTATCGCTTTAGGGCTTTAGCTGCTGACTATGAAGCAATGAAAGATATGCTGTATGGCGATATTCCAACATTTGAAACAGTTATGAATGCAGTGCATCAATTGGAAAGAGAAATTAACGCACTGTAATGACGCTGAAAGGAGCTTGCCGATTATGAGTATAGATAAGGTAACAGATTTATCTGCGTGGATGCAAAAAAGAAGAACTGATTTAAGGAATTTAACACCGGAAGCAAGAACCTATAAACGTACTCGTGGCAGAGTAAGGACTCCTGAGGAGAAGAAAGCATTGGTTTTGGCTACCGGGAAAGCGTGGAATGAATGGCTCAGTTCCGGTAAGCTGGTAAAGACAGATAAAGGATACGAATTATACAAGATATAGATAAGAATATGGAAAAGCCTAATGAGTTATGCAAATGATGTGAACTCATTAGGCTTTATTTTTTTGATGCACTTATACAAGCAAGTCGTCGCACTCGTCAATTAGTATTGTAGCCGGGATTTCATTAAAATTTTCGCCTTTTCCATAAAGATAGTCAAATTTTTTCGTCTAGCCTACCCGAAATAGGGGGTTGGGGTGGGGTGTAGAAGACTATTGAGTGCTATACTTACGGTAACGAAGATGTTGCATCTTAATTCAAGGGAGGCTTTCAATATGAAGTTTTTGGCAAAAATGAAAGAAAAACAAATGCAAAGAAAAATCGGCGGTATTCTTTGTGGACTGCTGTGCGCCGGGGGGGGGTACTGGTAGTTCCGAGCGCGTGGGCAGATAATTATTTTGGTGATGATGGCAAGACTCATATGTTAACAGGTGCTAATGTTTCGCTGGACTCTGGTAATTATGATGCTGTTTACGGTGGTTATAATAATACAAAGGTGTCTCCGCCGGAAGTCTTTAAAAACAATGTTACTATTACCGGTACTGTTGCAACTAACATCGTATGTGGTGCATATTCTTTTTATGGTAATGTCAGAGAGAATACTGTAACGATTAGCGGTAATACTTTGGGGAATGTTGTGTGTGGTGGTGGCACCGGTGCTGCGGACGCTATAAAAAATCATGTTATCATTAAAGATAACAGCGAAGTAAACGGTATAGTATATGGTGGTAAAGGTGTCACAAGCAGCAAGGAAAACGATGTAACGATTAGCGACAGTACCATCAATAAAACTGTATATGGCGGTGAGGCAGATGGTAATACTGAAAAGAATCATGTTACTATTGATGCTAACAGTACAGTGAAAGAAAGTGTTTTAGGTGGTTATTCTTTTAAAGGTGATAGCAAAAACAATGAAGTAACAATCAAGGGTGGTAGCGTAGTAACAGCAAATGTTGCCGGCGGTGTTGCGTTAAAAGGCAATAGCGAAGATAATACTGTCAGGATTATCAAGAGCAGTGCTGCTAATGTATTTGGTGGAAAAGGCGACACAAGTAGTAAGGGAAATAGCGTAGAGATTAGTGAAGGCACAATTAAAGATGCTGTATATGGTGGTTATGCAGATAATGATAATAATGGCAGTGCTGAAAAAAACAATGTTACAATTAGCGCTGGAAGCAAAGTAAGTGGTAGTATTTATGGAGGCTATGCTAATCATAACGCCAACGAAAATAAGGTAAGCTTTAGTAATGTTGCTGAGGTTGGCGAAAATGTTTTTGGAGGTTATTCTTTAAAAGCTGATAGCAAAAACAATGAAGTAACAATCAATGGTGGTAGCGTAGTAATTGCCAATGTTGCCGGTGGTGTTGCTGTAAAAGGTAATAGCGAAGGCAATACTGTCAGGATTATCAAGAGCAGTGCTGCTAATGTATGTGGTGGAAAAGGCGACACAAATAGTAAGGAAAATAGCGTAGAGATTAGCGAAGGTACAATTAAAGATACTGTATATGGTGGTTATGCAGATAATGATAATAATAGCAGTGCTGAAAAAAACAAGGTTACAATTGGCGCTGGAAGCGTAATTATGAGTAATGTATATGGAGGCTATGCTATTCAGAACGCCAATGAGAACAAGGTAAGTGTTACTAATGCTTCTAAGGTTAATCTTAACGTAGCTGGTGGTTATTCAGAGAAAGGTGACAGCCAAAAGAATGAAGTAACAATTGAGGGCGCTGGTGTTGTAACCGCATATGTTGCCGGTGGCGTAGCTGTAGCAGGAATTAGCAAGGGCAATAAAGTAAATATTGCTCATAGTAGTGTTCATGAGAGTGTTTATGGCGGTTATGGAGCTAAAGATAGCATTGGTAATATTATAAGCATCACAGATGGCAGTAGCGTTAATAAAAATGTTTATGGCGGTTATTCCTTTAAAGGCAACAGCATGGATAATACTGTAACTATTGATAATAGTACTGTTAATGAAAATGTCTATGGTGGTTATACGGAAAGCGACGGTGCTATATCTGAAAAAATCCAAAATAATAAAGTTATTTTCAAAAATGGTGCGAAAATCAAGGGTGATGTTTACGGTGGCTATGATAAACTGAATAAAGCCAATATTACCAATAACACTCTGGAAGTAGTTGGAAAAGACAACGAAGCAAAAAGCATTCAAAATTTTGATAAGCTTAACTTTTTTATCACCAAAGATCTTATTGCCAACGATACTATGCTGAAAGTAACAGATACTGCTCTTATCAATAACGCAGAGATTAAGGCTGGCGTAGAGCTTGGAACTAAATTAAACGAAAATGATAAAATCAACCTGATTACTGCAGGCGTGCTAAAGGCTGAAAATATCACAACAGGAACCTTGACTGATGGCTTAATCTCAATTGATCAGGGACTACAGGTTACTGTTGGAACTGATGGCAATAAATTAGTCGGAGTTATCAATGGCACAACACCTCCGGGCGGCGGTGGCACAACACCTCCGGGTGGCGGTGGAACAACACCTCCGGGTGGCGGTGGAACAACACCTCCGGGCGGCGGTGGTACAACTCCTGGTGCCGGCAGCCTTTATGCTGATGCTGACGCAAAATCTCCGGTTGAAACACAGTCCGCTGCGCTCACTATGCTGAATCTGGGACATGATTTGCTGACAACTGCAGGCTATGAAAACGCTGCATTGGCTGTTGACGGGGAGGAAGAAGGTTCTGTTAATCCGTTTATTACTATGAGCGCTAACAATCAAAAGCTCGATACCGGTTCTCACGTTGACCTCAAAGCATGGAACATGAACCTTGGCTTTGCAAAGAAAATCAACAACAATTCCGGTAAGCTGTTAATTGCGCCTGTGATTGAATACGGTTGCGGCAGCTACGATTCCTACCTCGACAATGGTACGCACGGCGATGGCGATGCACACTTCTGGGGTGCAGGTTTGATGGCTAAGCAGCTCAATGATGATGGCCTCTATTATGAAGGCTCCCTGCGTGCAGGCAGAATGAGCACCGATTATCAATCTGCTGTTGCAGGCGGCATTAAATACGACAGCGATGCAACCTATTACGCAGCACATCTTGGCATGGGTAAGGTTGTTCAGCTGAACGATAAAGATACCCTTGACTACTACGGCAAGCTGTTCTACACTCGTCAACAGGGTGATAAGGTTACTGTAGGCGCCGGCGCAACCTATGATTTCGATGCTACAACCTCTCTGCGTACTCGTCTTGGTGCAAGATATACGCATCAACTGAGCGAGAAGAACGCTTTCTATGCAGGCTTGGCATGGCAGCATGAATTTGACGGTGAATCCAATGCGATTGTAGCAACAACCCTTGGCTCTGCTTCCGCACCTGCTCCTTCCATGAATGGCGATACCGGTATTATGGAGCTTGGCTGGAGAGTTAACAACTCCGACAAATTCGAACTGGGCCTTGGCGTTAACGGCTCCGTTGGTAAGCAAAAGGGTGTAGGCTTCAACCTGAGCCTCAACTTTAGCTTCTGATAAAGACTCCAGAATAAAAAATATAGCATTAGTCCAGGGAATTTTTAAGCATAAGTAATGGGCTAACGCAGATTTACAGAGAAAGCCATGTTTTACTGATTTTCGGTAAGACATGGCTTTTCAAATATGAAAATTATTGCATGGCATAGGGGGATTAAGATACCCAAATTGATATTTTCCGTACAAAACTCTGATAACAGAGCATCAGCGTTATAGAGCGCTACCTTTCAGTCGCAAAACTTTTAACGTGTTTTCTCCTTTCTACGCACAAAAAAACCGCACAACAAGATGCGGGTTAGGTTTGGTTTACATTTACACAATAAAAAACGCTGATGCATAAGCATCAGCGTTAACTTCTGGTAGCGCTAAAGGGAATCGAACCCTTGATTTCGCCTTGAGAGGGCGACGTCTTAGCCGCTTGACCATAGCGCCATTTGGCTCCGGGACTAGGACTCGAACCCAGACCGAATGATCCAGAGTCACTTGTGCTACCATTACACCATCCCGGAGTAGCAGTTCTTTTTGAGCACGCTCATCAGAACAATAACGATTATAGCAGATAGATAGCAGTTGGTCAAGTACTTTTTTGGAAAAAAGTAGAATTTTTTTCCAAAAAGTTTAGGAGGACCGGCAACGTTTGTTTGAAGTATAGATTGACGCATATGCTTTAGCATGATAAAATCAAGATAATACAACGATTAAATAACAGTGAATAAATATTCGTGACAGGGAGTGATAGCATGAAGCTTTTACATTTGTCGGATCTGCATTTAGGAAAAAAACTTAACGAGTTTTCTCTTTATGAGGATCAAAAATATATTTTACAACGGATTGTACAGATGATTTGCGCCAAGCAGCCTGATTGTGTACTGCTTGCCGGAGATATTTATGATAAACCGGTGCCGCCGGCAGAAGCTGTCGTTTTATTTGATGATTTTCTGAATCAGCTGGCGGAGCTTAAGGTGCCTGTATGCATCATCAGCGGCAACCATGATTCGGCGGAGCGCTTGGCGTTCGGTGCGCAGCTGATGAGCGGCAGCGGCATTCATTTTGCGGGCAGCTACAACGGTGAGGAGCAGAAGCTTGTGTTGGAGGATGAATTCGGCAAGGTGAATATTTTCCTGCTGCCGTTTTTGAAGCCTGCTGTTGTAAAGCATTGGGCACCGGAGGAGGTTGCAGCGGAGATTACAGGCTATCATGATGCGGTGAAATATGCTGTGGCGCAGCTGCCATTGGTGCAGGCGGAGCGCAATGTGCTTGTTGCGCACCAGTTTGTGACCGGTGCTGTTACTGCAGGCAGTGAGGCTGTTAATGTGGGCGGCCTGGATAATATTGGTGCGGAGGTTTTTGCTGCTTTTGATTATGTGGCCTTGGGACACATTCATAATCCGCAAAACGTCGGCGGTAATGAGCGCATCCGCTATTGCGGTACACCGCTGAAGTATTCCTTCAGCGAGTGGCAGCAGCAAAAATCCGTGACAATGGTGGAGCTTGCCGAAAAAGGCAAGATGAAGGTTACGCAGCTGCCGCTGACACCGCTGCGTGAGGTGCGTTATTTAAAGGATACCTTTGAGAATTTAATGACAAAGCCGAACTACGCCATGTTTCCGATGGATGAAAATGGTTGTCTGCAGGATTTTTATTATCTGACGCTGACGGATGAAAATGATGTTCCTAATGCTATGCAGCGCCTGCAGACTGTATATAAGAATTTGCTGCAGCTTGATTATGACAATAAGCGCACGCAGGCGAATGCGGAGCTGGAGGTAAACGAAAATTTAGTGGAGAAAACTCCGTTGGAGCTTATCGATGATTTTTATCGCCTGCAGAACAATCAGGAGCTGAGCGAGGAGCAGAAGCAGTATCTTACTAATTTGCTGTCGGAAATGGGAGGTGACGTATTATGAGACCGCTGAAGCTGATTATGAGTGCGTTTGGTCCGTATGCGGGGCAAACTGTTATAGATTTTTCCAAGCTGGGCGAGCAGGGGCTGTATCTGATTACCGGCGATACAGGTGCCGGCAAAACCGTAATTTTTGATGCCGTTTCCTATGCCTTATACGGGCAGACGAGCGGCGGTGTGCGTGATGCCAACATGCTGCGCAGCCAATATGCGGATGCCGATACGCCGACGTTTGTGGAGCTGGAGTTTTCCTTCCGAGGCAAGTGCTACAGGGTAAAACGCAACCCGGAGTACCGCCGTCCGGCGAAGCGCGGCGGCGGTATGACGAAGGAAAAGGCCGGCGCTGAGCTTTACTATCCCGATGACCGCGTTCCGGTAACGAGAATGTCGGAGGTAGATAAAAGCATCGTGGAGCTGCTGGGGCTTAATCACAAGCAGTTTACGCAGATTACGATGATTGCGCAGGGACAGTTCCGCAAATTTTTGGATACCAATACGGATGAGCGCAGTAAAATCTTCCGTGATTTATTTCATACATACTTCTTCCAGCAGCTGCAGGATAGGCTGAAGCAGGATGCTGCGGCCAAGCGTAACGAATTTGCCGAGCAGCAGCGTAGGAGCGAGCAGGCGCTGAACGGCATCAGTTGCATTTATCCCGCATATACGGAGCAGCTACAGAGCTTTGCTTTGCGTCATTACGAGGGCTGTGTTGAAGAAGTGCTGACTTTGGTTGATACGATTATTGCTCTGGACGAAAAGGAACAGCAGCAGGTGGCAGCAGCGGCGGCTATCGTGACGAAAAATCTGACTGCGCTGCAGGACAGTCTGGGCGCTATTGCTAAAAAGCAGCAGCTTGAAAAATATATGCAGACAACAGAAGTGAGAATAGCAGGCATGCAAAAGCAACTGGAGCAGGAAGCAGCTGCGGCAGTGCAAAGGCAGGAGACTCTGCAAAAATTGGAGGCAGAGGTCAACGAAGTGCAAAAGGGCGAGGTGGAGCTGGCACAGCTGCAAACCGAAAGGCAGCAGCTGGCTGCACGGCAAAGAGAACTGCTGCAACTGCAGGATATGCAGCAGCGTTACCAAAGGCAGGAGGTTGCTCTGCTGCAGAAGCGTCAGGAGTATAAGCAGGCCTGCGATAATTTTAATCATCTTAATGAGCTGAGCGATGTTTGCTTTGACAGATTTTTGGGCGCGCAGGCGGGCCTTTTGGCGCACGATAAGCTGAAACCCGGCAAGCCTTGCCCGGTTTGCGGTTCCTGCGAGCATCCGCAGCCTGTGCAGCTGGCGCAGGACGCACCTACCGAAAATGATGTTGAGCAGGCGCGCGCTAAAGCTGAGGCTGCTCAGAAAATAAGAGACGGCCTTATAGGTGAAGGCAAGGCGTTGAAGGAGCATCTGGAACTAGATAAAGGCTTGCTGTTAGGCAATGGCGTGGAGCTGCTTGGCTGTGGTGATTTGAAGCTGATTGCCGAAAAAGTGCAGGCTGAGCTGAAGGATGTTAACAATAAGATTACGGCCCTGCGTCTGAAGATGGGCTTTTTACAGGAAAAGGTGGAGCGATACCGCAAGCTGGCGAAAACTTTGGAGCAGCAGAAGGCTGCCGACAAGCAGGCGGAGGCTGCGGCGCAGGGCATGAGGCAGCAAATGGCTGGTGCCGAAGGACAGCTGCAGGAGCTGAAAAAGCAGCTTGCCGAGCAGAATGAGCTGCTGACGGATGTTGACGAACAGGAGCTGCAGCAGGAGCATGAAAAGCTGTTGGCGCAGCAGCGAGAGCTGGAGCTGCAGGACAAGCGATTGTATGCCGCCATCAAAAACAATCAGCGGATTAAGCAGGAGGTCAGCGGCTACGAAGAGTGCAGGGCAGCCTGCGAAGCGGAGTACAGCTTGATCAACAGCCTTTCCGCAACGCTGAACGGAACCTTGACCGGCAAAAAACGTGTTAATCTGGAAACCTATGTGCAGATGCACTACTTCGATAAAATTTTGCAGCGCGCCAATGTAAGGCTGCTGCACATGAGCCGCGGCCAGTACGAGCTGTGCCGTGACAAAATGCAGGATGCGGACAGCAAGACGGGCAACAGCAAAACAGGCCTTGATTTGGAGGTTAAGGATTATTACAGCGGCAATCTGCGCAGCGTCAAAACCTTAAGCGGCGGCGAATCCTTCATGGCATCGTTGGCGTTGGCGCTGGGGCTGGCGGATGAGGTGCAGTCCTGCGCCGGCGGCATTCAGCTGGATACGATGTTCGTCGACGAAGGCTTCGGCTCACTGGATGACAGCAGTCTGCAGCAGGCTATTGCTACGCTGCAGGGACTCAGTGAAGGCCATCGCCTTGTAGGCATTATTTCGCATGTACACGATTTGCAGGAAATGATCGACAAGAAAATTCTCGTCAGAAAAAAACGCGGCGAGCAGGGGACAGGCAGCGAAATAGAGCTTGCAGTGGATTAAGGCAAAAATATCGCTGCGGAAACAGAAAATCACTTTACCATAGATTGTCAGTGTGATAAAATAATCTTTATACTTAAAAGACAAATTTATTGCTGACATGTTCGTAGCAGCAGTTAAAAAACAATTTATGGAGGGCTTGACGATGAAATTATTGGAAGAAAAAATTGTTAATGACGGTGTTATCAAAAGCGGTAATGTCCTGAAGGTTGACAGCTTTTTGAATCATCAGATTGATGTGCCGTTTGTTGCGGAGCTTGGTAAAGAATTAAAGCGCTTGTTTGCAGACAGGAATATCACTAAAATCCTGACTATCGAAGCTTCTGGTATCGGTATTGCCTGCGTTGCGGCAATGTATTTTGGCGTTCCGGTAGTATTTGCCAAGAAATCCAGCGGCAGCAATATGGATAAGGATGTTTACTTCACTCAGATTTATTCCTATACCCACAGCAAAACAAACGACGTTGTTGTTTCCAAAAGATTTCTTTCCAAAAACGACCACGTGCTGATTATTGATGACTTCCTGGCTAACGGTTGTGCGCTGGAAGGCCTTATCGATATTGTACGTCAGTCCGGTGCTACTGTTGAGGGCGTTGGTGTTGCTGTAGAAAAAGGCTTCCAGGGCGGCGGTGACAAGCTGCGCAAAGCCGGCTATAACCTGCATTCCTTAGCTATTATTGATAAGATGGATGCCAAAACCAACACAGTAGTATTCAGACATGAGGAAGAGTAATGAGCGAAAAACAATATACTGATCCGATATACGACTTAGACGGAAAAATTTCTGTAAGCAAGGCAATTCCCTTCGGCCTGCAGCATATCCTGGCGATGTTCGTAGCGAATATCGCTCCGATTCTGATTGTAGCCGGTGTGGTAAAAATGCCGGTAGAGCAGAGCGGTGCGCTGGTGCAGTCGGCAATGCTGGTGGCAGGCATCGGTACTCTGATACAGCTTTATCCTGTCTGGCGTGTCGGCAGCGGTTTGCCTATCGTTATGGGCATCAGCTTCACCTTTGTATCCATCGCCTGTGTTATCGGTGCTAAATACGGTTACGGCGGCGTTATGGGTGCGGTACTGGTTGGCGGTTTGCTGGAGGGCTTTTTAGGCCTGGGCGCAAAATATTGGCGTCGTCTGATTCCGCCGATTGTTGCTGCTACCGTTGTTACCTCCATTGGTTTCTCACTGTTGGCAGTAGGCGCTAACTCCTTCGGCGGCGGCTTCGGCAACCCCAACTTCGGTGATGCTCCTTATATTATTGTAGGTACTATTACCTTGGTAAGCTGTATTGCCTACAATATTTTTGCCAAATCCTTTTACAAACAGCTTTCCGTGCTGTTTGGTTTGATTGTCGGCTATGTAGTTGCTTATTTTATGGGCATGGTAAACATGAGCAAGCTGGCAGAGGTTAAGCTGATTGCTATTCCTCAACTGCTGCCCTTTACTATGGAATTCCATCCTGATGCAATTTTTGCTTTCTTTTTGATATTCTTGGTTTCCGCTACGGAAACAATCGGTGATACCTCCGCCATGACTGCTATCGGTCTGCGCCGTGAGGTTAAAGAAAAAGAAATTTCCGGCTCCATTGTCTGCGATGGTCTGGTAAGCAGCTTGTCCTCTGTTTTCGGCTGCCTGCCTATCACCTCCTTCAGCCAGAACGTTGGCCTGATTGCTATGACGAAGGTTGTTAACCGTTTTGCTATCATGACAGGCGCTGTTATTATGATTATGGCAGGTCTGTTCCCAGCGTTGGGCGTGCTGCTGGCATCTCTGCCGGAGGCTGTTTTGGGCGGTTGTACCCTGATGATGTTCGGTTCTATCGTAGTCAGCGGCGTGCAGATGATTGCCAACTGCGGCTACAACACCCGCAATGTAACGATTGCTTCTCTGGCACTTAGCATCGGTATCGGCTTTACCCAGACACCGGCAATTTTTAAGATTTTCCCTGATCTGATTAAAAATGTTTTTGCAGAAAACTGTGTAGCCGTAGTTTTTATCGTGGCTATGGTGTTAAATATTATTCTGCCTAAAGAGGAAGAAGAATAACGATACGTGTTTAAAAATAAAGAGGGGTTACAAATGAAGATTATTGATGCCCATATGCATTATTATAATGTTGATGGTTTTGTGCAGGTTGCAGCCAATGCAGGCTATGAAAATACAGCGGCCTGCTGGCAGAAAATATGCGAAGAAAACAATATCGTTTTTTCCGTAGCTATGGGCAACACTAATTATACGTCTTCGAAATACGGCGGTGTCACACCGCGCATGATTGACCTTGCAGCGCCTTTTGACGAAAAACATTACAATCAGCCGCAGAACATGGGTTACTGCATGGGTGTAAACAGCGAGGCTATAACCGAAGCAAATGCGGAAAAAACAGTGCAAGAATTTGAACGCTTTATTAAGGATCCGCATTGCCTGGGCATTAAGCTTTACCCTGGTTATAACGCCGTCTATGTCAACGATAAAAGACATTGGCCGCTGTTTGAACTGGCGCGTGCCTATAATGTGCCAGTAGCAATTCACACAGGCGATACTGCTTGGCCTAGCGGTCTTTTGAAATACTCGCATCCGCTGACTGTTGATGAAGCAGCAGTAGCGTTTCCTGATGTTACCTTTGTTATAGCGCACTGCGGTTGCCCCTGGTTTGCTGATGCGGCAGAGGTGGCCTGCAAGAACGCCAACGTATGCATTGACCTTTCCGGTCTGGTGGAGGGCAATCCCAAACCGCTGATGCTGCTTGAAAGACAGCGTGGCTTTTTGCGCCAGCTGCATACCTGGCTGAATTATCTTGGTAATTATGAAAAAATCATGTATGGCAGCGACTGGCCGCTGGTGAATATTCCCCTGTATATCTGGATGATCAGCTACGTTGTTCCAGAATGCTATCACGAGGATGTATTTTATAACAATGCAGTAAGGATTTACAGTAAAATCGGCAAGCTGCTGGAAAAGTGCGGAGGTTGAGATGGGACAGCCTGATATCAAAGAAATAGAGGCAGGGCTTAAGGATTGGGACTTTGTGCGCAATCTGCCTGCCGCAATCGGAGAGTATACCCTTGTGCCGGGTTCCGGTATCAACGGGCAGATTTTGAATATTGCAGCCTATGTGCACGAAGCATCGCACTGCCGTCTTGATTTGACTTATACAAAAGAAACCTTTGACTATGTGCCGGTAAAAACCGTAGGCCTGCATACGTTTCGCGACGTGCGCTTCTTCTGCCGTGACCGTGAGCACTTTGCCGACATGATGAGCAAGAGCCTGCCGGATATTTTGGCCAGCATGGACAAGAAAACCGTGCATAATCTGCCGTACGAGGCGAAAGCGCTGCACTTTGAGCAGTGGGACTACTGGCGCAAGCTGCCGGCTCAGGTAGGAGATTATGAGCTGTATATTACGCCCGATAATCCCTTGCCTTATATCAATGGTTCCTTTATCTTTTTGGATTATACTGATTTTAAGCATGGCAATCAGATATATTTTTCCTATAATATTTTCCGTGATGAGCTGTTTGCGGAAATGCGCAAGAATCATTTGCCCTTGACTACAGACGCTTTTGACGTGCTTGGCAACGTGCCGGCGGAGGATAAGCTGCAGGCTTTGCAGGTGCATATAGAGGAAAAACTGATGGCCACTTTGGAAGATTTAAAAAAAGTATAAAAAGATGTTGACAAAATAGGTTCAAGCCTGTATAATATAATTCGTAGTTGATTGGCCCGGTGGTTCAGTTGGTTAGAATGCCGCCCTGTCACGGCGGAGGTCGTGGGTTCGAGTCCCATCCGGGTCGCCAATGCGGAAATAGCTCAGTGGTAGAGCACCTCCTTGCCAAGGAGGGGGTCGCGAGTTCGAATCTCGTTTTCCGCTCCACCTTTTAAGGCGACATAGCCAAGCGGTAAGGCAGAGGTCTGCAAAACCTTTATCCCCAGTTCGATTCTGGGTGTCGCCTCCATTTTTATTTCTTAAAAGGTGTTAAGTAGTTATGTCTGCCGCGGTGGCGGAACTGGCAGACGCAAGGGACTTAAAATCCCTCGGGTAGTGATACCCGTACCGGTTCGATTCCGGTCCGCGGCACCAACATAAATTATGTTGGAACAATATATAGAATGAAAATGCTGATTGAACTTGCCGAAGTCAATCAGTTTTTTTGTGTTTAATTTTAAATGTTCATTGTATAATGATAATCTGTTTAAAGTTATTTTGCCAACAAAAAAAGCAACTATTACACATGCAAGAAGCTTGCTAATAGCTGCCTTTTATTTTATGCTTATAAGAAAAACTGCTTTGATAAATATATCGTATAGACCTTCGCCTTACATAATCTACGGTTTCCGATTTCTTCAGCCACGCAGAAGACAGGTCTGAGCCTTCGGGAGCGACCCTGAGCTTCCTGCCCCTTTTGCC
>CAVKUS010000011.1:0-62853 GCA_963659725.1 Bacteroides sp. CAG:545 | reverse complement strand
TGCCGTATCGCGTCGACTTGTATATAATACCACGTGACCTAGGTTATGTCAACACCTTTTTTGTTACTTTTTTAACATTTTTTCGTGAAACACTAGGATTCGTGTGAAAAGGAACATGCTTGATTATCGCCTTTTTCGGCATCAAAATTTCTTGAAAAAACTTCAAAAAAAGTTAAATTTTCTACCGAAAAACGGTAAAATCTGCGTAAAAAAATGCCTTTTCTTCAAAAAAAATTCCAAGATTTTTTTCTTTGTACAGCTTTTTTCTTTCTTACTTTTTTACCGCAATCTGTAAAAAAGTCAAAAAATGCGCTCTGCTTTCGCAGAGCGCACGAGAAACCATCTGTTATTTTTCGTAAGTGAAGTTGTTGATATGCGGACGCAGATCCTCGCCTTCCTGTGCTTCGGCAGACAGAACGGCCTGAACAATGATAGCATTCTCCAGACGTTTCTTTTGCAGACGACAGCCATACTCATACGGCTTGGTAATATCGCCGTTAATTAAATCCGCATTGGCGTGGCAGCCACCGCTGCAGAAGAAGCGAGCCCAGCATTTGCTGCACTCCGGCTTAGTAAGAACATGGGTATGACGGAACTTCTGCACCATTTCAGGTGTAACAATACCGGTATCCAGGGTGCCCATCTTATATTGTTCGCGGCCTACAAACTGATGGCACGGGTAAATATCGCCATCGGCAGTAATGCAATAGTATTCATGACCGGCGCCGCAGCCTGCCAAGCGCTTAGCTACGCACGGACCGTTATCAAGTGCTACATTGAAATGGAAGAAGTCAAAGGGATTACCTTCACGACGACGCTCCAGATATGCGCGTGCCAGCTTATCATATTCGTTGAAAATAACCGGAAGATCTTCCTCGGTCAATACCCAAGGCTCATCAATACCTACTACGGGCTCTACGGAAATCTCCTTGCCCACCTTGGTCATATCAAGCACGTCCTCACAGAAATGAGTGCTGAAATGGGTATAGGTGCCGCGCAAATAGTAGTTTTTGCCCTCACGGCTGTCAATTACCTTCTTGAAGCCGCGTACTGCTGCATCATAGCTGCCGGCTTTATTCGGGAACGGACGCATAGCATCATGAGTTTCCTTCTTGCCATCCAGGCTCAGAACCAGCATAACACGGTTATCATTGAGGAATTTGATATTATCATCATTCAAAAGAGTACCGTTGGTAGTAAGCGTCAGCTTAATATTCTTGCCGGTTTCTTTTTCGCGACGGCGTACATATTCGGTAATATGTACAACAACAGGCCAGTTCATCAGCGGTTCACCGCCGAACATATCCAGTTCCAGATTATGGCGCTTCTTGCTGCCTTCAATAGCAAACTCGATAGCCTTTTCCGCAGTTTCCTTGCTCATGAGCTGACGGCAGCCACCGAAAGAACCGGTGTCGGCAAAGCAGTAACCGCAGCGCAGGTTGCAGTCATGGGTTACAAGCAGGCACAGGGATTTGACAATCGGCTTTTCGGCAAAAGTCGGCGGCACATCAAAGGAAGGGCTGAAAAGCAGGCCTTCATCCTGCAGGCCGTGCATTTCTTCCAATGCATCGCGCAAATCCTCTTCGCTGTATTTATCCTTCAAAGCAGCCATAGCCTCAGCATCATTGCTGCCATTATAATAATCGAGTAAATCGTAAATAACATCGTCTACAAGATGAACAGCACCGCTGTTGATATCCAACACAGCCATATTGTCATCAAGACGCATTTTATGTATCAGCATGTATTCCAACCTTTCTTTTTTGCATAGATAGTAAAACAGCCCCCTGCACCAGACAGGGAGCTGCATTAAGCTCAGATATTATTTGCAGTGTTCGCAAACCTGGTTGCCAACGGTGCAGGAAGTTTTGCAAGCGGATTGGCAGGAAGCCGGGCACTCGCCGCAGCCACCGGTACGCAGAGTTTTGTTCAGCATTGCTTTATTAACAGTTTTGATGTGTTTACGCATAACGATTACCTCCAAAAAAATATATTATTACTTGTTTTATTTTACCTTGTTTTTGCCTATTTTGCAAGGATTTTTTTAAATTGCTCATTTACAAATACTATTTCGCGACCTATATTCTTCCATTGCATTATCTGTTTTTATTATAGCCTGTTTATACGCTTTTATCCATAAAACACCGGTCAGAAAATCATTGCAATACGCGGATAGAAATAATTTAATATTATTTTCTGCTATTTGCTACCCAACCTCAATAATGTATAGTCATGTATTCATAGTAAAATTTCGTCGTATATGCTAGAATATTCTTAGTAATTATATAGGAGGTCTGCTTGCTATGAAAATAACACGTATTTTAATCCTTCTGAGCGCTGCCGCCATGCTGACGTATGGTATCTGCAACAGAGAATATCTTGCCGTCTGGCGCAAGGCAGCGACAATTTGTCTGGAGTGTATCGGCATTGGTTAAACGTAAGCTTGTACAAATTTGCACCGCCCTCCTATATAACGGCAATTTTGCAGGCTTTACCGATGGCAATATCTGGAAGGGCAGCAGCAAGAATATCTGCCTGCCGGGTTTAAACTGCTATTCCTGCCCCGGAGCCTTGGGCGCCTGCCCGCTTGGCTCGCTGCAAAGCTCGCTCAGCGGTGTATTTTTGCGCATTCCCTTCTATGTGCTGGGCTTCATTCTGCTCTTTGCGTTAATCTTTGCGCGTCTTATCTGCGGCTGGGGCTGCCCCTTCGGCCTCGTGCAGGAATTGCTCTACAAAATTCCTACACCCAAGCTGCAGCGCAACCACTTTACCTATCTGCTCAGCTATCTGAAATATTTTATTACGTTGGTTTTTCTCCTGCTTTTGCCCTTAGCCTTTTATCAGTTCACCGGCAGCGGCGTACCTGCCTTCTGTAAATTTATCTGCCCAGCAGGTACTTTGGAGGCTGCTCTGCCCCTGGCATTTTTCAAGCCGCAGATTCGTGAGCTTTTGGGCCAGCTGTTTATCTGGAAGCTGACACTGCTGTGCCTTACCGTACTGACAGCCATTTTCATCTATCGCCCCTTCTGCCGCTTTATCTGCCCTTTAGGCGCTATTTACGGACTGTTTAACAAAATCTCTCTCTTTGGCATGAAGGTTAACCATGTCAAGTGCATCAACTGCGACCGTTGTATGGAGCACTGCAAGATGGATTGCCGGCATGTAGGCGACAGCGAATGTATCGCCTGTGGTGAATGCCGCAAGGTCTGCCCGGTAAAGGCAATTTCTCTCGGCAAAAAGTTTTAATTTATATATACCATTTTTCTCTTATCCTTATAAGGAGGTCAACATGAAAAAATTTCTGCTCACCTTATCTATGACTGCACTGTTATTACTTACCGCAGGCTGCAGCTGTCCTTTCTCCGATAAAACTGCCGACAGTAAACCGCAGATGAACACTGCTGCTGCCTCAGCTGCCGAAGCCGCACCCGATTTCAGCTACAAGGAGTTAAGCAGTGGCAAAACCATGCGCCTGAGCGATTTAAAAGGCAAGCCTGTTTTCATCAATTTCTGGGCGACCTGGTGCCCTCCCTGTGTAGGCGAACTGCCGCACATTGAAAAGAAATACACCGAATACAAAGACAAAATCCATTTTATCATCCTCAGCGTAGATGATAACGAACAGGATTCTGCACGTTTCATACAAAGCAAGGGCTACACCTTCCCCGCTGCCTACGGCGACCATCAGGCACTCGGACGAGCCTACGGCATTGACGCTATTCCGGCATCCTACATCATCAACGCCGACGGCCATATAGTTGCACGCATCGTCGGCAGCATGAACGAATCTTCCCTCGATGCCTTCCTGCAGAAGGCCTTCTAAAAAGCTAAAAGCAGTCCCGCAACCTTTTTATAAGATTGCAAGGACTGCTTTTTTTACGCCTTCAGCCAGATGCCGGCCTTATAACCGCGCACACCCAGCATCGCCGCACCAACGCAGAGCACAACATCAGGAATAACCTGCAGAATACCGCAGTACCAGATAACCGCCCACACGGAAATCGGCGCATTGATTATATAATTGGACACAACATAAAACCACACGAGTCCGAACAGATAAACAATGAACATACCGACAAGATTTGCTTCCAACAGGCTACGGAAATTAATTTGCTTAGCCTTGCGCGCCCAGGCACCGTTTGCCCATGCCTGCACGATAAAGCCCAGCAGATAACCGAACGTCGGCTGCGCAATATAACCTGGGCCGCCGCCTGATGCAAAAACAGGAATTCCGACCAGGCCCATGACAACATAAGTGCCGACGGCAATCGCGCCCAGACGCGGTCCGAGCAGCAGACCTGCCAGCAAAGTAAACAAAAACTGCAGTGTATAGACATCTGTGCCTACCGGAATTTTAATAAACGTTCCCACAGTAATAAGCGCAATAAACAATGCGCATAAAATCAGTTCCTTCGTACTCAAATGCATAATTCACGCCTCCAAAGCTTCTGTAACCTCTGTTACAGTTCATAGTTCATAGTTTATAGGATACGCCAGTTTTTATTTATTGTCAACCGATTTATTTTTATGGTTAACATTATATGCAAAAGAAAAGGGAGACAACTGCCTCCCTAAATTTTACTTAGCGCACAAATATGTCGCGCACAATATTGATATCAATGCCCTTGGTCTGCAAAAAGCCGAAGAAATATGCCTGCTCCAGGCGTTTCTTGAAGCCTTCAAGTCCGTTACCGTCATCGGCAACGGTTACGCGGTACATTTCGAAAGGTGCCTTTTGATACGTAGCCGCTGTATTAACACCTACGTGACCTGTCAGCGCCCTGTAAAAGCCGTATTTTTTCGCTGCAGCAATAACCCTGTCGTTATAGCTTCCGTTAGGATAAGCCAGTGTACGCACGATATAGCCATCAAATTTTTTCTTCAGCCAATAACGCGACGTATCCGTTTCCCACACCAGATATTTTTCATCGATGGCAGCAAGCGGATTATGGCTGTAGGTATGCGAACCCAGCTCCATACCGGCAGCAATCAGGTCCTTGATTTCCTGCTCATTCATATGCAGCTCATCGCCGATATCCCTGTTGATGACAAAGAACGAACCCTTGGCATCATATTTCTGCAATAAAGGCAAGACTACGCTATGATTATTCTTATAGCCATCATCAAAGCTCAAGGCAACATACTTATCTACGCTTTTTCCCTGCTGCAGACGCTCTGCCAGCTCTGCTACCGTCACAATCGTGTAGCCCTGCTCCTTCAGGTACTGCAAATGCGCTTCAAACAGCTCCGGCTTCATTATCAGCGTTTTGGGCCAATCCTCGCCTTCTTCCGGACCGACAGCGTGATACATCAGTACCGGCGCACCTGTTTTTCTGAAGGCCGCATATTCTTGCTGCCAACGCTCGCCATTAAGCTTCCACGCTACACCAGCAGCCGCCAAAAGCACGACAACCAGCGCCAGGAATACTAAGCATACTTTCTTAATCATTTATCTGCTTTCTCCAATTCCATACCTAAACCGACTGCAATATCCTGCAGCTTTTTCAAACGGTGGTTGATGCCGGATTTACCCAAACCACCGGAGTATTCCACCAAATCATTTAACGACACATCCGGATATTGCAGACGCAGACGCGCCGTATCCTGCAGTCCCTGAGGCAACTCGCTCAAGCCCATATGCTCATCAATATAGTGGATGCAGCTTACCTGACGCACGGCAGCCTTAACAACCTTGTTCAGATTCGCAGTTTCGCAATTTACCGCTCTGTTGACATTATTACGCATTTCTTTAACAATGCGAACATTTTCCAGCTCCATCATCGCATTATGCGCGCCGATAACGCTCAAAAAATTGATAATGCTTTCGCCATCCTTCAGATAAACAATATACTCGTTTTTTCTGTCGGTCAGCTTCGCCTTCAAAGAAAAGCTTTGCATAACCTTAATAATTGTCTGCGCAAAATCCTCGTTGCCTGTCACCATCTCCAGATGGTAATCGCTGGCCGGACGACTGATGCTGCCGCCGCCCAAAAAAGCTCCGCGCAAAAAAGTGCGCTTGCCTTCGTGATGTGAGAGCAGCGGATTTTTTAAATCGCCCTCTACACTCAGCAGCTGCAGCTCATTCAGCGCCTTGCTTACCTGCGGCGCCGGCACCACATGTACCTGATAACGGTTATTCTTCTTCAAACGGCGCGAACGGGTAATAACAACCTCCGTCTGCACCTGATAATTGCTTTTCAACAGCTGCAGTACACGTCTGGCCAAAGCAGCGTTTTCAGTAGAAAAGTGAATGCCTATATTCATACCGCGGATAACAATCGCACCGCTCATACGCAAAAGACCGAGCAGCTCTGCTTTGTCACCGGTCGCATCGTTAGTTTCTATACGAGATAATTCATTTTTTACATCATTGGAAAAAGACAAGCAGACTCCTCCCTTCTCAGCCGACAAGGCTGCAGCGTCTGGTTTTATTTTTGTTTATACAGCTTCTTCATGCCCGCACGCATAAAGAAATAATCGAAAAACTGCATACCGCGCCCAAAAAGACGCAGACGGTAAATCAAAGCAATAAGCACACGTGCCAGCTTACGCGGATCATGGCGCACCAAATCATCCTTGCTTATCAGACGCGCCGGCACAACCGTAATTCCCAGACTGCGGATTTTATCAATATCCGGCGTAATAGGACGCGAGCCCTCAGCATCATACTGACGCAGTTGCTCCGAAGTAACATCCTGAGAATTGACAATAGCGTAATCCAAAAACTGTGTACCGACATGGTCAACCAACGCCTGTACATGATCATAAGCACCGTAACCATCGGTTTCACCGGGCTGTGTCATAACATTGCAGATGTAAATTTTGATGGCCTTCGAGCGTACAACGGCATCACGGATTCCCTCAACCAAAAGGTTAGGAATAACACTGGTATACAGGCTACCCGGTCCGAAAATAAGCACATCGGCGTTTAAAATTGCATCAATAGCTCCGTTTGCCGCCTGTGCATCCGCCGGCAGCAGCATCATCTTCTTAATATGCTTGCGCACCTTGGGAATCTCGGATTCGCCTGTCACAATGCTGCCGTCAGTCATCCGCGCCTGCAGGCGGATATCCTCCAGCGTAGACGGAATAACCCTGCCGCGCACCTTCAGAATCTGACTCGTAGCATTGAGTCCGGCCTCCATGCCGCCCTCGGCCTGTGCCATCGCCGCAATAAACAGATTGCCGAAGCAATGCCCTGCAAGCGGAGAATCGCCCTGAAAGCGATACTGCATCAAACGTTCCATCAGCGGCTCACGGTCAGCAAGAGCTGTCAGGCAGTTACGCAAATCACCGGGAGGAATAATACCCAGCTCCTTACGCAGACGTCCGGAGGAACCGCCATCATCAGCAGTTGTTACTACAGCCGTACAGTTATTGGTGATATACTTCATGCCACGCAAAAGTGTCGACAAGCCGGTACCACCACCGACAACAGTAATAGCAGGGCCACGTGTCAGCTTGCGCTGCATAAAAATCGTTTCCATCAATGAACCGTTTTTGTCGGGCACTACAACAGATACTACCGAGCTGATTAAGCGACGTGTTCCGTACACCATAATAGCAAAGCCCACGATAAGAAAGCCCACGCCCATCGTCATAATCAGGCCGTTTGAGTAGCGTCCTGTTGTCAGATAGGTCATTTGGAAGAGCAGTTCTTCTGCCTTGCCCATCAGCTGATAATTAAAAAACAAAGCCAGTCCCAAAGCACATAAAAGTACACCTACCGCAAAAAGCAGCAGCCAGCGCTTCAAATTAATGCCGGGACACAGCCAACTAATCCAACCCATTAGACTCCTCCCTTACTTTCTGTGAGGAATATCACGATGCGTCACATCAACGCTGTAACCCTTTTCACGCAGATATTCGTACAATTTATTGGCAATAAAAACGCTGCGGTGCTGTCCGCCTGTACAGCCTACGCTGATAACAAGCTGTGCCTTGCCTTCGTTAATATATTGCGGTACAAGAAAATCAAGCAGCTGCTCCTCCAGCTTAAGATACTGGAATGTCTGCGGATAGCGGCAGATAAAATCCGCTACCGGGCGGTCATTGCCGGTCATATTGCGCAGCTCCTCCACATAAAACGGATTCGGCAAAAAGCGCACATCCAGCACCAGGTCACTGTCAAGCGGCAGGCCATGCTTAAAGCCAAACGAACGCACAACAATACCCATACGCTCTTTAGATGAACCCTCGCCAAACATTTCCGTTACCTTAGCCTTCAGCTGTGCCGTAGTCAGCGTCGAGGTATCAATAATATGTGTAGCCTTTTCGCGCAGCGGGTCCAGCAATTCACGCTCACAGGTAATATTCTTCAGCAAGGTATTGCGCTCACCCAAGGGATGACGACGACGCGTTTCCTTATAACGACGTACAAGTGTTGCATCGGAAGCATCTAAAAACAGCAGCTCATATTTTTGGCCGCTGGCCTCCATCTCATCCAAAACCTGCAGCAGTTTATCAAAGAATCTTCCGCCACGAATATCAACAACAAGAGCTACCTTTTCCTCCGAAGTCTGACGGCACAGCTCCGCAAACTTAGGAATCAAGGTCGCCGGCAAATTGTCAATGCAAAAGAAATTTAAATCCTCCAGGGTACGCACAACCTGCGTTTTGCCTGCACCGGACATACCGGTAATAATAAGAAAGTGTGACTGCATTTTGCTTCACCTCTTTAAAGTCATTAGTAAATTATATTATATCATAAATTTTGCCGTAGAGGGCAGTGCGTCCGTAAATAAATGATGGATTGGTTATGTGAATTGGTGATGCGGAAGACAGTGCATTATCGAATAAATGCGTGCGTCAGAACGTGCCGGATTCAAAGAAGCAATCCCGACGGCGTATTTTTCATACGTCGAGGGATTGATGATGCAGAAGACGGTGCGTTATCACGCACGCACGAAAAAAATAAGCAGACTGCTCGCAACTACAGTCTGCTTATCTTTTTGAGATTTTAAGGTGTAAGATTTGTATTAAAAATTCATGGAAAACTAATTAATCAAGATTCGGCATGCTGCGCGGACGGTCAAGATCCTTGAGCATCTGCATATCGCGGTCAGTGCCACGGCCAGCAGTAGTCAGATAACCGCCGATCATAATGCCGCTTGCACCGCCATTGAGTGCCAGTGCCTGCAGGTCACGCAGGTTTACTTCGCGGCCGCCTGCGGTACGGATTTGTGCCTTCGGCAGAACAAAACGGAAAACAGCGAACGCACGCAGGATTTCCAGCGGCGGCAACGGTTTGTTGTTTTCAAACGGAGTGCCCGGAATCGGAGTAAGCATGTTCAGAGGTACGCTGTCAATGCCCAGCTCCTTCAGGGTGAAGGCCCATTCAACACGCTGCTCGCGTGTTTCGCCAAGGCCTAAAATACCACCGCTGCAAACACGCAGGCCAGCAGCCTGTGCATTTTTGATGGTAACAAATTTATCAGCATAGGTATGAGTACTGCAGATATTCGGGAAGTTGCTGCCTGCGGTTTCCAGATTGGAATGATAGCGGGTTACGCCTGCCTTGCGCAGCTCTTTTGCCTGTTCTACAGTCAAAATGCCCAAAGAAGCGCAAACTTCAATGTGCAGTTCTTCTTTAATACGTTTCAGAGTACGGCAGATGTTTTCAAAGTCATCTGCCTTGCTCTGTCCGCGACCGCTGGTAACGATGGAGAAACGTACAGCGCCTGCTTCCTTAGCTTTTTTAGCTGCATTGAAGATTTCCTCTTCGCTCAGCAGACCGTATTCCTTAACACCGGTATGATAATGTGCGGATTGTGCGCAGAACTTGCAGTTCTCGCTGCATTTGCCACTACGGCCGTTAATGATTGCGCAGCAGTCAACAGCATCGCCGGCATATTTTTGGCGAATCTTGTCAGCCATAGCTAAAAGCAGCATGGTGTCGTCATCGCTCACGTTAATCAAAAACTCAGCTTCTTCTTTAGTAATATCCTGACCGTTTAAAACCTTATCGGCCAGTGCAATAATCTTTTGCATTGTAATTCACATCCCTAACCTTAGTAGTTAACCGACGCCTTTCGTTGGTTAACTGTATCTATTATATAGCAGAAATCAGATTGCGTCAACCGTTAATTTGTAGAAGTTAACTTCAAGATAACAAAAGTGCGCCATACCACTAGCCGAAGCTCGCAGCACAGCGCGCTGCAAAAGCAAATATCAGCGGATACCCGCGATACCCAAAATCAATCCCAAAACACCGCTCATGCACAGTGTACGGATAACACTCACCTTATGGCGGATACACCACAAGGAAATAGGCAGCACAATACAGCCAAGCAAATCAACCTTGGTAAAATCCTTCGGCAAGGTTTCCGTATTCCACAGCGCCAGCATTACAAAGCTCAGTCCGGCAGAGCAGATAAGTGCCACAACCGCAGGACGCAGACCATTCAGAATACCGCGAATCGGACCGATATCACCATATTTGAAGAATAATTTTGCGAGTGCCAGTACAATAAACACCGAAGGGAAAACAAAGCCCACAGTTGCCGCAACAGCACCGGGCAAGCCTGCCACCTTTGTACCGACGAACGTCGCCGCATTGATACCGATAGGACCGGGCGTCATCTGCGAAATCGTAAAAATATCAATAAACTGCGGCATCGTCATCCATGCATGATTTTCAATAACCTCTGCCTGAATCAGCGGCATCGAAGCATAACCACCACCGACGCAAAAGGCACCAACCTTAACAAAGCTCCAGAAAAGCTCCCAATAAATATACATCTCGCTACCTCCTTACGCGTACTTTTTGTCACGCAGCAGGAAGAAGCCGATAACAGCATCCACAACGACTGCATACATCAGATTTACATTAAAGAAATAATTGGCAATAAAGGTAGCGACAATAATCAAAAGCGGCAGTGCCAATTTTTTCTTCAGCTCTTTTTTGAGCAGGTCAATCGCAACGTTAATAATAATAGCTGTCGCGCCGCACTGCATGCCCTTCAAAACCAGCTGAATATACTGGTTATGTGCAAAGGCATCATAAGCGTAGGAAATAACGCTCAAGGTAATCAGCGGCGGCAAAATAGTTGCCAGCAAAGCAGTAAGCGTACCGCGGATACCGCCAAGCTTGTAGCCCATGCTGATTGCCGCATTGGCTGCCACAACACCCGGCGCAGACTGTGCAATTGCCACAAGGTTCAATGCTTCCTTATCATCCATCCATTTGTATTCATCAACAAATTTTGCCTTCAAAAGCGGAATGATTACAAAGCCACCGCCGATGGTAAACGCACTAATTATAAAGGTTGATTTGAACAGCTTCCAATAAAAATCTTTTTCGGCTGTAGCTTCACCCATTATCAACAGCTCCTTCTGTCTATAGAATGAAATTATTATAGCATATTTGCCAGCAAAAAAACATAATTAGAATACACTAATGCCCAGAAAATTTTTACGTTAGCTTTTTTGTAACAAAAAAGCACACCCTGCTACCATATCAGTAACAGAGTGTGCTATCTATAGCCTACTCAAGCTATATTATACAGTTTTGACATCCGGTCTGCAGCTTACATCATACCGGGCATGCCGCCGCCCATCGGAGGCATTGCCGGCATAGCAGCGCCTTCCTTAGCAGGTTTGTCAGCTACGATGGATTCGGTGGTCAGAACCATAGAAGCGATGCTTGCAGCATTTTGCAGTGCGCTTCTGGTAACCTTAGTCGGATCAACGATACCGGCTTCGATCATATCAACATACTCTTCGGTCAGAGCGTTGAAGCCATAGCCTTTGCGGCTGCGTTTAATGGTATCAACGATAACAGCGCCTTCCAGGCCGGCATTGTAAGCGATTTGACGAACAGGCTCTTCAATAGCGCGTTTAACGATTTCTACGCCGGTCTTTTCATCGCCGGTAACTTTGATTTTTGCCAGAGCAGGCTGTACTTGCAGCAGAGCAGTACCGCCGCCGGCAACAATACCTTCGGCAACAGCAGCGCGGGTAGCGTTCAGAGCATCTTCAATGCGCAGTTTTTTATCTTTCAGCTCAACTTCGGTAGCAGCGCCGACTTTGATAACAGCTACGCCACCAGCCAATTTAGCCAGACGTTCTTGCAGTTTTTCTTTATCGAAATCAGAAGTGGTTTCCGGAATTTGTGCACGGATTTGAGCAACACGTGCAGCAATAGCTTCTTTGTCGCCCAAGCCGTCAACGATAGTAGTCAACTCTTTGGTTACGCGAACCTGACCTGCACGGCCAAGGTCTGCCATGCTTGCGCTGTCCAGCTTACGGCCAACTTCTTCACTGATAACGGTTGCACCGGTCAGAGTAGCGATATCCTGCAGCATTGCTTTACGACGGTCGCCGAAGCCGGGAGCTTTAACAGCAACAGCCTTGAAGGTGCCACGCAGTTTGTTAACAACCAAAGTTGCCAGTGCTTCGCCTTCAACATCCTCAGCGATGATTAAGAGTTCGCCGCCGTTTTGAACAACTTTTTCCAGAACCGGCATAATGTCGGCAATCATGGTGATTTTTCTGTCGGTAATGAATACATACGGATTGCTCAGTACAGCTTCCATTTTATCAGCATCGGTTGCCATGTACGGAGAAATATAGCCACGGTCGAACTGCATGCCTTCAACGGTTTCCAGATGAGTTTCCATGGTCTTGGATTCTTCAACAGTAATAACGCCGTCATCGCCAACTTTTTCCATAGCATCAGCAATCAGGTTACCGATTTCATCGTCAGCTGCGGAGATAGAAGCAACCTGTGCTTTTGCAGCCTTTGTTTCAACCTTTTGGGAAACATTTTTCAGTTCGTCAACCAGTACATCAACTGCTTTTTTGATACCTTTTTTCAGAACCATCGGGTTAGCGCCGGCAGCAACGTTGCGCATGCCTTCGTTAATCATAGCCTGTGCCAGAACGGTAGCAGTGGTAGTGCCGTCGCCGGCAACATCATTGGTTTTGATGGATACTTCTTTAACCAGCTGTGCGCCCATGTTTTCAAACGGATCTTCCAGTTCGATGTCGCGGGCAATGGTTACACCGTCATTGGTGATGGTCGGTGCGCCGAATTTCTTTTCCAGTACAACGTTACGGCCTTTAGGACCGAGGGTTACTTTTACAGCGTCAGCCAGAGCATTTACGCCACGCTCCAGACTACGACGAGCTTCTTCATTAAACAGAATTTGTTTAGCCATTTTATATCGCTCCTTTGAAAATTCAATTACAAATTAATTACAGTTTTTATGTTACTTCTCGATTGTAGCTAAAATATCGCGTTCACTGAGAATCAGGTAATCCTTACCTTGATGTTTAACAGGAGTTCCGCTGTATTTTGCGAAAATAATCTCATCACCGGCTTTTACTTCGGGTTTAATCAGAGTGCCATTGTCGCTGTATTTGCCTCTGCCTACAGCCAGAACCTTGCCCTGTTGCGGTTTTTCTTTTACTGCGGTATCCGGCAGGAAAATGCCGCTGGCAGTTTTTTCTTCTACCTCTACAACCTCTACAATTACGTTATTAGCTAATGGTTTTAACATTTTTATAACCCCTTTCGAGTATTCTTACTTACGTGAGAGTAATTTGCTTCTTGGTTATTAGCACTCATTTACTCTGAGTGCTAACCACAATTCTTATTATATCCATATTAGGAAAAAATGCAAGTACTTTTTTGCTGTTTTTTACAAATTTGTCGCAATTTCTGTTTCGCACCCTCAAAATTCCGCTTCAATGCCCTGTTTTTTTGCTTCGTAGGCCCAAATTTTTGCTTAGGCATAAAAAAAGAGCAGTTCACACTGCCCTTTAAGCTCATTGTTGTCTTTTGGCCGCAGCTGCAATAATGCTTTCCGCCAGCTCCTTTAAGCTGATGCGTTTAGCCATACTGAACTGCTGCATTTTACGGTATGCTTCCTGCTCTGTCATTCCGTGCGCTGCCATCAGAATACCCTTGGCACGGTCCAGCAGCTTACGTGTCTCCAGGCTTTCCTTCAGCTTATCAAGCTCCAGATTAAGCTTATGCATTTCCTGAAAGCGTTTGGCCGCAATCTCCATTGCCGGGAAAAGCTGTTCCTCGCGTACAGGCTTAACCAGATAAGCGATAACGCCTGCATCCGATGCTTTCTCAACAATATCCTGCTGACTGTAAGCTGTCAGCAGCAATACCGGAGCAATATTATCGGCAGCAATAATTTTTGCTGCGGTAATACCGTCCATAATCGGCATTTTTACATCCATGATAATAAAATCAGGCTTTAATTCTTTAGCCAGCTTTACTGCTTCCTGTCCGTTGGCAGCCTCGCCTACTATTTCATGACCGGCATCCGCCAGCATTTCGCGCAAATCAAGACGCAAAATAGCTTCGTCATCTGCCAGTAATATTCTCAGTTTATTTAACATCTTCCAGCCCCCCCTTTGGAATTGTTACTAATGCAAGTGTACCGCCATCCTCACGATTCGTCAAGCTAAAGCTTCCCTGCAGGTCAGCTTCCGCCATAGTCTTGATAATTTTCAGTCCTAAGCTTTGACGGCTGCTGTTTAATAAAAAGCCTTCCGGCAGGCCTACACCGTCATCGGCAATCGACAAAACATAACGCTTGCTTTCTTCCGCAAAGCGCACCTTAAGGCTGCCGCTCATCCGCCCTTCGTAAGCATGCTCTATAGTATTCTGCAATAATTCGTTGAGAATCAAAGCGATGCTTGTTGCCTTATCAGACGGCAGCTGTACAGGATCTGCTTTGAAATCGGCATGCAGAACAAACTCCGGATGCAACATACTGCTGATAATCGCCTGGTAAATTCCCTTAGCCACCTTACCGACATCAATCAGACCGGTATCCTGCTGCGAAAGATACTCATGCACAATAGCAATGCTGTTAACTCTGTTGACGCAGTCGCGCAAAACTATTTTAGTTTCGTCGCATTGTGCACGACGCTCCTGCAGACGCAGCAGACTGGCAATAGTCTGCAGATTGTTCTTTACACGGTGATGAATCTCTTTAATTACGACAGATTTTATCAGCAGCTCCTCATCCTTTTTGCGCAGCTCGGTAATATCTTGCAAAATAACAATAGCACAACCGGCCTTCGGCCTGGGAATTACCGGCAGAATACGTATGGAAAGCAAAATGCCATGCATCGTAAATTCCTTGCTTTCCGCCGTGCCTGTTTCCATAACCATACCGACCAACGGCCAGTTGATAGCAACATCATTGGTACGGCAGCCGACAAGATGAGAAATATCCATAACATCAAACATATGACGCGCACGGTTGTTGGCAGCAACAATCACTCTGTTGGCATCTACTACCATAATGCCGTCAGAAGGCCGCAGTCGCTGATAGTTGCTGTTATTGCTCACATCCTGACGCAGATTGCACAAAAGCTCCAGCGACTGCGCGATAATAATATCATCAGGAGCAGCACTTTCAAAGCTGATAGCGCCGTAGCAATGGCCACGACTGTCGCGTAGCGGAAAAACCTTCAGGCTGCTGAACATGCCCAGTGCCCATTCACGCTTGCCGTTGACAGGCACATTTTTCTGCAGCACGCGCGCTACAAGCGGCTCCTCAACCGCCCGCACTCGTCGACCCGTCATATCGGGACGCACATTGCCGACCTGCGTCATCGGCTGTTCCTGCTTATAAACATTAAAAAACTTTTTATTTTCTCCCGGCAGATAAATCGTCACAGCAGCATGTGCTATATCTGCCGCCAGACCAAGTACCTGTGGCATAGCTTGTAAACTGTTTCTTTGTTCTGCTGTTAAATTGCTCAGCATGTTTCCCCTCTTCTTCCTGCTGTTGTCCTTTCCACAGCTTTATCTGATTAATCCACTATTTTATCCACTATATCCACAAGCTTTTCCACAACAGTAATGCGTTTATATGTGGATATTGCCCGTTTATCCACAATATCCACAGGCTTATGCACTTTAAAAGACACTTGTTTAGCCTAATTTCAAAGATGGATTAGCGTTTAAGTCCAATGGACTGAAGCTGCCGGCCTGATACATAAAATAACCGCGGCAGGCAATCATTACAGCATTATCGGTACACAAAATCGGTGTCGGATGCACCAGCTGGGCACCAATCTCCTCCATAGCCTTTGCCAGTGTGTTTTGCAAAGTTTTATTGGCAGAAACGCCGCCGGCCAACACAATTTTATTGTAGCCAGTATGCTGCATAGCATGCACCGCTTCCTTAACCAATGCATCAACAACAGCTCTCTGGAAGGATGCCGCAACATCGCTGCGGTTTACCTCACGTCCTGCCTGCTGCTGATTGTGCAGATAATTGATTACGGCGGATTTCAAGCCGCTGAAGCTGAATTCATAAGGCTTATCCAGACGTGCTACCGGAAAATCAATAGCATGGTCATTGCCGCCCAATGCCAGACGCTCGATTTCCGGACCTCCTGGATAAGGCAGCCCCATAACGCGGGCAATCTTATCGAAGGCTTCACCTGCCGCATCATCACGAGTCTGTCCCAAAAGCTCAAAGCTGTTATAGCCGGTAACCTTCAGCAATGCCGTGTGTCCGCCACTGACAACCAGCGCCATGAACGGCGGCTTCAGCTCGCTGTCTGCCAAAAAGTTGGCAAATACGTGGCCTTCAAGATGGTTAACACCTATCAACGGTTTATCCGTTGCCCAAGCCAGCGCCTTGGCAGCCGAAAGGCCGACAAGCAGCGCACCGACGAGGCCCGGTCCGTAGGTAACGGCAACAGCATCTATCTGCTCCATGCCGACGCCTGCCTGAGATAAAGCCTCATCAATAACAGGCATAATATTTTCTATATGCTTACGCGAAGCAATTTCCGGCACAACGCCGCCGAATTTGCGGTGAATAACGATTTGGGAAGAGATAATGTTGCTCAGTACCTCACGCCCGTTTTTTACTACGGCAGCCGCAGTTTCATCACAGCTGCTTTCAATACCTAAAATATATAAATCCTTCTGCTCTTTATTCATGGCCTGCTCCTTCTTTATACAGCCACATTATAACTGCATTTTCATGATTGTCTTCGTAATAATTCGGACGAATGCCTTCGCTGGCAAAGCCACAGGTCAGATAAACCTTCTGTGCGGCAATATTTCCCTCGCGCACCTCCAGCGTCATAGCCGTAGCGCCAAGCTCCCAGGCCTTATTGACCAACGCTGCCGTCAGGCGCGTGCCATAGCCCTGGCCGCGTTCTTCATCCGCAACAGCCACGCGGGTAATCTGCGCTTCGCCTGCCACCAGCCAAAAGCCAGCATAACCGACGAGTTTGCCGGCATATTCCATTACCAGATAGGTAGTCAGCTCGTTGGCTATTTCATTGCGCAGCATATTTTCATTCCAGGCATCATAAAAGGATTGTGCCTCTATAGCAACCAAAGCAGGAATATCCGCTTCCGTCATTGCTCTGAAGCTTATTGTTGCTTGTGCTTCTTCTCCCACAATTCCTCAGCCTCCGATCTTCTGATATAGTATGGCTCCAGGCCAAAAATTTTCTTATCGTTTTCTGCATCAAATTCCGCAAAGGCAGCCAATGCTACAGAACTGCCCTTGGGCATACGCAATGCTTCCGGTGCCACGCTGATAAAATCAGGCAGACCGTTTTTCGCAAGCTTGCTGCACTCGCCCAAAAGCAAAGCAGGGGTTCCCTGCAATGCAATTCTTTCCAACGCTTTTTCCGCGCTGACAACCTCAACAGGTGCCAACTCTACAAGCTCACCGTTGCGCCATTCATATAAGGCCTGATAAAAATTGCCCTTTTGCGCATCCAGCACCGGTGACAACACCTTTCCTTCCAGCTGGATATTATAAGCCATAGCCTTTAAAGTATCTACTCCGTGCAGGCAGCACTGCCAGCTGTAGGCCATAGCCTCTGCCGTTGCCAGACCGATACGCAGACCGGTAAAAGAACCGGGGCCCATGCTTACAGCAAGAAGCTCTATATCCTGCTTTTGCACGCCGGTACGCTGCAGCAACTGATCTAATTGCGGCAGCAGTCCTTCGCTGTGCGTCATCCCCATATTAATCGTATATTCAGCTAAAATTTCCTTATCACGGCATAAAGCAATCGTGCACACCTTGGTGGCCGTATCAATTGCCAAAGTCAGCATCTTCTTCTACCTCCTGCAGCAGTTTTTCATATCTTTCTCCCTGAGCCTGCAGCACAGCACGCCGTCCTTCACCATCATGCAGCAAAGTAATCTGCAGATATTCCTCCGGCAGCTCCTCTTTAAACAGCTCAGCCCATTCAATCAGTGTTACGCCATCGCCTCCGGCATATTCCTCAAAGCCGATGTCCTCCAGCTCCTCCGGACGGTTGAGGCGATATAAATCAAAATGCCTTATTTCCAGCTCACGCCCCTGATAAATATTCATGATAGCAAAGGTAGGACTGTTGACATCCTCTGCAGCTGCTCCCAAGGCCAAAGCAACACCGCGACTGAGCAGTGTTTTACCGGCGCCCAGGTCACCGCTCAGGCAGAAAACGTCACCGCTTGCCGCATGCTTGCCCAAAAGTCTTCCCAAGGCTTCGGTTGCAGCGCTGTCCTGCAAATAAATTTCCATAACCAACTCTCCTCACATTTGGCAGGAAAAACACCTGCCATAGTAATCAATAATTTGAAAAAGCGGCACCAGACTTACCAGTACCGCTTCTTTGTTTTTACAATAAAGTCGTATTACGCGTCAGCGGATCCTCAATATCCATATGACCACTCAAGGTAATAACCTTTTTGCCCTCTATCAGAAGCTGCACCCGCTTGATTTCCGGAAACTCTGTCAGAGTATTGGTAATAGCATAGCAAAGCATCATTTCTCCATAGGAGCCCTGCCCCTTCTTTGCCAGCTCCCGCGTAAAATCAGCATAGGCAGTGCCGTCCTGCTCGATTTTCAAACTGCGCACCTTTGTGCCTATGGGTACAACATCATCCATTTTGGCATCCTGCGGCTTAGTAGTCACCAAAGCAACCAAAGCATTTTCTGGCAGACTTTTGCCATTATCCTTCATCGTAATTTTTTCCGGCAACAGCTTTTCGCTGCCATCGGAAGCTGCACGATAAACAATAAAGCTGATATCCTTTTTTTCCTGCACTGCTGCAGTTGCTGCATTCTTAGCATCCTCTTTCGGCGGAACATTTTCACTGCAGCCGCTTGCTATTACTGCACACAAAAGCAGCATCAATAAAATTAGCTTTCTCATTCTTGCCGCCTCCGTATTATGCAAAATATTTTTCAATGCCTTCAGCAATCAGACGAGCTGTTTTCTTTTGGAACCATTGTCCCTTCATCAAGGTCAGCTCCTTTTCATTGCTGATGAAGCACATTTCTACTAAAACTGCCGGCATACTGATACGCTTGATAACATAAAAGTTTGCCTGACGTACACCCAAATCATCTACACCGAAATTAGCCGCCAGCTTATTTTGGATATTTTTAGCTAAGCGCAAATCATTATCGGTTTTCGGATAGTAGTATGTAGAAAAGCCGCCGATATTCTTATTTACCGAAGAATTGATATGCAGGCTGACGAACATATCAGAATTATATTTTTCGCCTACGTTTACACGTGCCTGCAGTTCCTCTGCATCACTGGCATTAGGTCCGAATACATCAACATCGGTAGTACGCGTCATATAAACCTTGGCACCCTTTTCTTCCAGAATTTCCTTGACCATTTTGGTAATAGGCAGGGTAATATTTTTTTCTTTGGTACCGTCACTGCCGATAGCGCCCGGATCGCTGCCGCCATGGCCTGCATCTAAGGTAATAATTTTACCGTCAAGGCCGCCGCTGGTGCGAAATCTGCCGTTTCCTTTGATTACCGCAAGCTTATCAGCGTCGGATTTATTGACCGGTTTATTTACTGTTGTTTCTGTTTTGGCAGCTGCAGTATTTTTCTTATTGTCAACCTTCTTGCTGTCGGTTTTCTTTTTACTGCTGCTCTTCTTTTTATCCGCTTTCTTATCCGCTGCGGTACTTGTTTTAATAACGGTATTTTGCTTTATACTGCTGTTAGTCTTTGTCGGACGATTGCTTACTACCGGTCTGTTGCTTACAACGGTTGTTGCAGCACCGGAACCGATGTAGGAAGTCTGGCGTGGCGTAACATCAAGCACTACGCGGAAGGGGCGGCCTGTTGCAGGATCCTTCTTTAACACAAAGGCTTTATAGCTTTTTTCCAACAGACGCTGTTTCAGCGGTACACGCACCACCGTATAGCTGCCTTTATCCACAATTTTCAAGGAATCAGCCAAAGAGCTTTTTACAGCCTTACTATGCGGCACCTGCGCTCCCTTATCAGCATTCACTGTCAGATTCAGCGTATCGCCTTCCATATCAACAGCATAGCCTGCAGTATCCGTTACATCAACAACAATACGCAGCACGTCTGCTTTATTGACACCCCATTTTACATCTGTTATCTGCGCCGCCTGAGCAACCGCGCCTAAAAGCATACAGCAGGTCAGCAGCGCCAGCAGGAAAATCTTGCGCAATAGTTCCACCTCGCAAACTTACATACTCTTACCGAAGATTTTACTTCAACAATTTATTTTAACACTAATTACAGAAGTCTGTAAACAAAATTACCATGAAAGCATTAATTGCCCTTCAGAACCTCACAGCGAGCCTCCGGCAAAAACTGCGCCAACTCACCTGCTGCCAGTCCGATATCAATACCGCTGATATCTGCAGCCTTTCCGTGCAGGTAAACACCGCACACAACAGCTTCCTGCAGAGTAATCTCCTGCGCTGCCAGACCGGCAATAATACCTGTCAGCACATCACCGCTGCCACCTGTAGCCAAAACACTGGAGCCGGTGCTGTTTACATAAACAGTGCCGTCCGGGCAGGCAATAACGGTCGGTGCTCCCTTGAGCACCAGCACAGCATTCCATTCTTTAGCATATTGTGCGGCAATATTGATACGGTCAGCATTAATTTCGCTGATCTCCTTACCGATAAGACGTGCCATTTCACCCGGATGCGGAGTCAGCACCTTTGCTGCCTGCATCTGTGTAAGAATTTCCGTATTTCCCTGTAATGCTGTTAATGCGTCTGCATCAATAACAACAGGTACCTGCACCTGCAGCAGGATATCACGCACTACCTGCTGCGTACTTTCGCTTGTACCCAAGCCGGGGCCGATTGCCAGTACATCGGCAGCATTAGCATTTTTTACTACATCGCCTGTTGCGCCGCCGCCAAGGATACCGGGCATACGCTCAAGCAGTCCGTGTACCATAACCTCTGTAAGCTTGCCTGCCAGCACATCACGGCTGCTGAGCGGAGTATAAAGTGCTACAAGACCAGCGCCTGCCTTAACTGCGGCGTAGCTGCTCAAAGCAGCGGCACCGGTAAAGCCGGGGCTGCCGGCACAGATAACAGCGCGTCCCGCATCACCCTTATGCGCATCAGCTTTACGCAGCGGCAACAGCTCACGCACAATATCATCAGTCAGACGATATTTTTTGCTGGCACATTCCTCTACCATTTTTGCAGGCATACCTATATCTGCCAATTCAATGTCACCGCAACACTCACGGCCGGGATAGAGCAAAAGACCGGTTTTTAACAAAGCCATCGTCACGGTTTTATCCGCACGTACCGCATTTTCTGCAACAGCGCCGTTGTCTGCATTTACACCTGTCGGTACGTCAACTGCTACAATATATTTTTCGCTGTCATTCATCAGTCTGCAGGCACGCAGCAAATCGCCCTCCGGCTCGCCATGAAAGCCGGTTCCTGCTAAAGCATCAACCAAAATATCAGCCTTCGAAGCAGCAAGCTCAGCTACTACCCAGTCATCCTCACCGGCAATAGCTTCTACCTTAGCATCTGTTTTTTGCAGCATTGCAAGCTCTGCCGCAGCATCACCTGCCACAGCCTCGAGCGCCTTGCCTACGACAAAAACGCGCACTCTCGCACCGTAATTTTGCAGCCAGCGGGCAGCACCGAAGCCATCACCGCCATTATTGCCGCCACCGCAAAAAACAACTACGCTTTCGCCATCCAGCTCGTCTAAGCTATCATTAACAGCATCGGCAACAGCCTGCGCTGCATTATCCATCAATAAGATTCCCGGTACAGCATATTCCACTGTCGCCAGTTGATCAAGCTGTTTCATTTCCTGTACGTTTACTAATTTCATTTTCCATCCTCCATTATCACATAGGCCACAGCAAGTTCTCTGCTATGGCTTAAGCTGATTTGTATATTTTTTACTCCAAGCTGTTTTGCCAACATTGCAAAATGGCCGCTAAGCTGTACCAAAGGCTTCCCCAGCACATCGTTGTCTACGGCTATTTCCTGCAGCGAGCCTTCGCGCAGACCGGTTCCCAATGCCTTCAGCACCGCTTCTTTAGCAGCAAAGCGTGCTGCAAAGCTTGCTGCCGCCTGCTGTCCTCTTCTTTGACAATAGGCAGCTTCCTCAGCAGTAAACACTCGCCGGATAAAAGATTCACGCTTTATTGCCCGGGCAATACGTTCTATTTCGATAATATCACAGCCTACGCCTACTATCATTCGCTTTCACTCCTTCACACAGCTTCGTAACTATTATTAATTCTTGCAAGTATATCTAAAATCCTTTTTTTATTTTTGTTTTTCACAAAGATATTGCAAAATTTAAAGCGCAAATGCTTTTAATACAGATATGCTGCCGTTATATTTTTTCGACATTGAAAAATCCCCGGCATTGCATCAGCACGCAATACCGGGGAAATATTTTTTATTAAGCTGCGGTTAAATCAGAAGCAGGCAATCTGTCCGTCTGTACGCTTTTCGGTTGCACCGCACAGCACGCCATCCTCATCGCGGATAATAATCTGTCCGCGGCCCATATGATACGGATCAGGCTGAACCACAACATTATGGCCCATACGCTGCAGTTGACGGATAATGTGGTTAGGAGTATCCTGTTCCACTTCTACAGTCTTACCGCCAATCCACTGCCATCTCGGCGCATCCAGTGCCTGCTGCGGATTCAGGCCGAAATCAATCATGTTCATAGCAACCTGAACATGAGCCTGCGGCTGCATAAAGCCACCCATAATACCAAAGGCACTAACAGCCTGACCATCCTTAGTCATGAAGGCAGGAATAATGGTGTGGTACGGACGCTTGCCACCCTGCAAAGCATTCGGATGATTTTCATCAAAGGAGAAGTTCTCGGCACGGTCATTAAAGGAAATGGAAGTGCCGGGTACAACGATACCGCTGCCAAAGCCACGATAGTTGCTCTGAATCATGCTGACCATATTACCTTCGGCATCAGCGGTGCAGAAGTAAACAGTGCTGCTGTAGCGCGGGTCACCTACAACCGGCTCCAACGCTTTATCATTAATCAGCGCACGGCGGTCTGCTGCATAGCGCTCACTCAAAAGCTGCTCGGCAGTAACCTTCATGTAGGAAGGCTCGGCAACATACTCTTTAGTATCAACAAAGCTCAGCTTCATAGCTTCGATTTGCTTATGCATGGTTTCTACAGTATCGCGTTCGGTAAAGTTATAGCCTTTAAGAATATTCAGCGCCATAAGTACGGTAATACCATGACCGTTAGGAGGCAGCTCCCAGATATCGTAGCCACGATAGTTAACGCTCAGCGGTTCAACCCATTCCGGCTTGTAGGCTTCAAGGTCGCTCTTGCGCAGGAAGCCGTTATGCTCTTGCATAAATGCGTCAATCTTATCTGCCAGCTCTCCTTTATAGAAGGCATCACCATAGGTTTCGGCAATCAGGCGCAGGCTTTTGGCCATATCGGGATTCTTGAATACTTCACCAGGCTGGAGCCAATGACCGTTAGGCTCAAAGGTATCAAACCAGCCTTTGAATTCAGGTCTGTCTTTATATTTGGTATAGAAGCCGTCAGCCTCTTCCCACAGACGGCTCATGTTCGGAGAAACAGGATAGCCGTTTTCCGCATAGTTGATGGAAGGCTCCATGACAGTTTTGATAGGCAGCTTGCCAAACTTTTTATGAACCTCCATCCACGCTCCTACAGCACCGGGAACGTTAATCGGTTCTACGCCATAGGGAGGAATTTTATCAAAGCCGCGTTCCTTCAGGACTGCGATAGATGCAGCCATCGGTGCCGGACCGCTGCCGTTAATGCCGTACAGCTTGCCCTTATACCAGATAAGTGCAAAGCAGTCACTGCCCAGGCCATTGCCGGTAGGCTCAACTACAGGCTGGCAGGTTGCAACGGTAATAGCGGCATCAATTGCGTTACCGCCTTTAAGCAAGGTTTGCAGACCTGCGGAAGCAGCGGTAGGATTACCTACGCATACCATGCCGTTTTTAGCATAAACTACACTACGTTTAGAAGCATACGGATAATTTTGTGCATCAAATTTCATTGCTATTCTCCTTTACCAACTTACAGGAATTTCTCTAAAATACCGGCAGTAATTACCGAGAAGGTAGTAACGGTAGCAAAACCGCCTACAAGATATTTCGGCATAATGGCATCGTTGACAACCTGCCTTTCCTCTTCCGTTTCGCCTGTAGCAATCGCAATTTCGTTTGCTACCAGATAGGTTGCCGGGAAGCCCAAAAGCTGCATTACTGCTACGCCCATAGCCAGGTTTCTGTTGCCCAGGATTTTCCACAGCGGCAGAATGTAGAAGAACAGGAAGAGTACAACAAATACTACGATAAATACCATGATGGTATTAAAGCTCAGTACAAGCAAATCGCTGACTTTAATTTTGGCCAGAGAAGGAATAATTACCGCAAATACACCAACATTAAAGATACCGGAAGATTTTGCATGATCCAGGATTTTCGGCGGAACAAGACCGGTGCTGCCCATTACGGCACCTAAAATCAACGCCCAGATAGTAGCGCTCAGACCGGTATATTTACCGATAACAAATGCCAGCCAGCTGAATAAAGCTGCAATAGTCAGAGAAGCAAACGGACCATAAAATTTTTTTTGCTTTTCAAAGAAGGTTTCTTTAGGCGCTGCACTGCCATGAACTTCTTCCTTCGGTGCATTAGGATTAACACCGGTACGACGGAACTCCGCCAAAGCTTCCTTGGCCGCACGCAGGCCAAAGTAAGAAGCAACAGGAGTACCAAAGAATTTTTGCACAGCGTACAAAACAGTGCCCAAAGCAGCAGCCATAGCAAAGCCTTTATCCATAGCAGCGCTAGTCATAATCTGAGTAGCAACGATACCGCCGTTGATAATAGGAATGCTGACAATAGTTTCCTGATAACCGATTACCGGAATCAGCACAATGCTGCCGGCAATCAAAACAATCATGGATAAAACAGCGACTGCAACAGTACGCCATTCGGCAATCAGCTGCTTGATATTCAGGCTGGTGCCCATGCTGAATACTACGAAAATTAAAGACCATTTGCCGATGTCGGTAAGACCGGCCAGCTTAATAATATCCGGCGGCAGAATACCTGTCATAAAACCAACAAGGAAAAGCATCAGGCTGACAAATACAGCAGATACCTTTGCTTTTGTCGCAACGCCTAAAACGTCACCAATGCCAAAAAGCAACAGGCAGATGAATAAATAAAAAAACATACTTGCAAACAAAACAATACCCCTTTCACAACATATATACTATTTTCAGTCCGAAAATAGACCGATTTGTTATAGTATATATGTTTCCTAGGTTTCTGACAAGCATAACATACATTTTTGCTCAAAAATAATTATAAGTGTTTCTTTCTGTAAATTTATTTACATTAGAGTAAAGCACAATTCCAAAATATCTGATTATACTGTTTGATGAGGCAAATCGTATCCACAAACCGTAAATTCCTTTGAAATACCGAAATTAAAGCATCATAAGCTGTGCTATTCTCACAGACTTTGATTCCAATAGCCAACTGCCAGCCCAATAGGTGTTTTACAGACAGAACCTCAAATACCACAGACAATACAAAAACTCCGCAACCGAAACAGTTGCGGAGTAATTTGTGCGATTTGTGTTTGTGATTAGTGCTTGACAGTAAACCAAAAATTAACGTTTGGAGAACTGGCTAGCTTTACGAGCTTTCTTCAAGCCGTATTTACGACGTTCTTTTTCGCGCGGGTCGCGAGTCAGGAAGCCTGCTTTTTTCAGAGCAGGACGGAATTCAGCGTCAACTTTCAGCAGTGCGCGAGCAATGCCGTGACGGATAGCACCAGCTTGGCCGGAAATGCCGCCGCCGTTTACGTTAACGAGTACGTCATATTTGCCTTTGGTTTCGGTAACTTCGAGCGGTTGGTTAACAATCAGCTCTAAGGTTTTCAGACCAAAGTATTTGTTCAATTCACGGTCGTTGATAACGATGTTGCCTTCACCCGGAACCAGGCGAACGCGAGCAACAGAAGATTTACGACGACCAGTTGCGTTATAAGTAACTACTGCCATTTATTTGTTCCCTCCCGGATATTATCTAACGTTGATTTCCATTACTTCAGGTTTTTGAGCTGCATGCGGATGTTCGCTGCCAGCATATACATGAAGTTTGGAGAAAATTTGAGCGCCGAGGCTGTTGTGCGGAATCATGCCTTTAACAGCGAGCTCTACCATTCTTACAGGGTTTTTCTTCAGCATGTCGCCAGCTTTTACATAGCTGTCGCCGCCGAGATAACCGGAATGACGGAAATAGATTTTGTGAGTCAGTTTTTTGCCGGTCAGAACAACCTTATCTGCATTGATAATGATTACGTGATCACCGGTGTCCATGTGCGGGGTAAAGGTCGGTTTATGTTTACCGCGCAGGACTTTTGCAACCTCTGCAGCCAGGCGGCCCAGAGTTTTATCAGCTGCGTCAACAACGTACCATTTGTGTTCGATGTTAGACGGATTAGCCATAAAAGATTTCATCGCTTGTGTCCCTCCTAGATATTTTCCAAATATACAGTTCGTTGCGATCTTCTCACCGTATTTCGGGGCTAGTGAAATCAAGCGGAAAATCACGTAGATATATTATACGCAACTTAAGAGTTTAAGTCAAGTATTTTTGTTAAAATTTTAGCATTTTCCCAGAGTTTTTGCCTTAAAGCTGCGGATACTCCCGATAACCGACCTCCGCAAGGTATAACCCCTGTGCCGGAGCAGGCTCGTTCAGGAATTCACAGCGCTGTGCCGTCAGCTCGGCGGCAAAATCCTGCACCGTACGCTTGCCCAATCCTACCTGTACCAGGGACCAGACAATGTTGCGTACCATGTGATACAAAAAGCCGTCACCGCTGATGCGGAAAAGAATCTCTTCTCCCTGCTGCTGCCACTTGGCAGCATAAATGGTTTTTATCGGCGAAGTATCTACGCTGCCGCTACTGCGGAAGGCACTGAAATCATGTGTTCCCAACAGCAGCTCCGCTGCCTTGTTCATAGCCTTCACATCAAGCTGCTGACGCAGCTGCCAGGCGTAACGCACCATAAAGGGATTTACGTGCTCATTGACAAGCAACTTGTAATGATACGTTTTCCACTGTGCGCTGAAGCGCGCGTGGAAGCCCTCCGGCATCTCCTCGGCGCTCACTACCACGATATCCTCCGGCAGCAGGCTTGCCGCCGCACGCACCAGATTCGCGCAAGGAATGCGTCCGTTTGTAGTAAAGGTCACCGTCTGCGCCAAAGCGTGTACCCCGGCATCAGTGCGTCCGCTGCCTGCTGTTACTACTTGTTCCCCGCACAGCATAGTCAATGCTTCCTCCAGAACATTTTGCACAGTCTGCACGTTTTTCTGCTTCTGAAAGCCGTGATAGGCACTGCCGTCATAGGCTACAACCAGCTTTATTGTACGCATAAGTTCCCCCAGCGCAATACTGCCAGGCCAACAGCCAACACAATAATCAGAGCAAAGGCCAGATAATCGCGACCGGCATATACCAGCTCATGCATGCGTGTACGTCCCTCACCGCCGCGATAGCAGCGTGCTTCCATAGCCACAGCCAGCTCATCGGCACGGCGGAAGGCACTGATGAACAGCGGTACCAGCAAAGGCAGCATATTTTTCATTCTCTGGAAAATATTACCGCTGGCAAAATCAGCTCCGCGAGAAGTCTGCGCCTTCATAATACGGTCTGTTTCATCCAATAACGTAGGAATAAAGCGCAAAGCAATAGTCATCATCATAGCCAGCTCATGTGCCGGAACACCCAGCTTTTTGAACGGACGCAGCAGATTTTCAATACCATCTGTCAGCACAATCGGCGATGTAGTAAAGGTCAACACCGAAGAAAACAGCAGCAGTAAAATCAGACGCACTGCCATCTTGACGCCCATGTCGATACCTTCGGCAGTCACGCTCAAAAACTTCCAGGTAAAAACAATATGCTCGCCGGGAGCAGTAAACATATGAATCAGCATCGTAAGAACAACGATAATCCAGATAGGCTTCAGTGATTTAAAGACCAGCATCCAGGGTACTCTTGAGATAAGAATAACAACAGCGGCAAAGGCAGTCAGAATGCCATAGGCCAACGGTGTTACCGCAAAGAAAATAGCAATAATATAAATCAAGGTAGCTAAAAGCTTTGTACGCGGGTCAAGCTTATGGATAAAGGAGTTACCGGGGAAATATTGTCCTAAGGTTATATCTGTCAACATTATTTCCACCCCTTTGCTTGCTTAATCGCCTTAATCAGGCTCATATCATCCTTAATATTCTCTTTCAGTGCCAAGCCGTTTTTGCGCAGTAAATCCGCCAGCTTATACACCTGCGGCACATCTACGCCGACCTTGACCAGCTCATCGGCATGCTGCTTGAAAATATCAGCAGGAGTACCGTCAAACAGCACCTTACCAGCGTTGATAACAAGCAGGCGGTCAGCATATTTTACGGCCTCCTCCATGCTGTGCGTTACCAAAACAATGGCAATACCGCGGCTCTTGTGCAATGACATAATTTCCTTAAATACTGCATTACGGCTGCGTGGGTCCAAACCTGCAGAAGGCTCGTCCAATACCAGATAATCGGGGTTCATCGCAACTACGCCGGCAATAGCCACACGGCGCATCTGGCCGCCACTCAGCTGAAAGGGAGAGCGCTGCGCATAGGTATCATAATCCAAGCCGACGAAAGCCATAGCCTCACGCACCTGCTTTTCTACCTCGTCCTCGGCAAAGCCTTTATTGCGCGGACCGAAGGCAATATCTTCAAAAACAGTTTCCGCAAACAGCTGATGCTCGGGATACTGAAATACCATGCCAACCTGCTGGCGTGCAGTCTTGGCCTCTGCCCCCTTGGCAGTAATATCAATGCCATCAATGCTTGCGCTGCCCTTATCCGGCTTCAGCAAGCCGTTTAAATGCTGTACTAAGGTAGACTTGCCGCTGCCGGTGTGTCCTATAATGGCAACTATTTCGCCCTTGGAAATCTCCAACGACACATCATTGAGCGCCAGGCGTTCAAACGGCGTGCCCTTGGAATATGTATGATATATATTAGAAAGTTTTATTGACATAATGCCTGCGCCAGCTCCTCATCTGTAATAATATCCTGCGGCAGCTTTACACCGCTTTTGCGCAGCTCGCTGGCTACCTTCGCTGCCAGCGGAGCCTCCAGTCCCAAGGCCTCCAGCTCATCAACTCTGCTGAAAACCTCACGCGGAGTACCCATAAATCTGATATGGCCTTTTTCCATTACAACTACACGGTCAGCAGCCAAAGCCTCAACCATGTAGTGCGTAATATAAACTATGGTCATCTTTTTTTCTTCATTAAGCTTGCGTACAGTGCCAACGATTTCCTTGCGTCCCTGCGGGTCGAGCATTGCTGTAGGCTCGTCCAGCACAATGCATTCCGGCTGCAGTGCCAGAATACCTGCTATAGCCACACGCTGCTTCTGGCCGCCACTCAAAAGATGCGGTGCATGCTTGGCATATTCCGTCATGCCTACTGCAGCTAATGAATCTGCTACACGCTGCGGTATTTCCGGTCCCGGTACGCCGATATTTTCCGGACCGAAGGCTACATCCTCTTCTACAATCGCAGCAACTATCTGGTTGTCGGGATTTTGGAACACCATGCCTACCTTTTGGCGGATATCCCACATTTTACTTTCATCATCGGTGTCCATACCGTCCACCAGTACAGTGCCGTCAGTAGGCAGCAGTAAAGCGTTCAAATGACGTGCCAGCGTAGATTTACCGCTGCCGTTAGCGCCGATAACAGCAACAAATTCGCCCTGCTTAATCTCCAGACTTACTCCGTCCAGTGCCCTTACCTCGTTGCCATCAGCATCTGTATAGTAATGCTTCAAATTCTTTATACTAATCACAACAGTGCCTCCATCATAAATTCGTGTACTTAATAATTATATACGCGATAAAAAGATTAGTCAACCTCATTTTCTTTCAAGGTTAACCATAATGCTAAAAAAGTAAACCATAAACGCAGGAGCACGTTTACGGCTTATTTTTTACTTAAATAGAAGCATCAGTCCGCCTATGGTCGGCATGCTGAGAATAATATAACGCAAAGCATTGCGCGACGCCAGACGCGTAAGCTTGGCACCCAAATATGCGCCGATAGTCAGACCACCCAAGGTCTGAAGAAAAATATAAAAATCAAGATGCCCATTGACTAAATATCCCAAACCTCCGGAAACAGAAATCGGCAAAATAACCAACATCGTTGTACCGATGGCATGATAAAGCGATACACCGAAAAACAGCATCAGGCTTATCTGGATAAAGGCTGTCGCGCCGATACCGAAGGCTCCGCTTAAAAAGCCGGTAACTACACCGATTGTCAGCGCATGTGCATAAAAGCTTGCCCCCTCTGCTTTCGATGCATGCTTTGCCACAAAGCTGTCCAGCATATCCTTACGGAAAAGAATAAAGTAAAGCAATACCGATGAAGCAAGCATCAGAGCTGCTGTCATTTTTGATAAAATATCTCCCGGCAAGGCATCAGAAATACGTGCTCCGGCAAAAGCTCCCAGCATACCGGCACCGCCGGTTGTTAGCCCAAGGTGCAGCAGTACATCACCTTCACGAAAATGGCTTACGGCACCGGAAAGCATCGTAAACGACATTGCCGCCAACGCAACGCCAAGCGCAGTATGAATAGGCACACCAAAGCCTACAGAAAGCAGTGTAATCGTTAAGCCTGCACCACCTGCACCGGCAAAGCCAAGCAGACAGCCTAACAGAATCATTGCCAAAAAGATCATTTTCAGTCCCCCCATTATAACTAACTATATAATCTTTATTTTAGCAATATCAGAAAGCATTTTCCAGTAAAAAAATAAGACTGCTGCAGATTTCTGATAAAAAGCAGCAGTCTTGCCGATAAAACGAGAAAACAGCCTGCAGGGGATATTGCAGGCTGTTTCTCTTAGGAAAGCTGTTTATGATGAATTTGATGGGAAGGGTGTAGCAACTTCTTGCTACACTCATAGTATACTATATTGCTGTGACATAGCAAGGGCAAAGTTTTGAAGAAATCGTGAATAAAATTCCTGCATGAACTATTCTTGCATTTAAGTTTAATGCTTATTTATCCGTAATCTGTGCTCCAAACGGCAGCAATGCCAGCTTAGCCAGCTTAAAATGCTGCATGCCGAAGGGAATGCCGATAATCGTACAGCACAAAATTACAGCAAAAACCGTATGCGTAATTGCCAGCTCGATACCGCCAAAAATCAGCCAGAAAATATTTAACAGCAACGAGGTTGTTTCACCGCTCAAAGCTACATCCTTGCCAAAGGGGAAGAAGCTCAATCGTCCCAGCTTAAAGCACTGCAGTCCTACCGGAATACCGATAATCGTCAGGCACCATAACAGGCCTACCAGATACCAGATAATGCCTGCTAAAATACCGCCAAATAAAAACCAGATAATATTACCGATAATGCTCATTGCGCACTTCCTTTCATCTGCTGACAAACCAACCGACGCTCAGCCATAATTTCTTAACGTCTTTGGTTGAAAATACATTGGATTTAAAAGATTATAAGTATATTCTCTAAGGCTAGTTTAGCATACCGCAAACTTTTGCGCAAGCGCAAAGGCAAGCGGCACTGTGGGAACTCTGGGGAGAGTCTCACAGTGCCGCTGCACTATATTAAATTAAATGGGATAACTTAGTGATTGGTTTCTTCGGCTAATTTTGCCGGAACCAGTTCAGCCTCTTCTTTAAGATGCTGTTGGTAAGCTTTAGTTTCAGCAACAACTACGCCAGAAAGAGCAACCAGAGCAATCAGGTTAGGCAGAGCCATCAGACCGTTAACAATATCGGACATAACCCAGATTTCTTCCAGTTTCAGGAACGGGCCGCAGGCAACAAGAATGATGAAGCCGATGCGGTACGGAAGAATTGCTTTAACACCCATCAGGTATTCTACGCAACGTTCGCCGTAATAGTTCCAGCCGAGGATGGTAGTGAAGGCGAAGAGCACCAGGCCAACCAGCAACAACCAGCTACCGAAAGCAGGGAATGCGGAGGTGAAAGCTGCATTAGTCATTGCAGCACCGTTGAGTTCACCATTCCAAACGCCGGTAACAATCAAGGATAAACCGGTCATGGTGCAGATGATGATGGTATCGATAAAGGTACCGGTCATGGAAACCAGACCTTGTTCAGCAGGCCAATGAGTTTTAGCAGCAGCTGCTACGATAGGAGCAGAGCCTAAGCCGGATTCGTTGGAGAATACGCCGCGGGCAACACCGCTACGCATTGCCAGCATAACAGTTGCACCAAGGAAGCCGCCCTGTGCAGCAGTAGTAGTGAAGGCACTTTCAATAACCAGTGCGATAGCAGCAGGCACCTGATCAGCGAAAGCTATCAAAATACCTAAGGTAGTCAGGAAGTAAATTACTGCCATACCGGGAACAACCTTAGAAGAAACAGTAGCGATAGAATTCAAACCGCCGATGGTTACGGCAGCAACAAGAATTGTCAGCGCAATGCCGGTATAGAGAACCGGGATGCCTGCAGAGATTTTGGTAATCTCAACAATGGAGTTTACCTGAGCGAAGGTACCTACGCCAAAGTACGCGCACATGATACCGAAAATACAGAACATAGTAGCCAAAGGTTTATATTGCTTGCCGAGGCCGTTTTGAATGTAATACATCGGACCGCCGGAGATGTTGCCGTTAGCATCGACAGTACGATATTTTACAGCCAACAGGCATTCCGCATATTTGGTTGCCATACCGAAGAAGGCAGCCAGCCACATCCAGAACAATGCACCGGGACCACCGGCCTTAATTGCGGTAGCAACGCCAACGATGTTACCGGTACCAACAGTTGCGGCAAGAGCGGTACACAGAGCTTTAAAGCTGTTTACATCACCATGACCTTCATTCTTGGCACAGAAGATAAGCTTCAAGGCCTGCGGGAGCTTCAATACCTGCAGCAAGCCTAAACGAATAGTCAGCATAATGCCGGTACCTACAAGCAGCACCAGTAGCGGCGGACCCCAGACAAACGAATCAATTGCATTCAATGTTTCCAACATGATGATTTCCCCTCTCATTTTCAAAGTTCCCTAAGTAAATAAAAAAGCCGGAGTATAATTACCTGATACTCCGGTTTGTCAGCGGCCCTGATAGCTGTGCTATCATTGTTGTTTTGCTCCGTCCACTGGCCTGAGAGATAAGGATGTGCATGCGCACATCTTTGCACCTTCGGCGCCCATTTAAGGGACTCTCCAGAGTTGTGTCTGTACACGGTTCTTGCTTTTGATAAGCACCTGAGAGTTTTTGCTCCTTCGGTAGGCATCGCCTTCTCCTATGTACTTCATCCACTCACTATTTACTTATGTATCTGATTATAACACATATAAAACAAAATTCAAGAGCCTGCAGCAATGTATACACGCATACATGCAAAACTGTAAACTAAAGTATATTTATTGATTTTTTTAATAACAAAACGGCGCTGTGGGAACTCTGGGGAGAGTCGCACAACGCCGCTTTGCTATATAAAGATGAAATATTAGGCTTACTTATTTATTCTTTTCTTCAGCCAGATGCTTCTGATAAGCCTTGGTTTCGGCAACAACTACACCGGACAAAGCAATCAAAGCAATTAAGTTAGGAATAGCCATCAGGCCGTTAACGATATCCGCCAAAACCCAAATCTCTTCCAGCTTCAGGAAAGGACCGCAGGCAATCAGGCAGATAAAGATGATGCGGTACGGCAGAATTGCCTTTACGCCCATCAGATATTCTACACAGCGTTCGCCGTAGTAGTTCCAGCCAAGAATGGTGGTGAAAGCAAAGAGTACAAGGCCAACCAACAGCAGCATGCTGCCAAATGCAGGGAATGCCATGGTGAAGGCAGATTCAGTCATTGCAGCACCGTTCAGAGGTCCGCACCATACACCGCTGACAACCAGGGACAAGCCGGTCAGAGTACAAATTATAATAGTATCAATAAAAGTACCGGTCATAGAAATCAAGCCTTGCTCTGCAGCCCATTTGGTTTTAGCAGCAGCAGCTACGATAGGAGCAGAACCTAAGCCGGATTCGTTGGAGAATACGCCGCGGGCAACACCACTGCGCATTGCCAGCATAACGGTTGCACCAAGGAAACCGCCTTGAGCAGCAGTCGGAGTGAAAGCAGAATTCAGTACAGTTGCGATTGCAGCAGGAACCTGGTCTGCAAAAACAATCATGATACCAACAGTAGTAAGGAAGTACAGCAGAGCCATAGCAGGAACTACCTTTGCAGCAACAGTTGCGATGGATTTCAGACCGCCGATGGTTACAGCAGCAACAACAACAGTCAGAGCAATACCGGTGTAAACAACAGGAATACCTGCAGAAATCTGGGTAATTTCAACAATGGAGTTTACCTGAGCAAAGGTACCGATACCAAAGTATGCGCACAGAACACCGAATACAGCAAACATAACAGCCAGCGGTTTGTATTTTTTGCCAAGACCATTTTCAATGTAGTACATCGGGCCACCGGAAATATTGCCGTTAGCATCGACAGTACGGTATTTTACAGCCAGCAGACATTCGGAATATTTAGTTGCCATACCGAAGAAGGCTGCCATCCACATCCAGAACAATGCGCCCGGGCCACCTGCTTTAATTGCGGTTGCAACACCAACGATGTTACCGGTACCAACGGTTGCAGCAAGCGCGGTGCAAAGTGCTTTAAAGCTGTTTACGTCACCGCTGCCATCGTTCTTGGCACTGAAAATCAAGCCCAAGGCCTGTGGCAGCTTAAAAACCTGCAGCAGCTTCAGACGGAAGGTCAGCAGAATACCGGTACCAACCAAAAGTACCAGAAGCGGCGGTCCCCAGACAAACGCATCAATTTCATTCAAAATTTCCAACATGATTCAAACATCTCCCTTTAAATTCCCATTAATTATTTATAAGCAAATAAAAAAACCGAAGTATACAAAAAATACTCCGGTAAAAGTCAATGACATATGATAGGCAATAGCGCCATCACATAAGCTTTGCTCTGTCCACTGGCCTGAGAGATAAGGACGTTTCTGAATTTCAGAAGACATCTTTGCACCTTCGGCGCCCATTTAAGGGACTCTCCAGAGTTGTGTCAGCATACGGTTCCTGCTTAAAATTAAGCACCTGAGAGTTTTGCTCCTTCGGTAGGCAGTGCCTTCTCCCATATACATCATCCACTCGTTATTTACTTATGTACGCTATTATAACACACTTTTTGAAGAACGCAAGTCTTTTTTCAATAATTTTTTATGTATACACGAATACATAAGCTACTGTAACGTTTGAAGCAAATTATTGGCAATTTTCACTTGCAAAGCTGCGCTCACTTAAAAGATAACAGGGTAAAGCAATAAGCTGTGCCGCTACAGAAACAATGATGAAGGTATTCAATGAGTAATCATAAATTGCTCCCAACAGCCAGCTGCCCAAAAACCACGCTAAGCCAAAGAAAAATTCAAACGCACCGTAGCTGCTGGCACGATGCTCCTTACTCGTCATGGTGGCAACCGCAGCCTTCATAATAGATTCCTGAGCTCCCATGCCTACGCCCCACAAAGAAATACCCAGCATAATCATATCCGGCGAAGTCATACCAAAGGCAAAAATTGCAAAGAAAGCTGAAATAGCTGTAGAAATAACCAGTGCCCTCGTGCGCATTTTGTCAAACAGCCAGCCAAAGAAAAGCGCCGCAACCGCATCCACAAGCATCGCACCGGAATAAAGCAACGGCAAAGTGCTGTCGTCAAAAAGCTTATTTTTTGCCAAATGCATAGTCACCAACGGAAAATCCACAAATCCGAAAGCAAAGCAGCTGATGCCGGCAAGATACAAATAAAAGCTTTTCTTGCCTACAAAGCTATCCTTCTTCTCTGCCTTAGCTTCCGGCTCAAAGGCTTCCGGATTCGGGAAACGGCTTTTAGCGAACAGTAAAAAAGCAATGGTGCAGACAGCAGGCAAGGCCAGAAAAGCAAAGGCCGTATTATATACCTCGTATTCGTCACCATGCTTATACAGCATAATCACATAAAGCAGCAAGGGGCCGATAAAAGCGCCAAGCTGGTCTAAGGCTTCCTGAATGGCAAAGCTTTTACCGACACCCTCCTGCGATGCTGCAAAGGAAAGAATTGTATTCTTAGCAGGCTTTTTAATAGCCTTACCGATACGCTCAACAACAAGCAGCACACAGGCTGCTATCCAGCCGTCACGATGGACAAGCGCCAACGCCGGTACGGCAAAAACGTCCACGGCATAGCCTAAAATCATAAAGCCCCAATAGTTGTGCGTTTTATCAACCAGACGGCCAAAAAGATAACGCAGGCCATAGCCTAAAAGCTCGCCTACGCCGGAGATAAAACCGATGGTAGAAGCACTCGCTCCTAAAATTAATAAATACGCTCCCTTAATACTTGTCGCTGCTTCATGCGTCATATCGCTGAACAAGCTGACAACACCGAGCAACACGATGAACGCCATAGCGGAATTCTTATTATGCATGCTTACGCCTCCTGTTTAGTTATCATTTCCTTATTATAGCATAATATTTTAAGCTTAATTATACTTTAATTTTCCAAAGAACTGTCAAATTAATAAAAGTGCCTGCAACAATGCGTCGCAAGCACTTATTATTGAGATGCTTTCCGGCTCAGCCTTTTTGCACCCTCAGCACAATCCAGCTATTGTCAGCATCAATAACCTGCCATTTTTTATTCTGTTGGGCGATGAAGCCGTCATAGCTTTTAGGCGTAACTACAACGACGCGATATGGATTCTGCTCCAGCGTTGCGTAAGGCATAACATTCTTGCTTGTCCAGGAAAAATCCTTGGGAACATAGCCTGCAACCTCACGCTCATGCATCAGCTTGACAATTTTACTGCTGCTGTAAAAAACTGCTGAAGTAGGATATTTGCCATATAAGCCTACCTCCTGTACGTCCTGTGCCGTCAGCATCTCTCCCAAGTCCTTAGCACTGCGCTGCTCACTAAACGGCACAGCAATACTGAAAACCAGCGCGATATAAAATACTACTGACATCGCCGCAATACTGTAAGCACGCTCGCCTGTCACTAAACGCAGTATATAATCCAGCATCATGCCGATAATCAGCGCCAACGGCAGCAAAAACAGCAGCTCAGATGCTATCAGCTTATGACTTACCGCAAACCATGCTCCCACAAGCAGCAAGCCAAAGCCTCCGCCGACAAATATCATATAACCGCCATCCACACAGTCTGTATATTTTGCCAGCATGCTTCCTAGTAAAAGGCTGGCCGGGAAGAGCAGCGGATAGGTATAGGTGATGTATTTCGTTGCCATACATTGAAAGAAAATGAAAACAACAAGTGCCCACAGCAGTAAAAATTTTTGCTGTTCTTCCAGGCTGCGCTGTCCCTGCCGCCACCATTTATAAGCAGTCCAGGGAACAAGTCCGCTCCACGGAAACAGCGCCAGCAGATTTACCAGCGTATAATAATAAATCACATCGTCACGCGGATGCTCCGATACCGTTGCGCGCAGGAAGTTGTGCGTTCCAAAGAAGGTGTTGATGAAATCGCTGCCATGCAGGCTGTACATTGCAGCATACCAGGGCACGGCAACCGCCGCGCACAGCAGCGTGCCGCTTACCAGATGCATGCGCTTCAGTACGCACCAATCACGCTGCCACAAAAGGAACAATGTTATAATCAATCCCGGCAGCAGTACGCCTATAGGTCCCTTAGTGAGAATTGCCAAGCCTGCGCTGGCATACATAATATACCAATAGTGCGCCTTGCCTTCACGATAGCCGAGATAGAAAAACAGCAGCGTCGCACTGAAAAAAAAGAACAATACTGCATCGGTAATCACCGACTTGCTAATAAGAAAAAATTCCACACTGCTCAGCAGCACCAGCGCGCTGAAAAAGCCGCTACGCGCATTTTCCAGCTTACTGGCGCCCCACGCCAGCAATGCTACGCTGCCCAGGCCGAACAATGCCGGGAAGAAGCGTGAAGCAAATTCCGTAAAGCCAAACATTTTGTAGGCCAACGCCGTCAGCCAATAAAAGAAAATAGGCTTATCATACCAGTAATGACCGTAAATCTGCGGCGAAAGCCAATCGCCGCCCAATACCATCTCCTTCGCCGTCAAAGCATAATTAGATTCTACACTGTCTGTAATCAGCAAACTGCCATTGCCTGCAAAAAGCAATACTGCGGCAGCTGCGAAAAGCAGCAGCCAATATTTTCGTGGCATAAAAAATCCCCCTTCAGCAGCAGAGTATTTTTACTCTGCCTTTCATTAAGCACAGTATAAACACCTTCACTTAATGATTACTGAAAGGGGTATTCATCTTAATTTCAGCTTGGAAAAAGCTTAAGGATTACTTTGCAGCCGTCGGTAATTGTACATACATAATGGTTCCCTGCGGCTTGTTGTCGAGAACCTTGATACTGCCGCCATGCTGACGCACAATGGCCAGAGCCAGCGACAAGCCTAAGCCCAATCCTCCCTGACTGCGGCTGCGCGCCTTATCCACGCGGAAGAAGCGGTCAAAGATCCTCAGTTTATCCTCGTCACTGATGCCACAGCCCTCATCACACACCTCCAGCACGAGGTGTGTTTTTACTTTGGCAGCACGCAGAGTGATTGTCGTCTGCACCGACGAATACTTCATCGCATTATCCAAAAGTATAATCAGCAGGCGCGACAAAGCCATTTCATCACCCTGTAGCACCAGATTATCCTGAATTTTCTGCTTCAGCTGCAGCTTTTTGTCCGTTGCCAAAAGCGACATCTGTGATGCAACCTTTTTGCACAGCGCCGTAATATCCACCTGCTCCGTATACACGGTAAGAAAATCCTCATAGCTGCGTGCCAACGTCATAAGATTTTCCGTAAGACGGCTAAGTCTTTCCGACTCGCTTTGCAGCATATCTACCGACTCTTTGGCAAAATCGCTCAGCCTGCTGTCCTCATCCTCCTGCAGTCCCTGCACGGCCAGCTTCATAACGGCAAGCGGCGTGCGCATCTCATGCGAAGCATCTGCTGTGAATTGCTGCTGCTTGGCATACATGTTGCTTATAGGACGGATAGTGCGTCCTGCCAGCCAATAACCGAAATAGCAAGCGGCAAAATACAGCACCAGCGCCATACACAAAAGCCAAAACAGTGTTTTATAGGCAGCATGATAATAAAATTCCATATTCTTGAACATATACAGCCTGCCAACCTGCTTATCACCGTCAATAACGGGAGCAACTGCGGCAAGGTAGCGATAACGCTCACCATTCACTCCATGCATACGTAAAAGACGCGATGTATTCAGATTCTTCGGCCAATCATCTTTATGACTCATCAGCGCCTGACCTACATCACTTGTTCCAAGCTGGTTTAAAATAACCTTCGTACCCTCTGCATCAACAAAATAAGCAAGCATTTTGCCACTGCGTATAGCTGCATCAGAGCAGGGAGCCTCCCCCGACTCTACCCATTCCTCACCCTCATGGTAAATTTGGGCTACAAGGTTTTCCTTTTCATGCGCCAGTATTTCCCACCAGATAAAGGTATAGGCAGCTGCAACGATGAGCAAAATCAAAGCACCGAAGATGGCTGCATATAAACAGGTCATACGCCGGCGTAGCTTTTCAAAAGGCTTATGCCACATAATAGCCCACGCCCCGCATTGTTTTAATCAGCTCTTCGCCGTTCAGCTCCATAATCTTTTTGCGCAGCAGACGGATATGCACATCCAGATTGTTGTCCGTCACATCGCTCTCAATGCCCCAGATACGGTCCTGCAGCACCGCACGTGGCATAACCTGCCCACGGTTACGCAACAGCAGCTCCAGCAGCTTGAATTCACGCGGACGTAGCTCTACACGACGCTCGCCGTATGCCAGGCAATAGGTAGAGCTTTCCAACGTATAAGCGCCGTAACGCAGTTTTTCCGCACTGTACTGTCCCTGGCGGCGGCAAAGAGCGTTAAGACGCGCCACCAGCTCCTCCAGCTCAAAAGGCTTTACCAGATAGTCGTCCGCACCGCTGTTCAAACCCTGCACCTTATCCGCCAGCGTATCCTTGGCCGTCAGCAGCAGTATTTTCCCCTGATAATCCTCTTCACGCAGGCGCTTACACAGGTCAAGTCCGCTTAAAAGCGGCATCATCCAGTCCAGCACCAGCACATCATAGCCGTCGGCATACACAACATCATAGGCAGCCTCGCCATCCTGCACCCAGTTTACTGTTATGTTTTGCTTTTTTAGCAGCATGCTTAAAAGCTTGCCTAAATTTATATCATCCTCAGCTAATAAAATCTTCACTATTATCGCCTCCATTACAGCTATTGTATCATAATGCAGTATAGGCATGTAAAATTAATTTTAACTGAAAAATCGCTGCCAAGGCTTTGCCTTCAGCAGCGATTGTCTTACATGATATATCTGTTCAATGACGGCACAATTTCCGCATAGGTGCCTTTTTTATTAGCCAGCATAATATTAATGGCCCATACAGTCTGTCCGCGGTCATCCTCCGTGCGTGTGGCCTGCAGCTTACGGCTGGTACCTGTAAAGCATACGATATCTTCCAGCTCCAGCAAAAGCGCCATATCCTCACGTCTGTAGCCTTCAAGGCAGCGGTCGGAAAACATTACTGTCAGCATCAGCATATCGTCCATACGCCAGCATTCCAGGCGATAGGCACGGCCATCGCTCAGCTTGCCGTTATAATAGCCGACATCCTGCACGCCGTCCTCATCCGGCTCATAGGGAGAAGGAACATAATCAACGCGGCAGGGAACAGGGAATTTTTTTATCAGCATAAAATAGTTCTCCTTAGAGAGCAAAGCGCCTCAGAGCTTGAGGCTTTGAGGCGCGCTTGCTTATACGTTATTCCTTATCGGGAGTTTCCTCTGCTGCGGTTTCAGCAGTTGCAACTTCGGGCATCGGAACATTATATTTAACTTTGATATCACGATAACGGCTCATACCGGTACCTGCCGGAATCAGCTTACCGATGATAACGTTTTCTTTCAGGCCCAGCAGCGGGTCAACCTTACCCTTGATAGCGGCATCGGTGAGTACGCGGGTGGTTTCCTGGAAGGAAGCAGCAGACAGGAAGGAGTCGGTAGCCAAAGAAGCTTTTGTAATACCCAGCAGGATAGCACGGCCTTCTGCAGGAGTCTTGCCTGCTTCCAGCATCTCGGTATTCTGCTCTTCAAATTCTGCCACATCAACGTCTTCACCCGGCAGCATTGTAGTGTCACCGGATTCCTCGATGCGGATTTTACGCATCATCTGACGAACCATAACCTCGATGTGCTTACTGTTGATATCTACGCCCTGAGACTTATAAACGCCTACTACCTGAGATACCAGATAGTTCTGGGTAGCCTTCACGCCACTGATACGCAGTACGTCATGCGGGTTAAGAGAACCTTCGGTCAGACGGTCGCCCTTAGCGATTTCCTCACCCTCAACAACAGACAGCTTAGCGCCATAAGGAATCTGGTATTCCTGGTTTTCGCCATCCAGTGCCATTACGGTTACCTTGCGGCTGTTGCCCTCCTGGGTAATATGTACGTGACCTGCAACCTCGGACAGAATGCCGGGATGTTTCGGTTTACGTGCTTCGAACAGCTCCTCGACACGAGGCAGACCTTGGGTAATATCGTCTGCACCTGCAACGCCGCCGGTATGGAACGTACGCATGGTCAGCTGAGTACCAGGTTCGCCGATGGACTGTGCGGCGATAGTGCCGACTGCCTCACCAACATCAACGTTCTTGCCGGTTGCCAGGTTGCGGCCATAGCATTTGCGGCAAACGCCGAACTTAGCCTTACAGGTAAGTACGCTGCGGATTTTAACCTTTTCACGCAGCTGGCAGATACGCTCTGCCATAGGCTCGGTAACATATTCATTGATATGATAGAGAATTTCACCGTTTTCATCCAGAATATCCTCAGCCAGGTTACGGCCAATGATACGGTCATGCAGGGTTTCAATGATGGTTTTCTCTTTTTTGCCTTCGGTAATTGCCTCAACCTCAATGCCGGCAATTTCGTTATTGCGGATACGCAGCTCCTTAACGGTACCGTCAGCCAGAACAGCGTTGATAATGTCTTCGGTCATAGTTTCGCCGGTATGTGCCAGCACCTCGCCTGCACCGTTAACAATATCTGCTGCCACCTCTTTGCCGTTGAAGTTATGCATCATTGCTTCCTTCAGCACATTATGTGCGAAAGTATCGCTGATGTTGATGCGGACATTTTCAATATCCTCACCGTTCATATCTTCGTCGGAATAGAGATTGATTTCTTCAACACCGGCATCGTTGAGCTTAGCAAAAAGCTCTTCAGTGATGTTGGTATCTGCTTCAGCAATCAGGTTGCCTTCTTCATCAAGTACGCCAGAAGCCAGGGTACGGCCCATAACCTTTTCGCGGATTTTGTTCTGGCTTGCACCAAGAACAGCCTTGCTCAGACGGCTGCGTTCCTTAACCAGGTTCATACCAACGATATCGCAATCATCCTCACGGACAATTACGTCCTGTGCAACGTCAACCAGACGACGAGTCAGGTAACCGGAGTCAGCGGTACGCAGTGCGGTATCGGCCAAGCCTTTACGAGCACCATGAGAAGAAATGAAGTATTCCAAAATGGTCAGGCCTTCACGGAAGTTAGATTTGATAGGACGGTCAATGATACGACCGGAAGGATCGGCCATCAAACCACGCATACCGGCCAGCTGACGAATCTGCTGTTTGTTACCGCGGGCACCGGAGTCAGCCATCATGGAAACAGGATTGAACTTGTTCATGGTGGACTTCATCAGCTTATCGGTAACCTTATCGGTTGCTTCATTCCACAGGTCAATTACCTTACGATAACGTTCGTCATCGCTCATCAAACCACGACGGAAGAGGCGCTCAACCTTATCAACCTCATGCTCTGTTGCTTCCAGAATAACTTCTTTTTCAGCAGGAATCTGAATATCGGAGGTTGCGATAGAAATACCGGATTTACAAGCATTATCGTAACCCATTTTCTTAACTATATCCAGAATCTCGGCAGTACGCAGGTTGCCGTACAGCTTGTGAGCCTTAGCAACGAGTCTGCCCAATTCCTTCTTGTCAATCAGCTTGCCGAGATGCCAACGTTCTACTTCAACGGTTGTTTCAACAACATTACCGGAAGCATCCAGGCGCTTTTCAACAACCTGATCTTTTTCTTTATGATAGTAACGCATTTCCAGAGGCAGCTCGCCATTGAAAATAGTGTTACCTACAGTTGTAACTACCAGGGACATACCGGTTTCACCGACAGCTGCACCCTTTTCCTCATCATAGATTTCGCTGTTGGGAATATAGACCTCGATAGGAACCTGCAGATCTACTGCATGGTGGAAGTAAGCCAGCTGAGCTTCGTCCACGCTGCTGTAGCGGTTTCCTTCACCCTTAACGTCCGGGTCATCCTTGCTGGTCTTTTCAATAGTCAGATAGTAGGAGCCCAAAACCATATCCTGTGTAGGAACAGCAACAGGCTTGCCGTCTTTCGGTGCCAGGATGTTGTTTACGGACATCATCAGCATACGTGCTTCAGCCTGAGCCTCAACGGAAAGCGGCAGATGGACAGCCATCTGGTCACCGTCAAAGTCGGCGTTGTAAGCGGTACATACCAGAGGATGCAGCTTAATAGCACGGCCTTCGGACAGGATAGGCTCGAAAGCCTGAATGCCCAGTCTGTGCAGAGTCGGTGCACGGTTCAGCAGTACAGGATGCTCTTTGATTACTTCTTCCAGAACGTCCCATACAGCGTTGGTAGCACGCTCTACCATGCGCTTAGCACTCTTAATATTAGTTGCTTCACCACTGTTTACCAAACGCTTCATAACGAAGGGTTTGAACAGCTCCAGAGCCATTTCCTTCGGCAGGCCGCACTGATGCATTTTCAGCTCAGGACCTACAACGATTACGGAACGGCCGGAATAGTCAACACGTTTACCTAACAGGTTCTGACGGAAACGGCCTTGTTTACCCTTGAGCATGTCGGACAAGGATTTCAGAGGACGGTTACCGGGGCCGGTAACCGGACGGCCGCGACGGCCGTTATCAATCAAAGCGTCTACTGCTTCCTGCAGCATACGTTTTTCATTGCGGACAATGATATCAGGCGCATGCAGCTCCAGCAGACGTTTCAGACGGTTGTTACGGTTAATAACACGGCGATACAGATCATTCAGATCGGAGGTTGCGAAACGACCGCCATCCAGCTGTACCATAGGACGCAGTTCAGGCGGAATAACCGGAACTACATCCATAATCATCCATTCGGGACGGTTGCCGGATTTCAGGAATGCTTCGGCCACTTCCAGACGGCGGATAGCACGTACACGGCGCTGACCGCTCAGCTCCTTCATTTCATGGCGCAGTTGCTCTGTCAAAGCTTCCAGGTCAATAGCTTCCAGCAGCTCTTTAATAGCCTGAGCACCCATACCTACACGGATACCTGCTTCAGGGTATTTATCACGTTTTTCCATGTACTCAGGCTCAGTCAGCAGCTGGCCTTTAACCAGGTCAGTGCCTTCACCGGGATCAAGTACGATGAAGCTGGCAAAATACAAAACTTTTTCCAGGCTACGCGGAGAAATATCCAGAATCAAGCCCATACGGCTGGGGATACCCTTGAAGTACCAGATATGGGAAACCGGCGCAGCCAGTTCGATGTGACCCATACGGTCACGACGAACCTTGCTGCGGGTAACTTCAACGCCGCACTTGTCGCAGATAATACCCTTATAACGAATGCGTTTATATTTGCCGCAATGACATTCCCAATCCTTAGTAGGGCCAAAGATTCTTTCGCAGAACAGGCCATCCCGTTCCGGCTTCAGGGTTCTGTAATTGATGGTTTCGGGTTTTTTTACCTCGCCGTAGGACCAGGCTCTAATCTGGTCCGGATAAGCCAAACCGATACGCATAGACACAAAATTATTTACGTCGATCAAGAATCATTCGCTCCCTTCTCTTACATATTAGTCGGATCATCTAAGTCACCATCGGGATTATCGGTAATAGTGAAATTACCCATATCGGCAATGATGTCCCCAGAATCACTATCATCCTCGGTAGCGTCATTATCAGCATAATCATCAACAGGCTTTTCAGGTGCGTTTTCAACAACCTGGCCATTGATGTCTAAATCAACCTCGCGAGCGGTGGTTGCAATATCGTCATCCTCATCATCGCGCAAGGAAACTTCTTCCTCGTCCTCGTTGAGAACCTTGATATCCAGACCGATGGACTGCAATTCCTTAACCAGTACCTTGAAGGATTCAGGAATACCAGGATCAGGTACATTTTCGCCCTTAACAATTGCTTCGTAGGTCTTAACACGGCCAACAACGTCATCGGACTTAACAGTCAGGATTTCCTGCAGGGTGTAAGCAGCGCCGTATGCTTCCAGCGCCCAAACTTCCATCTCACCAAATCTCTGGCCGCCGAACTGTGCTTTACCACCCAACGGCTGCTGGGTAACTAAGGAGTACGGGCCGGTGCTGCGGGCATGGATCTTATCATCAACCAAATGGTGAAGCTTGAGGTAATAGGTCAGACCAACGGTAACAGGGTTATCGAAGGGTTCACCGGTACGACCGTCATACAAAGTGGTCTTAGCAGTTTTATCAATGCCTGCAAGCTCCAGTGCATCAGCAATATCCTGCTCATGCGCACCGTCGAATACAGGTACGGAAATCTGTACTGCTTTTACGCTCTTGCCACCGAATTTATCAATTTCAACAGTTTCCGGCATACCATATTTTTCATAATCGTAGCCGTAATGCTCTAATTTCTTAGCGGTTTCGGAATTAGCCAGCTCTTCCTTGAAGGCTGCTTCAAATTCCGGAGTACCTTCTGCTGCGCCGGTTTTTTCAACGGCATTCAGCTTAGCTGCCAGGTTGGTAGTATCAATTTCCATACCCAACGCACGTGCTGCCCAGCCCAGATGGTTCTCCAGTACCTGTCCGATGTTCATACGGGAAGGTACGCCCAACGGATTCAGTACGATATGTACCGGTTCGCCGGTCGGCAGGAAAGGCATGTCCTCACGTGCCATAATACGGGAAACGACACCTTTGTTACCGTGACGGCCTGCCATCTTATCGCCTTCGGAAATCTTACGTTTCTGGGCAATATGTACACGAACCTGTTCGTTTACTCCCGGCGGCAGATCATCGCCGTTTTCACGGCTGAATACCTTAACGCTTACAATCTTACCTGCTTCGCCGTGCGGTACACGCAGGGAGCTGTCACGTACTTCACGTGCCTTTTCACCAAAGATAGCACGCAGCAGACGTTCTTCTGCAGTCAGCTCGGTTTCGCCTTTCGGAGTAACCTTACCTACCAGAATATCGCCGGGGCGTACTTCGGCACCGATACGGATAATACCGCGTTCATCCAGATCCTTCAAAGCTTCGTCGGATACGTTAGGAATCTCGCGGGTAATTTCTTCTTTACCAAGCTTGGTATCGCGGGCATCACAATCATATTCTTCAATATGGATAGAGGTAAAGATATCAGCCTTTACCAGATCCTCATTCAGCAGAACAGCATCCTCGTAGTTATAGCCTTCCCAAGGCATATAAGCAACGATTACGTTGTGACCTAAAGCCAGCTCGCCGTGATCGGTAGCCGGGCCGTCAGCCAGAATCTGCTTTTCGGTAACTTTATCGCCTTTGAAGACGATAGGACGCTGGTTAACACAGGTACCTTGGTTGGAACGTTTGAATTTCAGCAGCGGATATACATCCACTTCACCGTTTTCTGCACGTACACGGATTTCGTTGCCTACTACGCGGATAACTTCGCCGGCACGTTTAGCCAGAACGCAGACACCGGAGTCGGAAGCAACCTTGTATTCCATACCGGTACCGATAATCGGAGCCTGAGTGCAGAGCAGAGGTACAGCCTGACGCTGCATGTTCGCACCCATCAGAGCACGGTTAGCGTCATCGTTCTCCAAGAACGGAATCAGCGCGGTTGCGATAGATACTACCTGTTTAGGAGAAACGTCCATCAGGTCAACCTTATCCGGAGTAATAGAGAGGACATCATCCTTAGCACGGGCGGTAACACGCTCGCCCAGGAAGTAGCCTTCATCATCCAACGGTTCGTTGGCCTGTGCTACGATATATTTATCTTCTTCGTCCGCAGTCATGTATCTGATTTCTTCAGTTACACGTTTATTTTCTTTATCAACAACACGGTACGGAGTTTCCATAAAGCCGTATTCATTGATAACAGCATAGGTAGACAAAGAACCGATCAAACCGATGTTAGGACCTTCAGGCGTCTCGATAGGACACATACGGCCATAGTGGGAGTTGTGTACGTCGCGGACTTCATAGCCTGCGCGCTCACGAGACAGACCGCCGGGGCCGAGGGCAGACAGACGACGTTTATGAGTCAGCTCTGCCAGAGGGTTGTTCTGGTCCATGAACTGGGACAACTGGCTGCTGCCGAAGAATTCCTTAATAGCAGCAACAACAGGACGGATATTAATCAGAGCCTGCGGGGTAATAACCTCGTTGTCCTGAATGGTCATACGTTCTTTTACTACGCGTTCCATACGGGAAAGACCGATACGGAACTGGTTTTGCAGCAATTCGCCAACGCAGCGTACACGACGGTTGCCCAAATGGTCAATATCATCGCCGGTGCCATGGCCATCCATCAGGTTCAGCAAATAGTTAAAGGAAGCAAATACATCCTCATTGGTAACGGTATGCATTTTTTCATCGATACCGGTGGTGAACATCAGAAGCATTTCTTCTTCATGGTTCTGAATCTTGACAGCACGCAGACCGCGTTCGTTATAAATACCGCTTTCTGCAATCTTATCAAGATTTTCATCGGTCATCTTAGTGCCTGCCGGCAGGATGATTTCGCCGGTTTCTTCATCAGCAATAGCCTCAGCCAGTACGGTACCGCTCAGGCGGTTGCGCCAGCCAAGCTTTTTGTTGAGTTTATAACGGCCAACATTAGCCAGGTCATAACGCTTACTGTCGAAGAAGGTGTTTTCAATCAGCTGTACGGCGTTTTCCAGAATAACAGGCTCGCCCGGACGCAGCTTCTTGTAAAGCTCCAGCATAGCTTCATCTCTGTTAGTGGTAGTATCCTTTTCCAGAGTTGCCAGCAGCGCAGGATGATTGCCGAAGCAAGCCAGGATCTCATCATTGGAGGACAAGCCCAGAGCACGCAGCAGCACGGTTGCCGGAACCTTACGGGTACGGTCTACACGAGCAGAAATAATATCATTAATGTCAGTTTCATATTCAATCCAAGCGCCACGGTTAGGAATTACAGTAGTACCGTAAATCTTCTTACCGCTGGGATCCATAGTTACACTATAGTAAACGCCGGGAGAACGCACCAGCTGGCTGACGATAACACGTTCAGCACCATTGATAACAAAGGTACCGGTATCGGTCATCAGCGGGAAGTCGCCCATAAATACAGAGGATTCCTTGATTTCGCCTTTTTCCTTGTCTTTGAAAATCAGGCGTGCTTTAACGTTCATCGGTGCAGAATAGGATTCATCTCTCTCCTTGCACTCTTCAACGCTGTATTTAGGAGTTCCTAATTCAAAGCTTTCAAAGGAAAGCTCCAGATTACCTGCAAAGTCTTTAATAGGAGAAATGTCATGCAGAATCTCCATGAGGCCCTTTTGAACGAACCATTCGTAGGATTTTCTCTGGATATCAATCAAATGAGGCATTGCCAAAATTTCATTGATTCTTGCATAACTATACCGAGTCCTATCACCTACTGGAACCGGTTTAAACATGTAATTCCTCACCCCTTCTTGTATTATCAGCACACTAAACTCGGCGAATCATGCGTGACAAAAAAAACAACAAGGTTCTTACCACAAGGACCTTGTCAGTTGTCTTCGATGATCTGCCTCATCTTTCATTATAAGCAAGATACGCCGTTCAACCACTGACCCGGCAGTATTTGTTGTCAAAATTTACACCTGCAAAAATAATAATGATGTAGTATGATATGTTATCATAAATTACGCAAGTTGTCAAGATTTTTGTCAAAAAAATACAGACACACCACCTTCGGTGTGTCTGTATTCGCATAGGCGCAGCTTATTCAAAGCGGCCTTTAAGTACAATCTCTTTGTCCATCAGGGCAACCTGGCCTTTAGCAAACAATGCGTCGATATCCAGGTTTTCGTCCAAAACAAGCAGGTCAGCATCGGCGCCGACTGCAACGCAGCCCTTAACGCCGGTTTTGCCGAGCAGCTCGGCAGGTGTAGAGGTCAGCAGCTTGATAGCCTCTTCCAACGGCAGACCGCGGCGTACCAGACTCTTGATAGTCAGATGCAGATATTTAGGAGAGCAGTAGGTAAGACCGATGCAGTCACCGTTTTCGTTGAACTTAGGTTGAGAACCGAAAGCATCACTGCTCATCGTCAGGTGGTCGGTGCTCATGCCCTCCCAGCTCAGGATTTCCATAATCTGCTCTGCGCCGATTTCCATATCCTCGTCAGTGCTGCCTGCAGTCATATCGAAATAGCCGCCGCGACGTACCAGCTTTGCGCCTTCTTCCATCAGCTCGCGAGTACGCAGCATATGAGTAGGCAGGAAGTTCTTTGCAGGAACGTCGGCATGGTCCAATGCGTAGAACAGCGGGTCCAGCTTGCCGATACCGGAGCCCATGTGCATGGTTACCAGGCCGGCAACATTAGCCAGCAGTCCACCGCGACGGGTTGCGGTAGCAACCTCAATCAGCTCAGGGCCCTGAGGATTAGAGCTGCGATGATCGCTGACAGCAATCTTGGTACCGATGATAGGCGGAACCATCATAATATCTTTTTCGATAGAACCGGTAATGGTCGGCGAAGGAATTCCGTAAGCACCGGTAAGGCAGTAGGCAGTAATGCCTTCTTCCGTCAGTGCGCGTGCCTTAGCCACCAGGTTCTCTACGCTTCTTGTTACGCCGTCTGTACCCAGCAGGCCCAGAACGGTTGTAATACCGCAGCTGGTAATCTGGCTCAGCATTGCTTCAGGTACGCGGGAAGCAGGGCCCTGCTCACCGCCGCCGCCGGTGATGTGCATATGCATATCAATATAACCGGGCAGCAGCTTTTTGCCGCTAAAATCAAATACCTCCACTTCAGGCATGCCTTCGTAGCCTTCAATTTTATCAGCAATACGCACTACCTTATCTGCAATAACCAGCACATCTTTTTTGCCAAGATGAGCAGGTGCGTAAACATCAGCGTTTCTAATAAGTTTAATCAAAATTGTCACTTTTCCTTTCATTGCGTACCAAGCAGAGGCTCAGTACTGCCGACATGCTTACGCAGCCGGCTTATTTCTTTTCGTCTTCCAGCTTAGCGATACCGATACCGGTGTAGCCGTAGAACAGAGCGATAATGAAACCGGTGTAGCAGAGAATTGCCCACGGTGCATAATCAAGAGTTTCAATGCCGGTGCAGGCGGTCATATAAGCACCTGCTGCAGACCAGGGTACCAACGGAACAAATACGGTACCTGCATCTTCCAGTGTACGGGACAAGTTTTTAGCAGCAAGACCTCTTGCTTTATAAGCATCACGGAACATTTCACCGGGAATCAGAATGGACAGGTAGGAGTTACCGGTGCACAGGCCCATGGTAATGCAGGAAGCAACGGTAGAAGCAATCAGATCACCGGTGCTCTTAGCAAAGGTCAGGATTTTTTGCAGAACTACTTCCAGGCAGCCAGCCTTGCTCATGATACCGGCAAAGCAGAATGCGCAGAATACCAGCAGAGTGGTGCCCATGATTTCAGCCATACCGCCGCGGTTCAGCAGCTTGATAATCTGTGGAGCAGCAGTAGCCGGGTCAAAACCGGGAGTGGTCAGCATAGAAATTTTGAAGCCTTTTACAGTAGCCAGCAGCAGATTTTTCAGGTTGATGTTTTGGAAAATCAATGCTTCAGCGCCAGCCAGAACAGTGGAAGCCATCATTACCGGCAGAGTCGGTTTCTTAAAGATAGAGCCTGCCAGAATCAGCAGTACAGGCAGAATCAGCAGGATGTTAAAGTTATACATGCCATCCAGCTGTGTCAGCATAGTGGTTACCGCTTCGGAAGAAACATCGCCGCCGACATTGCCCTTTAAGCCTACGAAAGCATAAACAACCAGGGAAATAATAGTTGCCGGAACAGTAGTCCAGAACATGTGAGCAATGTGTTCATAAAGAGTAGAACCTGCTGCAACCGGTGCCAGGTTAGTGGTATCGGACAGCGGGGAGATTTTATCACCGAAATAAGAACCGGCGATTACAGCACCTGCAGTAGCTGCCAGATTTACACCAAGAGTGCTTGCAATACCCATCAGTGCAACACCCATGGTAGCAACGGAACCCCAGGAGGTACCGGTTACGATAGATACTACTGCGGTAATCAGGAACGCGGTTACCAGCATAAAGGTCGGGTTTACAATCTGTACGCCATAATAAATCATCATCGGGATAGTACCGGAAGCCATCCAGGTACCAACCAGCGCACCAACGCAGGTCAGAATCAGGATTGCCGGCATGCCCTTAGCAATCTTCTGGCAGATTTCATCCATCATTTCATCCCAGGTAACACCAACGCGGTAAGCAATCAGGCCGGCAATAGCAGCTACCAGCAGCAGCAGCGGCTCGGTTGCGTAACCCAGATAACCTTTGCCGACGGTCAGAATAACCATCATAGCAATAATAGGAATAACAGATTCCGTAAAGGTTGGCATACGCCTATTTGTTTTTTCTTCAGTGTTTTGCATATCCTTTGACATAATACCCTCGTTTCTGCCGGTCATCTAGCCGGCTTAATTTTGCGCAAGCAACGCTATCTATAAAAATTTTATCATTATAGCTTAATTATCTCAACAGTTTTCTTTATCTATACTTATTGGAATTTTTCTTGTATACATAAGCAATTTATTCGCCGTTCTGTATTTTGTATACAAAATTTGTAGTATAATCCGTGGACATTTGCTTAATTATGCGCTTTTTTATACTAAAAATATAGGACTTCTTCAAACATGCCGAAGAAGTCCTATATTAAAAAATCAATAAGATTATTTTTTCTGTTATAGTATTTCGATAAATCATTCTTATATAAAGAACAGAAAGTAAATTAACCCTTTATCTTTTCCTGCGACTCTTTTAAAAGCTCCAAAAAGCGTTTCGTAGGCAAGGTAAAGTTAAATTCATAATCATAAAGAACAGATATAGGCATATTTCCCGAATACTTGGCCGGGAATTCGACTAATGTCCCCTGCTCCAGTTCCTTCCTTACCTTTACCCGCGGTGTCAGGGCTATACCAAGATTCTGCTCAACCGCCATCAGTACGGATTCCGAATCGCTGAAGGTCAATACGCTTTGCAGACGCGTAAAATCCACCTTCGATTTCAAATGCTTGTAGTATACTTCGCTCGCAGGATAGGCAATAAAGGGATAATCGTAAATATTATTGTTTTCCCCCATCTGCTCATACAGTGCTTTGGAGGCTACAAAAACCATCGGCTGGTTCCAAAGCTGTACACGCTTAGTATAAAGCGGCTGCACATCAATATGCACAAAGGCAAAATCATACAGCTTTTGTACAAAAGCGTCATTTATCGTTGATTCTACCGTCATGCAGCGGTTAACTTCTATATCAAGCTCGGGAAATTCCTTTTTGAGCTTCAGCAGCACAGGAAGCAGATAAAAGTTTATGCCCTGGGTGGAAACGCCTATTTTCAGACTGTAATTCTTCTTTTGAAACTGACGCATTACCTCCTGGCTTTTCTGATAATCAGCCATCAGCTGCTGTGCTATCGGCACAAAGTTTTTACCGGCCTGTGTCAGATAAACATTCTTGCCATCTCGGGTAAAAAGAATAACGCCGTATTCTTCTTCCAAAGCGTTGATATGATTGCTGATTGTAGGCTGGGTAAAATTAAGATATTTCGCAGCCTGCGTAAAGCTGCGGCACTGTACAACAGTCAAAAAAGATTGATATACTTGGATATTCATTTCAGCGATTCCTCAAATTCTTATTTTTCATCGAGAACAGGCACAAAATATGCTTCCACGCCGGTAATTTCTCCCGGCTGCAAACGCACAAAGGTCTCCGACGCTTTACCGTTGATCACAAAGCAGGAATAAGTGTACTTGCCGGTTGCCTCTCCGTTATCGGTTTCCTGCTGAACATCAGCCGAAGGAACAAACTGCTGGTAAATCAAATCGCAGTCATCGCATTCCTCTGCCTCGTAGCTCAGTGCACCATCAGGCTCTACAATAGCAATGCCTGCACCCTCACGGCCAAAAATAGGCTTTTTGATATAACGCTGTCCTGCCAGCGGTTTGCTGTCCAAATAGGTCGGCGTTAAATGCGCAGCCAACAGTTCTTCCTCCTGCGGTGTCCAGAATAGACGATGCTGATATAAATACCATGCCAGCGCCAAAAGAGCTTTATTCTGTAGTACAATGGATTTTACCGGATTAACCAGATTAACAGCACCGAAATTAGCCAGCTCCATGAGCTTTAAGCCAACAGGATAGCCGTCTTCGCTTTCGTCATCCATCAAAAGCTCCAACGGATGCAGACGATAGAGAATATCTATCCTATCTTCCTTATTTTTGAAGATTTCATTGGGAATGTACACTCCGTCATCATGTACAATAAGCTCATCTAAGCCGACAAGGCGACAAACGAAGGGCTGACTGCTCAAAATCCGTTCACGCAGGACCTTTTGCACGCGCTCAAATAAGAATTTGGCATTAGCCCAGTCCTCACTGTAGCTTTTATCAGCAGCAAAAGCAATGCGCACTACATCCTTATCAGCATATTTAGGCTGTTCCAACAGCTTTAAAAAAGGCTCTGCCAGCTCCTCACCATCCGAACGCGGCTGCAAATGCAGGCCGTACTCCTTGGCAAAATATGCTTCCGCTACCTTGTTGGCATAAAAGGTTTCAGGCAAGGCGCAAGGAGTATCCGAATTGATCTCTACCAGCTTATAGCAGCCGGCAGTATTCTTTACAAAGTCAAGACGACTGATATAGCTCACATGATCTGAGTTATCCGCAATGATATACGGCGTAAGCTTATCCGTCATATTAAACAGGTTAAAGGGCATTGCGCCATTATTATTGGTACGCAAAGCCTCTGCCAGGCGTGACAGTGCTGCTGTAAGGCCGGCACTGATGCGCTGCAGCTCACGCTTATTGGCATTGCTCATAAGCAGCGCGCTGAGCGTAGGATAGCGGTTTTCCCACTCCGGCGCATCCACATACGGCATAATATTCAAATCAATCTTATCAAGCCAGGTATCAGGCTTACGATATTTATACATCTTCATCACCTCAGGAAATTGCACTGCCGCTGGAGCGGCTCATGCCACTGCCGATACCGCTTTTACCTGTAGTGCCCGTACTGCCAAGCTTGGAGTTTTGCGTGCTTCCGGCAGTTCCCTGCTGCACAGTAGAGCCATTTGCAGCGTTACCGGCAGGCTTAGTATTAGTCGAGCCTGCGGGTGCAGTATTCTGCTTTTGGTTAGCTGCAGGCGCAGTTCGCACACCTGCCATAGGTCCTACGCCAAAGGTACGGCCGATAAAGTACCAGGGAAAGAAGCCATGAAAAAAGCCTCCACCGTTATCTTCATCCTTCTTTTCATCTTGATTATTCTGAGCAGAGTTATCATTCTTCCACTCACTGTCTTTATCGTTGCCACAGCCTGCAACACCGGTCAGCATAACTACCGCCAGCGCACCGGCTAAAAGCTTTTTACGTTTTTCATCTGTAAGCATATGAAACTCCTTTATAAAAAAATCTCTATCATTTTTACACAGCAATGTAGTAGGTCATTTTTTATATTATAGCATAAGAATGTTAGAATGTAATTTTTTTCTTAGAAAGCTGTGCTAAGGTGAAAGTATATATTACAAATGTTATCGCTAACTACTTTATAGCCGAAATCCAAGTCAATTATTAATGTGTTATCTTGCAAATAAATACTAATTTAAATCACTTATTCCACCTAGCTTATTCATATACATATCTAGCCAATCCTCCCAACAGAATCCACCTATATTTACAATCACAACATGTTCCCATCTATCCTTAATTGACTTGCCTTCAAAGATTTTAGCTTCTAACATTTCTTTGGCAGTCAAAAATTCCTCACCATCAGGTATGTCACAATACCCTACCCAATATGGTTTATCATATTCACGTAAACAGCTAAGGTAATGTTCCTGTTGACTTTTAGGCTCATCATCAAAATAAAATAAGGTTTCATCAACAATAAAAACATCATCATTCTCAAATATTTTAAGAAAAAAATCATATGAGTGAATCTTTTCATTGTTCATCAACCAAGCAAATCCTTTTGCCATGCGCAAAGCAGGTTCTTTAAAATGATTTCCCTGATTCCAAGCAAGAATACAACTCAGACCATGATCTCTTAATGAGCAATACGCATCACGAATATCATTTTCCACCTGTGCCAGTATTTGGTTACGTGTCTTTGCTTCCTTATCGCCAAGACTTAAATAGACTCTATTGGTTAATATTTTGTTGTTATTCACAAAATCAACAAACCCAGGAAACCACACAGACGGTGACACTGCTGCTATACCTTCAAATAAATTTGTTTGATAGGCCGCCCACAATACAAATAATCCGGCTAAAGAATAGCCGCCAGCAAAAATTTTTATATCCGGACTGACACTTGATAACGGAACAATTACTTCATTTTTGATACGTGCTAAAAGATTTTCTGCATTGCCGGCAAATGCAGCCTCTCCAAAAATAGGCGCTGCCGGCCACGGCGAAAGGTCATCATTCCAGCTATCAACCTGCACTGTAATAAACAAAAAATCTGTACTCTGCGTTATAGCTTTTATATGAGAAAGCTCCTCTTCGAGCAATAGTAACTCGTGTTCTCCTATTATTTGCAGCAAGACTATTTTTGCATCACGATTTCCTTGATAATTGACTTGCATCCTCTATTCACCTCCCAGTTCCGTTTAAAATATTATATATTCTTTGATGCAGAAAATCAAAAAACTCCCGACACACCTAAGTGCATCGGGAGTTGGATTGCAGACGAATCAACAATCTAATAGTATTCGAAAGTATCAAAATAGCATCACGGCAGTATCCACGATTTTTTTAACGCAACATATAGTATTTGCATATAAGCTCCAAGAGGCTCTCGACTTTCATACCTCTGAGTCCTAAGCTCTTCATATCGACAGGCTCATCAGCTACCTTTGTAATAAACTTTAGCATATCTTCAGCAATCTCATCAGGTAAATGCAAGGACTTACCTTCTAGAAGAAGAGCAGACAAACGAAAAATATCATTCTTATGCTTCTTAATATTCTTGCTGTCTATACTCTCGCCTGAAATTTTCCTCTCAGATAAATCAAGCCATGCTTTTGCCTTAAACGGAATTATATATTGATAATCCAAAATGCTGATACCCTCAATACTAATCCTGCCAGACTTCATGAACTCATAGTACTCATCATTCAGCAAAATAGCTGATAAGCTGATCGACGAATCATCAATATGAATAGGAACAACATTAGCAGCAAAGCTTAACTCCACATTATAAGGCGGTCTGCTAAACAATTCTATCATAGCAGGATATTCCTTGCTTATAGGCTTACTGAATCTGTAAAACTCTGGCTTCTGCTTGCTCTTATCAATATGCTGATAACCAGCCGTCTGTACATACTGCCAAAACTTGCTGACGAACTCCGGCGTAAGCGCTTCTACAATCAACACAATATCTAAATCCTTAGTAGCCCTAAAAGAACTCTCTTCGCTTTCCATATAGATATCACAAGCAGCGCCGCCTATAATAACATATTGATCTGCAAAATCACTAAAGCTTTCTCTAAAACTTTTTAATCCAGGTACCATGCTGTCCCTCCCAGACTTCTTCCATAATTCCATCCAACGCCTGCTCGACGCGTTCATCATGAACATCCTTTAGCGACACAACTAAAGATATCGGATCAGGTATATCAAGCTGCGAAAACAGCAATGGATCGTATGACCACAATTGCAATTCACTTTGTTTTTTGCTATCAAGTAATTCGCTATTCAGGACACCTATATCAACAATCTTTTTATACGCAGCATACTTGGCAGGTAAAGTATTAGCAAGCATACTTTTTTCAGCCAACGCATCTTCCCCGGCCAGCACCATGTCATTCGCAACACATTCATTATCGATATATCCACGCTTCCATATCGGCGAATTAAATCTGGCTTTCAATTCCTCAAACAGTTCCTGCTTCGCGAACTGACTGCGCAAAACATTATTTTGCTTGTCCTTCTCCACGTAAAACAATTCGCTGGCTTCCATCTCACGCATTGCTCGCGTTATACTCATGGCAGAATACGGCAAAAACTCAACAGCTTTTTTTATGTAGAGGAAAGTCTCGCGAGAATAAAGATACATCGTTGCCAAAAGCTGCGCCGGCAGTGAGAATCTTACATTTTCATTTTTTACGTCACTGACCGCTTGCAAAAACGTTCCCAAAAACGGCAGATAGGCTTGCCTGCCATCCACAATAAAAGGCACTTTCTGTTGAAGCAAGCCTTTCATTTTAGAATATTTTAAGCTTCTTGGATGATAGACAACAAGTAAATTTTTAGCACTGCTTATTTTTTTCATATGGTTAACCAGTGTAGGAATCGTAGGCTGCTCATATACAGGAGCTATAGCCAGGAATTTCACTTCATTTATTTCTACAAAAATATAATCGTAAGCATCGACAAGCAGATGACTTAAGCCAGCAAAATCATAAAACTTTTGGCTCACTGCATCTATCCCAAAAATATCTTTCAAGAATTTTTCCATCTCGCTATCTCCTTTCTAACATATTTTTTATCATTATACCATAACATTGTTATAATGTCATTTTTTATGTTAGAATGTTAAGCAAGGTTGAAACTTATATCTTTATGCCGGTTTTATCGCTGTTTTTATTTCTCAACATTAAATTATAAAATGACTGCCTTTACTCCTTAATGTATTCTTCACATAATTCAAGTTCAACTGTTTTATAATAATCGTCTTTAAAAAGCTCATAGAAAAACTCTCTGAGTTCTTTGATGAAAATTGCTTCAGTCAGTTCTCCAAATTTCTTATTATAAGTTTTAGGAGGATATTGCGCATTACAGAAAAACATAATAGTTCCATCATAATCCGAAATCCCCTTAAAGCAACCGAAAGGATACCCAAACCTATAACAAAACAAGCACTCAAAAATATCTGCCGCATCAGAAGAAAAATCATCGCTATAGCTTTCATCATATTTTTTACAAAAAGCTTCCGGAGTCTTTTCATCCAGATTGCTTACAATATAAGAAAGCCGGTAATCATTCTGGGCAAGATATGCTAATTGATGATAGACATCCATACTAGCAAGCCATTCAAGATTCTTTTTGCCAATTCCTCTTTTGCTTTCAAAATATTCTTTGATGTAATCAATAGGAGGCATTTTATAATCCTCGCTGATATTGTCAAAATCCTTGATGATAACGCCTTTTCCGGTATCGTTTACGTGATAATAACCCATGATATTTCCCCTTTCAATGTAATTTCAACGGTAACCTTTACTGTACATAATTTAATAGTATACCTTAGAAAATTACCGTCAAATCGAACACATGTTGTTATTTACAAACTTATTATAACACCTCATGAACATAATTTCAATATAAAAATCAAAAAACTCCCGACACACCTAAGTGCATCGGGAGTTGGATTGCAGACGAATCAACAATCTATTGTGCTACTAGCGTAGCAGCAAGATTATTTAACTTCTACAGTTGCGCCAGCAGCTTCCAGTTTCTCTTTCAGAGCGTCAGCATCAGCTTTGGAGATTTTTTCTTTGATAGCTTTCGGAGCGCCGTCAACCAGCTCTTTAGCTTCTTTCAGGCCCAGGCCAGTAGCTTCGCGAACAGCTTTGATTACGCCGATTTTGGAAGCGCCAGCGGAAGTCAGGATTACGTCGAATTCAGTTTTTTCAGCTGCAGCAGCTTCGCCGCCAGCAGCCGGAGCAGCAGCAACAGCTACCGGAGCAGCTGCGGATACGCCGAATTTTTCTTCCAGAGCTTTAACCAGTTCGGACAGCTCGAGTACGGTCATGGATTCAATAGCTTCGATGATTTGATCTTTATTCATTATAGTTACCTCCAATAATAAGTAAGTTTTTATTTTTTAAGCTGCCTTATGCAGCACGCCGCGAATTAAGCGGACTCTTTTTGTTTGCGTACAGCTTCCAGAGCGTATACGACATTGCGGATAGTACCTTGAAGTACATTGACAAAACCGCTGATAGGAGCATTCATGCTGCCCAGCATCTTGGCAATAAGAACTTCTTTCGGCGGCAGAGAAGCCAGTGCTTTGATTTCGTCAGCACCGATAACTTTGCCATCAAGAACGCCAACTTTAACTTTCAGTTCTTTGTTTTCTTTTGCGAATTCGCAAACGATTTTTGCAACTGCAACAGGATCTTCCGGGGAAACAGCGATAGCGGTGTTTTTCTCCAGAGAAGGTTCCAGACCTTCAATACCAGCTTGTTCTGCAGCAATACGCAGCAGGGTGTTCTTAACTACATTGTAGTGAACGCCAGCTTCACGCATTTTGCGACGCAGCTCGGTATCCTGAGCAACAGTTAAACCGCAGAAGTCAACTAAAATAGTGCATTTGGAGTTAGAAAGCAACTCTTGAATTTCAGCAACTTTAGCTACTTTTTCAGGTCTAATAACTGCCATTTAGATTGCACCTCCTTTTTTTGATGTTTTTATTAAATCAAAAAGACCTCTCGGCCGTAGCCAGAGGTCGGAAGGTCTAATATATCTTCACGCTCCAGCCTCGGCAGGCGTAGTTAAAACTTACGCACATGGCACCTGCTGTCTATGGCCCGATTATCTTCTGATTTAGTAAAATTAAGTAAAACTACAATTATTTGTCGCTGTTAGCTTTCAGGACGTCAACTTTAACGCCAGGGCCCATGGTGCAGGACATGGTGATAGTCTTCATGTACTGACCTTTTGCACCAGCCGGTTTAACCTTAACCAGGGTGTCAGCCAAAGTCATGTAGTTTTGTAACAGTTGCTCTTCAGTAAAGGATGCTTTACCGATAGGAGCTTGTACGTTGCCGGATTTATCGGTACGATACTCGATTTTACCAGCTTTGGATTCCTTAACGGCACGGGTTACGTCCATGGTAACGGTACCAACCTTCGGGTTAGGCATTAAACCACGAGGGCCAAGGATTTTACCAAGACGACCAACAAGACCCATCATATCAGGGGTTGCGATGCACACGTCAAATGCCATCCAGCCGTTCTTGATTTTATCAACATATTCTTCACCGCCAACGAAATCTGCGCCAGCAGCTTCTGCTTCTGCAACTTTGGGGCCTTTAGCAAAAACCATAACAGTCTTGGATTTACCAGTGCCGTTCGGCAGAACCAGTGCACCACGAACTTGCTGATCAGGGTATTTAGGGTTAACGCCCAGACGGAAAGCAACTTCAACAGTGCTGTCAAATTTGGTAGCAGCGGTTTTCTTAACCAGAGCTACTGCTTCTTTCGGAGAGTAGAATTTGTCAGCTTCGATTAATTTCAAAGCGTCATCATACTTTTTGCCCATTGTTATAAAATCCTCCTATGTGGTACAAGCGGCTTTTGCCTCCCACTAAATTGAGAAGACTACTTAAAATTAGTCTTCGATTACAATACCCATGCTACGTGCAGTGCCTTCTACCATTCTCATAGCAGCTTCAACGTTTGCAGCATTGAGGTCTTGCATTTTGCTTTCTGCGATTTCGCGAACTTTGTCACGACCCAGTTTAGCAACTTTCTTTTTGTTAGGTTCACCAGAAGCCTTTTCCAGACCAGCAGCTTTTTTCAGCAGAACTGCAGCCGGAGGGGTTTTGGTTACGAAAGTAAAGGAACGATCTTCGAATACAGTGATCTCAACAGGAATGATGAGGCCAACTTGTTTCTCGGTACGTGCGTTAAATTCCTTAACGAAGGCCATGATGTTAACACCAGCCTGGCCAAGTGCAGGACCTACCGGAGGAGCCGGAGTAGCTTTAGCAGCCGGTACCTGTAATTTTACCATTTTAACGACTTTTTTCGGCATTTAATTACACCTCCTTACTCAATTTCTTCAACTTGTGTAAAGTCAATTTCAACAGGAGTTTCGCGTCCCATGATATCAACGAGTACCTTCAGTTTACCCTTTTCTTCGTTGATTTCACTGATTGTGCCTTCAAAATCCATGAAGGGCGCAGTCTTGATGCGGACTCTCTGATGTAACTGAAAATCAATTTTTGCGGGTTTGACAGTTTCTTCAACTTCCATACCCATCGAAGGCATAATCTGCCTTACTTCTTCAGCTGTAAGCGGAGTCGGATGGGTAGAATCAGAACCGACGAAACCAGTTACACCTGCAGTATTGCGGACAGCATACCAGTTGCGCTCATTTACAATCATTTCCACCAGTACATAGCCTGGGAAAACTTTATGCTCAACAACTTTTTTCTTGCCATCCGAAGTGATTTCAACCTCTTTTTCCGTAGGTATTTCAATACGGAAAATTTCATTTTCCATACCCAAGGAATGAACTTTTCGTTCCAGGTTTGCGCGCACTTTATTTTCGTAGCCAGAATAGGTATGGATTACATACCAATGTTTTCCTTGCTTTTCTTCTTCCATGAATAAACGGAAAGCAACGCTTCCCCTTCCCTCCTTACTTAAGCCTTACAGCTCATTATTGCAAAATCATGCGGAATAACATACTAAAGATGGAATCAATAATCCAGATTAGAGCTGCGCACAAAACAACTGCAATAATTACCACTATAGTGTTAGCAATAAGCTCTTGTTTGGTAGGCCAGGTAACCTTTTTTAATTCTACTTTAGTTTCACTAAGAAAGGTTGTAATGCTGAATCCCTTATTCTCAGTGTCTGTAGTTTCCGGAACGGCCATCTTGTCACATCCTTGCTATTACTACCCGGTTACGCACAAGCCAATATTATTTGGTCTCTTTGTGCAGAGTGTGTTTTTTGCAGAACTTGCAATATTTATTGAGCTCGATACGATCAGGATCGTTCTTTTTGTTTTTGTTGGTTTGGTAATTTCTCTGTTTGCACTCAGTGCAAGCCAAAGTAATCAGGTTACGCATTTAGTTACACCTCGCTTACGTACATAATAATAAAACCAATCACAAATTGTCGCTAATATAGAGTAACACAGTTAACACTTTATGTCAACTATAAATATCCGTCTGACGCAAATTTTTTCTGCACAAACAGTGCTTAGTTACTCTAAAACGTTTCTTTGGCAATCAGTCTTAAAAATCAAGACCGGCCATAAGCTGACCGGTCTTGTATTTTGCATTACTATGCCGGAAAAATTATTTCTCTTCTACTTCGGAAACAACGCCAGCGCCAACGGTACGGCCGCC
>CAVKUS010000010.1:0-63347 GCA_963659725.1 Bacteroides sp. CAG:545 | reverse complement strand
TGACTGAACGTCGATATTAAGGCTATTGGAGAAGTGGCGTAGCCACATTTTTTATTGTTAATAATGAGCGGCGTTTTTATCAATCAGTGTAAAGCCTGCCTTGGTAAGCTTTGTACGGATTTCGTTGATTTGTTCCGCATCACGGGTTTCCAGTTCTAAGCGCAGGAAGCAACCTGTGATATCCATATCGGCATCACTGCGGTTGTGCTGTACGCCTACAACGTTAGCGCCACAGCTGCTTACGATTTCGCTCACTTCACGCAGCTGGCCGGGACGATCCTGCAAAGCGATAACGAGGTCTGCTCTTCTGCCGCTGGTAACCTGACCGCGGGTGATAACGCGCGAAAGAATATTAACGTCGATGTTACCGCCGGATACAACGCAGACGGTCTTCTTGCCCTTAATCGGCAGCTTGTCAAACAGCGCTGCTGCTACCGGAGTTGCGCCTGCACCTTCGGCAATCAGCTTCTGCTTTTCAATTAAGGTTAAAATAGCGGTTGCAATTTCGTCCTCGCTGACGGTAACGATATCGTCAACATATTTGCTGATGAGCTCGTAGGTGTTTTCGCCCGGAGTTTTTACGGCAATGCCGTCGGCAAAGGTGCTGACGTGATCTAATGTTTCGTATTTATGGTCATGGAAGGCTTTGTACATGCTGGCTGCGCCTGCTGCCTGCACGCCGTAAACCTTAACCTCCGGACGCAGGCTTTTGATAGCGAAGGCCACGCCGCTGATAAGGCCGCCGCCACCAATCGGCACGATTACTGCTTCAACATCCGGCAGCTGGTCTAAAATTTCCAGACCGATACTGCCCTGGCCGGCAATAACAAGCTCGTCGTCATACGGATGGATAAAGGTCATGCCAGTTTCTTCCTGCAGCTGTACAGCGCGGTCATGCGCTTCGTCGTAGGCACCGGGAACAAGTTCTACCTGCGCGCCCAAGCGCTTGGTGTTTTCTACCTTCATAATCGGTGCGCCGTCCGGCATGCAGATGACGCTTTTGATGCCCATGCTGGTTGCAGCAAGTGCTACGCCCTGAGCGTGGTTTCCGGCGCTGCAGGCGATTACGCCCTTACTTGCTTCCTCGGGGGTAAGCTGGCTGATTTTGTAGTAGGCACCGCGTACTTTGAAGCTGCCTGTTACCTGCAGGTTTTCTGTTTTCAGATACAAGTTGTTGCCTTCGCTTAAATGCGGAGCAGCTATTAAATCTGTTTTACGTGCTACGCTTTTAAGGATGAAGGCTGCATGATAAATTTTGTCTAATGAGAGCATTTGGTTACCTTCTTTTCTTTCCCTTAATTATTATAGTATAAAATACTACATCAAGTATAAATTGATTAGCGCATTGCGTCAAGTGATTATGTACATTTCCTGCTATGATAGTGTATAATAATATAATGAATAATTTTCAAAGGAGTGCATACAATGCAGTGGATAGAAGTTAATGTAGCGGTAACGCATGAAGCAGTTGAGGCCGTAGCGGATATGCTGACGAGCATCGGTTCTAAGGGAGTTGCGATTGAGGATCCGCAGCTGATTAATGATTTGAGAAACAGCGGTACCTGGGAGCTGTGCGATATTCCGGAGCAGGAGAATACCGAGGTTGTTACCGTCAGCGCTTATTATGCTGATGATGAGAAGCTGGAAAAACGTCTGGCAGAGATTGACGAGCAGCTGGCGCTGATTGAGGAGCGCATCGGCAAGTACCGTTTCGGCAATACTCGCTTCCGCAAGGTGAGCGAGCAGGATTGGGCTAACGAATGGAAGCAGTATTTCCATGTTACTCATGTGGGCAAGAGCCTTGTTATTAAGCCAAGCTGGGAGGAGTATGCTCCTAAGGAAGGCGAGCATGTTATTGAAATCGATCCGGGTATGGCTTTCGGCACAGGCACGCACCACACTACCAATATGATGATGGAGCGCTTGGAGAAGGTTATTACGCCTGATTCTACCGTATTTGACGTTGGTACCGGCAGCGGCATTCTGGCGATTGCTGCGGCAATGCTGGGCGCTAAGTCTGTTAAGGCTGTTGATATTGACGGCGTAGCAGTGCGCGTGGCGAAGGAGAATGTTGCGGATAACGGTCTGAGCGACAAGATTGAGGTGCGCGAGGGCGATTTGCTGCATGGCACTGAGGGCAAGGCTGATGTAATTATCGCTAATATTATTGCTGATATTGTTATTATGCTGCTGCAGGATATTCCGCAGAAGCTGAATGACAACGGTGTGCTGCTGGCGAGCGGTATTATTGAGGAGCGTATGCCGGATGTGGAGGCTGCTGCGCAGAAGCAGGGCCTTTATGTTGACGCGGTTGACCATCGCGGCGGCTGGGTTGTTATGCAGATGAAGAAGAAGAAGTAAGAAGTTGTGCATCGCAATTGGCAGTGTCACAACCCTTCCGTCTGCTCGCAAAGCTCGCAGCCACCTTCCCTTTCAGGGAAGATATAATGGTATTTTGAAACTCTAACTTTTATATGCTCCCTGAAAGGGAGCTGGCATCGCCACAGGCGATGACTGAGGGTTGTTTCATTTTGCAATTAATAAGTCTTTTGCTTTAAGCCATCTTTCTTGCCTCTCCTAGGGGAGAGGTGCCGAGCTTGTCGAGGCGGAGAGGGGTATCGATTTTTATAGAAAGGAAACCTATATGCATCGTTTTTTTGTACCGCAATTATATAACGAAACAATGACTATTGAGGGCGTGGATGCGCGTCATATCAGTAAGGTGTTGCGCATGCAGCCGGGTGCGCAGCTGCAGATTGTGAGTGACGACGGCGTGAGTGCGCTGGCGGAGATTACAGCGATTGACAGCGAGTGCGTGACTGTGCATTGCCTGAAGAAGCTGGCGGAAAGCCATGAGCCGGCGGTGCGCCTGATTTTGGCGCAGGGATTGGCGAAGGGCGAGAAGATGGAGTTCATCATCCAGAAGGCTGTGGAGATGGGCGCTTACAGCGTGGTGCCTGTGGCTATGGAGCATTCCGTGGTGCGCCTTGACGGTGCGAAGGCTGCCAAAAAGGTGGAGCGCTGGCAGAAGATTGCTGAATCCGCGGCGAAGCAGAGCAAGCGTGATATTATTCCTGAGGTGCAGCCTGTGCAGACTATGGCGCAGATGCTGGCGGCGAATGACTGCGCAACGAAGATTATCGCTTACGAATGCGAGGATAAAAAGAGCCTGAAGGCGGCGCTGCAGGAGGCGCAGGCTAAGGGCGCGCTGACTGATTTGCTGCTGATTATAGGTCCCGAGGGCGGCATCAGCGAAGCGGAGCTGGAAACGGCACGTGCCGCAGGTGCTGTGCCTGTGTCGTTGGGCAGACGCATTCTGCGTGCGGAAACGGCGGGACTTGTCGCTATTTCAGCGATTTTTTATGAAACCGGAGATTTAGGAGATTAAACATAGATGAGAAAAATTGCATTTTATACGCTGGGCTGTAAGGTTAACCAAGCCGATACTGCCAGCATGGAGGGGATTTTCCGTGCGTCGGGCTATGAGGTTGTGCCTTTCGGTGAACCGGCAGATGTTTATTTAGTTAATACCTGCGTTGTTACCAATACCGGTCAGCGCAAATCGCGCCAAATTATCAACCGCGCTGTACGTCACAATCCGCTGTCTTTGGTGGTTGTCACCGGCTGCTATCCGCAGACTGCGCCGGAGGAGGTGCGTGCTATCGAGGGTGTTGATGTAATCATCGGCAATCAGGAGCGCGGCCGCATTGTGGAGCTGGTCGAAGAAGCGCTGGAGCACAAGCGCACGGAGATTCTGGACAATGTGCAGCAGATGACTGTAGACACTAAGTTCGAAGAGCTGGGCGTCGGCACAGAAACCGATAAAACCCGCGCCTTTCTCAAAATTCAGGAGGGCTGCAACCAATATTGCACCTACTGCATTATTCCCTTTGCCCGCGGTCCGCTGCGCAGCCGCAGCCTGGACAGCATCCGCGAGGAGGTTGGCAAGCTGGTTGCCGCAGGCTACAAGGAGGTTGTGCTCATCGGCATTCACCTTGGCTGCTACGGCAAGGAGCTGGCGAAGGAAGGCAAGCACGTTACTTTGTATGACGCAGTAAAGGCAGCGCTGAGCGTTGAGGGCGTGCAGCGTGTGCGCCTCGGTTCTTTGGAATCCGTTGAGGTGGAACCGCGCCTGCTGCAGCTGATGGCCGAGGAACCGCGCCTGCAGCGTCACCTGCATTTGCCGCTGCAAAGCGGCTGCGATAAGATTTTGCGCGCTATGCATCGTCCTTACGATACCAAACGCTTTACGGAGCTGGTGAACGAAATCCGTGCGCAGGTGCCTGATGTGGCAATTACTACGGACGTTATTGTGGGCTTCCCCGGCGAAACCGAGAAGGATTTTGCAACTACTTTGGAATTTGCCAAGCAATGCGGCTTTGCCAAAATGCATATCTTCCCGTATTCTAAGCGCAAGGGAACCCCTGCTGCCGAAATGCCGGAGCAGGTGGACGAGGCAGTGAAGAGCGAGCGTGCGGCGCGTCTGGCGCAGGTGGATGAGGAGCTGCATCAGCAAATGCTGCAGAGCACTGTCGGCAAGGTGGAAGAGGTGCTGTTTGAGCAGCCTGTAGACGATGAGCATATGGAGGGCCTGTGCGGCCCGTACCTGCGCGTTGTCGTTCAGGGAACTAAGGAGCTGGCCAATACCATTGCCAAGGTAAAAATTACCGGCGTAAAAGAGGATTTTTTGCTGGGCGAATTGAATTAATTTGTGAAAAAATTGTTTCTTTAGCAGGATAAAAGAAATAAATACAGAATATAATTAGATACGATAGAACGAGAGGAGGGAAATGAAATGGCTGAGGATTGTATTTTTTGTAAAATCATTAAGGGCGATATCCCTTCTACCAAAGTGTACGAAGATGATAAAATGATTGCTATCAATGACGTTGCTCCGGCTGCTCCGGTTCATGTGCTGCTGATGCCTAAGGACCACACAGCTAACATCACTACTGCGGACCCCGAGCTGGTTGCATACATGCTGGGCAAGGTTAAAATGATCGCTGAAAAGACCGGAATTGCCGAAAAAGGCTTCCGCGTTGTTATCAACACCGGCGATGAAGGCGGTCAGACAGTAAAACATTTACATATTCACGTAATTGGCGGCAAAGCTTTGGGTTGGCCCCCATGCTAAACCTTGACAATGCTTGTCTTTTCTTGTATAATTAATCAGTAAGTGTTTTTAGCTGGCAACGGCTGAAACTTAATTTGCATATACACTTCCCTAAGTGTGTGGAGGGAGGGAGAACAGATGGCAGAAATTAAAGTTGGCAAGAATGAAACTTTAGACAGCGCACTGCGCAGATTTAAAAGAGCAACCCAAAAGGCAGGCATTCTTTCTGAGGTAAGAAAACGCGAGCACTATGAAAAGCCGAGCGTTGCACGTAAGAAAAAATCCGAAGCAGCCAGAAAACGTAAAACCAGATAATTGGAGGCGGGCTGTATGTCTATAAAAGACCAATTGACTGCTGATATGAAGCAGGCCATGAAGGACAGAGAAGCAGGTAAACTGCGTTTGTCTGTTATCCGCATGGTGCGTGCTAATATTAAAAATGTTGAAATCAATGACAAAAAGGAACTTACAGATGATGAGGTTCTGGCTGTCTTGATGAAAGAGGTCAAAATGCGTCAGGATTCTGTTGAGGAATTCCAAAAAGCAGGTCGTGACGAATTGGTTGCCCAAGCTAAGGAAGAAATTGCTATACTGAAAAAATATCTTCCGGAAGCTCTCGGCGATGACGAGCTGAAGGCTATCGTGGCAGAAGTTATTGCTGCTGTTGGCGCTACAAGTCCCAAGGATATGGGCAAGGTAATGCCGGCAGTTATGGCAAAAACCAAAGGCCGTGCAGATGGCAAACGTATTAACGTTATGGTTCGTGAATTGCTCAAATAACAACTGATAACCGTGCTAAGAGAAATCTTGGCGCGGTTATTTTACTTTATAGCGATTAGCGGACCGAAGGACTGCCTGCTTTCTTCGTACGGGAAGGCAGGCAGCTTTTTTATTGCAGCGGTAATATCTTTTACGAAAACATATTCAGCAGGGAATTTGTTTTTCAAGGCGAATATAAATATATTATTATCTTTTTTACAGCTCAAAGGAGGCCGTTGTTATGGCATCTAACTTCAGCTTTTTACGCACACAATTTCCCGGTCTGGAAAAAACAGGCGAGTTTGCGGAGCGCTATTTGTACAGCGATTCCAATTCCTGCCTTTTTAAGCTGGGATTATTGTGCGAAGATATCGTTAATAAAATGTTTGACTTTGATAATATAGCAATGCCTTATCAGATGAAGGATACCTTGGTGAACAAAATCCGTCTGCTGCAAGAGGATGAGTATATCACGGAGGATTTGGCACGCATTATGCACCGCCTGCGCTTGGGCGGCAACGAGGCGCGCCACGAGGGTACGGATTCGCTGCAGAAGGCCAAGCTGCTGCTGCCGCAGGCATACAGCTTGTGTGAATGGTTCATGCAGGTGTATGGCGATTACAGCTATCAGCATCAGGAATATCATTTGCCGACGGAGCAGCCGCAGGCAGCCTTTGTCGAAACCGCCAAGGACAAGGCCGAGGAAGCGCGCCTGCGTAAGCAGGATAACGAGAAGGCGCAGAAGGCTGTGCCTGTGCCGCAGCAGGAGCGCAGCAAAACGAACCTGCAGGCTGCCAACAGACGACCGAAAACAGAAGCGGAAACACGCTGCCTGATTGATGAGCAGCTGCGTCAGGTTGGCTGGGAGGCAGACACCACTGCCCTGCGTTACAGCAAGGGCTGCCGTCCTGCGAAGGGGCGCAATCTGGCGATTGCCGAATGGCCTACAGACAAGGTGCCGGGCAACGAGGAAAAGGGTTACGCAGATTATGCGCTCTTTATCGGCAAGGAGCTTGTGGGTATTATCGAAGCGAAAAAGTGGGATACGGATATTTCCAGTGTTATCAGCTACCAATGCAAGGATTACGCACGTGCTATCAGAAAATGCGATGCGGAATATTTGCTGGGACAGTGGCAGGATTTTAATGTGCCCTTTGTTTTTGCTGCCAACGGCAGACCGTACGTGCAGCAGCTGCAGACAAAATCCGGCATCTGGTTTGCGGATTTGCGCCGCGCCGGCAATATACCGCGCGCTATGGCAGGCTGGCCTTCTCCCTTAGGTTTAAAAGAAATGCTGCAGGAAAATACTGCGGAGGGCAACGCTGCTCTCGACGCTTTGCCGTATGATTTTCTGCAGGATGAAAACGGCCTGCATCTGCGCGATTATCAGCTGAAGGCGGTGCAGGCGGTGGAGGAGGCAGTGCGCTGCGGCAAGCGGACAGCACTGCTGGCGATGGCCACAGGCACCGGCAAAACACGCACGGTTTTGGGCATGATTTACCGCTTTTTGAAGGCGAAGCGCTTTAAGCGTATTTTATTCCTCGTTGACCGCAATGCTTTGGGCGTGCAGGCGCAGGATGTCTTTAAAGAGGTGAAGCTGGAAAGCCTGCAGACGCTGGACCAGATTTACAATATCAAGGAGCTTACCGATAAGCTGATTGATGCGGAAACTGCTGTGCATGTTGCTACCGTACAGGGCATGATGAAGCGCATTATGTACGCCGAAAGCGAGGACCGCATTCCTGCAGTCAGCGATTACGATTTGATTATCATTGACGAGGCGCACCGCGGTTATATTCTGGATAAGGAAATGGCGGAGGCGGAGCAGCTTTACCGCGACCAGCGCGATTACCAGAGCAAGTACCGCTATGTGCTGGATTATTTTAATGCGGTAAAAATTGCACTCACCGCAACGCCTGCCCTGCAGACGACGGAAATTTTCGGCGAGCCTGTTTATACCTATACCTATCGCGAGGCTGTGCTAGACGGTTATCTGATTGACCATGATGCACCGCATCAGCTGAAAACGAAGCTCAGCGAGCAGGGAATTAAAATAAACAAGGGCGATACTATTAAATATATCAACAAAAAGACGGGCGAAATCAACACTGCTTATCTGGACGATGATGTGCAGCTTGATGTCGACCAGTTCAACCGCAAGGTTATCGTGCCTGAATTCAACAGGGCGGTGCTGGCGGAGATTGCCAAAAATCTTTATCCCGACGCGCCGGAAACCTACGGCAAAACGATGATTTACGCTGCTACCGATACGCATGCCGATATGATTGTGAGCATGCTGCAGGAGCTTTACGCCAAGGATAATCTGGACAGCGACGCAATTATGAAGATTACCGGCAGCGTGGCCAACGGTGACCAGAAAAAGATTCAGGAGAAAATCAAACGCTTTAAGAACGAACGCTTCCCGAGCATTGTGGTGACGGTGGATTTGCTGACTACCGGTATCGACGTGCCGGAGATTACCACGCTGGTGTTTATGCGCTGCGTGAAATCGCGTATCCTGTTTGAGCAGATGCTGGGACGCGCAACGCGCCGCTGCGATAAAATAGGCAAGGATCATTTTGAGATTTATGACCCGGTGGGCGTATACGACAGCCTGCAGCCGGTGGTGACTATGCCTGCCGTTGCCAATCCGCAGATTTCCGTGAAGGATTTGCTGGCGCAGCTGGCGGAAGCGGAGGAGCCGGAGGCAATTACCGATATTGCCAAGCAGGTAGCCTTAAAGCTGCGCCGCAAGCTGAATAAGCTGGACGAGCAGACGAAGAAGGAGTTTGTGCTGGCGACGGGCAAGGACGTGGCAGCCTTTGCCGGTGAGCTGCAGAAGGCGGATGCCGCTAAGGCCAAGGAGCTTTTGCTGCAGCACAAAGCGGCGCTGGAGCAGCTGGGACAATACCGGGCCGGCGGTGATATGGGCGGCATGATTTATGAGGGCAAGGATGAGCTTACCGGCCATACGCGTGGTTACGGTGCGCAAAAGACCAAACCCGGCGATTACTTGAACGATTTTGCGGCGTACTTAAAAAGCCACGCCAACGAAATTGCTGCCCTGCATATTATCTGCACTCGTCCGAAGGATTTGACTAAGGCGCAGCTGAAGGAGCTGCTGCTGACGCTTGATGCCAACGGTTTTACGGCGCTGCAGCTGAACGATGCCTATTCGGAATACACGAACAGCACGATGGTGGCAGGCATTATCAGCCTCATCAGGCGTTATATGCTGGGAACGGAGCTGGTGAGCAAAAACTCGCAGCTGAGCCGTGCCTTTGACAAGCTGAACAAAAACCACAAATTTACGCCAGCTCAGCAAAAGTGGCTGGATATCATCCGCAGCTATATGCAGCAGCAGGATATTTTGAGCGTGGAGGCCTTTAAAGAGGACAAGCGCCTGCAGCGGTTAGGCGGTTATGCGCGGGCACAAAAAATATTCGCCAACGATTTGGATAATATCGTGAGCGAATTTAACGGTTATTTATATGAAGATGGAGGCAAGACTGCGTGAATACACAGGAGATTGTAGCAAAGCTCTGGAATTTGTGTAACGTGCTGCGTGATGACGGCATTACCTATCATCAGTACGTTACGGAGCTGACATATATTTTATTTTTGAAGATGGCCAAGGAAACAGGCAGCGAGGAAAATATCCCGGAGGGCTATCGCTGGGACGATTTGCTGGCGCGCAAGGGCTTGGAGCTGAAAGGCTTTTACAAGGAGCTGCTGGATTACCTGGGCGAGCAGTGTACGGGACGCATTCAGGAAATTTACAAGGGCGCGGCGACGAATATCGATGAGCCGAAGAACTTGGAAAAGATTATCAGGACGATTGACGAGCTGGACTGGTTCAGCGCGAAGGAGGAGGGCCTGGGTAATCTTTACGAAGGACTGCTGGAGAAAAACGCTAACGAAAAGAAGAGCGGTGCCGGGCAGTACTTCACTCCGCGTGTGCTGATTGACGTAATGACGCGCCTGGTGGCACCCAAGGCCGGCGAGCGCTGCAACGATCCTGCCTGCGGCACCTTCGGTTTTATGATTGCTGCCAGCAATTTTGTGCGTGAGCAGACGGACGACTTCTTTGATTTGGATGAGGAAACGGCCGAGTTTGAATATACGCAGGCCTTCACCGGCTGCGAGCTGGTGCATGATACGCACCGCCTGGCGCTGATGAACGCTATGCTGCACGACATCCAGAGCAAAATTATTTTGGGCGATACGCTTTCCAACGTGGGCAAGGAAATGCAGGGCTATGACGTGGTGCTGACCAATCCTCCCTTCGGTACGAAAAAAGGCGGTGAGCGCGCAACGCGTGACGACTTTACTTATCCGACGAGCAACAAGCAGCTGAACTTTCTGCAGCATATCTACCGCAGTCTGAAGGCTGACGGCAAGGCGCGTGCTGCCGTAGTGCTGCCGGACAATGTGCTTTTTGCCGACGGTGACGGCGAAAAGATTCGTGTCGATTTGATGGATAAGTGCAATCTGCACACTATTCTGCGCTTACCGACAGGTATTTTTTACGCGCAGGGTGTCAAGACCAACGTACTTTTCTTTACGCGCGAAAAAACGGATAAGGACAGCACCAAGGCCGTTTGGTTTTATGATTTGCGCACCAATATGCCGTCCTTCGGCAAGACGAACCCGCTTAAGGCGAGCGATTTTGCCGGCTTTGAGGCGGCTTACGGCGCGGAGGACAGAAGTAAGGTGACGGACGAGCGCTGGCAGTGCTTTACGCGTGAGGAAATTGCGCAAAAGGGCAACAGTCTGGATTTGGGCCTGATTAAGGACGACAGCGTGCTCGATTACGAGGATTTGCCGGACCCGGCGGCAAGCGCAGCGGAGGCTGCGGAAAAGCTGGCGGAGGCCGTGGATTTGTTGCAGAGCGTGGCGCAGGAGCTGCGGAGCTTGCGAAGATAAAGGTAGAGATTGAAGGATGAAGGAAGAAAGGGAAGAGCCTCTCCTTGGGGAGAGGTGGCATCGCGTAGCGATGACGGAGAGGGGTTCGCTATAAGAAAGCATAAAGATAGCAGACCCCTCTCAGTCGCCCTGCGGGCGCCAGCTCCCCCCGAGGGGAGCCTTTCACTACATTTTGCACAAATTCAAAACTTGCAAAACTATGGATTGTGTGGTATATTAGACATAGAAAAAGACAACCGCCCACAGAGGTGGGTTGCCAAGTTTAGTTAAGAAAAATCCGCTCCGAACTCGCCAAAGTCGTGGGGCGGTTTTTCTATGTCTGGGTTATTTACAATATTGAAAAATAAATGTAAGTAATGCCAGAATGAACATTCCGAAGAGCATTAAATCTTGAAAGGAAAAGTTCTTCATAGACATCACCTCGATTCCTGAGGAATTAAGGCAACACCACCCTGCAAGTGGTTCGCACCAAGCCAATCGGCTACGCCTCTTGGGGTGCTATCACATGGAGCGCATTAGCCAATCAGCTACGTCCTTCGGACTTGCTTCTTGGATGCGCTCGCAACACGGTTGTCAAAAACATTTTATCATAAATTATACATTAAAGCAATAGCATGTTTGCTTATAAAGGAGAGCTGGCAATGCCAAAGAAAAAGACAGCATTGACAATAGAAGAACGCTTGCAGCAGGCGCTGGTGCCTGCGGAGGAACAGCCTTATGAGGTGCCGGAGAATTGGGTGTGGGTGAGGTTGGAGAGCGTCGCTTCTTGGGGTTCTGGTGGTACTCCATCAAGAAAGCATGAAGAATATTATAATGGCGATATTCTGTGGATAAAGACTGGCGAATTAAATAATGGTTGGATTTACGATACAGAAGAAAAAATAACTGATGAAGGATTGAAAAAATCTAGTGCAAAATTATTTCCACCATATTCAGTTTTAATTGCCATGTATGGTGCGACGATTGGTAAAGTTGCAATTTTAGGTGTTCCTGCCACAACAAACCAAGCCTGTGCTTGTGCTGTTTGTAATCAATCTTTGCTGTATATGTATTTGTTCTATTATTGCATATCTCAAAAAAATGTCTTTATAGAAAAAGGCAAAGGTGGAGCACAACCTAATATATCTCAGATTATTTTAAAACAACATCCCATCCCTCTCCCTCCACTCTCCGAACAGCAACGCATCGTTGAGCGCATCGAGGAGCTTTTCGCCAAGCTGGATGAAGCGAAGGAAAGACTGCAGGATGTTGCCGAAAACTTTGCTGTGCGCAAGGCAGCAATTTTGCACAAGGCGTTTACGGGCGAGCTGACCAAGCAGTGGCGTCGGGAAAACGGCGTGAGCGATGAAAGTTGGGAAGAAAAAAAGCTTGGTGAAGTTGGTTCTTGGTTAGGTGGTGGTACACCGAGTACGAGCCGTGAAGAGTATTGGGAAAATGGTAATATTTTATGGATTACATCGAAAGACATGAAATCTACTGTTATAGAAGATACTCTTATGAAAGTTAACGAAAAAGGTGTAAAAAATTCGTCCGCCAATTATATAGAGAAACCAGCTTTGTTGGTTGTTATGCGTAGTGGCATTTTAAGAAGAACTTTCCCGGTTGCTATGGTTAAGAAGCCTTTTACAGTTAATCAAGATTTAAAGGCTATTATACCTGATGAAGATGATTTAGAATTTTTATATTGGATGCTTTTGAGTAATGAGCAACGCATATTGAATACTTGTATGAAAAATGGTACTACCGTTGAAAGCATTAACAGTAATGCGTTAAAGGATTTAACTTTTAAGTGTCCATCCCTCCCCGAACAGCACGAAATCGTGCGCCTCATCGACGAGCTGCTGGCACGCGAGCGCGCAGCACAGCAGACTGCGGAGCAGGCGCTGGCGAGCATCGACCTGATGAAGAAATCCATCCTTGCGCGTGCCTTCCGCGGTGAGCTGGGCACGAACAAAGCGAGCGAAGTGAGTGCGCTGGAGCTGCTGCGGCAGGTGTTGGCGGAAAACTGAACATAAGCAAAGCAAAAGACATTGGTGTCCGTGGCATTAATGTCTTTTTTTGCGCGCGTGGTCTTTGCTTGCAAAGGCAAAATGCTTCGGATGAGGCATAAATTCTTCCTGCAATGCTTTTGCAACGCCTGCGCTTGCCTCTTTGTCTTTTGGGGGCATAAACTTTAAATTTACTTCATGCTTTTACTCTGTTATACTATAATTGTACAAGCGTTGAGGAGGTGCAGTCATGCCATTGGAATATTATTTTATGCTGGCGGGCCTTGTCCTGCTGCTGATAGAATTTGTGGTGCCGGGCTTCGGAGTTTTCGGTGTTAGCGGCATGGTGTGCCTGACAGTCGGCGGCTTTTACGTTTTGGGCGGCAATGCCTGGGCGGCGCTGGTGCTTTTGGCAGTGTATCTGTTTTTAGTGCTGGTGATTACCCTGCTGTGCGTGTATCTGCCCAGAGAAAGCAAGTATAATCCCTTTGTGCTGTGGACGCGCCAAAAAAACAGCGAAGGCTACACCGGCGGCAAAAACTGGAGCATGCTGGTGGGCAAAAGAGGCACGGCCTTGACTACGCTGCGTCCTGCAGGCACTATTCTGGTGGACGGCAAGCGTCTTGATGTGAGCAGTCAGGGAGATTATATCGAAAAGTCTGCGCCCGTGATTATCGTGCGGGTGGAGGGCAGCAAAATTTTTGTAGAACAGACGAAGGAGTGACACTATGGATTTATTATTCAGTATGATTTTCGGCAGTGGCTTTGCGGTAGTCATTGCTATTGCCGGTATTGCTATTTTTCTTAACTTTGTGCCGTTGGGCCTGTGGATTTCGGCCATCGCCGCCGGTGTTAACGTAGGCATTTTCAACCTCATCGGTATGCGCTTGCGCCGTGTGCCCGCGTCGCAGATTGTGCTGCCGCTGATTAAGGCGAATAAGGCAGGCCTTGACGTTAACGTTAACCAGCTGGAGGCGCATTATCTGGCAGGCGGTAACGTTGACCGCGTTATCGACGCTTTGATTGCGGCCCACAGAGCGCAGATTGAGCTGAGCTTTGAGCGTGGCTGTGCCATCGACCTGGCGGGCCGTAATGTACTCGAAGCTGTGCAGATGAGCGTTAACCCCGAGGTTATCGAAACTCCGGTAGTAAGCGCTGTTGCCAAGGACGGCATCGAGCTGAAGGTTAAAGCGCGCGTAACCGTGCGCGCCAACATTGACCGCTTAGTAGGCGGTGCCGGCGAAGCAACGATTATTGCGCGTGTCGGCGAAGGCATTGTAACCAACGTAGGCTCCAGCGCCGACCACAGCAAGGTACTGGAAAACCCCGATTATATTTCCAAAACGGTTTTGGATAAAGGCTTGGATGCAGGTACTGCCTTTGAAATTCTTTCTATTGATATTGCGGACGTAGATGTAGGCCGTAACATCGGCGCTGCGCTGATGACCGACCAGGCGGAGGCTGATAAACGCATTGCTCAGGCACGTGCTGAGGAACGCCGTGCGATGGCTGTGGCCAAGGAGCAGGAAATGAAGGCCTATACGCAGGAAATGCAGGCGAAGGTTGTGGAAGCGCAGGCTAAGGTTCCGACAGCTATGGCGGAGGCGCTGGCTAACGGCCGCTTGGGCGTAATGGATTACTACCGCCTGAACAATATTCAGGCTGATACGCAGATGCGCCGCACGATTGCCGAGGTAAGCCCGGAGGGCGAGGAAAAGCCTGAGGGCAGCAAATAAGCGAGGTGCAGCTTATGGGTGGTTTGTTTGACAGTGATTTAATCCCCCTGCTTTTCGTCCTCGTAATACTGGCTAACGTATTTATGGACAGGCGCAAACGCCGCAGACGCAGGCAGCAGCGGCAGGAGCTGCCGCAGGAGCAGCCGGAGGCAACGGCGGAGCAGCAAACACAAGCCAAGCCTAAAGACCTTGCCGCCGAATTTGAACGCCGTCTGAAAAAAACGACGGAGGAAGCGCAGGCGCGCCAGCGTCAAAGCAGCCAAGGCGTTGTGCATGACGGAACGCGCGTGCGTCGTGATGACGACAGCAGAGTTCACCACGACGGCGAAGCAATGCATGACCACACCGCCAGAATTCACCGTGAAAACGAAGCCCTCGTGCATGACAAGGGCAAGGTTTATTACGATCCCCGCGGCGATTACAGCTATGATGAAGCAAAGATGAACGCTGCTGCCGCGGCGTTTAATGCGCGCTATGCGCAGCAGGCGCAGCCTGCGGCGAAAAAGCGCGTGAAGCTGAAGCATGCGGCGTTGGTCAACGGCATTATTATGGCAGAGGTTTTAGGAAAACCGCGCGCTCTCAACCCTTATGAGGAGCGCTGATTTAAAGATTCTCGCAAACAGTAAGGAGATGTTGCAGAATGCTGGAAAAGCTGGATTTGAGTAAAAAAGTGTCCAAGGAAGATTATAACAAGCAGATGGAATTGCTGGGCGAACGCCTGGGCAAGGCGCAGCGCCTGGCCCGCGATGCCAAAAGACCGATTATCATCGTGTTTGAGGGCTGGCGCGGTGCGCGCCGCAGTGCGCTGATTAACGAAATGATGCAGCAGATGGATGCCCGCGGCTTTAATGTTTATTCCAGCGTGCGCCTGCGCGGCGTAATGCAGGAGCAGCCGTTTTTTACTGCCTTCTGGAAGCGTTTGCCGGCATTGGGACATATTGCTGTTTATCACCGCAGCTGGTATTATCTGAAAAACGCCAACGAGCTGGCGGATAAGGATGATAACTCCGAGTATCCTGTTGTTTCCTTCGAGCATATCAACAATTTTGAAAAAATGCTCACGGACGATAATTATCTTGTGCTCAAATTTTTCCTGCATCTGTCCCCAGAGCAGCAAAAGAAAAATATCGCCAAGAATGCCAAAACCTTGGGCAAGGCGTGGCGTGATCTGAATCCGGCGCTTGATGAAAGCGACGATTACGATAAATTTCTGACACGCTACGAAAAAATGCTGGAGGCTACCGATACGGTAAACGCGCCCTGGTATCTGATTGCTGACGATGATCCGCGCAGCGCGCGTCTGGAGGTTTTCACCAAGATTGCTGATGCTATCGAAAAGGCTGTGCAGATGCCTGCTGAGCCTGCCGTTGATATGCGCACCGCAGCAACCTACGATGTGTTGAGCAGGATTGATGCCAACAAGGAGCTTACCAAGGAAGAATATAAGGAAAAGCTGGATAAGTATCAGAAAAAGCTGACACAGCTGCAGATTGAAATGTTTAAGGCGCAGATTCCGGTAGTCGTTGGCTTTGAGGGCTGGGATGCTGCCGGCAAGGGCGGCGCTATCCGCAGACTGACGGCGGCACTGGACCCGTTGGGCTTCCATGTGCATCCTATTGCGGCGCCGAACGTGGTTGAAAAGCAGTTCCATTATCAGTGGCGCTTCTGGACCAGACTGCCGCAGCCGGGTAACATAGCGATTTTTGACCGCACCTGGTACGGACGTGTTATGGTGGAGCGCATCGAAGGCTTTGCCAAACCGCAGGAATGGCAGCGCGCCTACGATGAAATTAAGGATATGGAGGCGCAGTGGAGCGAGCATGGTATCGCCATCGCCAAGTTCTGGCTGCAGATTGACAAGGATGAGCAGCTGCGACGCTTCAATGATCGCCAAGGTGATCCCAATAAGCAGTGGAAGATTACGGACGAGGATTGGCGTAACCGTGATAAATGGGATGCCTACGAAGCAGCAGTCAACGAAATGCTGGTGCGCACCGATACCTCGTATGCACCGTGGACCGTGGTTGAAGGCAACAATAAATATTATGCCCGCTTAAAGGTTTTGAAAACAGTTATAGATTTGTTTGAACGCAAATTGGCAGAAAAAAATCACTAAAATACAAGAAAGTATCAGCGTAAGCTTGCGCTGATACTTTCTTAATAACAGAGTCTTAGAGAGGAAATGCTTTGTCCTGGATAATCAAAAACTATATTAAAGAAACAAGAGAAAATGAAACCGGCGCGCAGGTGTATCCGCCAGGTTTACGGCATCCGGTAGCCTTTATTTACCCCAATGTCTACCATCTGGGCATGTCGAACCTGGGAATGCACATTTTGTATCAGCTGATTAACGAGCGCGGCGACAGCGCCTGCGAACGCTTCTTTTTGCCGGATAAACGCCTGCAGCAGGAGCATCTCAAAAGCAAAACACCGCTGCTGAGCCTGGAAAACCAACGTCCGCTGGCAGATTTTGACGTTATCTTTGTCATGCTGTCCTTTGAAATGGATTATGATAATCTGCTGACGGTGCTTGATTTGGGTAACATCCGCCTGCGGGCGGCGGAGCGCAATCAGCGCGAGCCGCTGGTGATTATCGGCGGTCCCTGTGCTACCTTTAATCCCGAGCCGTTGGCTGCTGTGGCTGATGCCTTTGTTATCGGCGAGGGCGAGGAAACGGTGCAGCACGTGCTGGATACCATCTATCGCGAGGAAAGCAAGCAAGAGCGTCTGGCGGCGCTGGCGCAGGTGCCGGGTGTTTATGTGCCAAGCCTGTATACGGCGCAGTACGATGATGAGGGCGAGTTTACCGCCCTGTTGCCGCAGGACGGCGCGCCGGCAAAGATAGCACGCCAGTGGGCGCGTGACATTGACGCATATCCGCACACCTCTGCTATCGTAACAAGCGGAACGGAATTTGAGGATATGTATATCGTCGAGGTGGCGCGTGGCTGCGGCCGTCACTGCCGCTTCTGCATGGCAGGCTACTGCTTCCGCAAGCCGCGTCCGCGTAAGCTGGAAAATATTTTGGCGGATATCGCCAAGCGTCCCGAGCGCACGAAAAAGGTGGGCCTGATGGGCGCTGCTGTTTCCGACCATCCGCAGATGGCGGAGCTGACGGAATACTTAGTTGAGCATAAGATACCATTTTCTGTGGCCAGCATGCGTGCCGATATGCTCACGGAGCAGATTGCGCATGCGTTGGCGCAGAGCGGGCAGCGGACGATGACTGTAGCGCCGGAGGCAGGCAGCGAGCGGATGCGCGCTGCGATTAACAAGGGCATTACGGAGGAGCACGTTTATAATTCTATCGAGCTGGCTGCTGCTGCCGGAATGCGCAACATCAAGCTGTATTATATGATTGGCCTGCCGGGAGAAGAGGATGAGGACATCGTCGAAACGGTGGAGATGATTAAACGCGTGCGTGCCAAGATGGATGCGGTGGGCAACAGGGGCGAGCTGGTTATTTCGGTCAACGGCTTTGTGCCCAAGCCCTTTACTCCGTACCAATGGGCGCCGTTGTGCAATGTGCGCACGCTGAAGAAGCGCTTCAAGATTTTGGGTGACGGACTGAAGAAGGAAAAGCGCATCAAGCTGATTACCGAATCGCTGAAGGAAACCGTGGTGCAGTCCGTGCTGGCGCGTGGTAGCAGACGTATCGGCGAAGCGCTGCTGAAGGCACATGTGGAAGGACGCAATCTGAAGCAGGTGCTGAAGGAGCTGGGACTGGATGCCGAGGAGCTGGCGGAGCGCGAGCTGCAGGTTGGCCAGCCGCTGCCCTGGCAGCATCTTGATATGGGCGTGACGCAGGAATATCTTGCGGCTGAGCTGCAGCGCAGCGAAAGCGGCAAGTTTACGCCGATGTGCTTTGACGGCTGCCGTCGTTGCGGTGTTTGCTGGGAGTAAGGCGGGCGTGCGGCTTTGATGGTGAAATAACTGCTATTGATTAAAAAACTTGGCTTAAAGTCCTGATTAGTTAAAAAAATTAAGCATCCCTACACTTTTTGCAGAAAAAGTGTAGGGATGCTTTTGATTTTTTACGCTATAATGATGCTGAGGAAGCGGTAACAACCCTTCCGTCTGCTCGCTGATGCTCGCAGCCACCTCCCCTTGCAGGGGAGATATAAAGTGAAGTGGTAAACTTTAAGGTTGATAATTCATTTATACGTTCTGCTATTATGATCTTGATTAGTTTGCCTGCAAAAATTTATCCCTGAAATGCAAAAAACCTGCTCTTTTCAGAGCAGGTCAGCTTGTAAGAATTAAGCCATAGCGTTGATTCTCTTTGCAAGTCTGGATTTTTTGCGAGCTGCAGCATTCTTATGGATAATGCCTTTGCGAGCTGCTTTATCGAGCAAACCGGAAGCAGTAGCCATAGTAGCTTGAGCGTCTTCTTTAGCGCCGGTTTTAGCCAAAGCCTCTACTTTGCGGGAAGCATTGCGGAGAGCTGCTTTAATCGGAGCGTTTTTAGCACGACGTTCTGCGTCGGTCTTTACACTGCGGATGGAAGATTTAATGTTCGGCAACGAATTTCACCTCCTGAATTTTCTTGTACTGCATTATTCTACCACGAATGCGAGCATTATGCAAGAGAAAATCACAAATATGCCTGCCTGTTCCTGTAAAAAATATTTTGCGGACGCTTGACCTGGAGCTGACTCCAAATGCTAAAATAATAACAGGAAGTATGAAAGCAATTATGGCAGGAGGTTAGCGAGATGAAAATAAACGAAGTAAGCAAAATGTATGACATTACAGCGGACACGCTGCGTTATTATGAGCGTATCGGCTTGATTCCGACTGTGAACCGCAATGAAAGCGGTATTCGCGACTACACCGAAACGGACTGTAACTGGGTAAACTTCGCCAAATGCATGCGCACAGCAGGCATTTCGGTAGAAAGCCTGATTGAATATGTGGCGCTGTTCCAGCAGGGCGACACAACACGGGCCGCACGTAAGGAAATTTTAATAGAGGAGCGTGCCAAGTTGCTGGAGCGTATGGCGCAGATGCAGGAAACGCTTGATAAGCTGAATTATAAAATCGACAATTATTACAAATGCGTTGAATTTGAGGACACTAAACTGAAATAAAACGCAGCATGAGGAGAGATGGCACCGAGCTGTCTCTCTTTTTAGTTTACAGGTTTTGCCGTATAATGGTATAATAATTAGTACTAATAAAACAGGCTCAAGCAAATAATAGCCTGAAATAATACATTTAATGAAGGAGCAGGAAGAGTAATTTATGATTGAACAAAATCACATTCGCAACTTTTCTATTATCGCCCATATAGATCATGGCAAGTCTACCCTGGCGGACAGATTGATTGAATATACAGGAACGCTGAGCAAGCGTGAGATGGAGGAGCAGATTCTCGATTCCATGGATTTGGAGCGTGAACGCGGCATCACCATCAAGGCGCAGGCTGTGCGCAGCATTTACAAGGCGCGCAACGGCGAGGAGTATATGCTGAACTTTATCGACACCCCGGGCCACGTAGACTTTACCTACGAGGTTTCGCGTGCATTGGCAGCGTGCGAGGGCGCACTGCTGGTTATTGACGCTACTCAGGGCATTGAAGCGCAGACACTGGCTAACGTGTATCTGGCGCTGGATAATGATCTGGAGATTATCCCGGTTATCAACAAGATTGATTTGCCGAGTGCGGACCCGGAGCACGTTAAAAGGGAAATTGAGGACGTTATCGGTATCGATGCTTCCGACGCAGTTTTGTGCAGTGCCAAAACCGGCATCGGCATTGAGGACGTGCTGGAGGCAATCGTAGAGCGCGTGCCGGCGCCGCAGGGCGATGCGGAAGCACCGCTGAAGGCCTTGGTATTTGACTCCAAATTTGACGCTTACAAGGGCGTAGTTTTATATGTTCGTCTTATGCAGGGCCGTCTGCGCAAGGGCATGAAGATTCGCATGATGGCAACCGGTGCGGAATTTGATGTTACCGAGGTTGGTTACTTCAAACCGGGCATTGTCAATGTTGATGAGCTGGAGGAAGGCCAGGTAGGCTTCTTTGCTGCCAGCATCAAAAACGTTAAGGATGCACGCGTAGGCGATACCGTAACAGACGGTAACAATCCTGCGGAAGCAGCGCTGCCCGGCTATCGCAAGGCTACCCCGATGGTGTACTGCGGTCTGTATCCGGTAGAGAATTCCGATTACGACAACCTGCGTGATGCTTTGGAAAAGCTGCAGCTGAACGATGCTTCTCTGGTATTTGAGCCGGAAACATCTACCGCGCTGGGCTTTGGCTTCCGCTGCGGCTTCTTGGGCCTGCTGCATATGGACGTTATCAAGGAGCGCCTGGAGCGTGAATATAATCTGAGCCTGATTACTACCGCACCGAACGTTATTTATGAGGTGTTCCGCACCAACGGCGACGTTGAAATGGTAGATAACCCGTCCCTCTTCCCGGATCCGACTGTTATCGACCACGTTGAGGAGCCTTTCGTTAATGCAACCATCATTGTGCCGAAGGATTACGTAGGCGCTGTTATGGAGCTGAGCCAGGAAAAACGCGGTGAATACGATAACATGACCTATCTTGATGATACCCGCGTAATGATTCACTACGCATTACCGCTGAGTGAGATTATCTTTGACTACTTTGACCGTCTGAAATCCGCTACCCGCGGTTATGCTTCTTTGGACTACGAGCTGTCCGGCTACCGTTATTCCGATCTGGTGAAGGTAGATATTCTGCTGAACGGCGAGCCTGTCGATGCGCTTTCCGCGATTGTGCATAAGGAATTTGCTACCGTCCGCGGCCGTCAGCTGGTTGAAAAGCTGCGCAGCCTGATTCCGCGTCAGATGTTTGAAATTCCGGTACAGGCAGCAATCGGCAACAAGGTTATTGCCCGCGAAAACGTCCGCGCAATGCGTAAGGACGTACTGGCGAAGTGCTACGGCGGTGATATCAGCCGTAAGCGTAAGCTGCTGGAAAAACAGAAGGAAGGTAAAAAGCGCATGAAGCAGGTTGGCAGTGTAGAGCTGCCGCAGGAGGCATTCATGGCGATTCTGAAAATGGACTAAGGCTTAGCGCTTAGTCGATAGTGTCTGATAGATAGGAGCAATGCAATTATGATGATACAACTGCAAGGCTTGCTTTCGACAATCACATTTTTGGATGTTATAGATATTGTCGTCGTTGCCTATTTTCTTTACCGTTTATTCCTGATGCTGAAAAATACCCGTGCCGCAACATTGGGCAAGGGCCTCATGGTGCTGATAGGCTTCACGCTTATCTGTCGCTGGCTGAATCTGCATGTTATCAGCTGGCTGCTGGAAAAGAGCATGACGGTGATTATGGTTGCCCTGCCTGTTGTCTTTCAGCCGGAGCTGCGCCGTGCTCTGGAGCAAATCGGCCGCGGCAAGCTGTTTCATAAGGGCAGCGAGCTGGACGAGCAGGAGTTGGAGGAAATGCTGGATGCCGTTGCTCATGCCACTAAGGTGATGAGTAAAAACAAGGTAGGTGCGCTGATGGTTTTTGAGCGTGCTACCGGTCTGGCAGAGCGCATCGAAACCGGTGTGCCGATTGACGGTCTGGTGAGCTCGGGATTGCTGCAGAACATTTTTGTTAAGGATACACCATTGCATGATGGCGCTGTTGTTATTCGCGGCAACCGTGTTGTTGCTGCCTGCTGTCTGCTGCCGCTTACGGAAAATCGCAATCTGAGCCAGGAGCTTGGCACCCGCCATCGTGCCGCTATCGGTATGTCTGAGCAGTCAGATGCGATGATTCTTGTTGTCAGCGAGGAAACCGGTACGATTTCCATTGCCCGCAACGGCGAGCTGATGCGTTATCTGACGGTGGATGATGTGAAGGAAATTTTACGTACGGCAATTTTCCGTCCGCACGTGGCAGGTAAGAATTCTTTGGTTGAAAAAATCAAGAGCTTGTGGGGCGGTGAGAAAAAATGAGATTTTTGCAAAGGCTGGCGCGTAAGGAAAATTTATTGGCACGGATTATCTGTCTGCTCATGGCTTGTGGCCTGTGGGTATATGTAATGACCGACCAGAACCCGATTATCGAGCGTAATATCGAGGTACGCCTGCAGCAAACCAATCTGCCGCAGAATATGATGGTCTTTAATGCTCCCGATAAAATTCTGGTAAAGGTGCGCGGTTCGCGTGCCAAGCTCAGTGCCGATAATCTGAGCACGGAAATCAGTGCTTCTATCAATCTGAAAAATGTAACCGAAGGTCAGCAGAGTCTGCCGATTACGGTGACCTATGCCGGTGGCGAGATTGTATCCGTAACGCCTAAGGAGGTTTCCGTATATGTAGATACGGTAAGCGAAAAGAAGGTTCCCGTTACTACGCGTATTGTGGGTGCGGTGAACGGTGATATGACCATCGGCAGCAGTATCATTACTCCGTCGGAGGTTACTCTGCGCGGTGCAACACATCGTATCGATAAGGTAAACCGTGTGGTTGCTCCGATTGATATCAGCAATCATACAGGCAGCTTCCAGACGGAAAGCGAGCTTGTTGCTGTGAGTGATGACGGTTACGATATTCCTAATATGAGAATTATTCCGGAGCGCGTTATGGTGCAGGCCAATATGGTCAGCCAGATGCATTCGCTGGATATTCCTGTAAAATTGGTTATGAGCGGTACTTTGCCTGATGGCGTTGTTGTTACCAAGACGGAGATTGTGCCGGAAAACATTCGTGTGACTGCGCCTCCTTCTGTGTTGAAGGAGCTGAAGGATGTTAAGACCAAGCCGGTGGATGTAAGCAAGCTTAATGGGAGTACTGTTGTTGCAGCTGAGCTTGATTTGCCGGAAAAGGTTATTCCTGAAAGACGTACGGTGCAGATTAAAATATCGGTAGAAAGGCAGAACTGATTTATAGATGAAGCTGAAAATTAACAATGTGCGTATCAGCCTGCGACAGGAGCAGACGCTGGAGCAGGCGGTGTGCCGCAAATGCGGTATTCCGCGCGATGCTTTGGGCAGTGTGCAGACAGTACGCAAGGCAGTGGATGCGCGCAAGAAAAATGATATCTGCCTCAACTACCATGTGCTGGCAGAGGTTGAAACCAGCGGCAGGCAGGCGAAGCGCCTGCTGGCGGACAGTGATATTTCGCAATATCAGGCGCAGCAGCAGCCGACGCTGGAGCTTGGCACATTACCGCTGAGCGCACCGCCTGTAGTTATCGGCGCCGGTCCTGCGGGACTTTTGGCAGCATTGCAGCTGGCGGAGCATGGCTACAAGCCGCTGCTTTTGGAGCGCGGCAAGCCGGTGGCGCAGCGCGTGCAGGATGTGCAGCGCTTTTGGCAGACGGGAGAATTTAACCCCGCGTCTAACGTGCAGTTTGGCGAGGGCGGTGCAGGCACCTTCTCGGACGGCAAGCTGACTACACGCGTCAACGATCCCATGATGGCCGAAATCCTGCAGCTGTTTGTAGCTGCAGGCGCGCCGGAAAATATTTTGTACGAGCACAAGCCGCACGTAGGCACGGATAAGCTGCGTGCAATGGTGCAGGGGCTCAGCCGCCGCATTGCGGAGTTGGGCGGCAGAGTGCGTTACGATGCGCATGTGGTTGATTTGGATATAAAAAATAATGCTGTGCAGGGCGTAATCCTGGATAGCGGTGAAAGGCTGGCAGCAGGCGCGGTTGTACTGGCCTGCGGTCACAGTGCGCGCGATACCTACGCTATGCTGGCACGCAGGGGCGTTGGCATTGTGGCGAAGCCCTTTGCCATCGGTGTGCGCATCGAGCATCCGCAGGAGCTGATTGACAGGGCGCAGTACGGCAGCTTTGCGGGACATCATCTGCTGGGCGCAGCGGATTACGCGCTTGTTTACCATACGCAGGATAAAACACGCACAGCCTATTCGTTCTGCATGTGCCCGGGCGGTCAGGTAGTTGCCGCCGCTTCGGAGGCCGGTGGCGTGGTTGTCAATGGCATGAGCATGTTTAAGCGTGACAGCGGCATTGCAAACAGTGCTCTGGTGGTGAATGTAGACAGCCGGGATTTCGGCGAGGGTGCGCTGGCAGGCGTAGAATTCCAGCGCCGCTATGAGCAGCTTGCTTATGCGGCGGCAGGCAGCAGCTATTATGCGCCTGCGCAAAATCTGGACAGCTTTTTGAAGCGCAGTACGCCGTCCTTGGAATGCATGGTACAGCCAAGCTATCGTCCGGGACTTGTGGCCTGCAGCTTAGACAAGGTGCTGCCTGCTTACGTTACGGATACGCTGCGCGAGGGTATTACGAGCTTCGGACGCAAGCTGGCGGGTTACGCCGACGGCGGTGCGCTGCTGACGGGTGTGGAAACACGCACCTCGGCGCCGGTTCGCATAGAGCGCGACAGGCAGAGCTATGTATCGCTGACGCATGATCTGCTTTATCCCTGCGGCGAAGGAGCAGGCTATGCCGGCGGCATCATGAGCGCCGCGCTTGACGGCTATCATGTGGCGCGTGCGATTATGGAAAGATTTGCGCCGGTGAAGTAATTTAGGTTGGAGAGTAATACAGATTATATTGAGAAATAGCCTCTACTTGGAGAGAGGTGGCATCGCGTAGCGATGACGGAGAGGGGCGCGCTCAGCATAGCGCTGTTGGTAAGCATAGCGAGTACCAACCCCTCTCAGTCACCCTGCGGGTGACAGCTCCCCCCAAGGGGAGCCTCTATCTTCTGTTATTGTTGATAAATCTCAACAATTCCCAACTTACATATAAACGCATTAACATTAGGGAGGTTATTACAAAAAATGGCAAGATTATTTGGTACTGATGGTGTTCGCGGTGTGGCGAACGTAGAGCTTACTCCGGAGCTGGCCTTTAAGCTGGGCTATGCTGCCGCAAAATACTTTGGCCGCGAGGTTTCCTGCCCGAAAATTATTATCGGCAGAGATACACGCCGCAGCGGACAAATGTTGGAAAGCGCTTTGGCAGCAGGTATCTGCAGCGCCGGCGGCAATGCACATCTTCTGGGCGTTATGCCTACTCCGGCAGTTTCCTTTTTGACCAGTGAGGTTAAGGCTAATGCCGGTGTAGTAATTTCTGCTTCTCACAATCCGTTTGAAGATAACGGTATCAAATTCTTCTCTCAGACAGGTTACAAGCTGCCTGACGCAGTAGAGGACGAAATTGCAGCTATCGTTGCTGCACCGATTGATTACACTCAGGCAGTAAGCGGCAGCAGCGTAGGCCAGATTATTCATGAAAAGGATTTGTCCGCACTGTATATTAAGCACATTCTGAGCACTGCTTATGCTAAGCTGAACGGTCTGAAGATTGTTATGGACTGCTCCAACGGTGCCAACAGCGAAATCGCACCGGTTATCCTGCGCAGTCTCGGTGCTGAGGTTGTGGCAATTTTCAACGAGCCTAACGGTATCAACATCAACAACGGCTGCGGCTCCACTCATCTGGAGGCTTTGCAGAAGAAGGTTGTCGAGGTTGGCGCTCATGTAGGTATTGCTAATGACGGTGACGCTGACCGTTGCCTGGCAGTTGACGAAAACGGCGAGGCTATGGACGGCGACCAGATTATGCTGATTTGCGCGCTGGAGCTGATGAAGCGCAACAAGCTGCATGATAATATGCTGGTAACCACTGTTATGAGTAACGTTGGCCTGCATCAGGCTATGAAGGCTCATGGCGGCAAGACTGTCAAAACCGCTGTAGGTGACCGCTATGTACTGGAAGAAATGCTCAAGCACAATTATTCTATCGGCGGCGAGCAATCCGGTCATATCATTTTCTCCGAATTCGCTAAAACTGGCGACGGCATCCTGACTGCTGTACAGCTGTTGTGCGCAATGGTTCGCAACAATAAATCTCTGTCCGAGATGAGCGGTGTAATGACTAAATTCCCGCAGATTCTGCTGAATGTACGCGTGAAGAATAAAAACGGCTGGGAAGAAAAGGCTGCTATTCAGGAAGTAATTAAAAAATATCAGGAGGAGCTGGGCGAAAACGGCCAGATTCTGGTACGTGCTTCCGGCACCGAGCCTTTAATCCGTATTATGGCCGAAGGACCGAAGCAGGAGCGTTTAGAGCAGATTGCCAACGCTATTGCCGACGTTGTAACCAAGGAGCTGGCATAAGCAGGCTTTCTTGCTGAATAAAGATTAAAAGCAGACCATTACATCATTTTCGGATGCAATGGTCTGCTTTTCTGCATATTTTCTCTAAAACCGCAAAAAAATAACCGCCCAGCTCCTACACTAGCGGTTATTTTTAACAGTTAATTTTGAAGGGCAACATGGAAAGTTTAGGTAAATCTTCTACTCATCAAAACTCTTGATTACGGAATAAATTATACAGCCGACAACAATCAGTCCGATGCCTGCTAATGCGAGGAATGGTGCCGCAGGGAGCAAGAAAGCCATACCGCCAATCATGATTAATATTTTGTTGTCAGGCATAAGGTGTCACCTCACAGTTCTTCACATAGTTATCTTACGGGATTTTCTCTCAAAGTTTTATGCAAGCGTTCTGCCCCTTTACCGAAGCAGTAATAGCTAAATCCTGCACTAAACACTCCTCCAATCCCCGGACCTGCTTTAGCAGGAATTTTACTCAAAGCATCTTTGGTTACTTTAATTCCAACTTGTTTGCAAACTTGTCGTAGCAAGGGATACCAAGCAGTTTTTGTCAAAGCTGCTCTCAAAATATCTTTTCCTACCTTGTCAGCAAGCAACTTAGATATTTCAGCAATAACTTTATTTGCATTACTAACTCCATACATTACACCAATGAACAACAAAATTATTTTTTGAGCTTTTTCGTCCATACTTCCTTCAATAGAAAGAATTTCCGGATAACCATAAATATAGGCTAATTTCTGAGATATTCTCAGGACATGAGCCAAATACTGTGCAAAATCAGGCGCAATTCCTACAAAACCGCCACTACCAGTAACAAAAGACAAAGCAGAAACTTTCATCTGCTCGTAATCAATGCACTCTCTTGCAATTTCATGCAAAACATTTTCATTTACTCCAGCTCTAATAGGACTAGTCTGTACAATTCGTGCTACTATTTCACGATCAAATCTGCTAGAAAAATTTTTTTGAAGAAATTCTTCTCTCTCAATCTTTACGCCAGGCAACTCTACTGCTACTGCCAATGCTTTGTTAAAATCCAAATGAACTCTATTACTCATTTAAACTCCTCCATTCCGCCTATAAATCTATCAAAAAGATAAAGTTTTACTTCATTATATCTCTCTGCCCCCCAGTCAAGCAAATGTCTTTTTTATCTTCACGAAATGTACAGTTACTTTATAACACTGTTATTTTTTCTCACTTTATCTTTCCTTGCTTATATGTTACACTATAAGCAGCACTTTTCGGTTTCTTTGCAAGAAACTTTTTGGAGGTCCGCACTATGACGAACGACAAACGCGTAATAGAAAATTTAAGAGAAAACTATCTGGAAATAATATCCAACTATATTATTACAGCCTATGATACATCTTGTCATGGTTTTGCCGACTTGGGATACACGCCGCCCTTGTTGCCATTAAGGACTATTAAAAACATCGTCAAAAGCTTTTCCGACACTCCCTGCGACCTTTATCCTTCTATCATCAAATACTGCGAGGCAAAAGATATCGCAGAAAACGAGCTCTATAAAAAAGCGCACGTCTCCAAAACAGTTTTTTCGAAAATACGCAGCATGAAGGACACCGGCTATAAACCCAGCAAGAGTACGATTCTCTGCTTATGCCTGGCTTTGGAACTAAATAACAGCGAAACAGAAGTAATGCTAAACATTGCAGGCTACTCTTTATCTAATGACATCATCGCCGATAAAATTGTTAGCTATTGCATAAGTAAGCGATATTACGACGTTTATGACATAGAAAACCTTATTCTGGAAAAAACAGGTGGAGCATATTTGTACTCCTGATAAAGCAAATACACAACAACAGCTATGCCAAAAAAGAACGCCCAACTACTACCAAATAGTAATAGTTGGGCGTTTGTACGCTATGGGCTCAATTTTTTGAGCAGAGAAACTTTTACAGCTTGTTCGTTGTATGTGTTCGTTTTTTGTGCTAAAATATTTTTATGGTGCTTCCATAACGGTAGGCGGTTGTCCCTCTGGCAGCAAGATTCTGTATTACTGCAAATCTAATGGCAAGAGGGGGTGAGACCAATGATGACTTTAGATAATCTTATCTCTGTTCTCGGCTTATGTCTGACTTCAGTAGCTCTAGGATTCGCTCTAGGTTATGCGCTAGGTCAAATTCACGCAAAAAAATAACCGCCCAGTCTGCAAAACAAGCGGTTATTTTTTATAACTAAATGTTCAAGGATAACCGTCTATCGGCGGCACCTTTTCTATTTCTATGATAGCACAAAGTAAAGCGTTTGACAACCGTTCTGATTAAATTCACAAATCCCTCACGTCTTATACTATTACTCAAACTTCCCACATAAAAAAGCTGTTTTTAGCTGCTCAAACCCTTATCACATCTAGGACTTACGAATATAAAAAACAAAATTCAATTATCTAAGATGGGATTATATTACATGAAGCGCCTGCAGGCAAGAAAAGTTCAAGGAATGTTTTCTTGACCTGCCAGTCATCATATTGTAAAATTAAATTAGTCTGAGGATGTGCCGCGTGGGACTGCCTGCCTGCGCGGCTCATTGTCTGTTTGCTCATAAATCAGCAGAGCCATGGCTTTGCTGCCAAAAGCGGACAGTGAAGGATGTAAGCGCATGTACCGCTCAGGCGGTGGACGAGGAATGAGGTTATCGATCAGTCAGCGGATGCCTCACGGCCGGCTGCAGGCCGCAAATCGTGTACAAAGCCCTCCGGTAACGGGGGAGAGAAAATCACGGCGGCAGAAAGGGCAAAGAATATAATAAAGGCTCGCAAGGGAGAAGGTATTAAATACGAGAAAGGTTGTCGCAGGCGTACTAAAGGTACGTCGAGGAAACCTGACGAAGTAGATGATGCCTTATACCTTGCAGCGTAGAGGAGGATTACTACTTATGTGCGGAATTGTAGGTTATATCGGTAATCACGAAGCTGCTCCCTTTCTGCTTGATGGTATGAGCAAGCTGGAGTATCGTGGTTATGATTCTGCCGGCATTGCTGTTTATGAAAACAACAAAATTCGTGTGGAAAAATGTGTAGGCCGTCTGGATGCACTGCGCCAGAAATTGGCAGGCAATATGCCTGTGGGCAATGTAGGTATCGGTCATACACGCTGGGCAACACATGGCCGTCCGTCGGATCGCAACGCGCATCCCCATACGGACAGCAGCGGTAAGTTTGTCGTTGTCCATAACGGTATTATTGAAAATTATCTTGGCCTGAAGGAAGAACTGATTGCCAAGGGACATGAATTCCTGTCAGAAACTGACAGTGAGGTTGTAGCTCATCTGATGGCGGACCAATATGACGGAGATTTCGAAGAAACCGTCAAAAAGGTGCTGAAGCTTATCAAAGGCTCCTACAGCCTGGTGTTTATGTGCGAATACGAGCCTGATAAGATTATCTGCACCAAAAAGGATAATCCGCTGATTATCGGTCTGGGCGAAGGCGAGAACTTTATCGCTTCCGACATCCCGGCGATTATCAACCATACGCGTCGTACCTTTATCATGAGCGATGGTGAGATTGCTACGGTAACAGCAGATGGGGTGTGGGTGCAGGATATCAACGGCACGCCCATCAGCAAGAAGGTGTTTGTTGTAAACTGGAACGCCGAAGCAGCTGAAAAGGGTGGCTTTGAGCATTTTATGCTGAAGGAAATCTATGAACAGCCTAAGGCTTTGCGCGACACCATGACCAGCCGTCTTGATGCGGAGGCAAAAACCATCGGCTTCCCCGAGCTGAACTGGACAGCAGAGGAACTGAGAGACATCAATAAAATCTTTATTGTGGCCTGCGGTACCGCTTATCATGCAGGCATTGTCGGCAAATATTATCTGGAGCAGCTGGCGCGTGTGCCGGTTGAGGTGGATATTGCCAGCGAGTTCCGTTACCGTGATCCGCTTGTTGATGGCAACAGTCTGACGATTGTTATCAGCCAGAGCGGTGAAACCAGCGATACGCTGGCAGCGTTGCGTGAGGCTAAGCGTCTTGGCTCCCGCACTCTGGCGGTTACCAACGTTGTCGGCAGCTCTATTGCGCGTGAGGCAGACCAGGTTGTTTATACATATGCCGGTCCGGAGATTGCCGTGGCATCTACCAAGGCTTATACTACTCAGCTTCTGGCAATGCTGATGCTGGCGATTTATGTCGGCCGTCTGCGCGGCAGCATGAGTGCTGAGCGTGAGCAGGAGCTGGTGCAGGGCTTGACCTTTGTGCCCGAGCAGATTCATAAAATGCTGGAAAACGTGGACCAGATTAAGGTGTTTGCGCGTGAATACGGCAGCAGTGAGGATGCCTTCTTCCTGGGACGCAGTCTTGATTATGCCGTAGCGCTAGAGGGTGCGCTGAAGCTGAAGGAAATTTCCTACATTCATGCGGAGGCTTATGCGGCAGGCGAGCTGAAGCATGGCACCTTGGCTTTGATTGTTTCCGGTGTGCCGGTAATCGTACTGGCAACGCAGATGGATGTATATGATAAAACCGTCAGCAACCTGCAGGAGGTTAAGGCGCGCGAGGCTGTGGTTATTGCCATCGGCTTTGAGGGTGATACCTCTCTGGAAAAATATGCGGACCATGTTATCTACACCCCACGTACGGACAAATATCTGGCACCGCTGATGGCAGTGCTGCCCTTGCAGCTGCTGGCCTACTATGCGGCGCTGACTCGCGGCTGTGATGTTGATAAGCCGCGTAATCTTGCCAAAAGCGTAACAGTTGAATAAAAAATAAATTAACGGCGTAACGGATGCAAAAATCTGCTGCGCCGTTTTTGTAATTACAGAGATACGCTGCATTTTTATCTGCTGGATATTCTTGCCGACGGCAAGGCCTGGCGGCAGAGCTGTTGGAGTTGCTGAGCGCCCGATATTTCAACTGCTTTGACAATCAGCTGCGTCAGCCCGATGAATCGACGGTGCGCAACTTTTTTTCCATGATAAAATGGCCTGGCTGTTGTATTATTAGCTTGTAAGATGAACGTAAACGAAATACAGAACTGATGATGCAAGAAAGAGGTGCAGCATATGAACTTAAAAAAAGCATTTCAATATCAAAAAGCAATCAAAAATATCATGGATGAGCTTGTTTCCTGTGATTCGATTAACAGTGCAGCTTTGCTTCCCGCAAAGTTTTGCGAAGTTAAGGAAATTCATAAGCGTTCGGAATTAAATTATTTATTTCCTACAGAAGAGCGTAATTATCAGGACGAGGAAAAAAGTAAAAAGAGCCTGAATGTTCAGGGCTACGAGTTGCCGAAGCTGCTGAAGATTTACAGCTATCTGGCCGTTTGCCGCAGAAAGTTGGCACAGGCTATTGCCGACTGCAAAAACGAAATGGAAATCGGTGCTGAAAAATTTAGCTATGATGCAGCTGTGATTTATGCCAACGATTTGCGTGCCACTTTGCCGATATATGAGGTGTTAGTTTCCCTGAAGGAGGAGGAACGTAATTCCGTAAATGAGATTACTTTTAGCAGCAATAACGAAAAGTTGTCTGCGGAATATACTGTTACTACGGTTACCAAGCCCCTGCCGGGAGTTGTGGAGGCAGCAAAAGCCGAATATAACAGAATACGTGCCTATACCGCTGATTTGAGCGATATGATTGAGGCAGCAGCCCTGATGAGCAGACTGAATCCTGCTGCGGAGCCTGCTTTCCCGATTACGGCCAACCTGGATTATATTTACGAGCACTTTGAAGAGCTGCAAGGTAAATAATTATAAAAGATAATATGGCAGAAGCTCATGGCAGATATATTTGATAAATAGATTTTCTAACTATAAGAAAGATCTGCTTGCGCAGAGTTGACAGTTTTGAAGCTGTCCTGAAGGGAAACGCTATAAAGACGGCGGCAGGCTAAAGATCACTCCTGCTTATTTCGGTTTTGGCCGTCACACGGCACACGTTTACCACATTATTCATGAACACGCTATTATACATTACTGCGCCAGCCGCTAACTATAGAATTATATTTTGATAATATACCGCTTTGATGCCGAAGCCTTATTATAAACCACCGAATCTGTGGAATTTCTGCAGGTTCGGTGTATTTTTTTGTATTCTTAACAGTAATTTGCTTTTACGCAATCAACAAATGTGTTATAATTAACGATACATGTCATTTTTGTGAAGAAGTTGAAATTTTTATGTGTAGGTGATGAAATGGAAATGTTTTTGGTGGCTGTGGGCTTCTATGGCATCGGCGTATTAACCATGCTGCTTCCCCACGGCATGCAGCGTGCTGCACACTGGCTTGCTAACAGCGCTGCCCTTTTTGGCAGCACTGTCTGCGCTTATGCGGCAGGCCTGCTGCTTTTCGGCGGCGTGAGCCCCGCACCCCTGACCTGGGGCTCGTATTCTTTAGGCTGCGATAGCTGGAGCGCAGTCTTTCTGCTTTTGACCGGTATCGCCGGTGTTGTTACCAGCCTGTACGCGCTTGGTTATGCGCGTAGCTATGAGGGCAGCCGTCTGCGTCTTTTGGGCGGCATGTGGTGCCTGTTCATCATGTCTATGGTACTGGTGCTGCTGGCAGGCGATGCCTTCAGCTTCCTGCTTTTCTGGGAGATTATGGCCGTAGCCTCCTTTATGCTGGTTAACCATGAATCCGAAAAGCGTGCTACCTGGAATGCTGCCTATCAGTATCTGGTTATGACCAGCGTAGGTACGGCGGCGATTATGATTGCCTTTTTGCTGACAGGCTCTGCCAGCGAGGGCTTCAGCTTTGCTGCTATGGCCAAGAATACTCTGGAGGGCAGCTGGCAGCATCTTGTTTTTGTCTGTGCCTTTGCCGGTTTTGCTTTGAAGGCTGGTCTGGTGCCACTGCATGTGTGGCTGCCTAAGGCGCATCCGGCAGCACCCAGTCACGTTTCCGCGCTGATGAGTGGTGTTATGCTGAAGATTGCGCTTTATGGCTTCGGCCGTTTTATGTTCAGCTTTTTGCCTGCCTGGAATTACTGGTGGTGCGTTGTTGTGCTGCTGGCAGGCGTAGTATCCGCATTTTTGGGCGTGCTCTATGCTCAGATGGAAACGGATATTAAGCGCGTTTTGGCTTATTCCTCCGTGGAAAATATGGGCGTGATTTTTGCTGCCTTCGGCTGCGGTATGCTGATGAAGGCTTCCGGCAGCAGCTTTTATATGCTTGGCTTTGTGGCTGCGTTGGTGCATGCCTTTAACCACAGCATTATGAAGGTGCTGATGTTTATGTGTGCCGGCAGCATTATGCACGGCACCGGCAGCAAAAACCTGGAGCTGTTCGGCGGCCTCGCACGCAAAATGCCCTATACCGCTGTCTTTGCTTTCGTCGGCTCGCTTGCACTCGCCGCTATTCCGCTGACTAACGGCTTTACCGGTGAATGGCTGGTGCTGCAGAGCTTTATCAGCCTGGGTACAAGCTGCGCAGGTCAGGATATCCGCCTGTGGACGGCTGTGTCATTTATTCTGCTGGGCTTTACCGGAGCACTGGCTCTCGGCTGCTTTGTACGCTTCTTCGGCATCACCTTCTTGGGCCGTGCTCGCAGTGAAATTGTGGAGCATGCGCACGAATCCGATAAATTTATGCTCGCTGCTATGGGCGTTGCATCTGTTTTAGTTGTTGCTTGCGGTCTTTATCCGCTGCCTGTTGTACGTGCAGCAATGCTGGCATTGGGCATGCCTGTCGCACTTGACGCCTTTGGTATGAATCTGGCGTGGGCCGGCGTTGGTACTGCAGTCTGCTACAAGCCGCTGCTGCTGCTTGCGTTATTGCTTGTGCTGGGCGCAGTACTGTGGCTGGCTGTTAGGAATTGCTTTGTTGTGGAGGATGTTACCTGGAACTGCGGTACCTATCCGACTCAGCGTCAGCAGTATTCCGCAACCGGCTTCAGTAAGCCTGTACGCCGTGCCTTCGATTATCTGCTGAAGCCTAAGCGTCAGGTAACCTACATGCGCAAGGAGCATGCTTACTTCGGACGTCAGCTTTCCTACAAGCTGGAAATTCCCGATATGATTACAGAAAAGCTTTATCAGCCGCTGCAGAAGCATTTTGTAAGTGTTTCCAATTTCCTGCGCCGTTTGCAGCAGGGCAGTGTGCGTTTATATGTTGCCTATGTTATGGTGGCAATGATGTTGGTACTGGTATGGGGGGCGCTTTATAAATGATTTTAGAGAATGAATTATTACAGCTGGCCCTCGGTATGGCGCAGGCAGTTTTGCTGCTTTTGTGCGCTCCGCTGGTAACCGGCATTGTTAAAAAGGTAAAGGCCTGGATGCAGAACCGTATCGGCAGCAGCATCTGGCAGGAATATTACGATATCCGCAAATGGTGGGGCAAGCCTACTATGCTTACTCCTTATACAAGCATCACCTTCCGTCTGGCACCCTGCGTATATTTTCTGACGACCTTTGCGGCAGCCTGCATGCTGCCGGGCTTCTTAGGCGGTCAGGCCGGCTTTGGCGACGTTTTTGTATTTGTTTATCTGTTGGCCTTGGGACGCTTCTTTATGGCAGTTTCCTCGATGGATGCAGCCACCGCCTTCGGCGGTATGGGCGGCAGCCGTGAGGTTTATGTGGCAGCCTTCGTTGAGCCTGTGGTAATGCTGGCCGTGCTTTCCAACGTGTTGCACACCAACAGCACTTCGCTGGCAGGCATGAGCCTGCGTATGGATGAGGTTAACCTGACGGTAGCAGGCGTACTGACCTGCATTGCCTTCTTCCTGGTATTGCTCGCAGAAAACAGTCGTATCCCGGTTGATAACCCTGATACACATCTGGAGCTGACGATGATCCATGAATGTATGACACTGGAATATTCCGGCCGTCTGCTGGCTCTCATCCATTGGGCAAGCCAGCTCAAGCTGCTGGTATTTTTGGTGCTTTTCGCTATGCTGTATCTGCCGCTGGATTTGCCGGTAGTGCTGAAGGTGCTTATCGGTGCGGTAGCAGTAGGCGTCGTAGAAACTTTGAACAATAAGATGCGCCTTTTCAAGGTGCGTGTATATCTGGCCGCAGCAGGCCTGATGCTGCTGTTGGCAGTAGTGGCACAGTAAGGAGGTAACGATGGAATATTTGGTTGTAAGTTTAATGTTTATCGTTTTCCTGCAGACGCGCTTTGTGGAGCTGCGCCGTGCAACTCTGTGCCTGGCGCTGCAGTCTGCTTTAATTGCGGCAGCCTGCCTTGTCGTAGGCATGAGCCATGGCAGCGGCCTGCATGCCTGGCTACCCGGTGTGCTGACGATTGCCGTTAAGGTGCTCTTTATTCCTTACGCTATTTTGCGCGTGGTAAATCAGCTGCGCGATGAGCGTGAAATTGTCAGCGATATCAATGTTAACTATTCCACTGCCTTTGCAGCCTGCAGTCTGGCGCTTGGCTATATGGTAATTGACGGTCTGCTGCCTCAGGCAGAGGGACGCGATATTTTGGCGACCTCTATGTTTATGATTATGACCGGTCTGGCGCTGATTGTTATGCGCAGCCGTGCTATTATGCAGATGATCGGCCTGATTACCTTGGAAAATGGCATTTACCTGCTCGGCCTGATTATGACCGAAGGCTTGCCGCTGATTATCGAGCTGGGCATTTTCCTTGATGTGCTGATTGCTGTTGTTATTCTTGTTATTTTAACCTCGCGTCTGCGTCTGTCGTTTAAAACGACGGATACAAATGTGCTGGACAAGCTGAAAGGGTAGGGGATGTAATGTTAACATATATTTTGATACTGTTATGCCTGCCACCCTTGTGCGCGGTGCTGGCACTGGCTGCGGGCTTCGGCAATAATATCCTGCATTGGCTGCACCGCCTGACGGCAACTGCGGTAGGTGTGTGCGTGGCGCTGATGGCAGCTTCCTTTAATCCTGCAATGCCCTATGTTGATGATTATTTTTATATTGATGCGCTGAATATGTGGGTAATTATTATTATCACCACACTTTATCTGGCAGCAACCTGGACTGCGCGTAATTATCTTACGCGTGAGGAGCGTTGCGGTGTACTCAAGGGCGAGCAGCTGCAGACCGGCCGTTACTTTGCGCTGATGCAGCTTTTCTGCTGGACGATGTTCATCGTACTGCTGGTAAAAAATCTGGGCCTGATGTGGGTAGCAATCGAAGCGACTACCTTAATCAGTGCGCTGCTTATTTCCTTTAAATTCACCCGCGCTGCTCTGGAAGCAACGTGGAAATATATCATGGTTTGTACCGTCGGCATCTGCTTGGCGCTTTTGGGTACACTGGTGCTGTATTATGCGCAGCTTGATGCTTTGGGCGGCGAAAAGGCGCTCAGCTGGCTGTATCTGCATGAGCATGCCAACAGCCTGAACCCGGCGATGACTAAGCTGGCCTTGCTGTTTATCGTTATCGGCTACGGTACGAAGGCAGGCATGGCGCCGATGCATACCTGGCTGCCTGATGCCTATGCCGAGGCTCCGTCGCTGACCAGCGGTATGCTGAGCGGTGCGCTCTGCAGCTGTGCGATTTATGTGTTGCTGCGTAATCTGGTTATCCTGCTGCCGACAGCGGGCGCTGCGATGATGAGCAGTATGCTGCTGTTTTTTGCCGTGCTGACTGTGGCGATTGCAGTACCGTTCGTTGTTGTACAGCGTGACGTTAAGCGTATTCTGGCTTATTCCTCCATGGAAAACATCGGTATTATGGTTGCCGGTATCGGCGTATTTTCCGCCTTCTCCCTGAAGGCTGTGATGCTGCATATGTATAGCCATGCGATGATTAAGTTTGTTCTGTTCTATATTGCCGGCACGATTATCCAGGAATATCAGACACGTAATATGATGCGTATTCACGGTATGATTAAGGATGTACCGCATACCGCGACCTTCTGGCTTTTGGGTATGCTGGGCATTTTGGGCCTGCCGCCGATGGGCCTTTTCTTCAGTAAGTTTTACATTATGGCGTCCATGTTCCGTGAGGGACATTGGGTAGCAGGCAGTCTGCTGATTATCCTGCTGGCCGGCGTTTTAATCGGTATTTTGTATCATGGTATGCGTATGCTGTGCGATAAATCAAAGCGTCAGCCCTTGGGCGATTTGCTGGGCGTAACCGACGTGCCGGTGCTGGCAGCGCTGCTGCTTTTGACCTGCGTGGTGGGCGCCGGCTTTGAAAATATTCCCTGGCTCAACAATCTGCTGAACCAGGCTGTGCGGATTATAGGAGGCTGAGATAATGCTAGTTAAACCGGAAAATTTGCGTGGCGCTGCCAATATCTGCAGCGACAGCGGCAAGCGTCCGCTGGCTGCTATGTTCGGCGCAGACGAAACGCTGCAGGGCGGCGGTCTGGCCATCTACTGCCTGTTCTATAATGCTGCCAAACGCGATATTGATGTTTTGAAGGCTCCGTTCCCCGCGGACGGTCCGCTGGAGTATCAGTCACTGACTACGCTGCTGCCGGCTGCTGCCTGGTATGAGCGCGAGCTGCATGATATGTTCGGCTTCGAGCCGCAGGGACATCCCGATATGCGTCCGCTGGTGCTGCATGAGAGCTTTCCCGAAGGCTTCCATCCGCTGCTGAAAAAATATCCCAAGGATTACGATGCACGCGGACATCGTGAATACGAAATGCTTACCTCGCAGGGCGAAGGCCTTTTTGAGGTTCCTGTAGGTCCGATTCATGCAGGCATCATCGAGCCCGGTCACTTCCGTTTCAGCCAGGCCGGTGAGGCTATGCTGCAGCTGGATGCCAAGCTGTTCTTTACCCATCGCGGCATTGAAAAGGCTGTCGAAGGACTGACACCGATGGAGGCGCTGCCGATTGTAGAACGTATCTGCGGTGCCTGCAGCGTTGCCAATACGCTGAGCTACTGTCAGGCTGTGGAAAAATGCTCGGAGGCAGAGGTGCCTTACCGTGCGTGGTTAATCCGTACCTTGGCTGCGGAGATGGAGCGCTTGTATAACCATGTGGGCGATACAGGCAACATCTGCGCCGGTGTCGGCTTCTCGCCTGTAATCAGCATGGGCACACGTCTGAAGGAATATCTGATGCAGCTTAACGAAATGCTGGCAGGCAACCGCTTCCTGCGCGGTCTGATTATCCCAGGCGGTGTGCAGTATGATGTTACCGATGCTATGCTGGAGGAAATCGAGGAGGTTCTGCGCGAGGTAGAGGCTGTTTATGCCGACATGGTGCATATCATGTGGGAGCAGGCGAACTTCGTAAATCGTATCCGTACCACCGGCAGAGTGCGTCCGGAAACTGCCTTTGATCTGGCGATGGTAGGCGTGGGCGCGCGTGCCAGCGGCAGTAACCGTGACAGCCGCAAGGATATCGGCTACGGTATTTATGATGAGCTTGATTTTGATGTGATTACGGAAACAGCGGGCGATGTTGAAGCGCGTATCAAGGTGCGTATCGGAGAGGTTGCCCAAAGCCTGAAGCTGGTGCGTCAGCTTATCAGCAAGCTGCGCCGCAACGCGGAAACGCAGCTGGCGGTAGAGCTGGGCGAGCTGCAGCAGGAGGAAGGTCATTTTACCTGGGGCATCAGTGAATCTGCCCGCGGTGATAATCTGCACTGCCTGCTGCTGGATAAGGAAGGCCGCATAGACCGCCTGTTTGTGCGCAGTGCCTCCTATCCTAACTGGCCGGCGCTGACTGTGGCGGTACAGGGCGACATCATCCCGGACTTCCCGTTGATTAATAAAAGCTTTGAGTTATGCTATGCCTGCATAGACCGCTAAGGAGGTGGCAAGATGTTAAAAATGCTGGAGGCAATTCTTCACGGAAAGATTGCTACCGAAAATATTGATACTACGGGCCACAAGCGTCTGCGCGGTCAGCTGCAGTGCGATGGCAGCTGCGACGGCTGCGGTGCCTGTGCCGCTGCCTGCCCGGTAGGTGCAGTGAGCGTGGCTGACGGTAAAGCAAAAATAGATTACAGTAAGTGCGTTTTCTGCGGTCGCTGCGTAGAGGCCTGCGCGCGTAAGGCGTTGGTGCACACGAACCATGATGCTTTGGCGCAGATTCTGGCTGACAGTGCCGTTGAGGTAAGCGAGGCAGTCACAGCGAAGCTGGGACGTTCACTGCATGTGCGTCATCTTGACGCCGGCAGCTGCAATGCCTGCGATTTTGAGCTGGGTGCGATGAGCAATCCTGTTTATGATTTACATCGTTACGGTATTGCCTTCGTTGCTTCTCCGCGTCATGCGGATATGCTGATGGTTACCGGCGTAGTTACGCGCAACCTGGAGCAGGCGCTGCGTATGACCTATGACGCTATGCCTGAACCGAAAATGGTTATGGCTTGCGGTGCCTGTGCCTGTGGCGGCGAAACCTATGGCAGCACCTATGCTGTTGTAGGACGTGCGGCTGACGTGGTGCCGGTTGATATTGCTGTGCCCGGATGCCCGCCGCGACCGGCTGCTATTATTGTGGCTTTGTGTGCTGCGGCAGATATGCTGAAGGAAAGAATGTAAACCTGTTTTAAAAAAGAATTAATCAGTATTTTATTACACTGATTAATTCTTTTTTTGCATTTTTATACTTGTGCTCTGCTGTAATACGTGATAATATATAGAAAATCAGTTACGTTCGATAAACTGATATGGGGAATACAAATGAGGGGGGTTGAAAAATGATTGTTTTTAGACCGGCAACTTTCAGTGATGTAGAACATATACACAAATTGCTGAATTATTATGCAAAGGAAGGCTTGATGCTGCCACGTGCGCGCAATTCGATTTATGAGAATCTGCGTGATTATATTTTAGCGGTGGAAAATAACCGTCTGTTGGGCTGCGGTGCGCTGCATTTTGTCTGGGACCGCTTTGCGGAAATACGCTCGCTGGCGGTGGAACCAAGCCTGCAGAAAACAGGTATAGGCCGTCAACTGGTGGAGCATTTGGAAAAGGAGGGCATTGAGCGCGGAGTGACGATGTTTTTCACTCTGACCTATCAGCCGGGATTTTTTGCCAAGTGCGATTATATTGAAACGGCGAAGGATAAGCTGCCGCAGAAGGTATGGAAGGAATGCGTGTATTGTCCGCAGTATCCGTACTGTAATGAAATTGCTTTCATCAAGACAACGGTTGATTACGAGCCGTCGCAAATTAAGTTTTAAATTTTAAGAGCTGCCGTGAGCATTTTGTCATCGGTGATGACGAGGCTGCGCTGAGGGCAGCTCTTTTATTTTTGGGCGTTGAATGTTACAATAATCAGATAGAGTATAAAAACCGCACGGTGATTTTGCCGCTGCGGTGTCAGATAAATTTACGGAAAAGAGGTTGAATTTATGAAATTATATTCCTGGAATGTTAACGGTTTGCGTGCCTGCATGACGAAGGGCTTTGCTGAATTTTTGCAGGAGGCGGCACCGGATATTATTTGTCTGCAGGAAACGAAGATGCAGCGTGAGCAGGCTGATTTTGTGTTCCCCGGCTATGAGGAGTATTGGAACAGTGCGGAGCGCAAGGGCTACAGCGGTACTGCTGTTTTTACGAAGGTTAAGCCTTTAGCTGTTACTTATGGTTTGGGACAGGAGGAGCACGATAAGGAAGGGCGTGTGATTACGCTGGAGTTTGAGAGCTTTTATCTGGTGACGGTGTATACGCCTAATTCCAAGGATGGCCTGGCGCGTCTTGATTACCGCATGGTGTGGGAGGATGTGTTCCGCGCTTATCTGCAGGAGCTGGATGCGAAGAAGCCGGTTGTTGTCTGCGGGGATCTGAATGTGGCGGCTGAGGAGATTGATTTGAAGAATCCTAAGACTAACCGCAAGAATGCAGGCTTTACGGATGAGGAGCGTGCTAAGTTCCGTGAGCTGAAGGCGGCGGGATTTACGGACAGCTTCCGTTATCTGCATCCGGAGGAGGTTAAGTACAGTTGGTGGAGCTATCGCTTTAAGGCGCGTGAGAAGAATGCGGGTTGGCGTATTGATTATTTTGTGGTGTCGGACAGGATTGCGGATAAGCTGCAGAGTGCGGAGATTCACAATGAGGTTTTCGGCAGCGACCATTGTCCGGTAAGTGTTGAACTGGACATCGAATAATGTGTCCATAAGCAATGATGTGGACATTGAATAACTGGAAGGGGGTACAGACAGATGGGAAAATTTGTTAATCCTAACAATAGTGCATTTCAATCTGCAATTGATGCTGAAATCTATATAGATAAAACTGGGTTGATAGAGTTTACAAACAGAGTGCTTGGAACACCGCAGGGCTTTATCTGCAACAGCCGTCCGCGCCGCTTTGGCAAATCTTTTGCGGCCAATATGCTTGCAGCGTATTACAGCAGGGGCTGTGACTCTAAAAAATTATTTTCTGGTTTAGAGATAGAAAAAAATGCTGATTTCGGCAAGCATCTTAATCAGTATGATGTTATTCATTTTGATGTACAGTGGTGTCTGATGATGGCAGGCAAGGTCGAAGAAACTGTCGACTTCATCTCCAAGACTATCTTAAAGGAGCTGAGGGAGCTTTACGGAACGCTAATTGCCGCAGATGTGCAGCAGGTGGCCGATGCTCTTTCTGATATCAATGCTGCAACAGGCAATAAGTTTATTATTATTATTGACGAGTGGGATGTGCTTATCAGAGACGAAGCTGCCAATAAAGCTGTTCAAGAGGAATATATTAATTTTTTACGTGGACTTTTTAAGGGAACAGAGCCGTCTAAGTATATTGCGTTGGCATATCTGACAGGTATTCTGCCTATAAAAAAATATAAAACGCAATCAGCATTAAACAATTTTCTGGAATATACGATGCTGAATCCGGGAATGCTGGCTCCGTTTATCGGTTTTACGGAAACGGAAGTTGAGTTGTTATGTGCCAAATACCATAAGGATTTTTCAGAGGTCAAGCGTTGGTATGATGGTTATCTTTTGGGCGATTACCATGTTTATAATCCCTGCGCAGTTGTCAATTTGATTTTCCAAGGGACATTTCAGAGCTATTGGACGCAGACAGGCACCTATGAATCTATTTTGCCTTTAATCAGCATGGATTTTGATGGATTGCGTTCTGCAATTATAGATATGCTTGCTGGTGCTTCTGTCGATGTTACACCGTACTTTTTCCAGAATGATATGGTGAGCTTTAGGGATAAGGATGATGTGCTGACTTTGCTGATACATCTTGGATATCTTGGCTTTGACCAGCTGCGCAAGCAGGCATTTATCCCCAATGAAGAGATTCGTTTTGAATTCGCTATGGCGACAAAGTTGAATAAGTGGAATGAGCTAATTAATTTTCAGCAGGAGTCTCGTAGCTTAGTGACGGCAGTTTTGCAGAAGGATGAAGAGGCTGTAGCTGAGCTGTTGGAGAAAATTCATAATCAATATACTTCTGTAATTAAATATAATGACGAAAATTCTTTGAGCAGTGTGCTGACTATTGCTTTTTTAGGTACAATGGAGAATTACTTTAAGCCTGTAAGAGAATTGCCGACTGGACGTGGCTTTGCTGATTTCGTATATATTCCTAAGCCGGAGTACAGAGGTGATTATCCTGCTTTAGTTGTCGAGCTGAAGTGGAATCAATCAGCTGACACTGCTTTGAAGCAGATTAAAGAGAAAAAATATACGGAGTCGCTTGCAGAATACGCTGGCAGCTTGCTTTTAGTAGGCATTAATTATGATAAGAAAACTAAGGAGCATGTTTGCGTTATAGAAGAAGCGATTAAGTAGAGCAAGAGATTTTTAGTTAAGCTGGAAGTGAAACAACATGGATTTTAAAATTCAGGCTCCGTTTGAGCCAGCAGGCGACCAGCCGCAGGCGATTGCCAAGCTGGCGGAGGGCGTGGAGCAGGGCCTGCGCACGCAGGTGCTGTTGGGCGCAACGGGTACGGGCAAGACGTATACGATTGCGCAGGTAATCAATAAGGTGCACAAGCCGACGCTGGTGATTGCGCATAATAAGACGCTGGCGGCGCAGCTGGCGAGTGAGCTGAAGGCGTTCTTCCCCGAGAATGCGGTGGAATATTTTGTTTCGTATTACGATTATTATCAGCCGGAGGCGTATATTCCCCAGTCGGATACTTATATCGAGAAGGATGCTTCGATTAACGATGAGATTGATAAACTGCGCCACAGTGCGACCAGCGCTTTGTTTGAGCGCAAGGATGTCATTATTGTAGCCAGCGTTTCCTGCATTTACGGCTTAGGCGCGCCGCAGGAGTATTATGATATGGTGCTGTCGCTGCGCTTGGGGCAGATTATCGACCGCCAGAAGATCTTGCATAAGCTGGTGGAGATTCAGTATACGCGCAATGATATTGATTTTAAGCGCGGCACCTTCCGTGTGCGCGGTGATGTGATTGAGGTTATTCCGGCAGCCTACGGCGAGAAGGCTGTGCGCATTGAAATGTTCGATGACGAGGTTGACCGCATTGTGGAATTCGATGTGCTGACGGGCGAGATTCTGGCGCAGCGCAATCATGTGGCGATTTTCCCGGCGAGCCACTATGTTACGAGCCGCGAAAATCTCGAACGCGCTATGAATGATATCCGCGAGGAGCTGGACGAGCGCTTGGATGAGCTTAATAAGCATGGCAGGCTGTTGGAGGCACAGCGTCTGGAGCAGCGCACTAATTACGATTTAGAGATGATGCAGGAGATGGGTTACTGCTCCGGCATCGAAAACTATTCTCGCCATCTGGCTGGCCGTAAGGCCGGTGAGCCACCGTTTACGCTGGTAAATTATTTTCCCAAGGACTTTTTGCTGGTAGTGGATGAGTCGCACGTGACGCTGCCGCAGATTCGTGCTATGTATGCCGGTGACCGTTCGCGTAAGGAGATGTTGGTGGAGCATGGCTTCCGTCTGCCGTCGGCCTATGATAACAGACCGCTGACCTTTGACGAGTTTCAGGCACAGATTAAGCAGGCGATTTATGTTTCGGCTACGCCGGCGAAGTATGAGCTGGAGCAGGCAGACAAGGTAGTCGAGCAGATTATCCGTCCGACCGGACTGCTGGACCCGCAGATTGAAATCCGCCCGATTAAGGGACAGATTGATGATTTGCTGGGCGAAATCAATAAGGTTGCTGCCGCAGGCGAGCGTGTGCTGGTGACTACGCTGACGAAGCGTATGGCGGAGGACCTGACGGAATATCTGAAGCAGGCAGGAGTGCGTGTGCGCTATCTGCATTCGGAAATCGCTACGATTGAAAGAGCGGAGATTATCGACAGCCTGCGTGCCGGTAAGTTTGATGTGCTGGTGGGCATCAACCTGTTGCGCGAAGGTCTTGATTTGCCGGAGGTATCGCTGATTGCGATTCTGGATGCCGATAAGGAAGGCTTTTTGCGCAGTGATACAGCGATGATTCAGACTATCGGACGCGCTGCGCGTAATGCGCACGGCCGCGTCATTATGTATGCCGACCGTATTACCGACAGCATGCAGCGGGCGATAGACGAAACCAACCGCCGCCGTGAAAAGCAGCAGGCGTACAATGAGGAGCACCATATTACGCCGAAAACGATTTATAAGGAGCAGCGCCAGCTGATTAAGCTGACGAAGGTGGCGGATACGGAAGAAGCCGAAGCCTATGGCAGCAGCAAGAAGCTGAAGCAGAAATCAACTAAGGAGCTGAACACGCTGGCCCGCGAGCTGGAAAGACGGATGCAGGAGGCGGCAAAGGCGCTGGACTTCGAGGCGGCGGCCGAGCTGCGTGACCAGCTGATTATCGTCAAGGGACAGCTGGGGCAGAAGCTGGTGCCGAAGAAAAAGAAAAAATAATGCCGATGCGGAAGTTTGACTTTTCCTGCTTTGCGTTATATAATATACAAGATATTTTTATTCAAATTCTGTGAAGCGGAGCAGTAATCTGCAGTATCTTTCAGAAAGTCGGCGGTTGATGCGAGCCGGCAGTTAGGGCAGATGAACTCACCGTGAAGAAGCCGCAAGGAAATGTGCGGACGTGATGCTGCGTTAAGGCTAATTGAGTGGCGGCTGTAGCCGCAATCAGGGTGGTACCGCGAATTTTTCGTCCCTGACCTTCTTTAAGGTCGGGGATTTTTTATTTTCGACCAACAATAATACCTGGGAGGTAATGAAATGATTCAAGAAAAGTATGCTCCCCATGCTATTGAAGCTAAATGGCAAAAATACTGGGAAGAAAACAAAACCTTTAAAGTAGAGATGGATAAGGATAAACCTAAATCCTACGTTCTGGAAATGTTCCCCTATCCGTCCGGCAACCTGCACATGGGCCACGTTCGTAACTATTCCATTGGCGACGTAATTGCACGTTTCCGCACCATGAAGGGCTTCAACGTTCTGCATCCGATGGGATGGGACTCCTTTGGTATGCCTGCTGAAAACGCTGCTATCAAACACAACATTCCGCCTAAAAAATGGACGCTGGAAAACATCGCTAACATGACTCGTCAGCTGAAGGCTCTCGGCCTGTCCTACGATTGGGACCGCGAGGTTACCACCTGCAAGGAAGATTATTACAAATGGACTCAATGGTTCTTTGAGCTGTTCTACAAACGCGGTCTGGCAGTTAAAAAGGAATCTGCCGTAAACTGGTGCGACACCTGTAACACCGTATTGGCTAACGAGCAGGTTATCGACGGCAAATGCTGGCGCTGCGACCATGAGGTTGTTAAAAAGGATTTGAGCCAATGGTTCTTCAAAATCACCGATTATGCTGATGAGCTGCTGAAGGATCTTGACCTGCTGCCGGGCTGGCCCGAGCGCGTAAAAACCATGCAGCATAACTGGATCGGCCGCAGTGAAGGCTTGGAATTCTCCTTTGAAATTCCTGCACTGAACGATACTGTTGCTGTTTACACCACCCGTCCGGATACTGCTTACGGCGTAACCTTCATGGCTCTGGCTGCCGAGCATCCGCTGATTAAAAAGATTTGCGAAAACAATCCGAAGGCTGACGAAATCAATGCCTTCTGCGAGCGTGTACGCAATCAGTCCGAAATTGAACGTACCTCCAGCGAATCCGAAAAAGAGGGCGTATTCACCGGCGTATACTGCATCAATCCGTTCACCGGCCGCAAGGTAGAAATCTGGGTAACCAACTATGTACTGTATGATTACGGTACCGGCGCTGTTATGGGCGTTCCTACCGGTGACCAACGTGACTGGATGTTTGCAGACAAATACGGCATTGAAAAGATCGTTACCATCTGCCCGGTTGGCAAAGAGCTGAAGCTGGAAGAAATGACCTGCGCTTACGAAGAAAAAGAAGGCATGCTGGTTAACTCCGGCGAATTCACCGGCATGGAAATGCACAAGGCTATGAGCGCTATCATGGATAAGGCTGAAGCTGAAGGCTTCGGTAAACGCCGTGTAAATTATCGTCTGCGCGATTGGCTGATCAGCCGTCAGCGTTATTGGGGCGCTCCGATTCCTATCATCTACTGCCCGCATTGCGGCGAGGTTCTGGTTCCGGAAGACCAGCTGCCGGTTCGCCTGCCTGAGGACGTAAGCTTTACTGCCGGTGCTAAATCTCCGCTGGCAACCTCCGAAGAATTCGTTCACTGCAAATGCCCGAAATGCGGTGCTGACGCAACCCGTGAAACCGATACCATGGACACCTTCCTGTGCTCCTCCTGGTACTATCTGCGTTATACCGACGCACACAACGACAAGATGCCGTTTGACAAGGAGCTCAACAACTATTGGGGTCCTGTAGACCAATATATCGGCGGTATTGAGCATGCTATTCTGCATCTGCTGTATTCCCGCTTCTTTGTAAAGGTTCTGCGTGACGCAGGCTTGGTTGATTACGATGAACCGTTCAGTAACTTGCTGACTCAGGGCATGGTAATCAAAGACGGTGCTAAGATGAGTAAATCTCTGGGCAACGTTGTTTCTCCGGAAGAAATTCTTTCCAAATACGGTGCTGATACCGCGCGTCTGTTCATTCTCTTTGCTGCTCCGCCTGAAAGAGAGCTGGAGTGGAGCGACCAGGGCGTTGAAGGCTCCTTCCGCTTCCTGAATCGTATCTGGCGTATCGTACAAGCTTTTGAAACTGTTCTGGAACAAAAGGTTACCGAATACGATCACAGCAACCTGAACGAAGCAGACAAGGACCTGCGCCGTGTACTGCATAGCAGCATTAAGAAGGTTACCAACGATATCGAAACCCGCTTCAACTTCAACACTGCTATTTCCACTATGATGGAACTGGTTAACGCTCTCTATGCTTATAAAGAAGCTGTTAAAGAGCCGAATGCAGGCCTGGTTTACGAAGCAATTTCCGACCTTATCAAGATGATGAGCCCGTTCGTTCCGCATATCACCGAAGAGCTGTGGCGTGGTGCTATTGATGCCAATAGCAGCGTACATGAACAAAGCTGGCCTGAGTGCGATGAAGAAGCGCTGAAGGTTGACAATGTAGAAATCGTTCTGCAGGTTAACGGCAAGGTTCGTGGCCGTCTGACTGTTCCGGCTGAAGCTACCAAGGAAGAGCTGGAGAAGATTGCTATGGCTGACGCTAACGTTCAGGCTCATATTGGCGATGCAACTGTACGCAAGGTTATCTGCGTACCAGGCCGTCTGGTAAACATCGTAGCGAAGTGAGACCCGATTTGTAACGAGCATAAGCGAAGTTAGAAATCGAAAAGGTCGAACGAATACCCGTTGCGACCGAATAGGGAGCAAGAAGAGGGGAGAAATAAAATTTGTCGCGAGCTTTAGTATTACTGCCCACTAACCACTAATTACTAACCGCGACCACCGCAGTTACAGCTGTCCTGCAGCAGGCAGTTCCCGCAGACTGTAGCGCGGACAAAAAAATAAGCAGTGCATGTCAGCAATGACATTATTTAGTAGTACTAAATAACGCTTACATTTTCAGAGTCTCTGAGAATAACGTAATTGTTATTCTTGGGGGCTCTTTTTGTTTTTTTTGTTGTGATAACCATCAGTCATCGCCTGCGGCGATGCCAGCTCTCTTAGCGCTAAGACCCAGTTTATCGCAAACACAACCCTCAGTCAAAATCACTGCGTGATTTTGCCAGCTCCCTTTCAGGGAGCATATAAAGGTTGGTCGTAATTACGAACTGTAATTTTAAATCTAGCCTGTTATATCTCCCCTGAAAGGGGAGGTGGCTGCGAGCTTTAGCGAGCAGACGGAAGGGTTGAGTATCTAAGTCATACGTAATATTTTTCACAACACATAAGGAGGTATCCCCATGCAAGCAAAAGCTAAAAAACTAATCTTCATCGCCGTTCTCCTCACAGGCTGCATCATCACCAGCCTTATAAGCACAAATGACAAAGAAAAAGCATTGCCCGGCGGCAGCAGCCTGCAGAGCACGCAAGGCGCTGTCGCATCCAAAGCAGCGCAGGCAAAAACTGTGCGTGTGCAGGTGAGCGGCGCTGTTCTGGAGCCGGGAATTTACGACCTGCCTGCCAACTGCAGAGTGGAAGAAGCCATTGCTGCTGCCGGCGGCTTGACGGAAAATGCCGACAGCGAACGTGTCAACCTGGTGCGCAAGGTGCGCGACGGCATGCAGATACGAGTGCCTGTGCAGAAGGCTGCACGGACAAGCAGCACGCAGAGGAAAAACGCTCAGGCAAAGTCCGGTTTAGGTGAGAGTGCGTCAGGCAAGTCCGCCAGTAATAAAGCAGGCTCAGGCAGAAACAGCAGCATGATGCAGAGTGTGCGTATCAACAGCGCAAGCGCCGGTGAGCTGCAACAGCTGCCGGGCATCGGGCCGGCGCTGGCGCAGCGCATTGTAGAAACAAGAAACAACGGCCGTTTCACCAGTGCGGAGGATTTGCTGCGTGTGCCTGGAATAGGCAAAGCCAAGCTGGCAAAGCTGCGTGATTATGTGGAGGTAGATTAGTGCTGCAGAAAACACGTTATTTACGCTTATTTTTGCCCTTCATGCTGCTTTGTATATTATTCTTTCGCCTGCTTACGGTGCCGCCGTCCGCCGAGCAGAAGCTTGCTTCCTGCTTTGGGCGGCAGCTGGTTGTGCAGGGTGCGGTGGAGCCTTTGAGCGTACGCAGACAGGATGGCTTCAGCAGTGCGGTTCTGCGCTGTCAAAAGGTGTATAGTGATACGGAGCTTGCTTACAGCGGACGTTTGCGCGTGAGCGTGAAGGGTGAGCTGCCGCAGGCAGGCTGTGTAGTGCTTAAGGGAACGCTGGAGCAGCTGGACAGCCTGCGTAACCCCGGCGGCTTTGATGCTGCAAGCTACAACAGAGTTCAGGAGCTGGGCGGACGTTTGAGCAAGGCACAGCTAATAAAGACAGAACCGCAGGTTTTGTGGTGGCAGCGCTTTGCTTTGTGGAACAAAAAGCTGAGCGAACGTATAGAATCTACAGCCGGCGCTGAATATGGGGCACTGCTGAGCGGCATGGTGCTTGGCGGCAGCAGCAGGCTGGACGAAGAAACGCGCGAGCTGTTTACAGATAATGGTCTGGCACATCTTCTTTCTGTTTCGGGCACGCATATTGTGCTGCTCACAGGCCTGTTGCTTGCTTTGCTGCAGTGGGTACCGCTGCCTTGGCGTAAGGTTATTGTTATTACTTTGCTGATTGCTTATGCATTGCTTTGCGGCTTGCGTCCGCCGGTGCTGCGGGCTCTGGCTATGAGCAGCGTCCTGCTGCTTGGCGGCAGCGGTGCGGAGCGTGGGCGCTTACTGTGCCTGGTGGCGGCGCTGTTGTTGTGCCTGCAGCCGTTATGGCTGGCCGATATCGGTTTTCAGCTATCGTTCGGGGCGGCGGCCGGTCTTTTGTGGCTGCTGCCTGCATGCCAAAGGCTGCTGCCGCAGTCCTTGCCTGCGCCGATAGGCGAATCGGCAGCAGTTTCACTGGCAGCACAGCTGGCTGTGCTGCCGCTGGAGGTTTACTATTTTCACCAATTTTCGCTGATTGCCTTGGTAAGCAATATCGTGCTGGTGCCGGTGTTGGAAATCGCCGCGCAGTTGGCACTTGTGGGTGCACTGTTGCCCGTGTACGGAGAGTATCTGTTGCAGCTTGCTGCCTGGCTGGCAGCGCAGGTGCTGACGCAGGCACGCTTTTTTGCCGACCTGCCGTACAGCACGGTGGTTATCGGCAAGTTGCTTGCCTATTGTTTGGTGCTTTATTATGCAGCGCTGTTTGTGTGGGCGGATTTCCCCTGGCTGCAATTTTGGAGCAACAGGGAGCGGCGCTGCATCCTGCTTTTGCATGCCTTGCTGCTTGCCGGGACGCTTGTCTATCAGCAGTATCGCATACTGCCGCTGGCCTGCTATTTTCTGGACGTTGGGCAGGGTGATTGCGCTGTTATTGTCACACCGTCGCAGCGGGTGGCAATTATTGATACCGGCGGCTTGAAAAATATATCGACTGCAACGCGTGTGATTACTCCGTTTTTGCGCTATCTGGGCAAGCGTGAGGCGGATATTTTGCTCTTAAGTCACTATGATTTTGACCACGTTGGCGCTGCGGCGGACCTGCTGCGGCAGCTGCGGGTGAAAAAGCTGCTTCTGCCTAACGAAGCACTGACAGAGGAAAGCAAAAGAGTGCAACAGGAAATTTTGGCGCAGGCCGGCAGGACGCAGGTGCATGTAGTGCAGGGCGGTGAACGCTATGCGCTGGATGATAATGCAGAGCTTGTTTTAGTTGATGTACCGCAGCAGGCTGTGCCGGGTAACGAAGCCAGCACGCTGGCGGCGCTGCAGAGTGCGCAGGGCAGCGTGCTGTTTACAGGCGACATGGGGGAAGAACGCGAGCAGGGGCTGCAGCTGCAGCAGTACACTGTGTTGAAGGCAGGACACCACGGTTCGCATTACAGCAGCAGTAGGGAATTTCTGGAGCAGGTGCGGCCAAGGCTGACAGTTATTTCCTGCGGGCGTGGCAACCGCTACGGCCATCCGCATCAGGAAACGCTTGAGCGTTTGCAGGCCATAGGCAGTGCTGTTGTCCGAACGGATGAGCTGGGGTGCATTAAAGTTGTTTTTGACGCAGAAGGAATAAAATGCTATGGCTACGCTGATTTACAGTGAAGCTGTTGTCAAAATATAACTCATAAGTTATAATGAAAGGAGAAGAATTAAGGAGTGAGGAAAGTGAAAAATAGTGCAGTGGGCTATGAATGGCAGGATGTCAGAAAGAATATTTTTACACCGGAAGAAATTTCTGCCAGTGATTTGCGAGTTGCTTTAATCGGGGAACTGATCAAGGCACGTCAGGATAAGGGAATAACCCAAAAGCAATTAGAGCTTTTGAGCGGAGTAAAGCAACCTGTAATTGCCAGAATGGAAAACGGTACATCTATTCCTAAAATCAGTACAATCTTAAAAATACTTGCACCTTTAGGCAAGACCTTAGCTATTGTACCGTTAGAAAAATAATAAGAGGGAATACAGATGGATATTAAACCGGAAAACCTGATTTCACTATTACAACAGCATAAGCCGCTGCCGCAGGCGCAGGTACTGCTTTTGTGCGGCGAGGAGGATTACTACCGCAACAGCATTATTGCCGCGCTGCCGGAATATGTTTTTGGCGATACGCCGGAGGCTGACCGCGAAATAACGGTTTTTGACAAGGACACCAATTTGTCCGGCCTGCAGGCGGCCATCAACAGCTATCCCTTCTTCTGCGGCAAATCGCTGATTTTTCTGAAGGACGAAAAGCTGTGGGCAGCAAAGCCTGCCAAAGCAAATAATGCTGCGGATGCGCAGGACGATACCGATTCGAAAAAAATGGAGCAGCTGGCGGCGATAGTCAGTGATGTACCGGATTACTGCCTGTTGGTTATCAGCAGCAAAAAAATGGATAAGCGGACCAAGCTGTATAAGCAGCTCAAAGCAAACGCGCTGATTTGTCCGTGTGAGCGCATTAAGGAAAGAGATCTTGATGACTGGCTTTACGCGCAGGCGGCAGCTTACGGCGCGCATTTTACCAGAGACGCGCTGGCGGCTATCAGCGAATATATTGAGCCGGTGAAGGAAGAAATTCCGCTGGATTTGCTGCAGCAGGAAATCGGCAAGCTGGCAATTTATGCCGCAGGACGCAGGGAATGGACGGAAGAGGATGTGCTGAATGTTTTTGCATTGTTGCCAAACGCCTCATCTTTTGCGCTGACCAATTATATTATGGCGGGCAAGCTGAAGCAGTGTCTGGAGCTGCTGGCGAGCGAACGCAAGCACGGAACCTATATCCTGCCGCTCAGCGCAACCGTAGCTTTTAAGCTGCGTCAGGTGCTGCGCTATCTGGAGCTGAAGCGCAGAGGCTACGACCAGAAGGGCATTATGGAGGAGCTGGGGATGCGCAGTCCCTATGCCTACAGATTTTTGGAGCGCGACAGCAGGCGCTTTGACGAAAAGCGTCTGACGGAAGCGCTATTGGGATTATCGGATATGAATATCAAGCTGCGTCAGGGAGGACGCGGATATGAGAAGCTGGAGGAAATACTTGTCCGCCTGCTTGCATGATATCTTATACTCAGAAATTAAAGCTGGACAAAAGCACTTAATATCTGCTATAATAATGGAACAGTCAACGAGGACTTTTTTGAGTAAGGATGTGGTATGTCCATGCTTAAAAAGGTCCTTTTTCGTTTATCTTGCAGAAAATATGTAGGGAGCATTTTTCTGCAGCATGATAATTAGGGAGTATTGAGAAAGGAGGCAGCCTTATGGCTGCACTGATCATGAACAACAAAGATTTACTGTACGTAATTAAACCCGAAGAACAAAACGAAAGCACTCTGCGTGAGCTTCTGACTCTGCATCCGGAGATTCAGTTCGTATCTCTGATGGGTGTGGATTTTGCCGGTAATGATACCGACGAAAAAATCCCGATGAAGATTTTCCTCGAGGATATCGATGGCTTTTTGGCAGGCAGCGCAGCACAGACTGACGGTTCCTCCGTTGTGCTGACAGGTATCGCTACTCTGAACGATGCCCGCGTTGATATGAAGGTTGATAAAACCGTTAACTGGTTTGTTGATTATAACTATGAGCATTTTGACGCAGAAAGCGGTCGCATGATCGGTACTCTGCGCATTCCCTGCTATCTGATTCACAACGGCAATCATGTTGATTCCCGTTCTATTTTGAATGATACTCTGGCTTATGTAGAAAAAGAAATCATGGATCTGTTTGCTAAGCATCCGGTAATTGCCGGCCTGGAGCATGTAAATCCTGCTGAGATTGAAAAGCTGCTCTTCACCAGTGCTACCGAGCTGGAATTTTGGGTAAAAACTCCGCGTGAGGACGCACCGTTGGAGGCTCTGAGCTCTTCTCAGGTAATGCAGGAGCAATATTGGCAGCGTACCCGCGGCAACGTGCGTACTGCATTGGAGCAGACTATCCAGACTCTGGAGCTGTACGGTCTGGAGCCGGAAATGGGCCATAAGGAATGCGGCGGCGTTAAAGGTCAGATTGACGGCGCAGGCCATATGACTCACGTTATGGAGCAGCTGGAGGTTGACTGGAAGTTCAGCAGCGGCGTTCAGACTGCTGATAACGAGCTTTTGGCACGTATCATCGTTAAAGAGATTTTCCGTATGAACGGCTTGGAGGTTTCCTTCCAGGCTAAACCGATTCCCGGTGTTGCAGGCAGCGGTGAGCATACACATGTAGGCATTGCCGCAAAAATGAAAAACGGCAAGATTGTCAACCTGTTCTCGCCGAAGGATATGCACAAGGACTTCCTGTCTGCTGTCGGCTACGGCGCTCTCATGGGCCTTTTGAAAAACTATGAGGTAACCAATCCGTTTATTTCCTGCACCATTGACTCTTTGAACCGTCTGAAACCCGGCTTCGAAGCTCCTGTCTGCATCGTTACTAGCCTCGGTCTGAGCCCGGATAACCCGTCCCGTAACAGAACTATTCTGGCAGGCCTGATTCGCGATCTGGATAATGATAAGGCTACCCGTATTGAAATGCGTTCTCCGAACCCGTACACCAATACCTACATCGCCATTGCTGCCTTCTACCTGTCCTGCCTCGATGGCATCAAGGCTTGCGTAGAATCCGGCAAAGACCTTAAGGCTTTGGAAAAGGAAATTTCCAAGAAGGCCGGCGAAGAGGGCTTCTATCTGGATACCGACCGTCAATACCGCACTGAGGAAGATGTATTCGAAGATTTCACTGCGGAAGAACGCAGCAAGCTGTTCGGTGAACCGCCTGCTACCGTTTGGGAAAATCTCTGCGCCTTCGAAAAATATCCGGAAAAGGTTGCAGTGCTCACCCAAGGCAATATCCTGAAGAAGGAATATATTGACTCCTTCATGCAGGGTGCGCTGATTCGTTGGAAAACCGAGCTTCTGACTCGTCTGATTCCGGAAAACTATCAGGCTGTTATCGATATGAAACGCTTGCACAACCAGGAAACCTGCACCGACTGCGACCTGGCAATGTGGCGTAAAATCCAGAACCTGCGCGCTAAGCTGGCCAAGGATTCCTTTGAGGAGAAGAGCATCTTCACTGCTATCCGCAGAGCTGTTGCCGATGGCGACTACGATACTGTTTCCAAGCTTAAAGTTGAGATGGGAGCAACTATGGAAGAACTCAAAACTTTGTATCACGATTACAAACAAAATATCATCGATTAATTTATATGCTTCCTGCGTGGCTGCTGCACTTAAAGTGTGGCAGCCATTTTGTTTCGTGCTTAGACCAAAGTGCGACTATTGAAAAAATTATCCCTGAAACTTTCCTTTCAGCTTATTTTTTTGCATGAAACTGTTGAGTTAAGCGCTGTTTTGTGGTAAAATATCAAAGATATATTGACAGTAATATTTTCTGCTGTCCGAAGAAAGGCGATGATAGCTGTGGAGCAGGTCAAGGATGTTCCGTCCTATATTCGCCAGATGTACAAGGATAATCATTTTATGACTCAATTCGGTGTGCATATTGGTGAGATAAAGTGTGGCAGTGCTGAAGTCAGCATTGACGTTGATCCGGCAAAGCATTTTAATCATCGTGACATATGTCACGGCGGAGTGATGTTGGCCTTGGCAGACTCCGTTCTGGGTGTTACCGGTGCAAGCGTGGGCGCTGTAGTGGCAACTCTTAATTTCAGCATGAATTTTATCAAAGGTGTCCATGAACCGACTACATTAACGGTACGAAGCCATATTAAGCATTCCGGACATTCTACGATGGTTATTGAGGCTGAAATGACTGACAGCAAAGAGCATTTAATTGGGACGATTTTAACAACGATGTTTGTCGTCGACAGATTTAAAGAAATACCCGCCAAATGGTGAGCTTGCCTGAGTTTATTTGGAAGGGAAATGACGCGGAAGACCGCTTGATATCAAGGAGGATATGATGGATTTTGCATTAAACGAGGAACAATTAGAATTACAGGAAATGGTAAGGGAGTTTGTTGAAAAAGAAATTACTCCTTATGCTGCTGAAATGGATGCAGAAAACCATATGCGTGACGGCCTGATTGATAAGGCTAACGAAATGGGCTTACTGAACGTTATTGTTCCGGAAGAATTAGATGGCCCCGGCCTGGATAGCATTTCTGTTGCTACCATTTATGAAGAGCTGGGCAAAGGCTGCGCAGGTGTTGCAACCTCTCTGGCTGCCAACAGCCTGGCAACTGTACCTGTTCTGCTGGCTGGTACTGACGAACAAAAGAAAATGTATTGCGATATCCTGAACAACGGCGGTCTGGCTGCTTTCGCACTGACCGAGCCCGGTGCAGGCAGTGATGCAGGCGGCGTTTCTACCCGTGCTGTACACAACAAGGAAGAGGGCACCTACACTCTGAACGGTACCAAAATGTTCATCACCAACGGTGGTCTGGCAGAAATCTTCCTGGTATTCGCTAACACCCGTAAAACCGGCGGTATCCGTGGTTTGACTGCTTTCATCGTTCCGAAAGACACTCCGGGCTTCTCCGTTGGCAAAAAAGAAAACAAAATGGGCATCCGTCCTTCCAATACTACCGAGCTGGTTCTGCAAGACGTTGTTATCCCCGAATCCTATCGCGTAGGCCGCGAAGGCGAAGGCTTCCGTATTGCTATGAATACCTTAGACAGCGCTCGTCCGTTCGTTGGCGCTGTTTCCGTAGGTATCGCTCAGGCTGCTCTGGACTGCGCTGTTAAATATGCTAAAGAGCGCCGTCAGTTCGGCCAGCCGATTGCTTCCTTCCAAATGGTTCAAGGCATGCTGGCTGACATGGCTATGAAGGTTGAAACCGCTCGCCTCATGGTTCAAAAGGCTTGCTGGATGCGTGACCAGGGCATGGAATTCTCCAAAGAGGCTGCTATGGCTAAATGCTATGCTGCTGATACCGCTATGCAGGTAACTACCGACGCTGTTCAGGTAATGGGCGGCTACGGCTACACCAAAGAATACCCTGTAGAGAAGATGATGCGTGACGCTAAAATCATGCAAATCTACGAAGGCACCAACCAAATCCAACGTCTGGTTATTGCCAACAAGCTGTTATACTAATAGCTATCATAACGAAGATAAATTTATTGAGAGCTGCTGCACTTTTGTGTGGCAGCTCTTTGTTGTTTTTATTCGTGACAATGGTTTACACGTATGCTAAAATATAAGGATAAAGAGCTTTTAAAGCATAATAAAAAGCAGAATCTTTGCCACAAATCATTTTGCTGAGAATTGGGGGGCAAATAAATTGTTAGCTGATAATTTAAAGCAGGTTCAGGAGCAGATAGCGTCTGCTTTGGACAAGCGTAAAAATAAAAACCTGCTCACAGGAGATAAGGTAACACTGGTGGCGGTGACGAAGAACCATCCGCCGGAAATTATTACCGATATCGAAGCTTTGGGCATTGCCAACGTAGGCGAAAACCGCGTGCAGGAGGCCAAGCATAAGCAGGAGGCTTTGGGCAAACACGGCTACTGGCATCTTATCGGCCATCTGCAGACGAATAAGGCGCGACAGGCTGTTGCCTTGTTTGATCTTATCGAATCGGTTGACAGTGAGCATTTGCTGGCTGCGATTGATAAGGAGGCAGAACGCATCGGTAAGGTGCAGGATATTCTTTTGCAGCTGAATATTGCCCATGAGGAGCAAAAGTCCGGCTTGGATAAGGAGGATTATCTGGCGCTGCTGCCGAAGCTGCCCGAATACAAGCATGTGCGTCTGCGCGGACTGATGGTTATTGCCCAGAAATGCGAAGATATTGAGCAGACAAGACCGGTGTTTGCGGCAGTCTACCGTGCATTTGTCCGTTTAAAGCAGCAATATCCGCAGGCAGATATTCTGTCTATGGGTATGAGCAATGATTACACCGTTGCAATAGAAGAAGGCGCCAATATTGTGCGTGTAGGCACAGCCTTGTTCGGTCAGCGTGATTATAGCCTGAAATTTTAAGACATAGATAAGGTTGGTGACGTAATGAATATTATTGATAAAATCATGAATGCATTAAGTCTTTATGACGAGGAAGAAATCATCGAGGAAGAAGTGGAGCAAAAGCCTGCCAAGACAGAGCAGGAGCCCGCTAAACCCAAGAAACGTTTCTTCGGCAGCAAGGAGCCTGCCGCTGCAGCACCGGCAGAGGAGCCGAAGCGTGAACGTAAATCCATTTTGAACTTTAAGGGTTCGGCAGCAAAGCCTGAGCCAGTTAAAAATGAAAAAATGGGCAGCAAAACCATTAACCTGCCTATTGCCGACAAGCTGATGACGGTTGTGCTGCTGGAGCCTGTCGATTTCAACGATTCTCCCAAGATTGCCGATTATCTGCGCGATAACCAGGCTGTAGTTGTTAATTATGATAAGACAGATAATGTTGTTGCCAAGCGTATGACCGACTTTATCAGCGGTACTGTTTATGCTATCGGCGGCAGCATGAAAAAGCTGGGACGCAATATTGTTATCTGCGCCCCGAAAAACGTAGATATAGATGCGGGCGAAGAGCACGAGCTTGACGAGAGGGGAAATAATCCATGGGACAAATAGCAGTAAAGAAAATTGCATTTATCGGCGGCGGCGCTATGGCCAAAGCTATTATCAAGGGAATTATCGGCGGCGGCCTGATTGCGCCGGAGATGATTACCGTAGGCGAGCCGACAGAGGAACATGCGCGCAGTCTGCATGAAGCATATGGCGTAAATGTTACTACGGATAATAAAGAGGCGGTAAAGGATGCTGATCTGGTAATCTTTGCCGTTAAGCCTCAGGTAGCACCGGTGGCGCTGGTGCCCGAACTGATAGCTGCTATGAAAAAGGATGCCTGGGTGCTTTCTATCATGGGCAGCGTTACGCTGGAACAGCTGCATGCCTATGCTCCGGGGTTCCCGGTAATCCGCACGATGCCGAACACGCCGCTGGCAGCAGGCGCAGGCATGACTGCCATCTGCTGCGATGAGGCTGTAACCGAGCCTATGAAGCAGACTGCGGCAGCAATTTTCAGCAGCTGCGGTGAAATAGAATTTGTTGATGAAAAAGCATTGCAGGCGATTACCGCTATTTCCGGCTGCGGACCGGGATATTGCTTTGTGATTATCGATGCACTGGCTGACGCAGGTGTGCGTGCCGGTCTGCCGCGTGCGCTGGCTATTAAGCTGGCAGCACAGACAATGGCAGGCAGCGGCAAGCTGTGCGTAGAAAGCGGCCTGCATCCGGCACAGCTGCGCGACCAGGTAACAAGCCCCGGCGGCACGACTATTGCCGGTATTCATGCCTTGGAAAACCATGGCGTACGCGGTGCTTTTTATGATGCGGTGCAGGCAGTGCTGCAAAGAGATAAAGAATTACAGGGGAAATAATTTATGGCAGACAGAGAAAAAATTCTGCGTTACTTTAAAGCCGGCGGTGACGAACAGCTGGCGGCCAAGCTGCTGGATTTGGCCGAGGGCGCCAATAAATCACGCAAGTTCCGTGTGAGCGAGTTTCTTGATCCTCATGCCTATAATGTTGCGGAAATTATTGCGGCGAACTACGAAAATGTGCGTCTGGAAAGCGACGGCGGCTTCAGTAATGCCGAAAGGGTGAAGGCTGCCTTTGTTGCCGACGATTTCTACGGTCAGCCTGATTTTGGTATGGCCTATTTTCTGGCGGCCTGGGATAAACGCTATTATGATTTGTCGCACCGCGATATCCTGGGTGCGTTTATGGGCACAGGCTGCAAGCGCGAGGCCTTGGGCGATATAGTTTTCGTGCCTGAGGGAGCGCAGTTCGTGGTAGAAAAATCACTAGTAAATTATCTTACCGGCAATCTGACGCAGATCGGTTCTGCGCCGGTAACGCTTACGGAAATTCCCCGCGAGGAATTGCTGCAGAAGGAAGAAAAGGTTAAGCTGATTAACGCAACAGTCGCTGATTTGCGCCTTGATGCCGTGGCAGCGGCAGGCTATGGCGTAAGCCGCAGCCGTATGGCGGATGAAATCAAAAGCCTGAATGTCAAGGTTAACTGGAAAGAAGCCAAGAAGGCAGCACAGCCGGTGAACGAGGGCGATGTAATTTCCTTCCGCGGCCGTGGACGAGTAGAGATTGAGGAAATCCGCGGCACTACTAAAAAAGGACGCATCAGCGTAACGCTGAAGCGTTATATCTAGGAGGATAAACCATGCTTAATCCGGAGGATTTAAAGAAAAAAACTTTTACCAAGGGTTTTCGTGGCTATGAGGTAGAAGAGGTAGACAAGTTTCTTGCCAAGCTGATTAAGGAATACGAATACCTTTATCTGGATAACCTGGAGCAGAAGGAAACTATCGAGCGCGTCAGCTCCAAGCTGGAATATTATCAGCAGATGGAGGCTACCATGCAGAGCACACTGGCTGTAGCGCAGGAAACCGCTGATGAGGTGAAGAACGCCAGCGAAAAGAAGGCGGCGCTGCTGGAGAAGGAAACGGCAGTGAAGTGCGAGCAGCAGCTGAGCGAAGCGAAGGCTGCGGCGCAGAAGCTGCACGATGATACCATGGCGCATGCCGAGGATTTGTATAATCAGACGAAAAACAAAACCGATAACATGCTGCAGGCAGCGATGGCTGAATGCAACAAGCTGCGCGAGGAAGCCAAATCCTACGCAGAAAAGCTGCGCAGCAGTGCCGAGGTAGATGCAGAAAAGCTGCGTGTTACTACGGAAGATGTCTGCAAAAAACGTGCCAACAGCGCTGCTAGTGAGGCTAACAAGCTGCTGGAGGATGCTCGCAGCGAAGCCGGCAGAATGATGCTGGATGCAAATACTAAATATCGTAAACTGGTGGGGGATGCGGAGGAACGCAGCCGTAAAATTATTTTTGAGGCTGACGCCAAGGCTGCTATGGCCGAACAGGCTTATAACGAGCAGGTGAAAAAGGCGGCGCTGCATCGTAAAAATATGCTGCATCTGCTGGAAACGCAGGTTGAGCTGCTCAAAAACTATGCCAGTCATAACGAAGAATAGTCGGAGGCTGAATGATGATTATCTTAGTGAGGCATGGTGAAGCAACGCATCATACGCAAAGATTGACCGGCGGCTGGACGGATTCACAGCTGACCGAAAAGGGAAGGGCGCAGATAAAGGCAGCTGCGGTAAAGCTGGCGAAGGATTTTGCCGGACGTAATTGCAAGCTGCGTATTTTGGCAAGTGATTTGCAGCGTGCTTCCGCATCGGCGCAGATTATTGCCGAAGAGCTTGGCTTTAAGGGCGAAATAGAGCATTGCCGATTCCTGAGGGAAAAGAATAACGGTATTGCTGCCGGTATGACCGAGGAGGAGGCCAAGAAGCATTTTTGCAAGCCTGCTTCCGAGCAGGAGCTGGATCACCGCAACTATCCCGGCGGTGAAACACGCAATGAGTTCTATCGCCGTAATGTACACGGCCTGTGGCATTGTGCGGATGTCGACAAGGAAAATCTGCTGATTGTTGCGCATAAGGGAACGATTCAGAATATTATTTTCCGTTGGCTGGGAATGGATATGCAGCAGGTGGCGGCATTTAACTTTTCGGTTGATGTGCAGCCTGCCAGCGTAACTGTTCTGGGGATTAACAAATGGCATGAGCATGCTGTTTTCCGCTTGAATGACGTCAGTCATCTGACGCAGGGAAAGGGCTTTGGCGTGTTTGAGTTTAAGTACGAGAAGTAGAGAAATTCTTGTGGATGATAAGCAATAAAAATTTTTTGTATAGGTAAGGAGGCCATTATGGGCAGATTTGTGAATCCTGATAATAGTGCATTTCAGGTCGCTTTAAATTCAGAAATATATGTTGACAAAACTGGCTTGCTTGCCTATACAAATAAAGTGCTGGAAACTAAGCAGGCTTTAATTTGCAACAGCCGTCCGCGCCGTTTTGGTAAATCTATGGCAGCAGATATGCTGACAGCTTATTATAGCAAGGGTGCTGATTCTGCCAAAATGTTCAGTGGTTATGAAATCGGTGGGACGCAGGATTTTCAGGAGCATTTGAATAAATATGATGTCATTCACCTTGACATTCAGTGGTGCATGATGGCTGCCGGTTCACCTGAAGCTACTCTTGCTTATATTACTAAAAATGTAATCGCAGAGCTTAATTTGTTATATGCTAACCTTTCGTTGGCAAATGAAAAAACTATTTATGGAGCTCTTTCTGTCATTCATGCAGCTACTAAGCAAAAATTTATTATTATCATTGACGAATGGGATGTTTTTATTCGCGACGAAGCGATGAACACCAGCATTCAAGATGAATATATAAATTTTTTACGTGGCTTATTTAAAGGTGCGGAACCTGAAAAATATCTGGCTTTGGCGTATCTCACTGGTATTTTACCTATCAAAAAAATTAAAACTCAGTCAGCACTCAATAATTTTGATGAATTTACGATGCTCTCTCCCGGTCCGTTAGCTCCATATTTTGGTTTTACAGAAGCAGAAGTGCAAAATTTATGTACTCAATATGAGGTGAATTTTGCTGAAGTCAAGCGCTGGTATGATGGTTATTTGTTGGAAGATGAGCACATATATAACCCTAAGGCGGTTGTTAGTGTCATGCTGCGCAAGAAATTTCAAAGCTATTGGTCGCAGACAGGAACTTACGAAACAATTGTTCCGTTAATCAATATGGATTTTGATGGACTGAAAGCAGCGATTCTGGAAATGTTGTCTGGTGAAAACGTCAGCATTAGGACGAAGCTTTATCAAAATGATGTAGTTACCTTCAAAAATAAAAACGATGTAATGACATTGCTTGTGCATTTGGGCTATCTAGCTTATATACAGGACGAGCAGCTTGCATATATTCCCAATGAAGAAATACGTACGGAATTTTTGGATGCTGTGGAAGAAAATGATTGGGATGAATTTTTTGATTTTCGAAAGTTATCTACAGGTGTTTTAGAAGCCACGTTAAATATGGATGCCGATGCTGTTGCCGCTGCTTTGGAAGCTGTCCATAGAGAGTATGCGTCGGTAATAAAATATAATGACGAAAATTCTCTCAGCAGTGTTTTGGCTATTGCATATTTAAGCTCTTTGAAGTATTATTTTAAGCCTATAAGAGAGCTGCCGACGGGGAGAGGTTTTGCTGATTTTGTATTTTTGCCCAAGCAAAAGTATATGGCAGACTATCCTGCGCTAGTTGTGGAGCTAAAATGGAATAAGGATGCGCATACGGCCATTGAGCAGATAAAGGAAAAGCAGTATCCTGCATCAATTGTGCAATATAATGGTAATGTACTGCTTGTCGGCATAAGTTATGATAAAAAGACAAAGCGGCATGAGTGCGTTATAGAGAAATGCTGATATAGTAAGACCCCTGAAACAGATTAGCGTCTGTTTTCAGGGGTCTTTTGCTGCGCTTTAGTTTGCGTTCACATAGGGAAACTGCAGGACGAGCCTGTCTTGCAGCACGCGCGTGAGGTTTTCAATGTTAGCACTTAGCTTTTCGATTCTGCCTTCCAGATGACGTATAATAAGTTGCGCAAATTCAATTCAAAAAGATAGACATAGAGACTA
>CAVKUS010000009.1:0-76664 GCA_963659725.1 Bacteroides sp. CAG:545 | reverse complement strand
TGTCCTGTTCGGTCGGATATACAGGACCGGGTGTTACAGTCTTGTGATCCGCACTACCCTGACCGGTTGTCTTGTCATAGACAATGCCTGCAGTCTGTTTAGCAACAGAAGCTGCTGTCAGTCCTTCGGCAATCTTCACAGTGCCGTTCAGGTTGTTTTCTGCACCGCCGACTGCACCCATGTAGAACAGCTTGCCTGCCAGTGCATCCAGTGCTTCGTTAATCTTGTCCTCATCCGTTGTATCTACGCCAGTGTTATCCGTCAGCATGGTAATCTTGCTGTTGGCTGCTGCCTTAGTAACAGTAAAGTTACCGCCGTAGACTTCGCCCGGATTGCTGCTGTTGTGTTTGTAGATGACAGTTGCGTCACCGCTGTAGCTGCCGATGGTTACGCTTGCTGCAGCGTTGGTCATATCAACTATGCCGTTGGTACCGGCAAAGCTCTTCAGGCTGCTTGCGCCGCTGTTGTTCCAAGTGCTTCCGTTCAGTGTAAGCGCAAAGTCCGCATTTGTACTTGCGCCCGTCCAGATGCTGCCGTTTGTCAGCGTTGCACTGCCTGCTGCACTCGTGCTGCCGTTCCACTTGCTGTTGTTGGCAGTCAGGCTCAGGCCTGCGCCGCTGTTGTCGCCGCTCCAGCTACTGTCAGTCAGGTTAACTGTTGCATTTGCGCCGGTATTGGCACCGTTCCAGGTGCTTGCGTTAGTCAAAGTAATGTTGGCTTTCGCACCGCCGTTAGCTCCTGTCCAGCTTGCTTTATCTGCCTTAACGGTTACGCCGTCTGCAGTATTGCCTTTAGTCCAGCTTGCGCCGTTGTTCAAAGTAATATCTGCATTTGCGCCGCTGTTGGCACCACTCCAGCTAGAAGCATCCAGCTTAATCGTGCTGCCCGCTCCGCTGCTGTCGCCGTTCCAGGTTGTGCCGTTAGTCAAAGTTGCGTTCAGCTTGCCGGTGTTGGCTCCGTTCCAGGTACCCTTGCTCAGGTTCATAGTCGTGTTGCCAGCGTTATCGCCAGTCCAGCTTGCGCCTTCCTTGAAGTTCAGCTCTACGCTGCCGTCGGCATCTGTTGCCACATTTCCGTCAAGCTTGCTGATGTTCTTAGCGGTAACTTTAGCGCCTTTGCCGTTAGCAGTAATATCGCTGCCGATAGTTGTATCTGCGGAATCAATCGTTACTGCTGCATTTGCGCCGTCAGCACTTACTGCGCCGCTAATTGCTGCGCTTGCTGTTCCGTTAATGCTTACGCTGCTGTTCGCGCCGCTGGCGCTCACTGCACCGTTGACCTTCGCAGCCTTCGTTGCCTTAATATTTACGACATTATTTGTGCTTACGTCACCGTTCAGCGTTGCATTAACTGCAGTGATCTCTACCTTGCTGTTATTGGCATTAATTGCTTTCGCACCATTTACTGTCAGGCTGCCTGCATCCTTAACTGTCAGTGTAGCGCCGGTTGTTGCGATACCGTCACCGCTGTTGGCAGTAATAGTCATATCGTGGTTGTTCAGCTTCAAGGCAGTATCTTTGACTGTAGTAACTGCGCTGCCAGCGGTCGTAATCGTGGTTGCGTCTTTCGTGAAGTTATAGATATTGTCAGTATCAGGGAGTACACCTGCATCCCTATATTCCTTGTCTGTTACATAATCACCGGTTACAGTTGATTTAAAATCTGTCTTAGACTGTACATTAGGAATGCTTGTACCATAATCAACAGTTGCTTTATCAAGGCCGCCTTGGCCTGTTTTACTATCATAAGCAATATTACCGGCAAATTTAGTTGCTGATGCAGACGTAAGTCCTTCAGCAATTTTTACATAACCATCAAGATTTTTTTCACCGTTTAAGTATCCGGTATAATACAGCTTATTAGCCAAAGCATTCAAGGCGTCATTGATAGCATATTTATTGGTAGTTTCCAAACCATTAGAATCTGTCAGCAGGGTAATCCCTGAACCGGTTGTTGCTGTACCAATTGTAATATCACCACCATTAATTTTGGTAACATCATTTACATCATGCTGATAAACAAACGTAGCCTTACCATTATATTTATTAATAGTGAGATTTCCTGCAGTTGCATCCGTCATATCAACTGTAGTACCGCCACCGGCCGCCACAGCTGCAGCCTTTCTCATTTTGCTGACACTGCCGGCATTAAAGCTGTCAAGAACATTATCTCCTTTTAGTTGCCAAAGGCTGTCACCATTCATATTCAGTGTACTGCCGCTACCACTGACATTACCGCTCCAACTGCTTCCGTTATTAATATTAATAACAGCATCCTTACCGCTACTATTACCTTCCCAGTTACTGCCATTACCCAGAGTTACGGAAGATCTGTCACCGCTGATGTTACCATTGTAATCGGAATCATCAAGCGTAAGCTGCAAATCGCTGCCTTTGCTGTCACCGGTCCAGCTTGCCTTATTTTTTAGTGTAACAACAGCCTTACTGCCATCATTTTTACCATTCCAAGCGGATGCATTCAGCGTTACATTGGTTCCTGCACCCTTATTATCACCGGTCCAGACAGAATCAGCTGCATTAACCACCATATTGCTGCCACTGTTGCCACCGGTCCAGCTTGCTTTATCCTTCAGTGCCAGATTTACATTGTCACCGCTGTTATTGCCATGCCAATCGCCTTTTTCTAAAAGGAAGTTTTTATCTGCATCAGTATTATCTCCCTCGGGAGTTTCAGTCTGCACACTGATTTTTTCACCCAGGCTTCCCTGTCCAGTGGTGTCGCTGTATTTAACACTGCCTACATATTTAGCTGTGGAAGCTGCTGTCAGACCTTCGGCAATCTGTACCTGTCCGTCCAGATTTCTGCTGCCGCTGACATAATCTGTATAATAAAGCTTATTGGCCAATGCATCGAGAACCTTATTAACAGTTGCTTCAGAAGAAGTATTTACACCACTGCTGTCCGTACGCAAAGCTACAGCGGAACCGCTGTCAGCAGTCTTCACCGTAAAATTGCCACCCAAAATATTTTCCGGGTTACTGTTATCATGCTCATAAATAACCATAGTATTACCGCTGTATTTGTCTATGGTTATATCCTTGCTGCCATTCTTTTGGAAGATAACGCCGGCAGCATCTTTACTTCCGCCGGTCAGTTTGCTGATGTGGCTGGCGCCATTACTGCCGACATCTTCATTATCCTGTGCATAGCGGGTATTGTTGGCCTGATTTATCCAGCTTGCACCATTTTGCAGCCACATATTGACCGTACCGCCATTATCTACAATGCCACGCAGATAGGAATCACCTGTAGTCAGCGCTACATTAACTGTACCGGTTGACAAAGCAAAAATGTCGCCGCCCAGCTTGACGCTGTTATTGCCGGCTGCCGCGCCATCCTTACCGGTGTTAACGTTAATAGTTCCCTGATATGCGCCCAAAGTATAGTAGCCATAATTCATGCCCTTCGGCACATTAATCTCGCCACCGCCAATAGATACCGTACTGTTCTTGGCATTCGTTGTAATACCATTACCATACACATCCATATCAGCAGTACCACTGACATCTACACGGCTGTTTTCAACCTGTGTAAGAATACCGGCGTTATTGAAACGCGATAAAGTATTGTCTGCATTTATAGGAATGCCCCAGGTTTCGCTGTCAGTACCCTTTACAGTCAAATTGCCGTTAATTGTAATTGTGTTAGCAACATCAGAAGCATAGCTTGCTTCGCCCCAACGGTCTGTCTTCTGTACAGCAACGCCATTACCGCCGTAGCCGCCGTTCATTGAAATGTTAACATCGCCATTAACAGTGATCTTGCTGGCGGCCGCTTTACCGGCATCATTCATAATAGCGTTATTCAAGGAATTGCCATCTACCGCACCAATGGTAATAATATTCAGTTTACCTGCATTAATAGTAACGTTCTTGCCATTGCCGGCATAAACACCTACAGGTGTAGCAACGCTGTTCTGTACCTGCAGCTGCAAAGTATTGCTGCCGGCATTGACAGTAACATCATTGCCGTCATGCGCATAAACAGCAGCCAGAATATTATTGCTTAAATCAGCCTGTGTTTTCCATGCATTAGGCTTCAGGCTGATAGTTTTATCAGCGGTAAAGGTGTAAACACTGTTATCACTGCTGACACCACTGTAAACGGAGCTGTCAGCATCAGTGCCGCTGATGCGTTGGAAATAGTCGCCGGTTTTGCTGTTGGCATTGATGTTGACAATCTTGGTTGTGGTCATGGAAGGAGATGTAAGACCTTCTTCCCGTGAGGTTGTAAGCAAAGCTTTGTTGCCGAAAACAGTATCACCGGAAAGCAATGAAACAGAGTTAAAGGTGTGGTAGGATGTATTACCTGCCAGTGTATAGGCACTCCACGTATAGGTAGGCTTAACAGCGCCATCGGTATAAACTACGATATTATTGCCAAATTCGCCCCAAACACGCTTAGTATAATATTCAGCAAACAGCTTATTAAACCAACCGGTGCCGACTCCGGTATTGCCACCGCCCTCTGTATTACCTTCAACAACAATTTCCCAATTTACAGGGTTGTCCGAGCTCAGGTTAGCCACTGTAGTTTTATAAACCTTCAGATTACTGCCGCCGCCACCGGTTGCCAGGTTATATGCCAGGATATAGGCAGTACCATTAGGCCAGACAGTCATATCACGGAAATCAAGACCATTACTCTTGACATTTTCCGGCAATACTACAGATTTAGATTCCTGATTCAGAACATTGTTATTAATTGTAGCCAAAGTAATAGCAGATTCACTATTGCCATGTCCTACATATTGGTAACCGCCGATACCTGTATGCAGCAGTATATCATTATAATTGTTCAGCTTAACCGAGTCAGGATTGCGGGCACTACAGGTATAGTTAACATATTCAAGACTACCGTCATCCTTTATCTGATACTGCATAATTATACTGTCATCATATGGATCATAGCCGCCCTTAGGATTGATGCTGACAACTACATAAAGCTGTCCGTTTTTAACAACCATGCCTTCGCCATGCACCCAGCCGGGAGAACTGTAACTCATGCCGCAGTACGTATTAAGATCTTCCATCAGATTACGGGATTTGCTGACCTCTTCGGTCAAAACATTCTTATCGTACTTTACAACGCCGATAGTACCTAAATCATAATCACCGACATAGATATATCCATTATAACCGGCTGCGGAATGCGGGTTGGCACCTTTGGTAATAATGCCGGATGGATAAACCTCATCCTTGCTCCAGGTTGTATCGGCACCGATTACCTTCGAAGGAATCAAATCAACTGTGCTGTAGTTGTATTGGCGCAGTAAAAACATGCTCTTGCCATCCAACACAAAGCTATAAGTACCGGGATCCTTATTCAAAGATTCAATTACTGCTACATTTGCTTTGCTGTCAACCTTATCGGTAACACGTGAACCGGTAATAGCCGTCATATTGCTGGCACCATAGTTAGAAGGAACAGTTATCAACAGATTGGCTGCGAAAGCACTGCCGCCAATCATCCATCCACCCATTATTGAGGCTAAAATCGCTGCCTTTTTACTTTTACTGAACTTACGCATTGATAATTCCCCCTTTAGAACTGATAACGCGCTGTAACATAATAGGTGCGGCCCTGTATCGGAAATTCCGGATTAATATAACCGGGAACCATGAAAGCTGCATCACTGCGAATTTTAGATTTCGGACCTTTGTTGAGAATGTCATTGCAGCCAAAGGTCAGCTGCCAATTTTTCTTCGGCATCCACTTCAGACCGCTGTTCATAACAAACAAAGAGCATACCGGTTTTCCTGACAGATACGGTGACAGCTTGCCACTCGTCGCCTTATTGTAATAAGTGAAGTATTCATCCGTGTAATGTCCTTCGGCAAAGAGCGAGAATTTCTCCGAAGGTCTGTAAGTCAGACGAATATTGCCCTCCCATTCCGGCTGGTATGTCGGCCATACCGGAGCGTATTCGCCAAACTGTGTAGCCGTATGCTTGTTGTAAGCACTAGTGTTAAGATAGGTTACCTGTAAATCAAGATCGAACTTATCCCATTTAAAGCTGCTCTGCAATTCAACGCCATGAGATTTACCCTTGTTATCATTAAAATAAGACCAATAATCCTTGCCTGCACGCTCAAGCTGCAGCATATTGGTAGAATCGCGCCAATAATAAGTCAATGTAGTAGAGTTATCTGCCCCCAACAGCTTGTTATGCATAATGGCGCTGATATCAAACTGCTTACCCTCTTCAGGAACAGGGAACATGGCACCGTCACCGTTATGGTTCTTCGGAGCAGGAAGAATACCGGCACCGTCACCAGCAATTTCCGCCATATTCAGCAAACGGTAATAGGTCCCGCCCGTCATACGCAGAGTAAGGTTTTCATTAACTTCTTTTTTCAAAGCCAGCTGCCAGGTTGCCTTACCCTTGGTCTGCGAATCCTTAGGATGAATCCAGCTTGCCTGTCCGTCGGTAAAGCGCTTGCCATCACTGAAGCCGGTAATCTTCGATTGGTTATAACGTACGCTCGGTGTGAAAATCCAGGTACCCTCTTTATCTAAGGTAATAGAATCCTGCATCTGTACGTTGAACAGCTCCTGCTCATAGCGGTTACGGATTTGTGCGGAGAGGAAATTCTGACTGGCCTGTCCGCCTAAAATTTTAGCCATGTTGGAACCGTCTATATCCAAGCCTTCTTTAGAGTAGTTAATCAAAAAATCCAACATATTATTATCGTTCAGCTTATAACCGCCATCAATCTGAGCCGTGTATTTATTGGATTTATAACGGCTCCATTCGCGCAACGGCTGGTTCTGCATATCCCATTCACTGTTCGGATACGCCGTATTGATATGCTCTGCCCGATACTTTTTATCCTGATGCATATAGTCGAGCATCCAGCCCCATTCAAGCTTGCCAACCTCCTGACGGTTCTGCAGCATCAGGCTGGCGCTGTTCTGTTTCTGTCTGCGGCTGTCATAATAATATCTGTCGCTCAAATCAACGCCGTTATTATAAACCGCTGCATTGACATCACCCAGCCATACACTGTCCGGCATATGTCTGTCCAAGGTATCATATGTGCCCTTGACAACCCAGTTTTTATTTTGCCATTTTACAATTGTGCTGGTCTTTTCATAGTCATTGTATTTTCTGTATCTGGTAGCATTAGCTGCTTCCTTTTGTTTTTGTTTTAATTTTTCCAGTGACTCTTTTCTGCCGGCTTGATTTTTATTTTTATCAGGGTCCGCATCATTCGTCCACTTATCTATGTTATTCTGAACTACTTTATCACCATACTCTTTGAGGATTTCTTCCTTGATTTCCGGTGTAAGCACTCCCTCGCCAAAGGAACTGCCAATCCAGTCATATTTCAGCGCCTCATGCCAGTCACTGTCGTCATAGCCTCTTTTAAGGTACTCATCCTTAAGACCTCTGTCCACAACCTGTTGTTCAATTAAATACAGATTGGAATTGCCTACATCTTTTTTCGCATATTTATATCTGTTGTCATAAATAGCATCCTTCAGGCTGTCACTTCTTACAAAGCCCAACCAGGCATCATTATTTGCTTTATAGTAATCTATTTGTTCCTGCTTCAGGTTTATCACTGCACCTTTGGTCATATAATCGATAGTTTCATTATTAAAATTATCGATTACTTTCTGCTGACCTGCTATCTGTTCCGCACCATACGGCAAATACCTTTCCGCAGCATAGTTCTTATATTTGAAATCACCGTCACTTGATTCGTAGTTAGTGCCAACCATCAATGAACCATCTCCGAGAGGAGCAGTTATTTCCATAGAGCCTCTTTTGCCACCATAAGAGCTTTTGCCAACCTCTAAGGATACATTGGTTGTTTCCGGTTTTTTGGTAACAATGTTGATAACACCGCCCATAAAGGTACCACCGAAACGGCTGGGAATATAACCGCGGTAAACCTCAATACGCTCTACGTTTTTTACAGGAATTGTCGAAAGGTCGACAGCAGTATCGCCGCCAAGGTTGGCTAATACACCATCAATAAAAATGCCGACCTGCGCCGCAGTAGAGCCACGCATCGTCACTGTTGTATATTGTCCCTTGCCGTTTACCTCACGCACATGCACACCGGGAACGGTTAAAAGCAAATCAGGCAATGATTTCTGCTCACCCTTGAAGTCATCAGGACGCACTATATTTACCGTACCGGGAGAAAGCTTGCTTTCCCAATCGGGACGTTTAGCTTCTACCGTCATCGCCTCAAGGCTAAAGTCCATCAATGAATCATCAGCCCCATTGCTTGCTGTCTGTGCGGCATCATTTGCTTCCGCATAGGCAGCGGGCAGAAAATCAACAAAGCAGCATCCCAGAGATACAGCAATTGCTGCAGCTAAAATATTTTGGCCATTAATATTTTTCACTAAAATCTCCTCCTTAACCCGGAAATTTATCATAAACTAAAAAAAAGACTTAATTTTATAATGGGCATAATAATCCCATTATAAAATCAAGTCATCAGATTAATTTTATATGTCTTCAGCTGCAATCCGACTTCACGGTCTCCTGTGCAGGTAAGCTAAGCTATTTGGCGTGCTGAAGTACATGCTTTGTATTTATTTGTAAATTCAGTTATAAATCTATAATTTTGTTTTCAGATAGCTGTTGCATATAGAATCTATCTTTCCCTGCTGTGCTCTTGCTCCGTCACGCCGTCGCAATCTTAAAATCTCCCCTATAAGAGATAGCAGATAATCTCGCGGTATAAGTACGAATTTCTCATCCAGGCTCTGAAAATGTGTTAAACTGACTTTTAGATCCTCATATCTCATTTTGAATCCACGTCCCCCTTCTTTACAAAGACATACTAAAACCATTCTCATCCGCCTGTAAATCGCAGGTATAATGGATATCTCAAACAAACAGCGCTTTGACTCAAGATCTTCATGCTTTCATCCCTGTGCGAAAGGTATAAGCTATGGCAATAAGCTTATATGATGGAAGCACTCCCTAATACAATTGCGGTACAGTGCAGGATTTTCACCATGCTTCCCTATTTGTTTAATATGTTTTTAAAATTTTATTATGTATAGAATAATGTTTGGTACAAAGTTACAATTTTGTTTAATTCTATTTATTGCTACTTTCCTATTGAATCTTCATGTCATTTACAACTTTTATTATAGCACTCTAAACATTATATAGTCAAGATTTTACATTTCTTAATTATTATCATCTGTTTTCTATTTACTTTTCAGAAAGTATATTATATATTGTTTTGTTTCATATATTGCGCAAGATAAGCAATATTCTGCATTAAATCACAAGTAAAATATCAATTACATTCTTTTTTTCACTTTACCAAATCTTTTTTCGGCATCAATGCAAATATAGATTACTCCACAACAAGCACTATTTTAATCTTTGTATCATTAGAAGCTTACGCACGAAAAAAAGCGCTGCCTTCCGGCAGCGCCCCTTAGTCCAAAGCACTCAAAGCTTCGCAACGACATCCTTATCAAAAAACTTCGCCAACAGCTCCTTGGCTCTGGCATCAACCTCTTCATCAATATACCCCTGCACCTTCAGCAGCGCAAAGGTAATTGCCACCAGGTCATCACTATATCCCAACACCGGTGTCATATCCGGCACAAAATCCAGGGGAGCGATTAAATACCCCAAAGCTCCCATAATCAACGCCTTTTCCTTCGCAGGAACCTCCGACTTCTGCAGTACGCACCACAGCTGCACGACCTTATACAGCAGCTCGATGCCGATGTGAGCACCGTAGCGGCTGATTTTATGCAGCAGGCCTTCCTCGCTGTAGCTTCCGGAATACTTCTGCAGCTCGCCGTCATTGATTTTCTTTTTGTCAAAGTCTTTGTGTTCTGTCATTTTGCTCCACTCTTTTCCAAACCGTGGACGAATGCTTAGCGCATGTTGATGAATTGCAGATCAACGCCGAAATCGCCGGCCTTCAGCAGCTGGATAACAGCCTGCAGATCATCCTTTTTCGCACCGGCAACACGTACCTGGTCATCTTGAATCTGAGCAGTTACCTTCAGCTTGGAAGCCTTGATAGCTGCCACGATTTTTTTGCCGTTCTCCTTAGAAATACCCTGTTGGATTTCCAAAGATTGGCGAACAGTGCCTTTGGCAGCGGGCTCAATTTTGCCCGGAACCAGGCAACGCAGAGGAATACCGCGTTTAGCCATTTTTTGGCGCAGCATATCTAAAATTGCGCCCAGCTTGTACTCGTCCTCAGCTGCAATTTTTACTTCCTTCTCGCCGAGCTCGATGGAAGCATTGCTGCCGCGGAAATCATAACGTTGGTCAATCTCTTTCTTAACCTGGTTGACAGCGTTATCCATTTCCTGCATATCAACTTGGGAAACAACGTCAAAGGAACTATCTTTTGCCATTATTATTATCCTCCTAAATGTAGCTAAAGTTTATCATGCCTAATTATATCAGAGAAAGCGCTTTAACGCCAGTAAAACTACCGGCAGCGGCAATTTTGCTTATTTGCCCGCATTCTTGTTGTGCATATAAGCATGCTCCTGCTGCAGCTCGCTCAAAAGCTGCAGACCGCTCCAGGTGCAGTTGGTGGGTGTCAGCATCGCCTTGAGCGCCACCTGACGCAGCTTGCCCTTTTTAATAGCAGCCAGCAGCCTGTCCAAATCCTGTCGGCTGAAGCCGCACATGAGCAGCATTTCCTCCTGCCCCTCGTCACCACTATAAGCCTCACTGACAGACGCCACCTCGGGCAAGCCTGCCAAATAGCCTACAGGCTGCAGTAGCTCCTCACGTGCCACGGCGCGCAGCTGCGTGCGCAGCATCATGCAGATGAGCTTCAGTGCCTGCAGACGCTCAGGCGTAAAATTATAGGCCAAAATTATTTTTTGCATATCTATCTCCTATCTCAGGCAAACAAATCTATCTGGTTATTTTCCGGTAAATCTCCCAAAACGCCCATGTCTGCCAGCTTTTCGATAACACTCTTGTTGACGCCGGAACGCTGGCGCAAATCCTCCTGAGAGATAAACGGCCGGTTGATGTCCCTCGCCGCAGCAATGCTCTTGGCAGCGTTTTCACCTACACCGCCCAAGGCAGCCAAAGGCGGACGCAGGCCGTTTTCCGTAACCAGGAATTTAATCGGGTCCGACTTGTATAAATCCATCTTATCAAAGCTCAGACCGCGCTCCAGCATTTCATTTACCAGCTCCAGATAAGTAACCGTCGTTTTATCCAGCGGCGAAGCCTTGAAGCCCTGCTGGTAAACATTCTTGATGAAATTCTTTACATAGCTCTTACCCTTGGAAACATGGGTGTAGTCAAAATCCTTGGCACGCACTGTAAAGTACGCCGCATAAAATTCTTTGGGATAATGCACCTTGCAATAGGCAATACGGTAAGCCATAAGAACGTACGCAACAGCGTGCGCCTTCGGGAACAGATACTGTACCTTTTCGCAGGACTTGATATACCATTCAGGAATATTTACTGCGCGCATAGCCTCGAGCATCTTCGGCTCCAGACCTTTTTTCGCCGCCTTGCCCTTACGCACGTGCTCCATCGTCTTAAACGCCAGACTGGGTTCCACGCCCTTGGAAATCAAGTGCGTCATAACGTCGTCACGTGTGGAGATAGTTTCGGCAACAGGCTTGCCTTCCTTAATCAAATCCTGCGCATTGTTCAGCCATACGTCCGTACCATGCGAATAACCTGATACACGCACAACCTCACTGAATTTCTTCGGCTGTACGTCGCTGATCATCTGGCGTACAAATTTGGTACCGCATTCCGGGATGCCGAAGGTGCCGACGGCACTGTCAATCTGCTCCGGCGTAACGCCGAGGGAAGTTGTATCCTGGAAGATACGCATCGTTTCTTCATCGCCCACAGGAATCTTCTTGGGATCAAAGTTGGGATCCACATCCTCCTGCAGATATTTTTCCAGCATCTTCAGAACCATCGGATCATCGTGGCCCAGAATATCCAGCTTAACCAGACGGTCGTTGATGCTGTGATAATCGTAGTGAGTAGTAATAGTAGTGCCATCCTTATCATCGGCAGGACGGTTCATCGGCGTAATATAATGGATATCCATATTACGCGGCACAACCATGATGCCGCCGGGATGCTGGCCCGTAGTGCGCTTGATGCCGGCAAAGCCTTCAACCAGTGCAGCCACATGCGCAGGATGCACATGCAGATTCTTGCTCTCATAATATTTTCTGATAAAGCCTATCGCCGTTTTGTTGGCGATGGTAGCAATCGTACCGGCGCGGCATACGTTGTCGCGTCCGAAAAGCTCCTCGGTGTACTTGTGCGCTACGCTCTGGTCGGACATAGCTGACGGATCATCGGGATCGATACCGCCGGAGAAGTTCAAATCGATATCAGGAACCTTATCGCCGTGGAAGCCCAGGAAAACCGCAAACGGGATATCGTGACCGTCGCGCAGCATTCTGGTGCCGCATTCGGGGCAATCCTTCGGCGGCAGGTCAAAGCCGCTGTCGACCTCATTGTTCATAAAGAATTCGCTGTGACGGCAATGCAGACAGCGGTAATGCGGCTTCAGCGCATTAACCTCGGTAATATCCAGCATTGTAGCAACAAAGGACGAGCCTACGCTGCCACGCGAGCCTACCAGGTAACCGCGGTCGATAGAATGCTTAACCAGCTTATGCGCAATGTAATATAATACGGAGAAACCGTGGCCGATAATAGCGTCCAGCTCCATCTTCAAGCGGTCCTCAACAATCTGCGGCAGCTTTTCGCCGTACCATTCATGCGCTTTGGCATAGGACAAATCACGCACGGCATCCTCCGCACCGGGAATCGACGGCGAATACAGCTGGTCGCGGTCGGGAACAGGCTTAATGCGCTCAATCATATCTGCAATCTTATTGGTATTCGTAACAACAACCTCGTAGGCTGCCTCCTTGCCAAGGTAAGAGAACTCCTCAAGCATCTCCTCCGTAGTGTGCAAGTACAGCGGCGGCTGCAAATCCGCATCCTTATAGCCCTGACCGGCCTGCAGAATCGCACGCAGCTGCGCATCCTCCGGATTGAGGAAATGCACGTCGCAGGTTGCCACAGTCAGCTTGCCCAAGCGCTTGCCCAGCTCATAAATTTTGCGGTTATGCTCACGCAAATCCTCCTCCGTGCAATAATTTTCGCGTACCAGGAACTGGTTATTGCCCGTCGGCTGAATTTCCAGATAATCATAAAAGCCGGCGACTTCCTCCAGCTCCTCATCGCTTGCGCCCAGGCGCACCGCACGATAAAGCTCGCCCGCCTCGCAGGCCGAGCCGAGAATCAGACCTTCGCGATGCTCCTCGATAACAGCGCGCGGCAGCAGCGGACGCTTATTCAGATAACGCAGATGGCTGATAGTAACGAGCTGGTACAGATTACGCAGACCAACCTCATTCTTCGCCAGAATAATAATATGGTGGCTGCTGATTTTGCTTTTGCCCTTAGTCGCAGCATCGGGATTTTCCGTATCAACAGCATCGTCCTTCGTCTGACGGTCGCTGATAAGATAACCCTCCATGCCGAAAATCAGCTTCAGGTCACTGCCCTCCGCCGCATCAAAGCAAAACGGAAAGGCCTGCACTACACCATGATCGGTAATCGCCAAAGCCTTGTGGCCCCAACGGATTGCCTGCTTGACCAGGCCCTCCATCGGCGTCAGGCCATCAAGCTTACTCATCTTCGTATGGCAATGCAGCTCAACCCTCTTGACCTCGGCATTATCCATGCGCTGCTCCTTGGCATCGAGCTTCATAATGCCGCGAGGCACCATGCACATCTCGTCAAAGGCAAAGCGGTCGGGTGCAACATCACCCTGCAGACGCAGGCGCATACCGGGCTTAAGCAGATTTTTAAACTCATTGCATTCCTTGCGCGGGTCGCCGCCGTCACGCTTGTCAAAACGCAGCTTAACGAAAATACCGCCGGTATCATCACTCACGTTAAAGGTCAGCACAATAGAACCGACGCGCGTTTCCTTGTCAATAAAGGTCTGCAGCGCACCGTCCTTATCCAGACTTTTGACAAAGGTGCCTTCGATAACAACGTTGCGCTCTTCCTCAGTAACAGTATCAAGCTTACGTGGCATACCCTTAATTTTTTTGCCCCACAGCTGGCCGTCAGCCTTCTTTTCACCGTATAAGGCTGCCATAGCCTGCAGATACTCGGGGTCCTCCTCCGGATTGTTGTAGGACACTTCGCAGGGAGGCTCCGGCGGCAGAGTTTCGCCGATTTCAATATCAGGCGGCTCTGGAGGCAAAGGAATTTCCTCCGGCAACGGCTCGCCCGTGCAGTCGGTAATCTCCACCTCTGCCTGCGGCTCGCGCTGCGGCAGATGGCATTTTGAGCCGTCGCCGTCGCAAATCATGTCTACGCTTTGCAAAGAAAAAGCGGCTGCAAGCTGCTGCGCCGCCTTCTGCAGCAAGCCGCCGGTAAGATGGGCGGCACAGCTGAAGTGTACCTCCCACTGACAGGCAGACTCGTCTACACAAATCTGATTGATATGCATCAGCTTCAGCTGCATCAGTTCCACCGGGGAAAAGGTCAGCGAAGCCAAAAAACTATAAAATTTTTCTTCATCAGGAATCAGGCAATATTTTTTATTCACATTAAATCCTTTCCTAATAATGACGGGAGAAGTTGTTGGGGGATTATATAGCAACGCAGATGGCGTGCTATCTCATCCTCTTTTTTTCCGAGATAAGCTAGAGTGCGTCAGATGCTAGGCGCGGATGCCGACGGCGTACTTTTAGTACGTCGAGGCGACGCAACAACGCAGATAGCGTGCTATCTTCCTTTTTCCTTGAGATAAGCTAGAGTGCGTCAGATGCCAGGGCGGATGCCGACGGCGTACTTTTAGTACGTCGATGCGACGCAACAACGCAGATAACGTGCTATCTTCCTTTTTCCTTGAGATAAGCTAGAGTGCGTCAGATGCCAGGGCGGATGCCGACGACGTACTTTTAGTACGTCGAGGCGACGCAACAACGCAGATGACGTGCTATCTACCTCTGTTTTACGAGATAAGCTAGAGTGCGTCAGATGCTAGGCGCGGATGCCGACGGCGTACTTCTAGTACGTCGAGGCGACGCAACAACGCAGATGACGTGCTATCGCTTATCTCTCTTATCGCATGTTTTCGACACCAACAACACCCTCTATCCCCTGCAACCCTCTTACCAAATCTCCGCCATCGAGCGCAGTTTTGCCGAGCTTCAGAAAGACCTCCAGCACCAGGCGATTCTTTTCCTTATCACGCTTTACGTTCAGCGATTTTACCTGCACACCGTTGAGTGACAAATAACCGGTAACATCGGTGATGGCACCGGAACGGTTTGTAGTAATGATGCGGATAAACTGGCGGTCACTGCGGCTGTTGGCAGCAAAGCGTTTTTCCCATGTATGGAAGGTAACCAAAGTTATCATAGTGATAATGGTTGCCACACTGCTGAGGAAGTACATACCGCTGCCGGCAGCAAGGCCGATTGCGGAAACCATCCACAGGCTAGCAGCAGTTGTCAGGCCGCGGATAGTTAAGCCCTCATGCAGAATGGTGCCTGCGCCGAGAAAGCCTATGCCGCTGACAACCTGGGCTGCGATACGCGCCGAGTCACGGCGTTGGCCGATATCCTCCTCCAGCTTGGCAGTCTGAGGATAGACATCATCAAAGCCGTAAAGCGAAACGAGCATAAACAGCGCCGAGCCAACGCACACAAGAATATGCGTACGGAAACCGGCAGGACGGTCACCGCTGCCTCTTTCTATACCGACAATACCGCCGAGAATTGCAGCAACAACCAGCCTGATAACCATAACAACCTCTTTGTTATGCAAAAAAGAAGTATTAATCAAATCCATGCCAGTATCACCTCACAGCTTCTGTTCCCTCTGTCTGCGCCGAGCGCAGACACGGGAACTGAGTTATTTTTACAGCTTTTGCAGCATCTCCTTAATAGCAGTGATATAGTCACTGTCCAGCGGCAGCATGCTTACTTCGCCGGTCTTACGAACTTTTACTTCCAGCTCGCCGGTCTGCAGAGTCTTAGGACCTACAACTACGCGCAACGGATAGCCGATCAAATCTGCGTCCTTGAATTTTACGCCCGGACGCTCCTTGCGGTCGTCGATAACAACCTCAACGCCTGCTTTGTGCAGCTCGTTGTAGATTTCTTCAGCTTTAGCGAAGGATGCTTCATCCTTTACGTTTACAGGTACAACAAGTACTTCATACGGAGCGATAGCAACAGGCCAGATCATGCCGTCGGCATCATGGCTTTGTTCAACGCAGGCAGCCATAGTACGGCCAACGCCGATACCGTAGCAGCCCATTACCATCGGCTGCTCTTTGCCGTTTTCATCCAGATAGGTGCATTTCATAGCTGCGCTGTATTTGGTGTGCAGCTTGAATACCTGGCCTGCTTCGATACCGCGAGCCTTAGCAATCGGAGCGCCGCAGTGCGGGCAGGGATCGCCTTCAGCCATCAGACGGATATCGGCAACGTAGGTCGGAGTGAAGTCACGGCCCGGGTTAGCGTTGATGTAGTGGAAGCCTTCATGGTTAGCACCACAGCAAACATTGTGCATATTCATAACGGTTGCATCGCAAACGATAATAACCTTTTCGGGGTCAAGGCCAACAGGGCCCATGTAGCCGCCGACAGTGCCGGCTTTAGCCAGCAGCTCTGCCTCAGCCATTTCCAGCTCAACTGCGCCTACAGTGTTTTGTACTTTGGTTTCGTTAACCTCGTGGTCACCGCGAACAAAGCACAGTACCAGGCCTTTTTCGCATTGGTAAGCAACAGCTTTTACGGATTTTTCCATCGGAGCGTTGAGGAAAGCGCAAACGTCGGCAATAGTCTTGCAGTTCGGGGTTTCAACCTCGCTCAGCTCCTGCATTTCTTCTGCCGGAGCCTCCAGCGGATACAGCTCTGCCTTTTCGATATCGGCAGCGTAATCGCATTTAGTGCAGTAGGTAATTTCTGCTTCACCGCTGTCTGCCAGCACCATGAACTCATGGCTGCCGGTACCGCCGATAGCACCGCTGTCTGCTTCTACCGGACGGAAGGTCAGACCGCAACGGGTAAAGATTCTGTCATAAGCATCATACATTGCCTTGTAGGAAACGTCCAGACCTGCTTCATCACGGTCAAAGGAATAAGCGTCCTTCATGATGAAGTCACGGCTGCGCATCAGGCCGAAGCGCGGACGGCGTTCGTCACGGAATTTGTCCTGAATCTGATACAGGTTTAACGGCAGCTGACGGTAGGAACGCACATCGTTCTTAACCAAGGTAGTAACCATTTCCTCGTGGGTAGGACCAAGGCAGTATTCATGGCCATGACGGTCCTTCAAGCGTACCATTTCTGCGCCGTAAGCGTCCCAACGGCCGCTTTCCTTCCAGATTTCTGCCGGCTGCATAATCGGCATCATGATTTCCTGGCAGCCTGCATGGTCCATCTCATCACGGATAATATTTTCGATTTTTTTAATAACACGCCAAGCCAACGGCAGATAGGTGTACATGCCATTGGTGGATTTACGCATAAAACCGGCACGCAGCAGCAGCTGATGGCTCGGGATTTCAGCCTCGGACGGAACCTCACGCAGAGTGGGTGCATACATTTTAGAAACTTTCATTAACGGGATACCTTCCTCTCAAGTAAAATTTTATCTATTTCAGCAAAAAGCTCGCTTACAAGCTGATTTTCGGGGACCTTGCGCAGGATTTCGCCCTTGCGGAAAACAAGTCCCTCGCCAATGCCGCCGGCAATACCGACGTCAGCCTCACGTGCTTCACCAGGTCCGTTGACCACACAGCCCATAACGGCAACCGTAATTGGTTCTGTAATACCTGCCAGACGGCGTTCAACTTCCAGCGCCAGCTTTTCCAAACTGATGCGGGTGCGTCCGCAGGTCGGACAGCTGATTAAGGTCGGTCCGTGCTCACGCAGACCAAGGGATTTCAGAATATCATAGGCCACACGCACCTCGTTCAGCGGGTCACCGGTCAGCGAAACGCGGATAGTATCGCCTATGCCCTCGGCAAGCAGCGTACCGATGCCTACTGCGGATTTGATAATACCGCTGTTGACAGTGCCTGCCTCCGTAATGCCGACATGCAGCGGATAATCACACTGCGCTGCCATCAGACGATAGGCCTCCAGTGTCAGCGGCACATCATGCGCTTTGAGCGAAATCTTAATGTTACGGTAATCCATCGCTTCGAGAATGCGGACGTGGCGCCAAGCCGCCTCCACAAGAGCCTCCGCGGTGGGATGACCGTATTTTTCCAGCAAATCCTTCGGCAGGGAGCCGGCATTGACACCGATGCGGATAGGAATATTGCGTTTCTTCGCTGCTTCAACAACAGCGCGCACCTTCTCCTCGCCGCCGATATTGCCGGGGTTTAAGCGCAGGCCGTCAACGCCTGCTTCAATCGCTGCCAAAGCCAGCTTATAATCAAAATGAATATCGGCAATGACAGGAATCGGACTTTCCTTACAAATAGTTTTCAGGCCCTCCGCCGCTGCCATATCAGGCACGGCACAGCGGATAATATCGCAGCCTGCATCTGCCAGACGCTGAATCTGCTCCAAGGTTGCAGCAGCATCGTCTGTATGTGTGTTAGTCATAGACTGAACGGCAATCGGAGCATCGCCGCCCAAAGCCACGCTGCCTACGTGCAGTTGGCGGGTTTTTCTACGTTCTATCACTTTCGTTCACCTCTTAACGTGTTATATCCTTAAAGGTGGAAAATACTGTCAGCGCTAAAATCAGCACAATACCTACCATCTGGATGTTAGTCATTGCCTTGCTGCCGAGCGGTTTGCCGCGCAGACCTTCCAAAAGCAGCAGTACAAAATGTCCGCCATCCAGCGCCGGCAACGGCAGCAGGTTGATAACGCCCAGGTTGATGCTCAAAAAGGCAACAAAGGTAATCAACGGCAGCATTCCCTTTTCCGCTACCTGACCGGCCATCTGTGCCACGCCGATAGGACCGGCTACCTCAGCCGGAGCCTTACCGGAAACAATCTTGTACAAGCCATTCAGCATAGAAACACCAATATTTTTGGTGTAGATAACGCCTTCTTGAATTGAGCCGAAAAAGCCTAGGCTTACCTTATGGAACTTGGGGCTGATGCCAATTAAGGGACGGCCAGCCTCTCTGTCATACACAGGAGTCATAGTGTAGCTTTTTACAGCGCCATTGCTTTCTGCAGTCAGCGTCACCGGATTAGTGCCGCTGGCACGCAGGTTGGTAACAACCTCCGTCCAGGTAGCAACAGGCTTATTGTTAATCGTCAAAATACGGTCGCCGTTACGCAGGCCTGCTTTTTCTGCAGCCATACCGTCTACAACAGTGCCCAGGATTGGCTCATTTACCAGCTCCTGTCTGCCCTCCAGCATAAAAATACCGCTGAAGAGAATAATCGGCAGCAGAAAATTCATCAGCGCACCCGCCAAAATTACCAACATTCTGGACGGTATCGGCTTGGATTTAAAGGTTCCCGGTTCAGGCGGATCATCAGGATCCATACCTGCGATTTTATTATAGCCACCCAGCGGAATAGCCCGCAGGCTGTACAGAGTATCGCCATCCTTCTGCTGATATAGCTTAGGACCGAAGCCGATAGCAAATTCATCAACACGCATACCAGTAAGCTTCGCCGTAATAAAATGACCGAATTCGTGTACCGTAACCAGCACACCAAAAACAAAAACAGCGGCTAAAATTGTAAGCATTTTACCTCCTTACGATAGTCGGCTAATCCTGCCGGCCTTCAGTCTATAATTTAGCAATAACCCCTTGGGCTGCAGCACGTGCCCAGGTATCCGTTGCTTCAATATCCTCCAGCTGCGGACGCAGAACATTGTTATGCTGCGCTGTAACCGTAGCAGTGATATAAGGGATATCCAGATATTTTATTTTGCCTGCCAAAAAGGCATATACAGCCTCCTCGTTGGCAGCATTGAAGGCACAGGGCAGAGTACCGCCGGCCTTACCGCAGTCAATAGCAATCTTCAAGGAAGGAAATGCTTCTAAATCAGGTGCTTCAAAGGTAAGATTACCCGCAGCAACAAGATCAAGCTGTTCAAAGCTGTAATCATAGCGCTCCGGCCAGCTCAAAGCGAACTGAATCGGCAGACGCATATCAGGCACACCAAGCTGAGCAATCACACTGCCGTCGCAGAATTCTACCAAGCTGTGTACGATGCTCTGCGGATGCACAACAACCGCAATTTTATCATAAGGCATATCAAACAGCCAATGTGCCTCCATAACCTCCAGGCCTTTATTGGCCAGTGTAGAGGAATCAAGCGTAACCTTCTGCCCCATGCTCCAGTTAGGATGATTGAGGCATTGTGCCAAGGTGACATTTTCCAGCTCACTGCGTTTTTTCCCGCGGAACGGACCGCCGCTCGCCGTAATAATCAGGCGCTTGACTTCCTTTTGCGTACCGCCGCGCAAAGATTGGAAAATAGCGCTGTGCTCACTGTCAACAGGAGTCAGGCTTACACCGTGCTTACGCACAGCCTCCATAACAATGCTGCCGGCAGCAACAAGCGTTTCCTTATTCGCCAACGCAATGTTCTTGCCACAGGCAATAGCAGCCAACGTCGGACGCAAGCCGGCATAACCTACCATAGAACCAAGCACCGTATCCGCTCCCTCGTAGGTAGCGGCAGCCAGAAGGCCTTCCTCCCCGGCTAAGATTTCTGTCTTGCCGTGATAGCGGTCAGCCAAACGTTTAGCAGCATCCTTATCCGTCAAAACGGCAATATCAGGTTCAAACTGCTTAATCTGCTGCTCTAAAAGCTCATCGCTTTTATGCGCAACCAACGCGCGTACCTTCAGCTTTTCAGGATTGGCAGCGGCAACCTCCAAAGTCTGACGACCGATAGAGCCTGTACTGCCCAAAATAGAAATATTCTTCATTTGTTATCCTCTATTCTTGAAACATAGATAAAGCGCTGATAATCATCAGCAGATAATACACAACCGGTGCCGTAAACAGCAGGCTGTCGAAACGGTCCAGCACACCGCCGTGACCTGGGAAAATCTTACCGGAATCCTTGATATCAAAGCTGCGTTTGACAATAGATTCGATCAAATCGCCGATCGGAGCAAAAATTGCCACCGCCAGCGCCACTGCCACAGCATGCCACAAAGCAATGCCTAAGCAGATAATGCACAGAAACAGTACGGTCACAAAGCAGCCGACAAAGCCGCAAACAGCGCCCTCAAAGGATTTCTTCGGGCTGACGCTGCAGAACGGTGTCTTACCGAAAGCACGACCGAAGAAATAAGCAAAGGTATCGCTGGCCCAGGTGCCCAAAAGCACAATCCACAAGCAGATTTCGCCGTACTCAAATACGCGGAAGCCCAGGTCGATATGCGGACCGCCGTCAAAGGAGCGCAACAGAATAATGTGCGCAAACAAAAGACCGCAGTACAGCATGCCCCAGGCAGTAAGCGCACTGTTTTCGGCCCAATGCTGCTCACCTCGGTTGCAATGCAGCCACAGGCCCTCAATCGTGCTGAAAATGAAGAACAGCGCTGTCAGCATCACCATAAATGCCAGCGTATAAACGCCCTCCAGCTCAAAATAATAGCCAGCGCCGGCAAGCAGCACCATCAGCAGTGCACCAACGCCACCGGTCAGCGTGTAGGCATGATAGCCCTTGTTCTCCACCATCTTGTGGTATTCGTACCAGGCCACAGCGGCCAAAACAGCAACAGCACCATTAAAAACCATACCACCCTTGGTGATAATGCCGACTGCCGCCACAATACCGATTACACCGGTAATAATACGTGTTAACATAGTTAAAATACATCCTTCTTTGAATTATAAAATTGATTGGAGCCCTGAATCTTAATATTCGTACTGCCAGGGCCTTGACGAAGTATACAGCTTCTCACCTATTTTCACCTTTCTCTAGGCAGCCGGGAAGATGCCGGAGACGAGGAAGGGCGACGACGCCGTACATATTAGTACTGCTAGGAGCCCTGACGAAGTATACGGTATCTTAGCGGCTGACTAACCCGCCGAAACGGCGCTCGCGCCCCTGATAAGCCAAAATCGCCTCCACCAGATGATCCGGCGTGAACTCCGGCCAGAACACCTTGGTCGTCCAGATTTCCGCATAAGCAATCTGCCAGAGCAAAAAGTTGCTGATACGCAAATCACCGCCCGGACGGATAAGCAGATCCGGCGCAGGCAGACCCTTGGTATACAAATGGTTTTCAATTACATTATTATCTATATCGTCTACGGCAAGAGTACCGTTGGCAGCTTCCGCCGCAATGGTACGCACAGCATGCAGGATTTCTGCCTGTCCGCCGTAGTTTATAGCCAAATTCAAAATAATACCGGTGTTGTTTTTCGTTGCCTCTATTGCATGCTCCATCTTCTGCTGCACAATCTCAGGCAGACCTTTACGCGAGCCAATAAAACGCACCTGTACGTTATTTTCGTTAAATTCGTCAATTTCATTGGTCAGATAACGGCTCAAAAGCTCCATGATGAAGTTTACTTCCGTCACCGGACGCTTCCAGTTTTCTGTTGAAAATGCATAAGCACTGATAACCTTAACTCCCAGCTTATCAGCTGCACGGACAATAGTTTTCAGTGTTTCCGCTCCAGCCTGATGGCCAAAGGTGCGCACCTTGCCCTGAGCCTTAGCCCAGCGACCGTTGCCGTCCATAATAATAGCAATATGCTGAGGAATATTCTGCATGTCCAGATCCTCAGTATGCATTACGATATTATTCTTAGTCTTATTTTTTGTTTGAAACAAGCCTCTAAACACAAGCATCAAGCCCTTCGCTAAAATTTGTAACTTGCTTTTAGTTTTCTTTACTTTTCCCCTGATTAAAGAAGAGGCGTGCCTCCCCCTTGCGGGAGGCCGCCTTCCTGATTTTGCATTGCAGTCTTGAATTACTCAATAGCGCCAACCGGGCAGCTAGCAGCGCAAGCGCCGCATTCTACGCAGTCTTCACCGATTTCATATTTACCGTCAACTTCAGTAATAGCGCCAACGGGGCAGGTAGCAGCACAAGTACCGCAGCCTACGCAAGAATCCTTATCAATTTTCAGAGCCATTCGTCGCACCTCCTTCCTTATCTATACACAATGGTAAGAGCTAATCTATTAGCAGACAACTGCTGTTGTCTTACTACATATCTGCGCACCTCGCGTCCTTCAAAGTCTGCCTCGCTTGCACGCGGCGGCAGCAGAAGCTGCACCTCATAAGTGCAGCCTGCGGCCTCCAGGCGACGGACAGCCTCCTCCAGAGGCAGTGCCAAAACCTGTGGAATTTTCATTATACTTCCATTACTTCTTTTTCTTTGTTGGCAGCTGCAGCATCAATTTCCTTCATGACCTTATCTGTCAGCTTCTGTACCTTTTCGGTGCCCTTCTTAGCCTCGTCCTCAGTGATTTCCTTAGCCTTTTCGGTCTTTTTGATAGCATCGTTGGCATCACGGCGCAGGTTGCGGACTACAACACGGTATTCCTCAGCTTTTTTATGTACAACCTTAACCAGATCCTTACGGCGCTCTTCGGTCAGCTGCGGCAGGTTCAGACGAATGCAGATGCCGTCGCTATTCGGGTTCAGGCCGAGGTCGGATTTCATAATTGCTTTTTCGATATCCTTCAGGATGTTTTTCTCCCACGGTTGAATAACAATCATGCGCGGTTCCGGTACGGTTACGCTTGCAACCTGAGTTACAGGTGTCGGGGAACCGTAGTAATCAACCATAACCTTCTCCAGCAGAGAAGGAGTTGCACGGCCAGCACGCAGGCTTGCCAGATCCACACGCAGAGCAGCAACGGATTTTTCCATCTTGCTCTCGATACCGCTGATAATTTCATTAACTGTTGCCATTATTCCTTACCTCCTACCAGGGTACCAATTTTTTCGCCTGCAGCAGCACGCAGAATGTTACCCGGTTCATCAATATTAAATACTACAATAGGAATGTTGTTATCCATGCACAGGCTGATTGCAGTGGAATCCATTACGCTGAGATGACGTTTGATAACTTCGATGTAAGGCAGCTCATCAAATTTCTTCGCATCCGGATTAACTGCCGGGTCGCTGTCATAAACACCATCTACGCCTTTTTTAGCCATCAGGATAGCGTCTGCTTCGATTTCCGCAGCACGCAGAGCAGCGGTGGTATCGGTGGAGAAATAGGGGTTACCAGTACCTGCGGCAAAAATAACGACTCTTGCTTTTTCCATATGACGGATAGCACGGCGACGAATGTAGGGTTCTGCAATCTGACGCATTTCAATAGCGGTCTGCACACGGGTCGGAACCTCTAAGTTTTCCAAAGCATCCTGCAACGCCAAAGAGTTGATAACGGTTGCCAGCATTCCCATGTAGTCAGCAGTAGCACGGTCCATGCCTTTGTTGCTGCCGCTGAGTCCGCGCCAGAAGTTACCGCCGCCGTTAACGATAGCAACCTCTACCCCTGTCTCAACTACAGCCTTGATTTGCTTGGCCAAGGCATATACTACTGTCGGATCAATGCCAAAGCCTTTTTCACCGGCCAGGGCTTCACCACTAAGCTTTAAAACTACACGTTTGAATTTCTTAAGTTCTGTCACGATAGCGACCTCCCATTTTTTTACTTATTCCTATACTCTATTCAATAATTATACCAAAAATACCTGCTTTATTCTACCAAAAATTTTATGAAGAATTAGCGAAAGAAATTCCCCGGCTAATCTGACCATAGATAATTTTTCTGTTCTGGCAATATTATTATAGCCAAACAGCGATATAATAGTTTTTATCATCTTATAAAGAGGGGAATGTTTATATGGAACATATAGAACGTAAAGCACAAAAAAGTAACGCCACCCTGGCAATCTGTATCACCGCACTGTTTATGGCGCTCAACATTATGATGAGCTCCTTCGGTCTGCCGGTACCGGGCGGTCATTTATATCTTAATGATGTTATCATCTGCACTGCAGCAATTCTGTTGGACGATCCTAAGGCTGCCTTCATCGTCGGCGGCGTGGGTGCCTTCTTGGGCGACTTATTCTTCTACCCGACACCGATGTTCGTTTCTCTGGTTACTCACGGCATTCAGGCTGTAGTCATCTGCCTCTTGGCACACCGCGGTGGCAAGGTAAGCTTCAAGGGCGCTGCTCTCGGCGTAATTTTAGGCGCTGTTATTATGGTTGTGGGCTATTCTCTGGGACGTGCCTTTATTTACAGCACACCGCATTACGCTTACATCAAGCTGCCCTACCAAATTCTGCAGGCAGCAGTCGGCGCTATCGGCGGTCTGATTCTTTGCTTCAAGGCTGGTCTGCTGGAGCGCTTCGACAAAATGTTCCGCAAATAATTTTTACCGCTAACACAAAAGCTGTTGTACGCAAGCAACGTACAACAGCTTTTTTATTTTGTAAATTTCGGCACCCGGTATGCTTATATCAGCAGTTTCTCCAAGTAACAGCCTTCAGATATATGCTTACCTTCCCAAAAGACTTGGCAGCATGCACAAGCGACTTTTTCAATTATGCGCTCAGCTTAGAGGCCAGCTCGCGCACCTCTGCTTCCGACAGCTTGGAATGACGCATGGTAAACTCAATGCTCATACCATCAGCCAAGAGTCCCTTGGCAAATTCAATCTTATTTTCTTTAGTAGTTGCTTCTGCTGCTTCTTTTGCTGCTTCCTTAGCTCTTTTTGCTGCAAATTTTTCAAATACATCGCCCATGTTCGTCAACCCCTTTTCCGTTTCCTTAAAATATCTTGCTTTTTCTGCCAACTCGGGATAATACATATCGTCAGGATTTTTGCAGGTGAAATCATGCATCAGCCTGCCTAACGGCGTTTCATCTTTAATTTTATTATTTACATAGATGATATGCGAGCCGTCAGCAAAAGCTTTATCGTTTTCTTCGATTTTCCTGTTGATGTGATATAAAGGCAAACCGCCCTTGAGTACATCATTTTGAGTGATAAAAACAACATAATTATCCGGCAGCTGCTTATAGGTCTTGCCCTTAGGCAAGCTCAGTGAATCAAGCAGACTCAGATGATAGCGTGCTCTGCGTGCCGCTGCACCGCTGCTTTGGTTTTGTATTTCTACGTTAAAGAGCGTACCGTTTTCGTTTTGTGCCAAAATGTCCAGCTGCAGATCGTGTCCGAGCAAATTCTTCAGCTTCTGCTGTATCGTAGCCTTTATCACCTTTATCTTATCATTCTTTAGAATAATTCGCAACAGCAATGCGGTACGCCCGATGTCATTATCAAAGACCTTGTTCATAAAAATATCATCCATCAGGGTTAGTTCGGCAATAGATTTTCTGGTATCTTCTTTCAGTGTTACCATTCCTTCAACTCCTTTCTTGGTAAAAAACGCCTTATGTACTACTTCAAATAATACATAAGGCGTTCGTAACGCTGCAGTGACCTACTCCAGGTAGGCGTGCAAAAATCTTACGGATTTATATTATCAGATAATTGTGATAATGTCAAGAAAAGTGTGAAAATTTTTACTATTGTGGTTAAAAATAAGGCGTCCTGCCCTACTTTTGGCAGAACGCCTTGGAAGCTAAGAATAAGTAAAAACTTTAATATTATTTTTTCAATTCAAGCACTTTTCTTATCGAATTGAGTATAGCATAAATTATACTTAATGCATTCTTTCAATCATAGTGCATCCTTGAACACGCTGCCGCCGATAAATTCGCGCAGGATAGAGTTATTGGGAATAACATTATCCTCCAACGGCTTAACGTAGCTTAAAATGTTCAGCAAGCGGCGCGCAGTAGTGTAGGCCATGCCTGCGGACTGCGGCACAGCACGCAGCAAAGGCTCTGCATATTTTTTCAGCACAGCAAATTCGTAAATCAGCGTGGTGTTGAAAATGATATCGGCACTGCTCTGGTACGGGAAGATGTATTTTTCTTCACCCTCACGCACGTCGGACCATGTCTTCAGTGTAGTTTCCGCATCATGCGAACGAAACTGGCTGTCGCGCACCATACGGCGCAGCAGACGCATATCGGTAGTACGGATACGGTTGTACTCATCAAAGGACATCGGCGTAAGCGCACTGACGTAAATTTTGATTTTATTTTCCGCCGGCACGGACGGTGTCAGCTTTTCGTTCAGGCCGTGAATGCCTTCGATAACCAGCACGGAGTTTTCCTGCAACTGCAGCTCGTTACCGCGATATTCACGGCAGCCGGTGCGGAAATTGTACTTGGGCATTTTAACCTTTTCGCCTGCCAGCAAACGCTGCAGATGCTCATTAAACAGCTCCAGGTCGATAGCCTCCAGACATTCGAAGTCATAGCTGCCATCAGCCTTGCGCGGCGAATCGACACGGTTTTTATAATAGTCATCCATAGAAATGGCAATCGGACGCAGGCCGTTAACCGCCATCTGGATGCTCAGACGCTGTGCCGTAGAGGTCTTACCGGAGGAGGACGGACCTGCAATCAGCACCAGCTTCAGCTCATGGTGACTTGCCAGAATATCGGCAATATTAGCCAGCTTCTTTTCATGCAGCGCTTCCGCTACCTGAATAATCTTTTCGGCATAGCCTAAATCAATAATTTTATTGAGCTTACCCACAGTATTGCAATGAATCATGGCTGACCATTCTTCTGCTTCCTGGTAGGCATCGTTAAGGCGCGGCTGGTCTACAAAGGGCGGCAGCACCTGCCAGTTGCCGTCGTCAGGGTAATTGATAATCACGCCGTCAGCGTACGGCAGCAGCTCAAAGTGTGGCACGTAGCCGGCATCCGGGCACATGGGGCCGAAGAGATAACCTTGGACGCCCTCCAGAATGTTAATCGTCAGCACAGTGTCATCCGGCACCTGAGCCAGCAGCGCCAGGTTATCATCGCTGCAGATGGCGCAGGCCATATCAATAGCTTCGGATTTAGGCAGACGCAGCAGCTTAATAGGCTCCCTGCGTTCTGCCATTTTGTGCATATATTCTTCAATGCTGCAAATATCCTCAGCGGTGAGCTTGCGCTCGCTGTTATCCTTGCAGTAGAGCGCGCTTCCCAGGGAGTTGCGCACCTCCAGATGCACATCCGGATAAAGCTTTTTGGTTGCCGCAATCAGCATAAACAGCAGCGTGCGCACATAAACACGCATGCCTACGGAATTGTTGACTTCTACGAAATCAACAGTGCCGTCGGCAGTAAGCGGACGCTGCAGGTCACATTCCTCACCGTTATAGAGTCCCATAACGATGGGAGAAGCATATTTATCGCTCAATTTTTGAGCTAAAGGCAGCAGTGTGCTGCCCTCCTCTACTTCGATAATTTGTCCATTGGACAACTGCAGCTTAAGCATTTTATTCGCCAACAGCTTGCATTGCAGCGTTGACCTTAGCAGCCATACCCTTGATTTTCTTCAGAGGTACGGCGCAAACAGCGATACGCACGCCTGCAGCCAGAGGAACTGCAAAAATATTGTCCTCGTGCAGCTTTTCGCAGATTGCATCCGGTTTTTTAGCAGGGATAGACAGGAAGAAGCCTGCTACATACGGCAGCATCGGCAGACCGCATTCTTCCGCTTCCTTGGTGAACAAGTCAGCACGTGCCTTAATCATCTGATAATAGTAATCACGCTCAGCGCAAACCTTGGCCAACAGCTCGGGATCGCTGTAAATGGTTGCCAGAGTGCGCATAGCCGGACGGTTGATGTTGGACCAGGTTGCACGGCTGGTGTATTGGTTGATAGCAGCAAACTCGTCAATAACGCTCTTGTCAGAAGAAACGCCGATCATAGCGCCGGTACGCTGACCGTACATGGTGAAGCCTTTGGACATGCTGTATCCTACAATACAGAGAATGTTGGCAGGCAAGCCGGAAAGCTTTTTAAAGATTTTGCGTACTTCTTCTTTTTCGCCGGCATAATCAATGTATGCAACGTCCAGGAAGAAAACGATGTTTTTGCCCGGTACGGCAGCTTCCTTCAGCAGTGCCAGCACGCCGTCCATATCCTCACTGCTCAGGCTGTAGCCGGTAGGATTGTGCGCCGGAGTGTTCAGCAGATACAGCAGGTTATCCTGCTTAGCAAGCAGCTCGTCAACCTTTTCCTTCAAAGCGGGCAGGTTGAATTTGTTGTTTTCGTCCAGCATTTTATAGGTGGTGAAATTGCGGCCCATATCCTGGCACAGCACCTTGTAAGCGCCCCAGTACCAGTCAGAGCAGAGCACGGTATCACCGGTTTCGGTGTAGTTCCAGATTGCATGGTGGATAGCACCGGTGCCGCCTGCGGTTGCAACTGCGGCAATGTAGCCTTCCGGACGGGAGTTGCCGAAGGCAGCAGTCAGTACGCAGTCCAGATATTCAGGCAGACCGCTGATAGGTGCGTAAGCAATCATTTCGTTAGTGGAAAGACCGCGGAAAACCTCTTCTACTGTCGGCAGGCAGACGAGCTTTTCATCCTCGTCCAGAATAGCGCCGATGGTAGCGTTGGTAACGGCATCCTTGCCGTATTTGGCAGCAGCTGCCACTGCAGCAGCATTAGCACCGAAAATTTTATCTTGGGCAGATTTGCCCTTAGCGTGTTTTGCAGCAATACTCATAGTCATAGTTAACTACTCCTTTCAAAATTATATAATAACTAAGCTTGCAGAAGCAAACGTTAGTAATAGCTTACAAATTACTCTACTTACGCTTTTATTGAAATGTTAAGTAAAATAATCCCCTCTCCGTCATCGCTACGCGATGCCACCTCTCCCCAAGGAGAGGCTTAAAAAACTTCTCCAAACTAAAAATTACAAATCGATAACCGTGGCTCCGCTGCCACCGGCCTCCAGCGCCGCCGTTTCCAGCTTCTTGACAAAGCGGTTCGTCGACAAATACGCTGTCAGTCCGGCGCGCAAGGCACCGGTTCCCTTGCCATGGATGAGGCGCAGCTGGCCGATACCGGCAATCAGCGCATCATCGATAGCTTTATCTACAACAGGAATTGCTTCATCCAGCGTCATCCCGCGCAAATCAATTTCCTGTTTGGCACTGCCTGATTTGGCAATGAACATCTGGTGTGCGTGATTGGCAGCAGCATTCTTGCTGAAGCCCTTGCGTTTTTTAGGCGCAGCATCCGTATGCACAGGCTGTGCCTTGGTCAGCAGGCATTTTTTTGCCGGCACCGTCATTTTCAGGATACCAACCTGTACTGTTACATCATTGCCGTTGACATCGGTAATAATGCCGTTCTTCCCTAAGGAAACAACGAAAACATTCAGTCCCTTCTTGGCAGTCTTGGCAGATAACGGTGCACCCTCCGGCAGCGGTGCATCCTCGCTCAGCGTTTTGTTGAGCTTCTTGCGCGCTTCCTCTGCCGCCTGCTCCAAACGCTTCGTATCAAAGTCAGCCTTCATGGAGCGCAGCTCCTTCAGCACTGCTTCCGATTCACGGCGGCTGCGGCGGTAAATCTCATCCGCCTGCTCACGCGCCTTGCGCAGCATTTCATTCTTGCGGCGCTCAAACTCACTCTTGGAATAAGCAAGCGCGTTGCGCAGCTGCTCGCTTTCGCGGCGCAGGTCCTCAATCTCCTTACTGCCGCTTTCATAACGGCGACGCTCACTGTCCAGCTCCTGCAGTACATTTTCCATATGCACATGCTCCTGGTTCAGCAGCTCGCCGGCATTTTGGATAATATCCTCAGCCAAGCCCAGACGGCGACTGATATTGAAGGCATTACTGCTTCCCGGTACGCCCATCAGCAAGCGATAGGTAGGACGCAGTGATACAGGGTCAAATTCTACGCTGGCGTTTTCCATGCCCTCGTGACCGTAGGCAAAGGTTTTCAGCTCGCTGTAGTGCGTTGTTACCATCGTCAGTACGCCCTGCTCATGCAGGTGCTCCAGCATCGCCATAGCTAGCGCAGCGCCCTCGTTCGGGTCCGTACCGGCACAGATTTCGTCAATCAGCACCAAATCTCCTGCCTTGACCTCGTTTAAAATGCTGATTAAATTTGTCATATGTGCAGAGAAGGTTGACAGGCTCTGCTCAATGCTCTGCTCATCACCGATATCCGCATAAACTGCACGGAACACCGGCATTTTTGCACTGCTTGCGGGGATAAACAGACCGATCTGCGCCATCAGCGCAAAGAGGCCTACAGCCTTCAGCGCTACCGTTTTACCGCCGGTGTTAGGGCCGGTAATCAGCAGCATGGTAAATTTATCGCCCAGCTGTACGTCCAAAGGCACCACCGTATCCTTCGGCAGCAACGGGTGACGTCCCTGCGCAATTTCTACACCGCCGCTCAGCACCAGCATCGGGCGTACCGCATGCTGCTCCTGCGCCAGCAAAGCTCTGGCACAGATAACGTCCAGCGTAGTAAAGATTTCCAGTGAAGCCAGCAGTGCCTTCGCCTCCGCGCCCACGTTCTGCGTGAGCTGACGCAGAATACGCTCGATTTCCTCGTGCTCCTCTGCAACATAACGCTTGATATCATTGTTCAGATTGACAACAGCCAACGGCTCGATAAACAGCGTTGCACCCGTACCGCTCTGGTCGTGCACGATACCGGGGAAGTTCATCTTATATTCCTGCTTTACAGGGATAACGTAACGGTCACCGCGCATCGTCACAATGTTATCCATGAAATACTTCTGGTTATTGGGGTCATGCAGAATGCTGTCGAGCTTTTCCTTCACGCGGTTTTTGGCAATCTGAATCGCAGTACGCAGACCGCCGAGCTTCGGCGAAGCGTTATCCTTGATTTCGCCATGCTCATCAATCGCACTGCCAATCTGCTTTTCCAGACGGCCGAACTGTGTCAGCTCCGCACCGTATTCAGCCAGATTAAGCGCAGTTTCCACATTTTCCGCAGTGAAATCCTTCATCGAAGCAAAGGCCTGCACCGTTGTCTGGATATGCTGCAGCTCCTCCGGCTCCAGCACACTGCCAAGCTCCGCGCGCTTCACGTCAGCCGTAATATTGAACGCACCGCCGAAGGGGAAACGTCTGCCTTCATCCAGAATGCGCAGCGCTTCCGCAGTTTCCTCCTGCAGGCGCTTAACCTTACTGAATTCACTTTCGATCTGCAGGGAAATTATTGCCTGCTTGCCCAAAAAGGTTGCGGCCTTGGAGGCCAGCATATTTTTTACTTTATCAAATTCTAATGTCTTTACAGCAAAGCGTGCCATAGTTTTTTGCACCTCTAAATCTAAATCATAATATATTATTATAGCATATTTGCAAAGCTTTGTGCTACTGCCTGCAACAGCTATTCCCTCTTATCGAGGCTGCATAAAAACACAATTTAGTTACAGAGCAGGCATCACTTAGCGATAAACAGCTCACCGTCACGCTCGTAGGCATAGCATTCCTGCTGCAAAACACGGGCAATGCGCACAAAATCATCTGTTACATCGGCATCAATATAAGCCACCAGTAGCTTTTCCGCATAGCTGCGTCCCTTATAATAGCCCAAGGCATCCTGCACGAAAAAGCCGTCCGTATGCTTATACAGCACCTCAGCGAAATCGTCTATCACCTGCTGCCACGGAGCAGGCTTCAAAGCACCGTTCTCATAAACAGCGCAGGGAATATGAAAAACGTATCTGTGCACTAAGGCACCTCCTTCAACCCTCTTTATCCAAAAACGGCCACCGACAGACGCTTTGCTGCCAATGGCCGTTTATTTTTCTGACTCACTGCAACAGCAGCTCAGAGCTACACTAATTTAGTTTTCGTGATGGCGTTCCTTGTTCTTGCGCACATACTCCATGATAATACCGGCGGTTTCTTCAATCGCACGGTTGGAAACGTTGATAATCTGGCAGTGCAGACGGCGCATAATGCCCTTAGCGTAAGCCAGCTCGTCATCAATACGCTTCATATCGGCATAAGTCGCAGTATCGGACAGGCCCATGGTTTTCAGACGCTCGCTGCGGATTTCGTTCAGCTTGAACGGGTCAATCAACAGGCCGATAATCTTATACGGCGGCACCTTGAAGAGCTCTTCAGGCGGAGCCAGCTCCGGTACCAGCGGCACGTTGGCAACCTTAATCTGCTTGTGTGCCAGATACATACTCAGCGGAGTTTTGGATGTACGGGAAACGCCGATAATAACAACGTCTGCCTTCAACAGGCCCAGAGGATTTTTGCCGTCGTCGTATTTAACGGCAAATTCCACAGCCTCAACACGCTTGAAGTATTCGTGGTCCAGAGAGTGAATCAGGCCGGCCTGATTTTTCGGCAGCAGACCGGTAGACTTTTCGATGGATTTCAGCATCGGTCCCAAAACGTCAACTACCTCAACATCACTGGTCATAGCCTTGTCCGCCATATGCTCGCGCAGCTCCGGCGATACGATTGTGTAGCAGATAACCGCATTATTTGTTGCAGCCTCTTCTACAATTTTATCAATTTGTTCCTTGTCCTTTACGTAAGGAACACGGATAACATCAAATTTTTCTTCTACGAACTGACTGGTGGTTGCCTTAACTACGGACTCCGCAGTTTCCCCAATAGAGTCAGATACAGCATAAATAACCGGATTAAGCTTCGTTATTATGATAATTACCCCCCTTACCCTCAGCCAGATCTACCAGCAGACGAGTAAAATTAGTTTTTGTGATACGTCCCAGAACCTGATACATGCGCTTCTTTTCATCAATGATTTTTACTACCGGCAGACAGTCGATTTCATTGTCAATCAGTCTGCGAGCTGCCGAAGCGGCAGGCTCATCCGGAGTAGCTACGATGATTTTGGAAATCGGCGTCATTACCATAACCACGGGAATATCACGCAAATCATTATTATTGATAGCAGCCTTCAGTAAATCCTTTCGCGATAAAATGCCGTTCAGCATGCCTTCCTCATCCAGCACGAACACCGTTCCGACATCCTCAAGAAACATGGTAACAACTGCTTCGTAGGCGCTCTTGTCATGTTTAATCGCTACCGGTACCGACTGCAGATCCTGCACAGTAATAGCAGAAATTTCTTCCATCAGCATACCCAAAGTATTTTTACCGGTATAAAAATAACCAACCTTCGGTCTCGCATCAAGAATACCGCCCATAACAAGGATTGCCAGATCACTGCGTAAGGCAGCGCGGGTTACATTCAGCCTTTCGGCTATATGCTCGCCGGTAATAGGTCCGTCCAGACGTACAATTTCAGCAATTTGCTTCTGCCTGTTGCTTAAAGCTATGATCTTCACACCCTTTCTGTCTAATACAATAGTCTATAATATAGGTATAGTATACACTATTAACAGAAAAAATGCTAGATTACGTCACAAATAATTTCTGCAAATTTTAGCTGTATAGCTTAAATTTCTAATTGTGTTATTTTTATCTGCGCCCCTTGTCCTGACCATGACCGCTGGGAATGTAATAGCGCGTTCCCACCAGCTCATCCGGCAGATACTGCTGCTCCACCCAGCCTCCGGGGAAGTTGTGCGGATACTTGTAATCTATGCCGTGCCCCAGCTTGGCGGCACCGGGATAATGCGCATCACGCAAATGCTTGGGCACACTGCCGCAGTTACGGCTGCGCACATCCGCACGCGCCTTGGCAATGCCCATATAGGCTGTGTTGCTCTTGGGTGCGTTGGCAATATAGCATACTGCCTCCGCCAACGGTATCTGCGCCTCAGGCCAGCCGACAAAATCCGCAGCCTGCGCCGCAGCGTTGGCTACTACCAGCGCCTGCGGGTCTGCCAGGCCTACATCCTCCGCCGCGCAGATAACGACGCGACGTGCCACAAAGCGCACGTCCTCACCGCCCTCAATCATGCGTGCCAGATAATGCAGCGCCGCATCCGCATCACCACCACGCATACTCTTGATAAAGGCGCTGATGATATCATAATGCTGGTCGCCCTTTTTATCATAACGCTGCAGCGCTGTATCGATAACGCTGCGCAGCGTTGTTACCGTCAGCATACGCTCGCCCTCCTCCGGCAGCATGAACTCGGCCTGCTCCAGAATGTTCAGCGCACTGCGGGCATCACCTGCCGCAAAATCGGCAATAATCCTCAGCGCCTCAGGCTCCGCCTTAAAGCTGTTACCAAAACCACGCTCCGTGTCGGCAATCGCGCGCTCCAGAATCTGCTGAATCTGCGCTGCCTGCAGCTTTTCCAAGCGCACCACCTTCATGCGCGAAAGCAGCGGCGAATTGATTTCGAAGAAAGGGTTTTCGGTAGTAGCACCGATGAGCACTATCGTGCCGTTTTCCACGTAGGGGAGCAGCACATCCTGCTGCGCTTTGTTGAAGCGATGAATCTCGTCGATAAACACGATAGTACGGCCGCGTCCGTTGCGCCTGTCCTCCTGCGCCTTGGCAATGAGCTTGCGCAGCTCGGGGACACCGCTGGAAACGGCATTGATGGCCTCAAACTTTTCGCCGGTAACATGCGCGATGACCTTCGCCAGCGTTGTTTTGCCTGTTCCCGGAGGTCCGTAAAAGAGTACGGACTGCAGTACATCACGCTCAATCATGCGGCGCAGCGGACTGCCTGCGCCCACGGCGCTCTCCTGCCCTACAAAGTCACTGAGGCGTTCAGGACGCATGCGGTCAGCCAAAGGCTTCGTCTGTCGCTTTTCAGTTTCAAATAAATTACCGAATAGATTTTCCATCGCTCTTTACCTGTATCTTTCTGTGACGAAAATTATCTCATAAAAAAATTAATCCCCACAATGCCGTCCAGCTCCGTGTTTTGAACCTGCATGTGCAGGTGGGTGCCTTCCCTACCAATCGCAAACGTCCACTCAAAGGAGGCATGTTTTTGAAAGAAGGAGTATCAGGCTCCCTAGGTTAGAGTGTTGGCTCAAAACCTTTGGAGCAATGTAACGAACATCGCAGGGGTATAATTAACAACTATTCTTCAATTGTCTTTAACTTCTATCGACATACATATAATACCAAAAATGGAAGCGTTTTTCAACGCTTCCATTAAAAATTTTTGAATATTTATTTTGCTTTATCCACTTGACAGAAGCTGGCTAAAGTGCTTATTTGTCTTCTTTATCCTTCTTCATCAGCAGGCTGGTTTTGATGTGCAGCTCACGCAGCTGTTTTTCATCAACATCGTTAGGAGCCTGAGTCATCAGATCGGATGCGCTCTGAGTTTTCGGGAAAGCAATTACGTCGCGGATAGAATCGCGCTGAGCCATAATCATGATCAGACGGTCAAGACCGAATGCCAGACCACCGTGTGGCGGAGCACCGTATTCGAATGCGTTCATCATGAAGCCAAACTTCTCTTGTGCTTCCTCATCAGACAGGCCGATAGCTTCGAATACCTTCTTCTGTACGTCGCGGCGATGGATACGGATGGAACCGCCGCCGATTTCGGTGCCGTTCAGAACCATATCATAAGCCTTAGCATATACCTTGCCAGGGTTGGTCAACAGCAACGGCAGGTCCTCGTCACGCGGAGCGGTGAACGGATGGTGCATTGCAACATAACGTTTTTCTTCCTCGTTGTACTCGAACATCGGGAAGTCAACTACCCAGGTGAAGGCCAGCTTATCCGGATCAATCAGACCACGGCGTTTAGCCATTTCGATACGCAGTGCGCCCAGAGAGGCAGCAACTACGGACGGTTTATCAGCAACGAAGAGCAGCAGGTCGCCTGCTTCAACTTCAGCAGCTTTTTTGATTGCTTCAATGTTTTCATCGCTGAAGAATTTAGCGATGGAGGATTTTACGCCGCCTTCTGCCGGGAATTGCAGCCAAGCCATACCCTTAGCACCGTAGATGCCGCAGAATTTAACGAGCTCATCCAGCTGACGACGCGGAATATCTGCATAACCCTTAACGTTGATGCATTTTACCTGACCGCCGTTAGCGATAACATTGTTGAATACCTGGAAGGTGCAGCCTTGAACAGCTTCGCTGACATTTTTCAGCTCCATGCCGAAGCGCAGGTCCGGTTTGTCGCCGCCGAAACGATCCATAGCATCGTCCCAGGTCAGACGTTGGAAAGGAATCTGGATATCCTTGCCCAGGGCACCCTTGAAGATGTGGTGGATTAAGCCTTCCATCAGCTCCAGGATTTCGTCAACTTCCATGAAGGACATTTCCATGTCCAGCTGGGTGAATTCCGGCTGACGATCGGCACGCAGGTCCTCATCACGGAAGCAGCGTGCGATTTGGAAGTAACGCTCCATACCGGCTACCATCAGCAGCTGTTTGAAGATTTGCGGAGATTGCGGCAGTGCATAGAACTTGCCGGGGTTTACACGGCTCGGAACGAGGTAGTCACGAGCACCCTCCGGAGTGGATTTGCACAGCATCGGAGTTTCAATCTCGAGGAAATGATTATCATCAAGATAGTCACGCATCAGTTTAGCAACTTTATGACGCAGAATCAGGTTGCGTTGCATTTCCGGACGACGCAGGTCCAGATAACGGTATTTCAGACGCAGGTTTTCGTCAGTGTCAATGCCATCTTTGATGTAGAACGGAGGAGTTTTAGCACCGTTCAGTACTTCGATATCATGTGCCAGTACTTCGATGGTACCGGTAGGAATGTTTTCGTTGATGGTGTCCTCATCACGCAGACGTACATTACCAATTACCTTGATAACATATTCGTTACGGATGTCTTCGGCAGTTTTGAAGCTGCTGCCTGCGCTTTCGGGATCGGCAACAACCTGCACGATACCGCTGCGGTCACGCAAATCGATAAAAATCAATCCGCCGTGGTCACGTCGTTTAGCAACCCAGCCGCACAGTACAACCTGTTCGCCGGCTTGCTCCTTGGTCAGCACACCACAATGATGGCTGCGTTTTTCATTAATCATCTTTAGCACCTCTACTTATAAAGTATTGAAATAACTAATAATATCATTAACAGCGATTTCATGTTGCTCGCTTGTTGCCATGTTACGCACAGTAACGGCATTACGGCTGAGCTCATCCTCGCCAAATATTAACACTTGCTTAGCCTGGAATTTGTTGGCCTGCTTCATCTGGGACTTCATGCTGCGGCCGTTAAAATCGTATTCAACCTTAAAGCCGTTGCGACGCAGCTCGATGGCAGTTTTGAAGGCCAGCGCAAAGTTTTCCTGCTTGGGGCAGACAACATATGCGTCAATGCTTTCATCAAATTCGGGCAGCAGATTCTGCTTCTCCAGAGCCAACAGCACGCGCTCCATACCCATAGCAAAGCCGATGCCGGGGCGGGCTTCGTCACCGCTGATTTCCTGTACCAGTCCGTCGTAACGGCCGCCGCCGCAAACAGCGCTTTGTGCGCCCAGCGGAGCGTACTGGATTTCAAAAGCAGTTTTTGTATAATAATCAAGGCCGCGCACAAGATTGTGGTCAACCTCATATTCAACACCTGCAGCGGTCAGCAGCTGCTTCAGGCCCTCAAAGTGTTCCTTGCATTCATCACACAGGCATTCCTCCAGACTCGGTGCGCCCTCGCCCAGCTCATGGCAGTGCGGATTTTTGCAGTCCAGAAGACGCAGCGGATTGCGGTCGAAACGGCCCTGGCAATCCTTGCACAGCTCGTCGAAGTTAGGCTTGAAGAAAGCCTGCAGCTTTTCTCTGTGCTGCGGACGGCATTTGGGGCAGCCTACGGAATTGATTTTCAGCTTCAAATCCTTCAGGCCCAGGCTCTGCAGTACCTGCACAGCCAGCAGAATGATTTCCGCATCGACATTCGGACCGGTTACGCCCAAAGCTTCCACACCGAACTGGTGGAACTCACGCAGACGGCCTGCCTGCGGACGGTCATAACGGAACATAGGTCCGATGTAATAGAACTTCGTGGCAGCGTCATCCTTGCTCAGCTTATGCTCAACGTAAGCGCGGACAGCACTGGCGGTGTTTTCCGGACGCAGGGTAATGCTGCGGTTACCGCGGTCGGTAAAGGTATACATTTCCTTTTCAACAACGTCGGTGGTATCACCGATACCGCGTTGGAACAGCTCTGTATGCTCAAACACAGGAGTTCTGATTTCTTTGTAGCCATATTGCGCGCAAATCTTGCGCATGGTTTCTTCCAGATAACGCCATGCGTTAACGTCGGAAGGCATAATATCCTTCGTACCTCTGGGTGCTGTTGTCAGCATAGTCTATCCTCTCCTAACGGCACTTGCGCCTATTACAGGTCTGTGCCTTCTATATTAAACAAATCACGGCGACGCTCTGCCAGCTCCTGCAGGCGCGCCCCATACACTGCCACATTTTTCGGCATATTCAGTTTATGCAGATGGTGTCCGTCAGGCAAAGGCACCTTGCTGGCAGATGCAGGTCCCACACCAATCACCGGATGACGTTCCTCCATCATCTGGATATTATAGATACTTTCCGTACCCGGCTTGGCATAACCGATGTTTGCCAGATGCCCCAGCATATAATGCTGACGGTACAGATAGTAAGGCTCTAACCCTATCGCAGCAGCCATCTCAGCGGCCCGCTGCACCATTTTTTCCGCTGCCTGCGTTGTCAGCACTGCCTGCTCCTGCTTTTGAAAGAGCGGTGCGCTGCGCTTCAGCGTAAGCGTATGCACAGTAAGATTCTCCGGTGCCAGCTTTACTGCCTGCTCCAAAGAATATGCAATCTCCTGCTCCGTTTCCTGCGGCAGACCGATAATCAGATCCACATTCACAACAGGAATCCTGCTTTTACGCACAAGCTCATAGGCATTATAGAAATCCTTAACGCTATGACGCCTGCCTATCAGCTGCAGCGTTTCATCATGAAAGCTTTGCGGATTGACGCTGATACGGTTCACTCCCACCGCCTCCATCGTTGCCAATTTAGCTGCACTGAAGCAGTCCGGGCGACCGGCCTCCACCGTGAACTCGCGCAAAGACTGCAAGCCTTCGCAGTTGCTTTGCAGCAGTCTTCGTTCCACTGCCTGCAGCAGACGTGCAAATACCTTATCACTCAGGCTCGTGGGCGTACCGCCGCCGATATAAAGTGATTTTACACGCAAGCTATGCATACCTATTAATTGTACCACATTTTGCAGGTCTTGTTCAATCATATTTACAAAGTTTTGCTGAGATTCTTCGTCCTGCGGCACAATTCCCGCTGGGAACGAGCAATAGCTGCAGCGCGAAGGACAATACGGCACGCCGATATAAATACCGGTATCCGTAAGGCGCGTAATGTCGCTGAGGATATGCTTCTGCTTCAGAGCAATATCCGTAAGCAGCCTTCCCTGCGCCATTGGCAGCAAATAATTTTCGCTCAGATATTCCGGCAAGGCCGCAGCCTCTACACCTCCGTCCAGCAGCTTATGCGCCAGCTTCGTCGGCCGCACGCCTGTGAGAATACCCCAGGGCAGCTTAGGCTGCAGACCGGTAAGCTCGGTAAAAACCTTTAGCACGACAAGCTTTACGCAGCGTGTTACCTCGCCGCTCGCCGCAGCTTCGCTGCAATGCTCGCTCGCAGTAAAGCTTTGCTCCGCATCTTGCAGGCAGGCGCTGACGCAGCCGTGCTCGCGCGCAAGCGTCAGCGTCAGCGCAGCAGACGGAGCCGGCTGACAGCCAAAAAATGCGGCCATGTCGCTCACAGGCCGCGCAGCATCAAGCTCCAATGTATTACGTAAGCAAAAAAACATTTAATTCTCCCGTCCTTCACCGGCATGCCACAGCTGCTTGTACAGCACTCTGTAAATTGCTGCTACCGGCACGGCAAAGACCATACCGAGAATACCGAACAGCTTAGCACCGATGAGCAGGCTGATAATCAAAACTACAGGATGCAAATCAATCTTCTGTCCCATGAGCTTAGGCATAATAAAATTAGCATCCAGCTGATAATATACCAGATAAAAAAGCGCTACATGAAAGGCAGCCTCCGGCGCCTGACCATAGGCGATAAACACTGCAGGCACAGCGCCCATCAGCGGGCCGACTACAGGTACTGTTTCGGCCAGAATTGCCCAAAAGCCGAGCACCAGCGGAAAATCTATACCCAAAAAGGCCGTGCCGATGGTAATAACAAAGCCGGAAATCAGGCTCAGCTTACCCATACCGCGCACATAGGCGCTCATGGTTCTACCGATTTCGTCCACAACCTCCGCGGCCTTGTCCTGCGCGTCGTAGTTGAACAGATTAATCACCATCGAACGCAGCTCGCGCCAGTCCTTAAGAAAATAAAAGGCAAGGAAGGGCACGATAATCAGGCCTATCAAGCTCTGCACAATTCCCAAGCTGGACTGGACAAGATTACGCAGCACCGTTCCCACAAAGCCCATCGCCCAGTTCAACAGGCCGTTGACCAGCATATTGAAATCGGAAGGCAGCAGCGGAATTGTAGACGGATCCTTCAGCATGCTGTCCAAGTCCTGAAGATTGGATTTGGCGGCCAGCGCCGGCAGCTTTTGCAGAAACTCGTTCATCTGGCCGAAGAGCGGCAGAATGATGAAGCCTATAATCATAAAAATAAAGATACAAAAGGCCAGTAATGCCAGGATAATCGCCACCACGCGCGACAGCTTAATCATGCCATGCGCCATGCGCACCTGCGCGATAGCGTTAACCAGCGGATAAAGTGCGAAGGCCAGGCCTACTGCCAACAGCAGCGGCAGTAAAAAGCCAGCCATTAAATATAAAACATAAGAAATTGCCGTAACAACACCCAGCTTAAAGAAAGTGCTTTTACGTATTTGAGGCCAATATTTCAGCATGATGTTTTATTGCAGAAACGGGTTTCTGCGACGCTCCCAGCCCACGGTAGTAGTAGGTCCGTGACCCGGCAGCAGCTTAACATCGTCATCAAGCACCATCAGCTTTGCTTTGATGGACTTAATGATAGCACTGTAACTGCCTCCCGGCAAATCGGTACGTCCGATAGATTCACAGAAAATAGTATCACCGGCAAAAACTACCTTGCCCGGCGCGTAATAATAGCAGAAGCCGCCTTTGGTATGTCCCGGCGTAGCAAAGGCTTCAAACTTCATGCCTGCCAGCTCCAGCACGTCACCGTCATGTACAAGGTGGTCCGCAGGATCATTTTTCAGTTCTTCACCGATAAAGAAGGACAGGTTTCTGTTCGGCTGTGTCAGGCAGTCGGCATCATCCTCGCCGATATATACCGGCGCACCTGTAGCCTTGCGCAGCTCTGCCAGCGCACCGATGTGGTCGCTGTGGCCGTGAGTCAGCACAATAGCGGCAACCTTGGCCTTAGCCTGCTCAATCATTCGCATAATGGTCGGGCAATCTCCGCCCGGATCGAAAATAACGCCTTCACCGACAGCTTCGTTTACGGCAAAGTAACAGTTGGTAGCAAGCATACCTGCTTCAACATGATAAATCTTCATTCTTCAACCTCCGTTGATAAATCTATGCACAATATAATTATAACAGCTTCGTGCTGTCCAGCAAAATAGTTACCGGACCGTTGTTAACAAGCTCTACCAGCATATGCGCGCGGAAAATGCCTGTTTCTACCGGCAATCCTGCTTTACGGCAGCCGTCGACAAAGCGCTCGTAATAAGCGTTAGCCACATCAGGTGCTGCAGCCGCCGTAAAGGACGGGCGCTTGCCGTGGCGGCAGTCACCGCACAGGGTAAACTGGGAAACCGCCAGAATCGCACCGCCGACATCCTTCACCGACAGGTTCATCTTGCCTGCCTCATCCTCAAAAATGCGCATGCCGCAAACCTTGTCGATAATATAGGCCAAATCCTTATCGGTATCACCCTCGGCCACACCCAAAAGCACCAGAAGGCCCTTCTGTACCTCGCCGGTAATCTTTTCGTCTACAGTAACACTGGCGCGGTCTACACGCTGCACAACTGCTCTCATTTCTTTTTGCCTCCGTTGCCGTTCGCCGTAGAAATCAGGCGTTCAACAGAATAAACACCCTTCATGCGGCGGATACGGTTCATGAAATATTCCAGCTGCTCCAGGCTCATGATATCAAGTCCCATGTGCATGGTAGCAATTTTATTTTTATCAGTATGACATGCAAGCGAAAAAATATTAATCTTCGTTTCGCTCGTCACATTCATAATATCGCTCATCAGTCCGGTTCTGTCCACGGACGTAATCACGATATTAACCTTATAAACATCATCAATGCCCACATCCCAGGCAACCTCAATCAGACGGCGCTGCTCCTCGGGATTATTGGTCAGGATATTGGGGCAGTCCGCACGATGCACGGAAATGCCGCTGCCACGTGTGATATAACCGATAACCGGGTCGCCGGGAATCGGGTTACAGCAGCGCGCCAGCTTAACCATGATGCCTTCTTCGCCCTTAACGAGAATGCCGTGGCTGGCCTTAGCCTTGGACTTGCGCGGCTTCAGCTCTGCCAGTACCTGCGCCAGGTCCTTGGTGGTTTCCAGCTTCTGCTCTTTTTTATAGATTTCCACCAGCTTGGACATAACAGTGTTCAGTGTAACACCGCCGTAGCCCAGTGTTGCCAGCAGATTTTCATCTGTATCGATGCGGATTTTGCTGCCTGCTTCCTTCAGCTTTTCCGGAGACATCAGCACCTTAGGCTCGTAGCCGAGGCGTTTAACCTCACGCTCCAGCATTTCACGTCCCTTGACGATATTTTCCTCACGGCGCTCCTTCTTGAACCAGCTTTTGATTTTGTTGCGCGTATCGGAAGAGCCGACAACATTAATCCAGTCACGGCTCGGTCCGTTGGACTGCTTGGAGGTGATAACCTCTACGATATCGCCGTTCTTCAGCTGGTAGTCAAGCGGTACGATGCGTCCGTTGACCTTAGCACCTACGCAGCGGTTGCCTACATCCGTATGGATGCGGTAAGCGAAGTCAATCGGCACACTGCCTACAGGCAAGTCAATAACATCTCCGCGCGGCGTAAAGACAAAGACCTCATCGGCAAAGATATCCATCTTGACCGTGTTGACAAAGTCGCGCGAATCATTCATATCCTTATGCCATTCCAGCAGCTGACGCAGCCAGCTGAGTTTGGCATCAAAGCCCCTGTCACCGCCGGCAGCAGGCTTGCTGCCGCCGCTTTCCTTATAGCGCCAGTGCGCAGCGATACCGTATTCGCTGATGCGGTGCATCTCAAAGGTACGGATTTGGATTTCCAGCGGCTGACCGCCATTGGAAAGCACAGTCGTATGCAAGGACTGATACATATTCGATTTCGGCACCGCTACATAGTCCTTGAAGCGGCCCGGAATAGGACGCCACATGCTGTGTACGATACCCAGCGTGCCATAGCAGTCCTTAACGGTATCTACCAGCACACGGATGGCCAGCAGATCATAAATCTCGCTCAGCTGCTTATGGTCACGCAGCATTTTCTTATGAATGCTGTAAAAGTTTTTCGGTCTGCCCTGAATTTCGCAACGGATACCGGCCTTCTCGACAGCGTCCTTCAACGTCGTCATAGCCTCGTTAATCATATCCTCACGCTCACGGCGTTTAATTTTTACCTGCTCAACCAGGTCGTAATAAATATCAGGCTCCATATAACGGAAAGCCAGATCCTCCAGCTCCCATTTAATGGTATAGATGCCAAGACGATGTGCCAGCGGCGCATAAATTTCCAATGTTTCCCGGGAAATAGACTGCTGCTTATTCACAGGCATATACTTCATCGTGCGCATATTATGCAGACGGTCAGCCAGCTTAATCAGTACAACGCGGATATCGCGTGCCATCGCCAAAAACATTTTGCGATAGTTTTCAATCTGGCGATCTTCCTTGGAAATATATTCGATTTTGCCCAGCTTGGTAACACCGTCTACCAGATTCGCTACCACGTTGCCGAACTGCTCTTTGATATATTCCAGCTTGTAATCCGTATCCTCTACCACATCATGCAGGAAGGCAGCAGCCAGTGTTTTGTCGTCCATCTGCAGTCCCACAAGGATGCTTACAACGCCAATCGGATGGATGATGTACGGTTCACCGGATTTACGTGTCTGCGCAGCATGCGCCTTGGCTGCCAGCTCATAGGCCTTACGGACAAAAGCTACCTGCTCCGGCGTAAGATATTCTTCTATACGCGCAAACAATTCATCTATATCAGTAATATTAGTTATTGCGTTTGTTGAGGGCATTCTCCCCACTCCCATCTGCACTTCATCAGCAGCGCAACAGCTCGTGCTGACTCAGGCGGTAATTTTCTTTATAAATGTGCTCCAAACGCTCTCTTTCCTGCTGCAGGGTTACATATAGGGGTGCATCCTCCAGCGAGCAGCGTTTAATAGCAGCTTTTTCTATTATACCATTATTATAGCGGATAAAGCCAAGCTCTTCCATAATTTTTACAGCTTGTTCACTTATTTGTTCCGCATGAGCAGACAAAAGCTCTTCGATGCTCACAGTTGCCCGCATTTTGAGTGCATTCATCACCAGCTTATAGGCCTGCATCATCGCATCCCTGTCCGGATGCGTCAAAGCCAAGCGCTGCAAGCGCTCCTGCAAATCCGGCTGATTAAAGAGCATGGTCACATGTTTTGCTCCCTGTCGGCGCAGTCTGCGCATAATATCCGCCAGCGGATACGCAGGCAAATCCAGCAGCACAATTTCTTCGGCCTGCTGCAATCTTTCCTCGCTCAGCCCGGCAGCCTCCTCATAGGAAGCCAGCTCCAGATAATCCCCCGCAATCTGCAGCACCTCGGCGGGCAGCGACTGCTTATCTTCTGTATAAGCAAGCACCTTGTTATGCACCTTGGCCAATCCCAGCAGCAGACGCCATTTATCATCGGCAGCCTGACGCATATCCCCCAGCGTCACCTGCTGATGAATGCTTACGGCCTGCAGCTGCACGCTCGTTTCATTATTCCAGACATTTATTTTCGGCTGAAAGGCAACATCAGCCACCATATTTTCAAACATATACGGCAGCAAATCCGCATTATTCCACATCAGGCCGCGATAGGAATTATAGCCCTTATCCAGCACAAACTGCAGATGATTGCGTTCCTTGCCCATAGCGCGCTGATTGTGCAGCAGCGCCTGGCGGAAGGCAAATACAGGTGCCTGATTTTCGCAGCCGTAGGGCTCCAAGAGCGCCAGCTGCTCCAAATCCCTGATGCTGATTTCGCTGCTGCCGCTCAAAACACAGTCAATAGCCTGATGCGGCAGATAATCCTCCGGACGCAGCTTTTGCGCAACGTATTCACGGAAGCGGCGCTTGAATTCCGGCAGCAGCTCTGCCGGCAGCGTCAGGCCCGCTGCCTGATGGTGACCGCCGTACTGCGTCAGCAAATCACGTTCGGCATCTATCGCCTCGTAAAGATTAAGCGCCGGAATACTGCGGCAGCTGCCCTTGGCAACACCGTCGTTCAGGCTGATAAGAATCGTCGGCAGGTGGTACTTGTCTACCAGGCGCGACGCCACAATACCGATAACGCCCTGATGCCAGCCTTCGGAAGCAAGCACGATTGCCGTATCGATATGCTTTTCCTGCGCCAGCTGTGCTTCCGCCTCTTCCATAATCTGACGGCTGATTTCCTGACGCAGTGTGTTTTCACGGTTAAGCTCGGCGGCAATCTGCTCCGCCTTAACGCTATCGTCGGTTACCAAAAGCTCCACCGCCAGCTGCGCATGCTCCAGCCTGCCCACGGCATTCAGGCGCGGCGCCAATCCAAAGCCGATGTTATCGGAAGCAATGCCCGTTGCCGGACAGCCGCTGGCCTTAATCAAAGCACGCAGTCCCACCAGCTTCGTTGTTTCCATAGCCTTCAGGCCACGGCGCACCAGCTCGCGGTTTTCGCCGACGAGCGGCACAATATCCGCCACCGTTCCAAGCGCCGCCAGCTCTGTAAGCCCCTGCCACTCCGGCAACCTGCCCGGCTCGCCCTGCTCCAGCGCCTGACACAGCTTGAAGGCAATGCCTACACCGCTCAAATGCTTAAACGGATAGCCGCAGTCACGCTGCTTGGTGTTGATAATTGCGTAAGCAGGAGGCAGAACCTCCGGCACCGTATGGTGGTCCGTAATAATAATATCCAAAGACTTCGGCGCATTGGCTACCTCGTGCAGGCCGCTGATGCCGCAGTCCACGGTAATCACCAGCGTTGTACCCTTTTCCGCAATATTTTTCAAAGCTTCGTCATTCAGGCCGTAGCCCTCGCTTTTGCGCTGCGGAATGTAGGTGGCAACCTTGCCGCCGCGTTGCTTCAGATACAGGTACAACAAGGAAGATGCACTGATTCCGTCCACATCATAGTCGCCGTAAACCGTAATCTGCTCTCCCGCCGCTAAGGCACGCTCTATACGCTCAACCGAACGCTGCATATCCTTCAGCAAAAACGGATCATGAAAGGGCGCTGCGCTGCCGTAGAGAAAATCACGCATCGAAGCTGCATCCTGCAGACCGCGCTCCAATAAAATACCGGTGACCATCGGCGAAATATTCAGCTCCTCCGCCAAATAGTCCGCCTTCTGACTGTTATATTCTTTTATATCCCAAATTCGTTCCTTGTGCATCATTGGCGGCTACCGCTCTCAGCAGCAGTCTTTTCCGCTGCAGCCGGCTCTGCCTCCTGCTTGGCAGCCTCGGCCTGTGCCGCCTCGTTGTGCAGCAGCTGGGTGTGCTGTAGCATGGCAACGCGCTCCTGCAGGCGTTTGTTTTCTGCCTGCAGCTGCTGCATTTCCTCACGCATTTTTTTATCCTTCAGATAATGCTTGGCCTTCATCGTCAGCAAAAAGCAGGTGGCAACCAGCACGCCCATTAAAAACGCACCGAGTATTACCAGCACCAGTGAGGCGCTAAAGCTCCAGAAAACAAAGTTCAACGACACTGCTACCGCATTCTGCACGGCAAACAATGCTACTATCATACAAATAATTATAACTAAGATTAAAAAAGGCATTCAGCTCAACTCCTTTAGTATAAATTTTAATATATTATAACTGTTATAATTCTGCCAGCATACAAAAAAATCCTGCTTAGGCAGCAGGATTTTTAGTGTATACATACTCATTTGCGGCTTAGCTTTGACGCTTCCGCCAAGCCTGACTGCAGCCTGTTATTTTTCCTTCAGCTTTTCCAGAATAAAGGCTGTAACACGGCTCTGCTTATCAACCTCCAGCGCAAAACGCAGCGGCTGCTCCTTATCATCCTGCCAAAAATATTCGTAGGTTGTATTATCGGCAGCATAAACAACCGCATCAGGCAGGCCGTACTGTCCTACAGCTCTGCCGGCGCTGTCACCGATGCTCACACCGCGCATCGTAATATACTTGGGATCGACTACGCGGATTGCTTCTACAGCCTGCTTTTTGCGGGCAACGCTGATTACAGCACCCTCGTAGGTATAATTTATCTGCTTACGCTTTTTGTCAATTTTCTCCTGCTTGACGGCACCTAGGCGCTCCTCGGCCTCCTGCTCGTCAAACTGCTGTCCGAGTGCGACATAACCAAGAGCAAAATCCTCCTGCGTCAGCTCGTCCCTGTTGCCGGCAACGGTATATGGTGCGTAGATAAAGCCGTCCACACCGTCCGATTCGGCCTCCAGCCAGTCACCGCTTTGGCGGATAACACGCAGCAGCGAATGATGCGGCAGCACCTTCAAAACATTGCCGTCCTCGGCGGCACTGCGAAAGTTAATATCATCCTCTTCCAGAACCACAAAGCTGCCCTTGTCATAGCCCTTGATTTTTTCACCCGTATAAAACGCTTCCTGCTTCTCGGCAGCAGCACACAGCTGCATTCCCGCTGCCAATAAAAGTGTCAGACCAATTGTTTTGAGCAATCTCATTGCCAGTGCATCTCCTAACTAAATTCCATAAGCGGCATGTGCCAGCTCCTGCACAGCCTTAACAGTATATTGCGAAGTACTGTATAAATAATTGTCATGCAAACTTTGTACGCGGCCGTTCTTTACAGCATTGATGCTCTTATAGGCCGGATTTTGTAAAATGCGCTGACGGAATTGCTCCGGGTCGCCCTTTTTACTGTAATCCCAGCTCGGAGTAATAATCAGCTCCGGATTAAGCTCCAGCATTTTTTCCTCCGACAGGTTCCCCTGATACGGAATATCCATGCCGTCCAGCGCGTTATGTACACCTGCATAATAGCACAGGCCGCTGAAGGTGCCCCTCATGCCCAGCGGTCCGGTAAAGGACAGCGCCAGCACATTAAGCGGCTTATCACCTGCAGCCTGCAGCGCCTGCTTGCGCACAGCCTCCAGCTGCGCTTCCATGTTTTTTGCCATCTCCTCGCCCTTGGCATCCTCGCCTACAGCAGAGCCTATTTCCTTAATAAACTTGAAGATATCCTGCACATTGTTCGGCGTATGGCACACATAAACCTTGAGTCCCGCGCTGCGCAGTCCCTGAATCGGCTCCACGGTATAATCCGGAATAATAACCAGATCGGGCTGCATGGCCAAAACGCTTTCCAGATTGCTGCCCTGCGCTCTGCCCTTGACGGATTTGACCTTGTCACCGGCACTGCAGATGCCGGGGTCATCGGCCAGCAGCGACAAGGCTGCCAAGCGCTTACTGTCAACCATATCCAGCAAAATTTCATCAGCAGATACGTTCAGGCTCACAATACGCTGCGGCTTTTCGCTGAAGCTCAGCTTGGTGCCGGTTGCATCCGTCACCGTATACAAAACCTTACCGCTGTCGGCGGTATTTTTCTCCTGCGGTCCGCAGCCGGCAAGCAACAGACACAGCAGCAGGCAAACTAAGAACAGAATTTTTTTCATAATATAACCCACCCAAAAATAATATTTGTTTCTATCTGTTACTTATTATACAGAAAAGGCGGAAAATATGCAAATTCACCGGCTGCCTGCAGCTGACTGAGGCACTTAACGCTGTAAAAAGGCACCGGCCATACCAACATATTCGTGCAAAGCCATACAGGTAACATCAAAGGCCTGCAGCTGCGGCACCAGCCAGCGCGGATTAAACTTGCCCTGCGGATTGAGCGTGTAATCGCAGGGGTACGGAGCAACCTTAATGCCCTGCCCGCCTAAATAACGCTCAAAGAACTGCATGCTGCGAGGCATATGCAGCGCACTTGTCAGCAGCAGCACGTTGTTGTAGCCGCGTTCACGGCAGAGCATGGCAGTATAGGCAGCATTTTCCTTCGTTGTTCTGGCCTGCGTTTCAACAATAATCTGCTCCTGCGGCAGCCCCAGCTGCAGCAGAATACGCTCGGCGACCAGCGCCTCGCTTGCGCCGTCGCTGAACACCTGCCCGCCACTGATAAGCACCGGCAGCGAATGCTGCTTTGCCAGACGTGCTGATGTCAGCAGGCGCGCCGCTCCGGCAGACATCAGACCTCCGCGCTCAGCACCGTCAGGAACAGAGCCAACACTGCCGCCGCCCAGAACAACTATCACTTGCGCAGCCGCAGGCTCCTGCTGGCTGTAACGGTTTTCCAACGGCTGCCCCAAAAGCTTGGCTCCCAATAAGGTAGAGCTGAAATATAACAGTAGCGTCAAAAAAGCGCTTAAGCTGAAAGCAAAACGGCCGAAGCGCTTGCGCTGCCGCCATAAATAAACACTCAAGATTATTCCCAGCAGCACAAACAACCCCGGAGGCAGCAAAAAGGCTGCGATAAATTTCAAAATATAAATCATTGTGCTTCTCCCTGCTTATGGCTAAAGATTATGTGAAGTGCTGTGCTTGCTATATGCTAAAAAGCGACAGCCATGCTGGTTAACAGCTTATCATTACGCCTTCTATTGTAGCCTTTTTCAGTAGTAAAAACAAGAAAAAATAGCCTGCGGCATTCATTTTTCCGAATGCACACAGGCTATAATTTTTAATTTTAATCTCTGCCGGGTTTCAGCTTACGCAGCATCATCCATAACGGACCTGCGAGGAAGGTGGAGGTATAAGCACCACTGGAGAAGCCTACCAGCATAGCAAAGGAGAAATTGCGGATAGTTTCACCGCCCCAGATGAAGATAGCTACAACAGCAAACAGAGAGGTACCTACAGTATAGATACTGCGTCCCATGGTCTGCCAGATACTGTTGTCTACCATTTCCGTCATGCTTTCGCTGCGGCGATGGATTTTCAGGTTTTCACGGATACGGTCGAAGATAACGATGGTACCGTTGACAGAATAACCTACAACCGTCAGCAAAGCTGCAACGAAGGAGGAATCCAGTTCCATATGGAAGAGGGAGAAATAGCTCAGGGTTACCATTACGTCGATAATCAAAGCGACAATCGCGGCCAGAGCAAAGCGGAATTCAAAACGGATGGTGATATAAGCAATCATCAGGAACCAGGAAAGCACAATCGCCATAACAGCCTGTTGAATCAGCTCGCTGCCGACGGTAGCACCAACGTTTTCAACACGCTGGATAGCAAAGTCACCAACCTTGCTCTTAAGGTCGGTCATTACCTGCTGACGCTGCTCATCGCTGATAACGCCGGTACGAATCAGCACGCCCTTAGAGCTCTTGGCATTGCTGTCGCTGCTTTCCAGCTGGATAATAGCATTGCCCAGATTCTTTTCTTTAAGCACCTCACGTACCTGAGAAACGGTAACAGGATTTTTGAATTCCAAATCCATGATACTGCCGCCGGTAAAGTCAATGCCCAGGTTGAAGCCCTTAAAGAGCATGGAGCCGATACCGATAATCAGGAAGGTGATGGTAATAGCGAAGAAAATTTTATAACGCTTAACGATAGATAACTTCATTATTTAGCCACCTCCTCTTTTGCTTTCGGTGCTCTTGCACCAAACAGGAAGGGACTCTTGGTGATGTTACTGTAAATCAAGAAGCGCAGCAGGAATTTGGTAACGGTTACTGCGGTAAACATACTCAGCAAGGTACCAAGTGCCAGGGTAACAGCGAAGCCCTTGATAGGACCGGTGCCCAGGTAGAACAGTACGGCTGCAGCCATGATAGTAGTAAGGTTGGAGTCAAGGATGGTTACGATAGCGCGGCCAAAGCCGGAATCCATCGCACTGCGCAGAGTTTTGCCGCGCTTAACTTCTTCCTTGAAGCGTTCGAAAATCAGTACGTTGGCGTCAACCGCCATGCCAACAGACAGGATAATACCTGCGATACCGGGCAGTGTCAGTGTTGCACCCAGATAACGCATTACCAGCAGCAGCAGCATTACGTACAGCAGCAGAGCAATGTCCGCAACTACGCCTGCCAGACGGTAGAACAGCAGCATAAATACAAATACGCCGATAATACCGATGCTGAAGGCCTTAACGCTCTTGTCCTTGGAATCCTGACCGAGGGTAGGACCAACGGTACGGTTTTCCATAACTTCGATTTTAACCGGCAGACTGCCGCTACGCAGCAGGATTGCCAGATGCTCGGCTTCTTCAACATTGCGGGAGCCGGAAATCTGTGCATGGCCGCCAGTGATAGCTTCCTGTACTACAGGAGCGGTCAGCACCTGGCCGTCAAGCTCGATAGCGATTTTTTTGCCTACATTGCGGGCAGTAAGGTCAGCAAACTTTTTGCCGCCCTCATCATTAAATTCCAGGCCTACTACAGCCTGATTGCCTTGGGAAACCTGTGCCTTGGCGTCCTTCAGGTCACTGCCTGTGAGAACAACCTTGCCGCTTTCATCCTTGAACTGCAGCATAGCGGTACGGCCCAGCATAGAAATAGCTTTTTCAGGGTCCTTTACGCCCGGCAGCTCAACAATAATACGGTCCTTGCCCTGACGCTGAATAACAGGTTCGGTCAGGCCCAACTCATTTACACGACGCTCAATAACCTTTACACTGCGGTTGACAGCGTCATCGTCAACCTTAAGTTCCGGCGTATCCACAGCCTGTAAAACTACATGAGTACCACCTTGCAGATCCAAGCCCTGTTTAATGGAATTAGCCAGAGGCGAGATGTATACGCAGAAACCGCCGATAATCGCCAAAGCGACAATCAGAAATTTCCCGAATTCATTCCAACGCAAAATAACTTCCTCCTTAAGATTTTTTTGGATTAACTGGATTTAATTTATAAGCTAAGCGGACTGAGAGTGGTAATCCCGCTTTCACTTGCTAAAAGCTGTACAAGCACGTCAAATTCATCCCGCGGCAGACTCGGCTGAATAAAAGCATCGTAAGCGATGCCCATGAGCAAAGCGTTTTCTGCCTGAGGCAGAAAACGGTCGTAATAGCCCGCGCCCATCCCCAGTCTGCTGCCGTCGCGGCCGAAGGCCACTCCGGGCACCAGTACAAGGTCAAGCTGCTGCGGCTGCAGCAGCTTCGCCGGCTGGCGGACGCTGCGAATGCCGTAACGGTCAAGCTCAAAATCCAACATGTTTTCCAGCTGAACAGGAGCCATCTCCGTTGCCGACTGCACCAGAGGTACAGCAACAATCTTGCCATCAGCCAGGGCCTGCTGCAACACCAGGTCTACAGACAGCTCATTGCCAAAAGCCAAATAGCCCATGATGCAGCTCGCTTTGCGATATGCATCACAGGCCAGTATCTGACGGGCAGTCAGCAGGCTGCTGCCAGCAGCCTGCTCTGCGGTCAGTTGCGACCGCAGCCTTTTAAAATACTTGCGCAGCTCAACTTTTTCTTCTGCAATCACCATCAGGCATTCTTAGCGGGGTTTTGGAAGCCGCTGATAGCGTTGCGTGCCATTTCGATTACTACGCCCTCGGCAATCTCTACCTTAACGCGTTTTTCGGAAATAGCAGTAATCTTACCATAAATACCGCCAATGGTAATGATTTCGTCGCCTTCCTTCAAGCTGTTTAACAAATCCTGTCTTTTCTGCTGCTCTTTTTTCTGGGGTTTCCACAGCATGAAATAGAATATGCCGCCCATTAAAACAAAGGGCCAGAGAGAATTAAGCAAAGCCATTGTATCTCCACCTTGCATATTGAACACCTCCACATTTTATCACTTCCCGCAAATTCGGACATATTTGCAGGTTCTCCTTGCAAACCTTTTAGTATGCAATAGTTTGGTTTATTTATACCACTTTTATATATTCTCTGTAAATCGGAAAAATCCTTGTTATCAACGATAATTTTCTAAGAATCTTTCGCGGAACTCAGGGAAGCAGTCATTAGTGATAGCCTCACGGATTTCCTTGGCAAAATGCAGCAGGAAATGCAGATTGTGAATAGACAAGAGTCTCAGACCGAAAATCTCCTCTGCTTTGAACAGATGGCGGATATAAGCACGGCTGAAGTTACGGCAGGCATAGCAGTCGCAGCCTTCCTCAATCGGACGGAAATCCTCTGCGTAGGTTGCGTTGCGTACTACCAGACGGCCGGTATGCGTCATAGCGGTACCGTTTCTGGCAACACGTGTCGGGAATACACAGTCAAACATATCAACGCCCAGGTTTACAGCCTCTACAATGCAGTCGGCGGTGCCTACGCCCATCAGATAACGGGCCTTATCCTTCGGCATCAGCTCGGTGGTCTGCGAAAGAATATCGTACATCATCGGCTTAGGCTCGCCTACGGACAGACCGCCGATACCGTAGCCGGCGAAGTCAAGCTCTGTCAGCTGCTGCACGCTCATGCGGCGCAGCTCGGGATACATACCGCCCTGTACGATACCGAACATGGACTGGTCCTCACGCGTATGCGTTTCCAGACAGCGCTTAGCCCAACGTGTGGTACGCTCGGTAGAACGCTTGGCATAATCAAAATCGGCGGGATACGGAATACATTCATCAAAGGCCATTGCGATATCTGCGCCCAATGCCTCCTGCACCTGAGTAGAAACCTCTGGCGATAGGAACTGCTTGCTACCGTCGATATGCGAACGGAACATTACGCCCTCTTCGGTAATTTTGCGCATAGCGCCCAGGCTGAATACCTGAAAGCCGCCGCTGTCGGTAAGCATACCGCGTTTATAATTCATAAACTTGTGCAGACCGCCTGCCTTGCGCACCAGCTCGTGACCGGGACGCAAAAACAGATGATAGGTATTCGACAAAATAACCTGGCTGCCCATATCGTACAGCTCTTCCGGTGCCAGAGTTTTTACCGTTGCCTGTGTGCCTACAGGCATAAACATCGGAGTTTCAAAGGTACCATGCGGCGTATGCAAGCGGCCAAGACGCGCACCGCTGCGCGGACATTCTTTAATTAGTTCGTAGGTTACTGCGTGTTTAGTCATATGCATCTCCTAAAATTATTTATCAGTGCCTTCGGCTTTGCGGCGAAGGCAAAAAATCTTATTTATTGAGCTCTGTAATAAACATGGCATCGCCAAAGGAGAAGAAGCGATATTTTTCTTCAACCGCCTTCTTGTAGGTCTGCAGCATAATCTCACGGGTAGACAGAGTGCTTACCAGCATCAGCAGCGTGCTCTGCGGCAGATGGAAGTTGGTTACGAGGTCATCCACCAGACGGAATTTGTAGCCGGGGTAGATGAAGATATTCGTCCAGCTGCTGCCGGCGTGCAGCTGACCGTCAGCGCCCGCAGCCTCCAGAGTGCGTACTGCCGTGGTGCCAACCGCAATGATACGGCGTCCTTCGGCCTTCGCCTTGTTTACTGCATCCGCAGCCTCCTGCGATACTGTGTAGAACTCCTTATGCATCTTATGGTCCTCAATCTTCGCCTCGCTTACGGGGCGGAAGGTACCAAGACCTACATGCAATGTTACAAAAACCTCTTCGCAGCCGATTTCCTTGATTTTCTGCAGCAGCTCCTTAGTAAAGTGCAGGCCTGCTGTCGGAGCGGCAGCACTGCCGCGCTCACGGTTATAAACAGTCTGATAACGCTCCTTGTCCTCCAGCGGTGCCGTGATATACGGCGGCAGAGGAGTTTCACCCAGACGGTCAAGAATTTCTTCGAAGATACCGTCATACTTAAAGCGTACTACGCGTCCGCCAAAGTCGGTGTGCTCGATAACCTCGCAGCTCAATTCATCGCTGAAGCTAATCTTGGCACCAACCTGCAGCTTTTTGCCGGGGCGCACCAGAACCTCCCAGTCGGTTGCATCTCTGCGGGTCAGCAGAAATACCTCGACATGAGCGCCGGTATCCTTCGTGCCGTGCAGACGCGCCGGAATAACGCGGGTATCGTTAAACACCAGCACATCGCCGGGCTTAAGATAATTTACCAGATCATAAAAATGCTTATGCTCAATTTCACCGGTCTTTTTGTCAACAACCAGCAGGCGCGAATGGTCGCGCGGCTCCATAGGATGCTGAGCAATAAGCTCCTGTGGCAGCTCATAATCAAAATCAGTTACTAACATGCAAAATTCTCTCTTTTCTTATATATTACAGGACACATAGCTTCCTGCTAACGGACAAGCTGAGTTCCGGGATAATAGTGTGCCAGAATCGTTTTATAGGTAGCCTTGGCATCGGCGTTAGCCATACCGCGCGCACCCCAGGCACTCAAACCGAGGCCGGAGCCTTTGCCTTTACCGCGGAAAATAATTTTTTCTTCCTTGCCGCCGCCCAGCAAATGGTAGCTGCGCACTAAATTTTTCCAGACGGGCTTTTTCGACTCATTGACCTTGATGCCTATATCCTTGCTGCCTATTTCCATACCGTAATGATCTTCGATAGGCACCTTGAGCGTTTCCGGTACCGGCGTACCGGTTTCGATATCAAATAAGGTGCTGTTCAGACCTAACAGGTCCTGCAGCTCACTGCCGCTGATTTTGACAGCGCCGGCCTCACCTGAAAGGATAATATATTTTACCCGTCCCGTGGGCGTTCTGTCAACACCTGCATCATCAAGCGGGGAGAGGCGTATACTCGTCAGCTTGCCGGTGGTATAACCGCGCTGCGCTGCCAGGCTTTCCAAAAGCGCCGGAGCAATGCGGCTTTCCCAGGTATATTCCGGGCTGTCGCTGTCGTAATCCTCTACCGACTGCAGATAGCTTACGGCAGTACCGCGCAGATTCAGCGCGCTTTCGGTTCTGCCGCCGCTGCTGGAAGTAGTGACTGCCTCTATCGCATTACCGTAAGCATCAGCAAGATACTGTCCCTTCGTCGCCTGAATCAGCTTCGTCACAGCATCCTTTTCAATGCGCTTGCCGGTGCCTGCGTAAGGCAGCTCCCTGTCGGTCGCAAGCAAAGCATAGGCCTTGTCGCTGTGCTGCATTTTATACATAGCATAGCTGCGGGCAGCGACAGCCTGAGCCTTGATAACCTCGTCAGGCCACACTGCCATCGTTTTGGCAGGCAGCACGCTCGCCAGATAATCCTCCAGCGGCAGCCTGTTGACTACCAGCAGCTTATCATCCTGCTCGGCACGAAGCTGAAAATCCCCTTTATAGCTGCGTTTATTGATTTGCGGTGAGCTTTTGCCTGCCGCCGCAGTAACAAACGCTTCATTACCAAATACATTGTTATCATCAAAGAAAAGTTTTCCCTGCTGCGCATGGATAAAGTATTTTCCCTTGGGCATCGTAGTCGTTTTGCCCGACGAATCACGCACTGTGAATTCATCCTCACAGCTCAGCTCTGCAGTAGCTTGCCCCACCACAATTCCTATACGGATTTGCTCGGCAGCTGCCGCAGCAGAAGCAAATATAAAAGTAAATAACAGTACAGAAAGTATCAGTAATTTTCTAAGCATATACTTTTCCTCGATTTTCGCACAACCCTTCCGTCTGCTCGCTTCGCTCGCAGCCACCTCCCCTTTCAGGGGAGATATAAACTACTTGCGAAACACACCATTAAAATCACCACTAACCCATATATGCTCCCTGAAAGGGAGCTGGCATCGCCAAAGGCGATGACTGAGGGTTGTGCTTGCGTCAAGGGAGCTGGCAAAATCACGCTAGTGATTTTGACTGAGGGTTGTTGTTACTCCAATTATCCGTCAGCCTTTATCTGTTCACCATTTTAATATTTTTGCTTACAACCACAAACTTATCCTGCGTTGCCTCCGCCTTGGGCTTTTTGCGTATTTCGTAGCGGTCGCGCTCGCTGAAGACACAGCCACAGTACTGCTGGCGATACAGCCCCAGCTCCAGGCTGATATCCACGCCGCGCTGATAGCCGACGCGGAAGTCCTCGTAATAGAACGGAATACCGAACTCCGCCGCTGCTGCTTCGGCCTCTTTTTTTATCAGCTCATGGCGCTGATAGGGGCTGACGAGCAGCGTGGTAGAAAAGGCATCGTAACCATTTTCTTTGGCAAATTGCGCTGCATAGCGCAGGCGCATACGGTAGCAGAAGGCGCAGCGCACGGTAGGCTCTGCCAGCATACCGCGAATGCATTCCTCTAGCGGATAGCTTTTGTCGATAATAAGATTGTAGCGCTTCTTCTCACAAAACTCCCGCAGGGTGCTCAGCCTGTGCTTGAACTCCTTGTACGGATGAATGTTAGGATTAAAAAACAAAATATCAAAATCTGTTCCCGCCGCCGTCAGCTGCTCCGTAGGGTAGCAGGCACAAGGACCGCAGCAGGCGTGTAATAATAATTTCATTTTTCCTCCTGAGCAGCTAAGCTGCTTTACTGATTTTCGGGAAACGGCATTCCCAGATATCTATAGGTTTCGCGTGTCGCCATACGTCCGCGCGAGGTGCGGTTCAGCATTCCCTGCTGCATCAGATAAGGCTCGATTACATCCTCAATGGTTGAGGATTCCTCGCTCACGGCTGCGGCAATCGTTTCAATACCGACAGGACCGCCGCCGAAGGTTTTGACGATGGTCGTCAGGATTTTGCGGTCATTGCGATCGAAGCCGTAGCGGTCAACCTCCAGCTTGGCCAGCGCTTCGTCTGCCAGCTGACGGTCGATAACCTCCACGCCCAGCACCTGGGCAAAATCGCGCACACGCTTCAGCAAACGGTTTGCAATACGCGGCGTGCCTCTGCTGCGGCGGGCAATTTCCAGAGCGCCTTCCTTGTCGATTTTTACATTCAGGATTTCCGCTGCACGCGTAATAATAAACTGCAGCTCCTCCGGCTTGTAAAACTCCAGGCAGCACTGCACGCCGAAGCGGTCACGCAAAGGTGCTGCTATCGCGCCCAGGCGCGTAGTAGCGCCGATAAGCGTAAAATGCGGCAGGTCCAAACGCACACTGCGCGCCGCAGGACCTTTGCCGATAATAATATCTAACGCGAAATCCTCCATAGCGGAATACAGAATTTCCTCTACCGTCTTGGACAAGCGGTGGATTTCGTCAATAAAAAGTACATCATTGTCGCCAAGGTTGGTTAAGATTGCTGCCAAATCTCCCTGACGTTCAATCGCCGGTCCGCTGGTAACGCGGATGTTGACATTAAGCTCATTGGCAATAATGTTGGCCAGCGTAGTTTTGCCCAGACCCGGAGGCCCGAACAGCAGCACATGGTCCAGCGCTTCGTGGCGGGCAGCGGCAGCCTTAATGAAAATAGACAGATTATCCTTGACCTGCGTCTGACCTATATATTCATTTAACAGACGCGGACGCAAGCTGTACTGCCAGCCATCTGCTTCCTGTTCCGCCCCGGCAATAATTCTATCATCAAATTCCATAAGTTCCTCCTAGTAAGCCTTCTGCAGCCTACTGCTGCAGGCTCAAATACCGCCAGACGATTTATCTGCGAAAAATTACTTCATCATCAGTCTTAAGGCCTGCTTCAGAATTTCCTCGCTCGTCTTGCTTTCTGCGCCTTCGATTTTCTTGATTACTGGCATAATCTCGCTGTTGCTGTAGCCTAAAGAAGCAAGTGCTTCGATAGCCTCCGCTACGGCGCCGCTGCCTCCGGCAGCTACTGCCTCGCCGAAGCTGTCGCCGCTTTCGGCGGCCACGGGGCCGACCTTGTCCTTCAGCTCCAGCAGCAGACGCTCTGCCGTCTTTTTGCCGATACCGGGCAGCTTGGTGAGCACCTTGATATCACGGCTCTGTACCGCCAGATAAAAAGCATCAGGCTTGACTGCGGATAAAATACCCAAGGCCATCTTGGGACCTACGCCGCTGATGGTCAGCAGCAGCTCAAAGAGGTCATAATATTCTTGGCTCAAAAAGCCGTAAAGAACAATGGCATCCTCGCGTACTGCCGTGTGGATGTGCAGGCGCACTGCTGCACCCTGCGTCAGCTGAGCAAGCTGTGCCGCCGGCATGAAAACACGGTAGCCTACGCCGCCTGCAGTTTCGATTATGCAGTTATCTATGCCAAGGCTTTCAACAGAGCCCTTCAATGAACCTATCATTTATCTGCCCTCCTGCCATCTGCGCGTAGACGCAGTATTGATGCCGCAGATTGCCGCTGCCAGCGCATCGGCCGTATCATCCGGTTTAATTTTTTCGCGGATATTGAGCAGATGCATCACCATATAGATAACCTGCTCCTTCGTTGCACTGCCTGTGCCTACTACCGACAGCTTAATCTGCATCGGCGTAAATTCCATCACCGGCAGTCCCTTGTTGGCCGCAGCCAAAAGCACAACACCGCGCGCCTGGCCGACAGGAATCGCAGTAGTCACGTTACGGTTAAAAAACAGCTTTTCGATACTCAGCAGATCCGGCTTGAAGTGGTCAATGATATCCGAAATATCATCATAAATCTTCTTCAGCCTCAGCTCCGGCAGCATGTCCTTATCCGTCAGCACCGAGCCGTAAAAAACGGGGCGCAGACGGTTGCCTGTCATATCTACCAAGCCATAACCGCAGATGGCGGTACCGGGGTCAATTCCTAAAACCAGCATAAAAAACCTCTCAAAAAACAGAAAGCAGACATCAACTGCCTGCTTTCCTTTCTGCAACTATGCTTCGCGCACATTGCAGTTACTTCGTAATAATAATATTATTCCTCGTCGTCTTCCGGCAAGTCAGCGTTGGTGTAAACGTCTTGTACATCATCGCAATCATCCAATGCGTCCAACATCTTCTGAACCTTTTCAGCATCCTCACCGGACAGCTCAGCCATAGTATCGGGAACCATGGTGATTTCGGACATTGCAACTTCAATATTGTTATCAGCCAAAGCCTTTTCTACATCGTCATAAGCAGCCGGATCGGTGATAATTTCGAAGCCGTCTTCGCTGCTCTTGATATCCTCAGCGCCTGCATCCAGAGCGATCATCATCAAATCGTCCTCGCTAACACCGGTTTCGGCGCTAACTGCGAAGATACCTTTTTGTTTGAACATGTAGCTTACGCAGCCGCTGGCACCCAGGTTGCCGCCGTGCTTAGAGAATACGTGACGTACATCGGCAGCGGTACGGTTACGGTTATCGGTCAGGCAGCTGACCATCATAGCAACGCCTGCAGGACCGTAGCCTTCATAGGTAATCTCTTCGAAGCTTTGGCCTTCCAGAGCACCTGCACCCTTTTGGATTGCACGTTGAATGTTGTCTTTAGGGATATTGTTAGCCTTAGCTTTGGACAGAGCCAGCTTCAGCTTCATGTTACCGGTAGGATCTGCACCGCCCATACGAACGGCAATAGTGATTTCACGGCTGATTTTAGTAGTGATTTTGCCGCGCAGAGCGTCAGCCTTGCCTTTTTTATGTTTAATGTTCGCCCATTTAGAATGTCCTGACATTGTAAATTCCTCCAAACTTTCTCTTTGCCATATTTATTTAAGCATTTACCATAATATTTTACCACGCCGGCTGTGTTTTTTCAACAGCAAACGCCGGCATACAGCTTTATTTTACAAAAACATCCTTAATGCTGTCATAATGCAAAAAGATTCCTGCGCGCGCCAGCTCCTGAATTTCCTCCAAGGTCGCCAGCTTGTATTCCAGTGCCTCATTAGGGCGGATTTTTACCTGCTCCGGTGCAAACGGCAACGTAAAAAGATAGCAGTCGACGAAATAATTATCACCCTCGCCCGGATTTTCGCGGTAATAGGTCAGCGCCGGTCCGCCTGCGCAGGCCGAAACATCAAGACCTGTTTCCTCCCACACCTCGCGGTTTACAGCCTCGCGTGAGCTTTCGCCCGCCTGCACCGCACCGCCGGGAACCTCCCACCAGCCTGCAGCCCAGTCCTTCGTCAGCACGCGTCTGGTAATCAGAAAGCGTCCGTCGGTGTTGCGCACAACGCCAAGCACCGTCAGATGATATTCCCCGTCCTGCAGTATCCAGTCATTTTTCTTCATTGTCCGTCCGGTAAGACGGCGTTCACTGTCATAAATATCCCATTGCTCCATGATAAATTCCCCCTCTTAAAGCAAGCGCGGCAAATATTTGAAAATCAGCCAAAAGCCACAGGTCATGGCGAAGGCAATGCTGCCGCTGTCATAATCTATATAACCGAGATACAGGCTGTTTAAGCCCGTAACAAAAATCATATTCAGCCACATAAAGCCGTAGGCCCATAATAATATCTGTACCCACAGCGGCGGCTTTTTATATGGATGAGGCTCATTATTCTTTGTCATGCTTATCTCCCTCATCTAACATCTGTACAGCCTCCAGCTGCTTCTGCAAGCGTGCTGTATAGCGCTTGGTGGTATGCAGGGCGTTCTGCCCCTCCTCCAGCTTTTTGGCTGTTTTATCAAGAGCTGTTTCCAAGCCGGCAAGCTCCTGCTTAACCTTGTTCAGCAGCTGCCAGACTTCGGTAGTACGCTGCTGCACCGCCAACGTGCGGAAGCCCAGCTGCAGGCTGTTCACCAACGCCGCCAGCGTCGTCGGCCCCGCTACGCACACTCTGAATTTCAGCTGCAGCTCCTCTGCCAGTCCCGGCAAGGCCAAAGCCTCCGCAAACAGGCCCTCACTCGGCAGATACATTACGGCAAAATCCGTCGAATACGGCGGGCAGATATATTTTTCGCAGATATCCTTCGCTTCGCTCTTCAAGCGTCGCTCCAGCTGCTTCGCCGCCGCATCCGCCGCCTGCGTATCACCGGCCTCACGTGCCTGCTGCAGGCGCTGGTAATCCTCCAGCGGAAATTTGGCATCAATCGGCAGCAGCACCTCCTGCTCCCGCTGCCCCGGCAAACGCAAGGCATATTCCACACGCAGGCCGCTGTGCGGACGCACCTCCGCATTTTCCACATATCTGGCACGGTCAAGAATATCCTTGAGGATATTGCCAAGCTGCATTTCGCCCCAGGTACCGCGCACCTTGACGTTCGAAAGAACGCGCCGCAGCTCATCCACGCCGCAGGAAAGGCTCTGCATCTGTCCCAAGGACTGGTGCACCTCGCCAAGGCATTTGTTGACCTGCGCAAACTTCTGCTCCAGCGATTGATTAAGGCGCTCGTCCACAGTCATGCGTATACGCTCCAAATTCTGGTCCGTCATATCCGCCAGACGCGCCACACGCTTATCAATCTGCTCGCTCAGCCTGTCGCTCGCCGCCTGGTTTTCCAAGCGTGCCGCCCGCGCCAGTGTGCTCTGCTCGCCACGCAGGTCATACATGCTTTCCGCAAGCCTGCGCTCCAAAAGCTCCAGCCGCTGCGCCGTCATGTCCGCCTTTGGGCGTCCCTGTATCAATAATATTATCACACCTGCCAGCAGCAGGGCTATGACAATCATCAAAGCTATAGCTAATGTACTCATTTTTCTATGCTGACCTCCGTTATTTTTTTATTATAGCAGAAATGCAGTACATAGCCAACATATTAACGAACAAAATTTTCATATTTAACAAGATATTTTCATAATATCACTTTTTTAACAAAATCAGCTTACATCTGCGCCCAAATCGTGTATAATATATTCATACATTATTTATTCCAACGAGGTATTACGTTATATGATAGATGAAAGTCCTAATCTCAACTCTGCTGATAAAATTCTTGAGGCCGCAACCAAGCTGTTTGCCATGGACAGCTTCGCTGCCGTGTCCATCAAGCAGATTTCTGTTGCCAGTGGCGTCAACAGTGCGTTGATTTCCTATTATTTCGGCGGCAAAAAGAATTTATATCAGGAGGTTTTATATACCGAGGCCGAAAAATTTCTGAAGCTGCAGGACAAAATCCGCCAGCAGCCAGGTTCACCGCTTACCAAGCTGCGTACCTATGTAGACGGCATTGCCGAAATGCAGCAGCAGAACCCCTATAACATTCACCTGATTTACCGCGAGCTACTGACTCCGCAGCCCATGTTTGAAAACTACGTGCGCAGCAAGCTGTACCGCATCCATCAGTTCATGACCGAGCTGGTTGAGGAAGCGATTGCCTGCGGCGAAATCGTTGCGGATATCAAAGCAACCCACGTTGCCTTCACACTGGAAGGTATTATCATGTTCTTCTTTTTGATGCATAGCCATATCTGCGAGCTAGGCAATTTCCAAAACGGCGCTGAGCTTGATTACCTGCTGCAGGCACTCAACACCTACCTTGCGTCACTTAGTAAAAAGTAAATATATTCCTTAAATAAAGCTGCTTCAAAGCAGCTTTATTTTTGTTTACAACTTTGTTGCTTGACGCTATCTTCTTTAGAACCTATAATTTAATTGAACGATTAAAAATTTTACAACAATAAAATTATTCTGCAAGGGAGCTGTTAAATCATGCAGTCTATTATGGAAAAACTTCCCAAACTTCCTGATAAAAAGAAACTTGTTGCCGGAGCTGCCGTTGTCGTACTGGCAGCCGCAGGCTGGCAGCTTTACAGCAGTATTACACATAAGCCGCAGGAGGCAAACTACATCCCCATCGTCCGGACAATGACGATAGGCGAAAGCATTGTCGATTCCTCTGCTGTTTATCCTGGTGAGGTGCGCGGGCGCTACGAAAGCCAGCTGGCCTTTCAGACTGCCGGCAGAATCGCTTCCCGTCTTGTCAACGTAGGCGACCGGGTACATGCCGGCCAGATTCTGATGACGATTGACCCGAAGGATGTAAACCAAAGCGTGGAGGCCGCTAATGCACAGCTGGCATCCGCAGTTGCCAACCAAAAGCTGGCAGCTGACAATGCGGCGCGCTTTAACAAGCTGTATGCCGGCGGTGCTGTGAGCGAAGCAACGCGCGACCAGTACAACACCCAGCTGGAGGCAGCCAATGCTGCGCTGCGCCAGGCACAGGCCAACGCCAACGCCAGCGGCAACCAGCTGAGCTACACGCAGCTGACGAGTGATGCCGACGGCGTTGTGGCAGCCATCACCGGCGAAGCAGGCCAGGTAACGGCAGCCGGTACGCCGATGGTCACCATCGTGCGCAGCGGTGAGCGTGAAATCCAGATAAACGTGCCGGAAAACGTCAAGCTGAGCGTAGGCCAGCAGGCGGAAATCAGCTTTTGGGCGCTTCCCGATGTTACGGCGAAGGGCACTGTCCGCGAAATATCGCCTATTGCCGACAGCATTACACGTACCTATAAGGTGCGCGTTGCTGTGCCGCAGCTGCCTGCAGAAGCCAAGCTCGGCATGACTGCCAAGGTAAGCTTTAAGGACGCTGCGGCAGCAGCGGACGAGCTGGTTATCCCCGCTACCGCGCTGTATCAGGTAAATGGCAAGACACAGGTCTGGCTGGTACGCAACAACCGCGCAGTGCTGCAGGACGTTAAGGTTGCCGGCTACGTAGGCAACAATGTGCGTCTGGCAGGCGGCTTAAACAAGGGTGATATTCTGATAACCGCCGGCCTCAGCAAGCTTGTCGATAACCAACAGGTGCGTCTGACCAAAGGCGGTGATATCTGATGTCAAACAATGAAAAACATCATGCGAACTGGGCAGAATGGGCTATTAACCATCGCCAGTTAGTTTACTTCTTCGCTGTGCTTGTGCTGATTATGGGCATCTTTTCCTTTAAATCGCTCGGACGCAGCGAGGACCCCAGCTTTGCCGTCAAGCAGATGGTAGTATCCGCAGCCTGGCCCGGTGCCAGCGCCAAGGATGTGGAGATGCATCTGACCAATACGTTGGAAAAGCAGATTCAAAGTCTGCCGCAGGTTAAGAAAATCACCAGCTATTCGCGCCCCGGCATCTGCGTTATTACCGTAGCGCTCAAGGATGAGGTTACCGGCAACACTGTCCGCCAGCGCTGGCTGGAGCTGCGCAATATCGTCAACGACGGCAAAAAAGAGCTGCCGTCCGGTACCGTAGGTCCGTTTTTTAACGACCGTTTTGATGACGTTTACGGCAATATCTACGCAATTACCGGTGACGGCTTCACCTATGAGGATATGCGTAAATACGCCGAAAAAATCAAGCTGGACTTCTTCAGCGTGCCTGATGTCAAAAAGGTTGAGCTGGTAGGTGTTCAGCCGGAGAAAATCTTCGTGCAGATGCAAACCGCCAAGCTATCGCAGCTTGGCCTGGATATCAACAGCATTGCCAACACCATCAAGGCGCAGACCTCGGTCAATGCCAGCGGTATGATTGAGGCCGACACAGCCAACTCCTACCTGCGCATTACCGGCAGCCCCGACAGCGTAGAAAATATTGCTGCCATCCCCATCAATGCCAACGGACGTGTCTTCCGCCTGGGCGATATCGCAACCATCACCCGCGGTTATGCAGACCCGCCGGAAACAATGATGTACTATAACGGCAAGCCCGCAGTCGGCATTGCTCTTTCTATGGAGGACGGTGGCGATAACATCAAGCTTGGCGAAAATCTGGCCAAGGAAATCGCCCGCATCCAAAAGGAGCTGCCGCTCGGACTGGAGCTTAATCAGGTTGCCAACCAGCCTGAGGTAGTAAAAAAATCCATCAGCGAATTCTCCGAAAGCCTTTACGAGGCAATTATCATCGTCCTGGTAGTCAGCCTGATGACACTCGGACGCCGCAGCGGTTACGTAATTTCCTGCTGCATCCCGCTAATTTTGTTAGGCTCCTTCTGCGCCATGTTCGCTTTGGGCATCGATTTGCATAAGGTATCCCTGGGCGCACTGGTTGTTTCTCTTGGTATGCTGGTCGATGATGCCATCGTCGTCGTTGAGCTGATGGAGGTAAAAATGTCCGAAGGCATGCCGCGTAAGGAAGCAGCCTCCTATGCCTTCAAAACCTGCGCCTGGCCGCTTTTGACAGGCACCACCATTACCTGCCTCGGCTTTATGCCGATTGCCTTCTCCAAGGCCAGCGCTTCGGAATTTGCCTACAGCCTCTTCCCGGTTATGACCGTAACCCTGATGCTGTCCTGGCTTGTTTCCGCAACCCTGGCACCGGTATTAGGCTATGAATGGATACGTCCTACCGTTATCAAGCAGGAATCTTATGACAACAGCTTCTACCGCACCTTCCGCAAGCTGCTGCACTGGGCCTTGGGACACCGCATCACGGTTATCGGCATTACTCTGGCAATGCTGGGCCTTTCCATGTTCATGCTGCGCTTCGTCAGCCAGGAATTTTTCCCTGCCTCCGTACGTCCGGAGCTGTTGGTAGAGCTTAATATGCCTGAGGGCAGTTCGATTAAAACTACAGATGCCGCAGCACGCAAGCTGACGAATCTGATTAAGGACGATAAAGAATTAGACCACGTTTCCACCTACGTAGGCGAAAGCGCACCGCGCTTTGTGCTGGTAATCGACCCGGTACAGCCGCGTGATAACTATGCACAGCTCGTAGTTGTTGCCAAAAGCGTTGAGGACCGCAAAAAACTGGAGAAACGCATCAGTGAACTAGCCGCCGAACATTTGCCGGAGGCTATCGTCTACTCCCGCTCGATTCCGCTCGGTCCGCCTGCTCCCTATCCTGTTATGATCCGCGTCAGCGGCAACAACGACGCGCAGGTTAAGGAATATGCGCAGAAGGTGCGCAAGGTTATGGCCGCTAATCCCTATGTCAACATGACACGTCTTGACTGGCTGGAGCAGACCAACGCCGTTAAGCTGAAGGTCGACAATGACAAGCTGCTGCAAATGGGGCTCACACGCCAGACTGTGGCCAACGCTCTGCAGGCACAGGTATCCGGTTATACCGTGGCAACCTATCTGGAGGGCGACCAGCAGATTGGTATCGTTTTCCGCCTGCAGCCTGACCAGCGCGCAGATATTTCGCAGCTAGAAACTATCTCCATTCCTACGAGTCAGGGTGCTGTGCCGCTGTCACAAATTGCGCATCTTGACTACACCAGCGAGGACAATATCATCTGGCGCCGCAACCTGCGTCCTACGATTACCGTCAACGGCGGTATTGTTGACGGCGTTACCGGCAATGATGTCACCAAGCAGGTGTATAAGGAGCTGGAGCCGTTGCGCAAGGAGCTGCCTTCCGGCATGAGCATTGAGGTCGGCGGTTCGCTGGAGGACAGCAACGATACATTGAATTATCTGATGAAGCCTATACCGCTGATGCTGCTGCTGATTGTCGTTCTGATTATGCTGCAGATGCAGGATATCCGCAAGCTGCTGGTTATTATGCTGACGGCGCCGATGGGTATAATAGGTGTTATCTTCGGCCTGCTGCTGTTTAATTCCGCTTTGGGCTTTATGGCGGAGCTGGGTATTCTGGCGCTCACCGGTACGATTATCCGTAACAGTATGGTGCTGGTTGACCAGATTCAGCAGCATCTTGATGCCGGGATGGAGCCTGCCAAGGCAATTACGGAATCGGCAATTGTGCGTTTCCGTCCGATTATGCTGGCGGCCTTCACTACGGTACTGGGATTGATTCCGATGTTCGCCAGCCAGTTCTGGAATGCGATGGCTGTAGCTATTGCCTGCGGCCTGACCGGAGCAACGCTGCTGACGCTGGTGGTACTGCCGGTGCTGTATGCGATTGTGTTTAAGGTTAAAGCAGAATAGAGTTACATTTATAGGATTTACTAAAAACTGCCTTGCTGAAAATTTCAGCAGGCAGTTTTTTGTGCTATATTTTGTGTTATAAAACATGAGCATCGCAATTATATATCGCGTTGTAACGAAAAATTTTCCCATGAATCGCTTAGTAGCCTAAGGCGTTCACGTTATAAAAAGCAAAGCGATTCACGGACGGTAATTTCGTGCGGAACAACGACGAAATTGCAATAAACTCGCGCTATACGAAGATATTTTGCTGCAGCAGTCAGCTTAGCGCTCAAACAGTATTGCAATTTCTGTTATTCCAGGCACTCATTCCCTAAAATTTTTATGTTTTCACTGCGATATATAATCGCTTGCGGAAGTACGCAAAAATAAGCTTATTATTAACCTATGAGTTATGGTAAAGCATTTTTTGCTAAGCTTTTTTGTGCGAGCAAAAAAGCGACTGTTTCCCGCGCTTTCGCAAAGCGCGCCCCTTTCTTGTTACTTCTTTCGGGGACGAAAGAAGTAAGCACACCTAAGAAAACCCATGTCCCGCCGAAATCGGCAAGACATGGGTTTTCTGTATTCTCAGTGCACACTTTAAGAGCGTACGCTATTTTTATTTTATTATCTTCTGCAGTACGCCTGCATCTGCTCCAGCAGGAAGTCTGCTCCCTTTTCGCCCATAAACGGCATGTGCGTAGCCACAGCGCTGTTTATAAACGGAGCGCTGATAAGCACCTTCGTGTTATCTGCATCAGCCTGCAGCAGTGCCACATCATCTGCCAAAATAAGTGTATCCTGCAGTCCACGAATTACCTGCAGCCAATCGCTCTCTTCAGCGTAGGCTTCCACATCTGCCGCCGGCTCGGCAATCGCCTTCAGGCTGTGCGCACACATTTTGTGCAGTACAGTGATGCCGCCCTGCTCCAGAAAGGCACTCACGCCCTGTACCAAATCATAATCGCCCTTAACTACAGCCTTCTTTGGCTTGTTGTTACCCATCATAGTGAAAAGACTGAGTCTGGAAAGGCTCTTTTCCTTTGTTTGCAGGCGTAGCAGTACCATAGAATCCGGCTCCCTGCCTACCGCTTCTCCAACCTGCGCCAAAAAGCTCAGCGTACCGTTGTAACCGTAGGGAACAGCGTAAACATACGGCGTGCCGAATTTTTCCTGCAGATATTTGGCAGCCGCAAGACCTTCGTTGCCCAGCACAATATTCACCTGTGCCAGGCCCATATCCTCCAGCTCCTCCACGCTCGTATCGCAGCAAAGACAGGCATTGCAGCTCAGTCCCAACGCTTCATCCAGCAGGCTTTTCACTTCCCAAATATCGCTCGCCATGCGGTAGCGCCACGCAGAGGCGCCGATGATGTTGTACACGCCCGCCTCCTGCGCTACATCCTTCTTGGGCAGATTGCGCACGAGCAGCTTATATGTTTCTGCCAAGCCGATACTGTAATCACCGCGGAAGCCTCCCTGTTCAAAGGCTACTAGCTTGGCCTTGACCTCATTTTGCATATAGCGGCACACGCCCTTGATGTCAGTTCCGATGACGGCAGTCACGGAAGAGGCTACGACGAAGATAACCTTCGGCGCATAGCTTTTATCCAATTCAACGATGGCATCCTCCAGGCGTGTTACGTCACCCATTACAACATCATCCTCGCTCATATGCGTAGTGAACATGCGGTTTTGAAAGCGCAGGCCCAAGCCGCCGTATAAGCCCATGCTGTAATGCGTAGTACCCGCAGGGCCGTATTCCAGCACGATGGCTCCCTGTACGGCCAAAAGGCTCCAGATAATTCCCATTCTGTCCGACGGTGTCGGTAAAAATCTTACTAAACTCACAGGCCAGCCTCCTTTCTGAATACTTTGGCATCAGCCACAGTCTGCTGCAAAATTTTCAGCAGGAAGGTGTTGCATTCAAAGCCCAGCATTTTTCCTGCCGGGTCGCTGTGCAGCTGCGCAATTCCCTTGCGGCGCAAACGTTCACCAAATTCATGTCCTATGTAAATCCACGGATGCAGTATATCATAAACATATTGCAGCGGTGCTATATTAGCCGCCTTGCAGACATACGGGTCGGTAGTCGCCAGAATGCCTTTGATATCCTCAAAATGCTCTTGGCGCAGCTTATTGCTCTGAATCAGCTGCGGCACAAGGCCTAAACGGCACAGATAGCTGTTAAGCTCAAAGCAGTCGTACTGCGTATTGCCGAAAATATACGGCACCCCCTGCATAACAGGCATTGTTTCCTGCTCCAACGCCTTGCATTCGTCGAATTTTGTATTGACCTCCGCAGGCAGCGGCAGCGCCAGATAAGCAAACAGATGCTGATAGGCCTGCAGAATCTTTTCCGGTGCGGCAAAGCGGTTGAAGTAAACATAATGAATGTTATACTGCTCCTGCATAGCCTGCGCCAACGGCAGAGCAATATCATTGACAACAATATTGACCTTTGCTGCCGGAGCATGACGAATATCATCACTTGTGCAGCCGCTTGGCAGCTGTACGCCGATTTTCACGCCGGACTTTTGCAGCAGTGCATAGAGCTCCGTATCCGCAAAATCACCGAAGCGCTGTCCCAAAACATTCACGCTGCCATCGCACTCCTGTGGCTGCATAATGCTTTGGCAGGCAGTAATGGCACGTTCGAAGCCGGGGAAATGGTCCTCGCATTTAAAGTGCTCGGTATGCACCGCCATTACCGGAATGCTGTACTGCTTTGTCAGCTCCTCGGCAATGGCATCATAATCATCCCCGATAACCTCAATGACGCAGGTAGTCACAAGCATTACGCATTTAGGCCTATACTCCGCTACAATTTCTTTGAACGCCTTGTGCATGCTTTCGGCACTTCCGAAGGTTACATCATGGCTGTCGAGCACTACCGAAACACAGCGCCCGTTAATACCGCCGTAGCGATCGCTGAGAGTCAGGCTCTTGGTATAATAGCTGCATTCGTCCGTACCTACGATAACCAGCAGGCAGTCCTTGATGCCGCCGGCAATCATAGCAGCGCCCATCAGAGGGCAGTGGGTACCGGGAAAAAGCGCTGTTGTCAGCTGCGGAATGTCCTTAATCGTCTGCACCTTGCTCAAACGATTCAGACGTCCTAACAGCTCGTTGCCGTCCATTCCTGCAGCCTGCGGCGGCAGGCCCAGCTTTTCTTGCAGTTTGCGCCTTGCCTTTTCTTGTAAGTTCATATTTTGCTCCTATTCCTCTTCGTCCTCACTGAGCTCCAGCACGCGCTCGGCCAGCTCATTATATACCTGTACCATTGGGGAGTCCTTGACAAATTCGCTGACGGTACCACCCTGGTTTTCGGCAATCTGGATATCGCCGCTGCGCGGAACATACTGCACAACCTCGGTGCCGATTTCCTCCGCAGCCTTAGCCACCAGCTCCTGCTCATTCTCAATGTTTTTGGCATTGAGGATAATGCCCTTTAAGCGTGCGTAGCCGCGACGGCCGAAGTTTTTGATGGCCTGAGCGATGTTGCTTGCCGCGTAGAGGGCCATCATTTCGCCGGAGGATACGATGAATACCTCGCGTGCATAGCCTCCGCGAATGGGCATGGCGAAGCCGCCGCAGACTACGTCACCCAATACATCATAGATAACGATGTCAGGCTTATAGGTTTCAAAAGCCTCCAGCTCTGCCAGCTTTTCAAAGGCAGAAATAATACCGCGGCCTGCGCAGCCGATGCCCGGAGTAGGGCCGCCGGCTTCTACGCACAGGACGCCGCCGAAACCTTCAAAGACGATGTCCTCCAGTTTCAAGGCTTCGCCTTTTGCTTTCAGTTGTTCTAATACTGTGGGGATGCGTTTGCCTTCCATGAGGTTTTTAGTGCTGTCGCTTTTGGGGTCGCAGCCTACTTGCATTACTTTGTAACCTTTTAATGCCAGTGCTGCGGATAAATTTGAGGTGGTGGTGGATTTGCCGATGCCGCCTTTACCGTAGATTGCTATTTTTCTCATAACCTTCTCCTTTTATGTTTTGTAATAGTTGGGAAATGTTTTGAACATAAACTTTCCCCATACCATATATTTCCATATTCTAAAAAACAAGCAGGAACTATTTTTCGTAGTTCACTGCTTGTTTTTATATTATAGGGTAGTGCGCATAATACGTTTTAATTCTTCCAGATTCTTCATCACATACTGACTGGAGCAATGCATATATTTCATCGGCACAATAACAACCTTGCCGGTTTGCACGGCTGAAACAGTCTGATAGCTGGGATCATTTAAAATTTCTTCCTTGCGTATCTCTGCATTTTTGTGTTGTCCGCCAAAGGACCAGTCCAACACTATTATTCTTTGGGGATTCATAGCAATAATCTGTTCCTTGCTAAGATAGGAGGACTGCGGAAAATCGTACTTTGCAGCCAGATTTTCAATATTACATGCTTCGCAGATGCTGGCAGGCATCGAGCCCTTTTGACCGATACCGCCGTTAGGATGAATCAGCAGAACACTTTCGATTTTCTGTCCACCGGCAGAAGCCTTAAGATATGCGGCAACCTTTTCTGCCAGGCTGTCGGCAGCAGCCTTAGTATCTGCTACCTCACCCACAATTTTAATATAATCCGGAATTTCCTGTATAGTCTTGGGCTGACGCAATACACAGGTCTTGACGCCCACACTGTCAAGAGTATCTGCCAGCTCATTAGCTCTGCCTTCAGTCAGAATAACAAGATCCGGGTTAAATTTCATAATCTGCTCAGGATTATTTTCGCATACAGGAATACCTTTCAGCTTCTCATAGCAGTTCGACAAATCCTCTTCTCTTGCCCACATATCCGTAGCAATTATCCGTTCTGTCGGTATAAGGTCCGTCAAAATATCTGTAGCGCTGTAATTTAAGCAAACTATTCTTTTAGGTGCTGATGCAAAGGTTATCTTTTTGCCTCTGGCATCAACAACAGTATAACCGCTGCCCTGCTCCTGCGAGGACAAGGACTCCTTGCCACAGCCGGTGACTAACAATAAGGACAATGCCATTATTACCAGAAACAGCTTTTTCATTGTTCACCTTCAAAGCATTTTATTAAAATGTTCTTTCGTAAGTAATGAACCAGTCACGGTACGGCAGCAGACAGCCTCTGGAAGCAGCCATCTCTTCGGTTCTGTTCAGAATGTTGTTGACAGCAAATTTCACGCTGTTTTCTTTATCGAACTGATAAGTAGCATTAAAGCTCAGATATTGCTTGATGCCATTGCCGGAATACGGTGCGTAAGACAGATAACGCATAGCAGCATATTGATGTAACAGATTGGTTGCCAGCTTGCCGTTTTTATAGCCTAAAACGCTGTTAATCAGCAGCTTATCATCGCAGTTTCTGAAATCGGCACCCGGTTTATCAATCTGCTTAGGATCAGAATATGCAACAGAGGTCTTGAAGCTCCAGTGGTCGCTCAAAACGCCTTCATAGGAAACCTCTAAGCCGGTGTTTTTGAATTTATTGGCATTGACAACCATGCTGTGGTCATCGTCGATTTTCTGCGTAAAGATTCTGTTGCTGATATCCAGATGGTACAAAGAAACCTTTAAGAATTCACGCGGAGACAACAGCTTCTTCCAGCCGATTTCATAGTTCCAGCCGGTTTCGGGGCCAAGGTTATCATTGAAAATCATAGAATCGCTGTCAGAGTATTGGTCGCCGATAGTAGGCATACGGAATGATTTATTGACGTTCAGGAATACAGTATCCTTATTGTTAAGCTTGTGCAGTAATTGTAAGGACGGCAGGAATTCATTCTTCATATCATCATACATTACTTCACGGCCGCCGAAGGATAAGGTAGTTTTGTCGGTCATGTTGTCAACTGCCTGAATATATACAGCCTTTCTGTGACGTTTAATCATATCCAGGTCGAAGGATGTGCCTTTAACGTTACCGTGAGAATCTGCTTCCAAAGCCACTTCCGCACCGGCAGTAATGTTGAACTTGCCGATATCAAAATTATACTTAGCATCTACGCCATAGTTCCAGCTGGTTCTGCGCAGAGATTTTTTAGGCATAAGCTCGTAAGCTGCGTTATAAGCATTGTTTTTGTATTTACGCTTCTGACCGAATACGGTAACATCCAAGCCTTTGTTGTTGTATGCTACATTAAGATCATGGAAAACGATATTGGTTTCGTTGGAGCCTGTCTTTTTGAGGGCAGTAAACTTATCGTAATCGTTCTGGTTATCGGTAAGCATATATCTCATAGATAAATTATCATTTGGCTTATACTTTAACATAGCACTGTGTTTTTCCATCCACATGCCTTTAGAGGTTTTCTTCGCGGTATACCAGTTACGTTCCGCAATTCTGTCATGTGTATATGCCATACCGAATTTATCTTCGCTTACATTCAAGGTAGCCAGACGCTTGCCTCTGCTGCCGTAGCCTGCACTTGCGGAAATTTGCGGAGTCTGCTTAGTAACAATATTGATAACACCGGTCAAGGTATCGGTGCCGTAAAGAACTGCGCCGGTACCGCGGATTATTTCGATTCTTTCAACAGCATTAACGGGAATAGCGTCCAGGTTACCGAAGCCCTGCATATTTAAAGGAACACCGTCAACCAGAATAGTCGGGTTACGGCTTGCACCGGTCAAACCTCTCATGCCAAAGGTAGAACCAACACCGGTAGGCTGAGCGGCAATCGCACCCGCAGCATATTCCAATACTTCCTGTACGTTACTGCCGTTGTAGTTTTTAATATCCTCCGCAGTGAAAATTTCAGTAGTAGCAGGAGTATTCAGCTCCTGCTTAATTTTCTCCTGAGAAGCTGTTACGACAATTTCGTCCAAATTATATTGATCCAGCTTTTCTGCTGCAATGCTTACGCTTTGAGGCAAAATTCCCAAAATCATGAATAAAGCGGCAACTTTTTTTCGGTTCATTTTCAACATAAAAATACAATACCTCCTAACAACTTCATCAAACACTCATACACTTATCTAATGCTTATACTCTAGCATTATTATGTTGTTTATGTTATGATAATACAGTATACTCCATATAGTAACTATAATGTCAATAGGAGAGATTTTTAAATGATAGATAAGCGCAACTTCTTTTACGCAAGTGACTTGGCGCAATTATATAACATATCAAAACAGACGCTGATTTTCTACGATAAAAAGGATTTGTTTAAGCCTGATTATGTAGATTCGAACGGTTATCGCATGTACTCGCTGAAGCAGTTTTTCATCTTGGGAATAATACTGGATTTAAAAATAATGGGCTTTAACCTTAATGATATAAAAAATTTTCTGGATCATCGCACCCCTGAAGATACGCTTTCTCTGCTCAATAAGCAATTACATAAATTGACAAAGCAAATAGAGCTCACTACAAACTTATGTGATAATATAAAATCTAAAATTAATACTATAAACATCTACAATGATTGCAAACTGAACGAAATTACCTTGTCCTATAGAGAAGAGGAATATTTTTTGGTAAGTGAGCAAATCCCGCTTTCGTTACCGCAAAAGGAACGTTTTTTAGCTGCTGCCACCCTGCTGAATTCGGCTGTCGACCAAAACGGGCTTAAAGAATATAGTATCAGCGGTTTTATTTTTAATGACACAATTACCGATTTTTCTCCGGAATCCTACAAAGTTTTCTGCAAGACTAATAAAAAAAGGCACAATTACATAAAACCTTACGGCCTGTATCTGCAAATCTGCGTTAATACCAATTTTGCCGACGCGGTAAATACAGCAAAACCGTTTTTAATTAAATTTTGCCAAGCACTGAATTTAAAAACAAATAATATTATTTATATCAAAACATTAAGAAATTACTGGTCAACCGATTCGCATGACAACTTCATTTCTAAAATAGAAGTACCCGTATTATAAGCGGATTATAGTAAGTATAATGTTCGCAGGAAAAGTTCCCTCCCTTGACATTCCCCTGTATTTCAAGTAAACTTAAACCATGTTCTTCCCAAACTGCAGGTAACATTACGCTTCCAGCTACATTACCTACGGACAAGAAAATAAGCAGTATATCCTGCAGCTCCACTTTAGCTGCAGAAGCTTAAGCAAGGCCATTTATCTGGTACATTCTAAGAGTAGTACGAACTGACGATTTTTAATCGTCATGGTACTGCTCTTTTTTGTTTTTGCGCTGCTTATATATTTTTTATTGCATCTGTGTTAAAATGAAAGGAGAGAAACCATGCAAGACCTGCTAACAAAATTTGCCAACCTGACGATTCAAAGTGACTTCATCTTCAAAAAGGTTATGTCGCGCAAGCGCATCTGCAAGCATCTGCTGGAGGAGCTGCTGCAGA
>CAVKUS010000008.1:0-76734 GCA_963659725.1 Bacteroides sp. CAG:545 | reverse complement strand
AAGGTTACGCAAGAAACAAAGGAAGCGTTGGCAATTGGCAGTCAGTGTATGCAGGATATAAAAAAATTATGATTTGGAGGAATCAATATGAAAAAGTTTGTGGTTAGTGAAAAATGCATTGCTTGTGGCAACTGCTTATTAGAAACAAAACTGTTACAGGAGGACGCAGAAGGCAAGGCTGTGCCTGCCAATGGTGGCTATTTTAGTGATGATTTTTTAGCGAAGGCTGAAGAAATTGTTGCAGCTTGCCCTGTACAAGCTTTGAGCATAGCGGAAGGCGAAGGCGCAGACTTAAGCAAGCTGCCGGAAAAACTGCAAAACGCTTTAGCAAAGATTACCGTTCCTAAGGTTAGTAGGGAAGATGTCAAAATGCACGCACAGGATTACCGCATGACCTGCTCCTATCCGCAGGGAGAATATCGTTATGATTATTCCAGCGAAAGCAGAGCTATGAGTGCTGCGGAAAGTGAATTTGACCGTATCTGCTATTCACAGTATAAGAAATTCATTCTTGAGGTTTTTGTGCAATACAAGGAAGATAAGCTGAGAAAGTTTTATACCTTTGATGAAAGTGGCTTCTGGGGACAGATTAACAAGCAATATGCCGATGTACTGCAGGAATTTGCCGGAGCGGCAGCTGCAGGTGGAATTAAGCTGCCGGCAGACTTTAAAGAATTTGCGGTTTTCCCGGGCGGCAGTGCTAATGAGAAGGATTCCGTGCTTGTGTATATGCTTAATGTAAGGCTCAAAGAGTTTGAAGATCGCGGCTGCGAGGATGTAATGAGAGAGCTGCGCGATATTCCGCATACTTCCCGTAGCGATTATCGGACCTATATGGATTATGATGATATGGAAGTATATGCAGGCACAAGTTTCTTTGGTAATGATAAATACGAAGATAAATACTGCTATAAAGATGTATATGAGGCTTGCGAAGAGTTTATGGGAGATTTGAAGAACGCTATAAATTATGTGGATTACGATTCCCAGGTTTTCGACAGCATTGATACGGCCTTAAAGGATTACCAAGAGCGTGTGCAAAAGGAAATAGCTAAAAAAGTTGCCCTGCTGAGTAAGGCAGTTGCAAATTCTAAAGCAGCACTGCTGAATAGCGGAGCTGGAGATACCAAAGCAGCACTGCTGAAATAATAGAGATGTAATTTGCTAGGATTAAGTAATCACTAAATTGTTGTAGGTTTATAAAAAGTGCCGCACGAAATACACTTATGTTAATTTGTGCGGCATTTCTCGTTTTTATACTGATAATATGTTATAATAAGTAGCAGGAATTTACCTCAGTTGCGAAATGGTAGCGCTAATCATATCGGAATAAGATATTAAAGATTGCTAATGCCTTGGTTGACTGAAGCTGATTTTTAGTCAGCGAATTTAGTCTTAGGCAGCTAAATATAAATTAAGGGGCTGGTTTCCGTGAATTGGATGGTTTATGTAAAAGTCAATCGTTGGCTATGAGTTTTGCTTAAGAATGTACCTGCGTGGAGCAGGCTTTTTGCAGTGAACGCATGTTGGCGGTTGGCTTTTTCGATTTAACTTAATAAAAGTGACGAAAATTTATTCTATAAAAGAGTTTGGTAAAAAATCAGGAGGCAAAAGTTTATGAGTAATTTAGCATCATTAACAGCGCAAAGAGATGGGTTGTTGAAAAAAATTCGTGCAATAGAAGCAGCTTGTGAAGGTATAGAAAATGAGAATAATGCCAAGAGAGTACAGGAATTAAATTTGGAGCAAGCGCAGTACTCGACGCAAAGGCAGGAAATTGCTGCAAAATTGGCAATAGTAGATGGGAAATTAGCAGATATAAATGCAGGTATAATTGAATTAGGAGGTACGGGCGCCGAAAAAATTCTTGAGGCCATCAAAAACCAGAGATGGTATTTTATAAAAAACAAGCCTAAAATTCTTTTTGATAAGAGTACAGGGCTGCTTTGGGCTAACTTACATACGTTTAATTGTTGCAAAGAAGGTGGAAAGTACTATTCTCCAGGTGAGGCTGATAATATAATTAGTGGTTATTCATTCGGTATGGATGGCTTTAGAGTGCCAACTTGTTATGAGCTTTGGCAAGCAGTAGCAGATAAAACGATACCATTTCATAGAGGTGATACTTGGTGTTTGCTTGGTAAAAATGACTGGGCATGCAAATACAATGGTTCTATATGCAGAAAAAAATTGCTGTATTCTGGAGCTGAATATGAAATTTGGAAGCCGGATAACAATTGCGTGAATTATGAAATTTTTGCATTATTTCCTTGCTCTGATTATTTGATTCAAAACACTGATTATCAAGAAAAGATTAATCCAAGCAATCCTGTTTACACCGAAAAAGAACGTCTGCAATTTACCTTAGACCTGTTCACTCAAAATGAATTATGGCCAATTTTTGATGATGCGGAGGTTACAGAGCTTTATAAGCAAATATACTTTGAAAAGCCTAAGCTCTTAGCGCAATTACAAGAGCTGCAAACGCAAATTAATGAGCTGCAGACAGTCACATTGCTTTCGTCAGAGTTTGATTACACAGCGTTGCTGGCCAAGTATGATCTCAAGGCGATTGATGCTTCTCTCATCAAATATTATCAGGCCGTACAGCAGTGGTGCTTGGAGCTCATGGAAAAAGTGGATTATTACGAAGAACAAAAGGCTTCGGTAATCAAGGATTTCAATTTAATCAGCCTTAAGCTTTCTAAGAAATATGAAGCTGATCCCAACCTTACAGAAGCAGAAAATATCTTACTGCGTGATAGACAAAGCTTCTTCCGAAAAAACTTTTCTTTGGGCATGAACAGCGTAAAAACAAAGCTTTTAGCCGTGAAGAAACAGGCAGATGCTTTGGAATATAAAATTGACGAAATTAATGATGGTGACAATTCTCTTCGTGAGCTGGCAGAGCTAGAGCAGGAAAAGAGAGTAAGCTTTGCCTTCTTGGCCGAGAATACTGCCCAAATCATCAAAAATGCCTTGCTCAAAATTGAATATTTTGAGGTCAATAACACCTTTGTCAAAAATGCTATTAATATCTGGGAAAACTGGAGCGAAGGCTATAGAGTGTTCAAAACAACCTATAAAGAGGATATGAAGCATGACTGCGAGGACGATGGCATTGAAGAAGAAATATGGTCTGCCTGGTATCAGGATTGGCAACAGTTAAGATATGCGATTGAATTAAAAATGCAGCCTGTTATTGAACGTGGCTTGCACGGTTCCATGCCGACGAATAAAGAAGTCAAGACATCTGTACCTGAACAGCTTATTCATATTTTAGATGATTATAAAAAGCAGATTGATAAGTTTTATAAGGAAGAACGTAAAGGAAGTTATCAGAAATTTGCTTTTCAGGCCGGTGGGAATTTACAGGACAAGTTTGAAACAGAAAGCAGTCTTTACAAATTTGCAGCGATGCTTCAGTCAGAGCTGCAGGATATTATCTTCAACTGTAAAAATGCAGAAGACAGAGTCTGGATATTGAATTGGGCAAATAGCTTGCTTGATATTCAAATTGATGAAGTTTTGAAGTTTGTTGCGAATAATGATTTACAGAAAATATCGCACACTATCTTAGACGAGTTTGCTGCTTTGAAACAAAAGAATTATGATATTTATCTTGCAGATGCTAAAGCATATAGTGAAGAAAAGGCAAGGCGTGAAAAGGCGTATAATTCTTTGATTTTCAAAATGCGTAAGGATTTGGCTAAGTAACAAAGGAAGTAATGGTTTATGGAAAGCGTTGTTCCGCAGCTGCCGATAACTGATGCAGTATTTACTGAAGAAATTTGGGTGCAGAAGAATCCTGTAATGGGTGACCATATACGCGTAAAACGTATGCATGGTATTTATACGCATCATGGTATCTATGTTTCAGACAATGAAGTTATTCATTTTACCGGTACAGATGATGATAGTATTATGGATTCATCGAAAAACAGGGTTATCAGTTCAGATTTAAATTTTTTCCTCAAAGGCGGTGAGCTGGAGGTAAAAGAATATACTGATGAAGAGTTTCAGGATCTGTATGCGCCGGACCAGATAGTTGCTTATGCACGTAGCTGTCTTGGTGATGGCGATTATAATGTAATTTTTAATAATTGTGAGCACTTTGCTAATGTTTGTACCTTGGGCAGGTTTCGAAGCCATCAGGTAGAACGGTTATTGCAAAATAAGGGGGTTGATGATATGAGCATTTTTGGCAAAATAGGTGGCTGGTTTAAAGGATTGTTTGGTGGTGGTTCCAGTGGAGGCAGTCGTTCGACAAGCTCTACGGTATATGAGCCTGATAAAGTAAGAATCGCTGAGATTGAGCAGAATACAAAAATCAGATTAGCCACTATGGAACGTGAACGTCTGGAGCTTATGAATAAGGCTAAACTGGAGTTTTTGCAGGCGCAGCACGATTGCGATGAAGCACTTGTGCAGGCTAAGGTGAAGGGATTTGCTGCGACAGCAGAGATAATCGTAAGAATGCAGTCTAAGCTGACCGAAATTGCAGAAACACGTATGGCAATTATTGAAAAAGGCTCCTTGCCTATTATCAAGGATATTGAAAAATTTTATGATGAGTTGGGAGATAAAGTTAATGCAGATAACGATGAATACAATATGGAGAAGCTGCCGGCGTTATTAGCTATTTTGGAAAAATATGAGGTTGATTCACCTGCGCATAAACTGTATCAAAAGCGTATTGAAGACGATATGAGATTGCAGGGTGAGTATTACATGAAGCAATTGGACAATATTGCTATACGACAGCAACAGGTTATTGATGGCTTTATCCAAAGCAAAAACAGCATTATAGAACAAACTGGTTCGCTGACGAAAGAATTGTTGGCGAGCGTACAGAAGCAGGCGTTAGAGCTTGATCAAGGTGGAGATACAAGCTTAAAGGAGATACCGCAAGGAAAGCAAGCGCTTTTGTCAGGCCAGAAACCGTTGGCCTTAAGCGAAGGCAAGCAAGATGAAGTAAAAAAATAAATAACTTCAATTCTTACATTTACTCCGCCAACTATGGCAATCGGCTCTCGGAGAAATCCGAGAGCTTTTTTGCTTTTGAAAAGCCGGTATCATCATGAAAACTCTATTGACAAGCATCCTTAAAAGTGCTATAAAGTTATATTCAGTAGATGTTTTATGCACATGAGAGAGGATGAATATTTATGAGAAAAAATACTGTAATTTCCCTGACGGTTTCGCTGCTGGCTGCCAATATATCTTTTGCGGTTCCGGCATTTGCCGATAATTTACAGACATACAATCTTGATACCATGGTTGTTACCGCGCAGCGCGAAAGCAAGCGTGATGTTGATACACCTGCTTCCGTTACAACCGTTTCCCAAAAGCAGCTTGTCGAAACCGGTGCTTCCAATCTTTTTGATGCTTTGCGCCTGCAAAGCGGTGTTACTACCTATTCCTACGGCGGCAGCCAATCCCTTGGCGGTATGAACGCAAAAATCCTGATGCGCGGTGCGAATAAAGGCACCGTGGTGATGATTGACGGCGTGCCTGCCAACATCAATGAAACCTATTATCTGGATTCCATTCCTGTAGAATCTATCGCACGTGTAGAAATTGTTAAGGGTGCTGCTTCTACACTTTATGGCTCCGAGGCTTCTACCGGTGTTATCAATATCATCACCAAAAAGAAAATGCCCAACACCTTATCTCTGACTAAGGGTGAATACGGCAGGGAGAAGGCAGCGCTGACATTAAATGCTAATAAGCTGAATTTTGCAGTAGCGCTGGAGCAGAGTGACCCGATGAAGGGTTATAGCAGTAACTATAAGCAGATTAATGATTTAAACAAAAAGTCCTTTACCGCAAGCTATAAGTTTGATGATAACTGGAGCTTCTCGCACCAGCATAATGACAGCAAGTATTCCTATGATCAGTATGACAAAACCTGGAGCAAGCTTACCGAGGATGCAAATTATCATTATATTGATGATTTTTCCCGCTTACAATATAAGGATGACAGCGTGAGCGCCAATTTGTTTTATAACCGCAGCAACCGCAGAAATCAGACCTACAATGTTACGGGATCTAAATGGACCAAGTCCGATCATTTACGCTTCGATACCATAGGCCTTGATTTGCAAAAGCAGATTACCGGTAAATTCGGTGATGTTATTGTTGGTACGACGGTTTCCCGTGATTCCTATAAAAATGATATTACCGTAGCCAAAAACATCAAACCCGGTACGAAGATTAACGAATTCAGAACAAATTATGCTGTGTTTGCACAGCTTTCCAAGGATCTTGGTGCAGGCTATACTGCTACCGTAGGTGCCCGTGAAACCGTTGTAGAGGCCAATAAGCGTTATAATGCCTTTACACCGCAGTTTGCTTTGCTGAAGAAGCTGGATAACAACAGCAGCTTATATGCAAATGCGGCAAAATCTTTTAAGATGCCTACATTTACCCAGATTTACGGCGGCGGCGGTGCCAACTTTGCGGCTAATCCTTTACTGGAGCCTGAAGAAGGCTGGACCTATGAGTTCGGTTACAAAAAGACATCGAATACAAGCATGTTCAAAGCCGCTCTGTATTATATGGATTTGGATACTATTGAATATGAAGGCAAGGGAACCAGCTCCAATCCGTATGTGACACGTAATATGTCCTTTAAAAACAAAGGTCTGGAAATGACCTATGAGAAGGATTTCGGCAGCAAGTACAGCTATTCTCTGGGCGCTAATTTCTGCAATCCTATGGGCAAAAATAAAAAAGGCATTTGGGAGCGTAAATTTGCACGCGAGCAATACAATGCCGGCATTAAATATCATGATGCTAAATTCAATGCTGCACTGACAGGCATGTTTACTACGGACAGAGCCAGCGGCTGGGGCGATTTGCTGCCGGTAAACTTTATTGCCGGCTATAAGTTCGACAAGAGCAGTACAGTAGAGCTTGGCGTAGAGAATATCTTCGACAGAGATGATATCGTAAGCAATCCGGGCTCCGCTACCAAGTATTACTGCCTGCCGCGCATGGTGCATGTAACTTACACTTATACGTTCTAAAAATAAATAGGCTGCTATGCTTCTAGGGCATTTTGTTTGCAAAGCTTTTTATCTGACTATATTAAATATCCATAAATTGAGCTTATTCAGATGCCAGTCAAAAGGTTATAATGATTACATTATTAAAGTGAAGGAGTGTGTCTTATGACCTTAATGAATAAAGCATTGACAATTGCCGGCAGCGATACAAGCGGCGGCGCTGGTATGGAAGCAGATATTAAAACTATGGAGGAGCTGGGCGTTTTTGGTATGCCTGCTTTGACCTGCATTGTTACTATGCATCCTACTACCTGGGAGCACAGCGTATTCCCGCTGCCGTTGGATTTGGTAGAAAAGCAGCTGGTGACAGCGATTGAAGGCGTTGGCATCAATGCGATGAAAACCGGTATGCTGGGAAGCAGCGAGCTGGTAGAGCTGGTTGCAGCTACTATCGATAAGTACGATTTACAGAACGTGGTTATCGACCCGGTTATGGTCTGCAAGGGCTGTGATCTGATTCTGGTGCCGGATGCGGCAGAATCTATCAAAAAGCTGCTGATGCCGCGTTGCGATATTATTACGCCGAATACCGTTGAAGCTGCTTATCTTGCAGATATGCCGGAGGTTACTACCGTAGAACAGATTAAGGAAGCGGCAGAGAAAATTGTTGCTGCCGGTGCGAAGAGCGTTGTTATCAAGGGCGGCGAGCGCCTGAGTGACAATTCCGCTATTGATATTTTCTACGATGGCAAGGAATTCGTAGAAATGGCTGTGCCGAAAATTTATCCTTCCTACAACCATGGCGCAGGCTGCACCTTCTCGGCGGCAATTACCGCAGGTTTGGCAAACGGCCTGAGCATGAAGGAAGCGGTACTGCAGGCAAAGAAATTTGTCACCGCTGCGCTCAAGCATGGCTTTGCTATCAACAACATTGTCGGCTGCACCAACCACACCGCATATAGAAAATACGGCGAATAAAAAATAAAACCGTCATTTCCTCAGTTTATTGGGGAAATGACGGTTTTTTGTATGAAAAAATGCTTATTACAGAGTAGTGGAATCCATAGTGCAGTCTTCCAGCAGCTTTTTGGCATCAACGTATTGCGCAATGCCTGCAGCTACCTTCTTCGATTCCTTCATTGCCAGTACGACGGTTGCGGGACCGTGTACCACATCGCCGCTGCTGAAAACGCCGGCGCGGGTGGTCATGCCGTAGGGACGGTCGCGGGTGATAACAAAGCCCTGTTTATCAACCTGAATGCCCTTGGTACTGGAAACAATGCGTGCTGCCGGCTTTTGGCCTACTGCGAGGATTACGCAGTCGCAGGGGATAAGCTCCTGACCGCCTTCTGCGATAAACTCACCGTTTTCTGTTTTGGTGATGTTTTGCAGCAATAAACCGGCCAATTCGGTTTCGTCTGCTGCTGTAGCCTGACGGCGGATATTCTTTAAGGCGCGCATCTGCTTCTTGTTGAAATAGGCGATAGGCTGTTTCAGGAAGCGGAACTGTACACCTTCGGCAACAGCGGCTTCATATTCAGATGGAAAAGCAGAAATTTCAGCTTCTGTTTTGTGGTAGACGATGGTAACATTTTTGGCACCGCGGCGGATAGAGGTGCGGGCAGCATCCATAGCCACGTTGCCTGCGCCGACAACGATAACGTTGTCACCGGTGTGCAGCAGTGTCTCACTAGCATCCAGCTTGCCTCCGTCAGCCAGTACAACCATACGCAGGAAGTAGGTTGCTGTCAAAATACCGGACAGCTCCTTGCCGGGGATGTCCAACGTGCGCGGCAGAGAGGTACCTGTGCCCATGAAAATTGCATCATAGCCTTGGGCAAAAAGGTCATCTACGGTAAAATCTACACCGGCAAGCTGCTTAGTGCGGATTTCCACACCGATATGCTGCAGCTCGCTGATTTCACGGCGAACAACATCCTTTTGCAGACGGAATTCCGGAATGCCGAAAAGCAGTACGCCGCCGGGCTCGCTTTGTGCTTCGAAAATAGTAACGTCAAAATCCATCTTGGCCAAATCGCCTGCTACAGTAAGACCTGCCGGACCGGAACCGATTACGGCGACCTTACCGCGCAGCTTGCTTGATGGCTGTGTAGGCTTTAAATCATTGTTGTGGGCAAAGTCGGCAATGAACATTTCCAGACTGCCGATTTCGATACCGCATTTCTTTTTGGTCAGCACGCAATGTGCTTCGCATTGACGCTCATGCGGGCAGACGCGTCCGCAGATAGCGGGCAGATTGCTGCGTTCGGAAATAATTTCGTAAGCCATACCGATATTACCTTCGCTTAAGGCACGGATAAAGCCGGGAATATTGTTTTCAATCGGGCAGCCGGTGCGGCATGTAGGGCGCGCACAGTTCAGGCAGCGTCGTGCTTCCTGAATGGCTTCTGCTGTGGTCATTGTTCTGCTCATTTTTCTACCTCTTTTTAGTCAGAATGCTTACCTTGAGTGTCATAAATAAGATTTTCCAATTCCTTGAGGCGGCCATTTATTTCTTCCATGTGCTTGGCAAGCAGCTCTTCATAATCTGCTACCGGATCAGGCAGCTTATCATGGTTCAGGTCAATCATGCTTTCGGCATCATTGTTGGAGGCAATACGTACACCATTGCGTGTTACAACACGTCCGGGTACACCAACAACGACGGAATTTGGCGGAACCTCTTTAAGAACTACGCTGCCGCTGCCAATTTTGGAATTGTCGCCTACCTTGAAGGAACCAAGCACCTTCGCACCGCTGGAAACAACAACATTATTGCCGATGGTGGGATGGCGCTTGCCTTTTTCCTTGCCGGTACCGCCAAGGGTAACTCCCTGATAGAGCGTGACATTGCTGCCAAGCTCGGCGGTTTCACCGATAACAAGTCCCATACCGTGGTCAATAAAAAGACCAGGGCCAAGTTTAGCACCGGGATGGATGTCAATACCGGTAAGAAAGCGGGAAAATGTATTAAGCAGGCGTGGGAATACTACCCAGCCCTTCAGATAAAAGTGATGCGCTATACGATGGAGCCAGATGGCATGCAGCCCGGGATAACACAGTGCGGCCTCCAGTCTTGTTTTTGCGGCCGGGTCGCGCAGCATAATGGCATCAATATCTTTTTTCATCTGAGCAAACATGTCAAGACTCCTTTCCTTATATTATATCAACATGTGCTGTAGTTGTCAGCAGTCAACTGTTTTAAGTCAGACGCTTTCTGCCGACAAATATCATTTTTATATTTTAGCACAGATACCAGTGAAAGGTAAACAGAAAAACTGTAAAACTTAGTAAAAAAGTAGGCAGTAAACATTTTGATACTCTTATTTAGTGGACAAAATTCTGAAAACTAGCTGATATTGCATCAAATTGCACATTATGAAGCAAGGATTTTTTTAGCGGATGTTCTTATTTGACTTTACCTATAAGTATGATATAATTGAGTCAAATACTTAAAATTTTTTATTAATGTACGTGTCTGATAGACAGGTACGTTGGAGGCGCACTGAAATGACAAAAGAAATTTTAAAAGAAAAGGCATGTGCGGCAATTGACGCATATGCAGATAAGATAAAGGCAATTTGTGCCAGCATCAACGATGAACCGGAATTAGGCTTCAAGGAAGTCAAAACTGCTGCCAAGGTTGCGGAATTTATGCGTGACCTTGGCCTGGAACCGCAGACCGGCTTGGCCATCAATGGTGTTAAGGGACGTGCGAAAGGCGGCAAGCCCGGACCGACAGCTGCCGTTTTAGGCGAGCTGGATGCAGTAGGCTGCCCTACAAGTCCGAAGGCGGACCCGGCAACAGGCGCTGCGCATGCCTGTGGCCATAACTTGCAGATTTCCACCATGCTGGCAGCTGCCTGCGGTATTGTAAAATCCGGCGTTCTGCCGGAGCTGGCCGGTGACGTTGTGTTCTTCGGTGTTCCTGCTGAGGAATATATCGAAATTGCGTACCGCAAAAAATTAGTGGAGTCCGGCAAGCTGCATTTTATGAGCGGCAAGGGCGAGCTGATTTATGAAGGCGCTTTTGATGATATTGATATGGCTATGCAGATGCATGCCGATAAAAATATGCCGAAGCCTACGGTTTCTATCGGTGAAAGCAGCAACGGCTTTGTAGGTAAAACTGTTCGCTATATCGGTAAAACCGCTCATGCAGCCGACGCTCCGCATGAAGGTGTCAACGCGCTGAATGCTGCCTGTCTGGGACTTATGGGCATCAACGCTTTGCGCGAAACCTTCCGCGAGCAGGATGTAGTGCGTGTACACCCGATTATTACTAAGGGTGGCGACTTTGTAAATTCCGTGCCTGATGATGTACGCCTGGAGCTGTATGTGCGTGCGAAAACCATGGATGCTATTGATTCTACCCATACGCGCGTTGACGCAGCACTCAAGGCTGGCGGCGATGCTGTCGGCGCACAGACAGTTATCGAAACACTGCCGGGCATGTTCCCGCTGAGCTGTAACAAGCGTATGAATGAGCTGTTTGCAGCAAATGCGAAAATTGCTTATCCGGACGTAGAGATAAAGGATGCCGGTCATTTCAGCGCCTCTACCGATATGGGTGACGTATCACATCTGATGCCTGTTATCCATCCGTTTATCGGTGGTACGGACGGCCTGCTGCATACACCTGACTTCCATATGGTAGATTTTAATGCTGCTGTGCTGCTGCCTGCCAAAGCCTTTGCCATGATGCTGATAGATTTGCTGTATGATGATGCCAAAGAGGCTAAGGCTATCCTGGCTGACTTCAAGCCTATTCTTACCAAGGAAGAGTACATTGCGAAATTGGAGAGCTATTTTAATAAGTAAAATAGAAATAATTTGTGGGAGGGAATGTAATGAAGAACATTAAATTACATGCCATAATTCTGGCGCTGATCATAGTTTCCGAGCTGATCGGCACTCATACCCTGAAGTTCGGTATAGGACGTATCGTGCTGCTGCCGATGCTGTACGCTCTGCTTTTGGGTATTTTGACAACACCTAAATTTTTGAACCTGTCCGGCAGAAAGGAAATGCTGGATGCCAGCAGTCTGGTTGGCGTAACGCTGATGCTTTTGATGGCACGCTATGGTACGCTGGTAGGTCCTACCCTGCCGAAGATTCTGGCTGCTTCTCCGGCGCTGATTCTGCAGGAGTTCGGTAACCTTGGTACTGTGCTTTTGGGCGTTCCTGTAGCTGTTTACTTGGGCTTGAAACGCGAAACCATCGGTGCTGCGCATTCTATCGCACGTGAGCCGAACGTTGCGCTTATCGGCGAAAAGTTCGGCCTGGACAGCAGTGAAGGCCGTGGGGTTATGGGCGTATATATTGCCGGTACTGTTTTCGGTACTATTTTCTTCAGCCTGATGGCCAGCGTTGCTGCTTCCGTGCTGCCGATTCACCCGTATGCACTGGCTATGGCCTCCGGTGTAGGCTCTGCCAGCATGATGACGGCTGCAGTAGGCTCTTTGGTTGCTATGTATCCTGATATGGCTGACCAGCTGGCAGCCTTCGGCGCAGCAAGTAATATGCTTTCCGGTCTTGACGGCCTGTATATGTCCGTATGGCTGGGCCTGCCGATGACCGAATGGCTCTATAAGAGATTCTATAAGATTAAATACGGCGTACTGCCTGAAGCTGAGAAGAAAGGAGAGGAAGCATAATGAAAATTAAAGATACAATTATCATTTTGGCTATTGTAACCTTCATGAGCTTGTTCTCCAACGTATTGGGAACCAAGGCTGATATTATCCAGTCTATTCCCGGCCTGCTGATTTTGGCGGTGATTGCTTTTGTGGGTATGCTGATGTCCAAATATATCCCCGGAGGTATTCCTGCGGCAGCATGGGTTGTAACCTTGGGCTGTATTCTGACTATCCCCGGCGTTCCCGGCAGTGATATTATCAACGGCTATGTAAAGAATGTCGGCTTTGTGGCCTTGTGTACGCCGATTCTGGCTTATGCCGGTGTATCCATTGGCAAGGACCTGGATGCCTTTGCCAAGACCGGCTGGCGCATTGTTATTCTGGCAATCGTTGTTTTCATAGGCACCTATATTGCCAGTGCGATTATTGCTCAGTGCATTTTGAAGGCTTTGGGACAAATTTAAAATAATTGCTTCTGAACCGGCATCAGCTCGATGCCGGTTTTTTTAAAGCTTAATATTCTTTACCTTTATGATAATTTTTCTTTCTGCATTGCTTTTGAATAATATACAGAACAAAAATGGCTGTTGTACTACATCTTTGATGCAGCACGACAGCCATTGTGTCTTGAAATTTGGGCGTTATTTTTTTATTTGCTCGATACAGCAAGTATGTTTCTTGCTTTTTTTGTCATAATTGATGTCTACAAGAAGCATGTTACCAGTATATTGCTCCAATGCTTGCGTATAGTTGCGTTCTTTAATTTGCGCAAGTGCTGTTTGAACATTTTGGTTCCATTTCAACTCTACGATAAGCGCAGGATAGTTTTCTTTATAGCGTGGCTTAGGGAGATACACGAAGTCAGCAAAACCTCGGCCGGTGGGAAATTCTCTGATTGGCTTGAAGTAATATTGCATAGTGCTTAAAAAAGCAATAGTCAGCACGCTGCTTAATGAATTTTCATCATTGTAACGTATGGAAGAAGCATATTCGTCATGAAGCTTAGCAATGCTATTAGCGACAACTGCTGTCTCACCGTCTAAAACAGCGTTTAAAAGCTGCGTTGATTCAATTTCAAAAGCATGAAGTTCAGACCAGTTGTTAGAACTGATTGCACCTGCAAATTCCTGTCTGATTTCTTCATTAGGTATAGAAGCTACGTGTTCATTGATGTCATAGCTTAAATAACCTAAGTGAATCAGAGCTGTGAGAATATCATCTTTGCTAGCGAAGCTAATCATATCGTTTTGGAAGAAATTGGTGTTGACCGCGACTGCATTGCCAGCGAGCATATCTATTATTGCTGTACGCAGACCAGCGAAATTCATATCAATGAGAGTTTTGATAGTTTGATAAGTGCCTGTTTGCGACCAGTAGCTTTGCAATCTTCCTCGTAGCATAGCGTTAACGACTGCTTTGGGGTTATAAATGTGGTAGTCATCTAAAAGATAGCCATCATACCAGCGTTTGACAGCAGTAAAATCGGCATGGTAACGTGTGCATAATGTTTTAACTTCATTCTCTGTAAAACCTGTGTAGGGGGCAAAAAAGCTGGCATCTAGCATAGTATACTCATCAAAATTGTTGAGCGCAGATTGTGTTTTTACTTTTTTGATAGGTAAAATGCCTGTCAGATAGGCAAGGGCTATATATTTTGCCGGTTCACTGCCTTTGAAGAGATTACGCAGAAAGTCAATATATTGCTCTTGTACTTTGGCGTTGTGGGATTCGTCTCTGATGAAAACATCCCATTCGTCAATGACGATAACAAATTTATTGCCTGTTGCAGCATTGATAGCTGATAATGCTCCGGAAATTTTTTGTACATCATCAGGAATAATTTTGCCGTAAAGCTGGCGCAGTTCGTTCAATACTATTTTAGTTATGTATGGAACAGTAGCTTCAGCTTTGCCACATTCTTTAAAACACCATTGGATGTCGAAGTGGAGCACATCATATTTATTAAGATGTTGCGTGAAGCCAGGGATTTGGCTGATAGCAAGACCTTGAAAAAGTTCAGAAGCATCAGCACCTTTGCTGTAATATGCAGTGAGCATATCTGCGGTAACTGACTTGCCGAAGCGACGAGGGCGGCTGTTACAAATGAAAGCTTGTAAGGTACCTAGCATTTTATTTGTGTGCTTAATTAGAGAGGTTTTGTCAACATAAATTTCCGAAGCTACTGCTGCTTTAAATGCTGAACAGTCAGGATTTACAAATAAGCCCATAGCGCGATCCTCCTTTGCCGATTTGTCTATTTTTAGTATAAAACAAGGTTGTACTTATTGCAAGTAACGTAAAATGGAATGGTTAATGTATACATGCTTTTTTGTTGAAATAATCTGCAAGTTAGAGTAAAATATGACTATAAACCATGAGGAGGTATCACTATGTCTGAAATCTTAGCGGAAGCAACTTTTCCGAGTGTAATCCATAATAATGAAGTTTGCGAAGAAATCGTTAAATGGGGCAATAAAAATGGTTTCCCTCTGCAAAAAGCAAAATTATATAATAAAATGGATGGTTATGTAGGCTTTTCTCCTGATAATTACTTCATTAAGGCAACCCGTCTGCCGCCTGTTCCCGGTGGCTGGAAGGTTGTTGTAGAAAAATATGAGGCTGAAAGCCGCATTATTCCTTTGAATGTTAAGCCCGGTACCAATGAAGTTAACCGTTTCATCCTGAAAATGATGGATGAATATGTTAAGGAAGGCCTGAAAATGGAGCTGAGTGACGAGGTTTATGAATCCTACGGTACTTATCTGCGCGATTTGAAGGTTACCGGTCACACTGTATTGATTAACACCTTTGAAGACTTTATCGAAAACATGCGTTAAGCTATGACCAGTGTTTTGGAGAAACAGCTGGCGCGGGCGCTGGATATGCGTCTGGCGGTTTTCGCATCCAAGGCAGCAAGCGGCAGCTTGCTGCAGGATGAAATGTCTTTGCGCGCTGCTGCCTATATGGCCAGCGAAATCATTATGCCATGCTGCTGCATGATGTGTAACAAGGCTAAGCTGGAAGCATTGCTGTCACAGACGAAGCTGTGCGCAGAAAACAAAGAGCTGACGCAGCGTCTGGCAGCGCTTGTCTATGCTGATTTGGCGCGTTGTAATGGGTTAGGCTAGGGCTGAGAAAAAAAGTTGAAAAAAATCTCAACTTTTTTCAAAAAAAGTGTTGACAAAAATAGCCTAATGCCTTATACTTATATTCGTTGCTGATGCGGAAATAGCTCAGCGGTAGAGCACCTCCTTGCCAAGGAGGGGGTCGCGAGTTCGAATCTCGTTTTCCGCTCCATTTAAAAAATTGCCCGACAGATTGAGTCTGTCGGGTTTTTTGGTATTGTCAAGAAGCGAGCATTGTGATATGATATTATGAGCGATTTGTGTCAGCACATTTTCGCTATGGAAGGCTGACAGTTTAATCCGATTATATTATTTTTACCCACATAAATTTAAGGGAGGATTTTATTAATGAACGTTACTGTTGAAAGAGTAGAAAACGAGGCAACTTTAAAAATTACCGCTCCGGCTGCTGAGGTAAACGCAGGCTATAAAAAGGCTGTAAAAAAAATTGCTGACCAGGTAAACATCCCTGGCTTCCGTAAAGGCAAAGCTCCGCGCGCTATTATCGAAATGCACTATGGCAAAGAAGCTGTAAAACAAGAAGCTTTTGAAATTGTTGCCAACAAAGCATATGGCGAAGCTCTGGACCAGGAAAAACTGATTCCCGTATCCGATCCTAAAGTTGAAGAATCCACCTTCGAAGAAGGCAAAGATATGGAACTGACCATTAAAGTAACCCTGAAACCGGAACCGGAACTGGGCGAATATAAAGGTCTGCATGTAGAGCAAAAAGCAGTTGAAATCACTGATGAGCAAGTTGACGCTCAAATTAAAGATATGATGGGCCGCGACGCTAAAATGGTAGTTGCTGAAGAAGGCGCTGTAATTGAAAAAGGCGACTTCGCTATCATTGACTTTGCTGGTACTGTTGACGGCGAACCGTTCAGCGGCGGCGAAGGCAAAGGCTATCCTCTGGAAGTTGGCTCCAACTCCTTCATCCCCGGCTTCGAAGATCAGCTGGTTGGCCTGTCCAAAGGCGATTCTACTGATGTAGAAGTAACCTTCCCGGAAGAATACTTTGTTAAAGACCTGGCTGGCAAAGAAGCTGTCTTCAAAGTAAACATCCAAGACGTAAAACGCAAAGAGCTGCCGGAACTGAACGACGAATATGTTGCTTCCAAGACCGATTTCAAAACTGTAGAAGAGCTGCGTGCTAACTATAAAGAGCGTATGCAAAAAGTTGCTGAAGCTAACGCTAAAGCTGAATACGAGCATGACCTGATTGACCTGGCTGTAGCTAACGCTAAATTCAGTGTGCCGGAAATCATGATCGAAGACAAAATCAGCCAAATGGTTGACGAAATGAAAATGAGCCTGGAAAGCCGTAAAATGAGCCTGGAGATGTACATGCAATACACTGGTCTGGATATGGCTAAAATCCGCGAAAACCAACGTCCGGTTGCTGAAGAAAACGTTAAGACTGACCTGGTTCTGGACGCTATCGCTAAGGCTGAAGACATTCAGGTTGATATGGCTGACGTTGATGCAGAAATCGCTGCTATTTCCGCACAACACGGCGCTGCTCCTGAAGAAGTTAAGAAAATCATCAAAGGCAACGGCACTATGGGCCTGCTGCTGGCTAACATCCTGCGCCGCAAAGCTGCACACGTTGTTATCGACAGCGCAAAATAATTTTAGGTTATACTTACAGTAAAGGAGTGTGACAAAATGAATTATGTGCCTATCGTTGTTGAACAATCTAGTCGTGGAGAACGTTCCTATGATATTTATTCACGTCTTTTGAAGGATAGGATTGTTTTCGTTACCGGTCCGATTGATGACAATATGGCAAATGTTGTCATTGCTCAGTTATTGTTCCTGGAGTCCGAGGATCCGGATAAAGACATCCATCTGTATATTAACAGCCCCGGCGGCAGCGTAAGCGCCGGTATGGCTATTTATGATACGATGCAGTATATTAAGCCTGACGTTTCTACTATCTGCATGGGCATGGCTGCCAGCATGGCATCCGTGCTCCTGGCAGCAGGCGCGCCGGGCAAGCGTTTTGCATTGCCGTATTCCCGTGTTATGATTCATCAGCCCTTGGGCGGTGCACAGGGCCAGGCAACGGAGATTGAAATCCATGCCCGCGAAATCCTGCGTATCCGTGAAGAAATGAACCAGGTACTGGCAAAGCATACCGGTCAGAATGTGGAAAAGATTGCTGCCGATACTGAGCGCGATCATTATCTGACAAGTAAAGAAGCTAAGGAATATGGCCTGATTGATGAGGTTGTTTCCCGTAGTAAATCTGCAGAGTAAGATATACTATAAGGAGATTTAAAATATGAATTTTGATGAAGGACATGATGGAAAACCATGCTGTTCCTTTTGCGGCAAGCGTGAAGGTCAGGTAAAAAGACTGATTTCAGGTCGTGGTGTATTTATCTGCGATGAGTGTGTCGACTTCTGCAAATCCATGCTTGACGAAGAAAAAGAAAGCGATGCTGCCGAGCAGTTGGCTAATGCAGCTGATCTGCCGAAGCCTCAGGAAATCAAGGCAATTTTAGATGAGTATGTTATCGGTCAGGATGAGGCTAAAAAAACCTTATCTGTAGCAGTATACAATCATTACAAGAGAATCAACTACGAAATGCTTAATCCGGAGTCCAAGCGTGACCTGGAGCTGCAGAAATCCAATATTCTGATGCTCGGTCCTACCGGCAGCGGTAAAACACTGCTCGCCCAGACTCTGGCAAAGATTCTGCAGGTTCCCTTTGCTATTGCTGATGCTACTACCTTAACGGAAGCAGGCTATGTAGGCGAGGATGTTGAAAACATTCTGCTCAAGCTTATCAGCAATGCCGATTATGACATTGAAGCTGCTCAACGCGGCATTATCTATATCGACGAGATTGATAAAATTGCCCGTAAATCAGAAAACGTTTCCATTACCCGTGATGTTTCCGGTGAAGGTGTTCAGCAGGCTCTGCTGAAAATCCTTGAGGGTACCGTTGCCAGTGTTCCGCCTAAGGGAGGACGCAAGCATCCGCATCAGGAGTTTATCAATATTGATACAACCAATATCCTGTTTATCTGCGGTGGTGCCTTCGCAGGACTGGAGCATATCATCAATGCCCGCGTAGGCAAGAAAAACCTGGGCTTTGGTGCTGATATCCGCCGTAAGGAAGAGGTTGATAACGAGGCTGTATTTGCCAAGGTATTGCCTGAGGATATCATGAAGTTCGGTATTATTCCGGAATTTGCAGGACGTATGCCGGTAGTAGTAACACTCAATCCGTTGGATGAGGCTGCACTGGTACAAATACTGACTGAGCCGCGTAATGCTTTGGTTAAGCAATACCAGCGTTTCCTGGAAATGGATGGCGTGGAGCTGGAATTTGAGCCGGGTGCTCTGACTGCTATTGCTGAGGAAGCATTGAAACGTAATGCCGGAGCGCGTGGCCTGAGATCTATTATTGAATCCACCATGCGTAACGTAATGTATGATGTTCCTTCCCGTGATGATGTAACAAAGTGCATTGTTACTGAAGCTACTATACGCCAGCATTGCGAGCCGCAAATGCTTACAAAATAACAAAATATCTAAGGGGGAAGGATTATTATACCTTCTCCCTTATTTTATCTCTATGGCAGGTATGCCTGTGTGCGTACTGTCGATAAAATTCTCTCTTGTTTTGGGAGCTTAAGGAGGGATTATATGGCTAATTTGATAATTACAAAGCCCCTTCTTGCTTTGAGGGGCGTCTTGATTTTTCCGGGTATGATTGCCAATCTGGATGTTGGCAGAGAAAAATCTATAGCTGCTATTGACGTAGCCGAAGGAACGGACAAGCAAATTATTCTGGTTGGGCAAAAACAGCCTGAGCAGGAAAATGTTGCTGCCGATGATTTATATGAATGGGGCGTTCTGGCTAATATCAAGCAAAGGCTGCAACTGCCTAACGGTGCTGTGCGCTTGCTGGTAGAAGGCCTGGAGCGAGTACATGTGCTGAATGCGGTAGAGGTGCATGAGAATGAGCAGGATTTCTTTGTCGGTGAGGTAGAAGTAGTGCCTGCTGACGATGCGGTCGATGCCGAAGCGGAAGGCCTGCGTCGTCTGCTGCTGGATGCCTTTGAGCAATGGGTACTGCTTACGAAAAAGGTTAATCCAGATACGGTGCAGTCGCTTAAATCTCGCACTGATTTAAGCAAGGTGCCTGATATTATTGTCGGCTATCTGCCGCTGTCTTTGACCGAAAAGGAAGAGCTGCTGGAAATGGCGCCGCTGAAGCTGCGTCTGCGTAAATTATACGAGATTCTGGTGCGTGAGCAGGAAATTGCCGATGTAGCCAAAAATATTTCCGAGCAGGTACACCAGCAGGTGGAGCAGAATCAGAAGGAATATTATCTGCGTGAGCAGATTAAGGCTATCAGCAAGGAGCTTGGCGAAAACGAAGACGTACAGGCAGAAATAGCTGACTATAAGGAGCAGATGTCCAAGCTGAAAATGCCGCAAAACGTGGCGGAAAAAATTAATAAGGAGCTGGGACGTTTGGCGAAAATGCCGCCGATGACGCCAGAGGGAGCGGTAATCCGCACCTATATTGATTCTTTGCTGGCATTGCCCTGGGGCAAATTTACCAAGGATAATTTTGACCTGGATAAGGCGCAGGATGTACTTGATAAGGATCACTACGGCCTGAAGAAGGTCAAGGAGCGCATTCTGGAGTATCTGGCTGTACGTGCGCTGTCCAAAAGCACACGTGGACCGATTCTGTGCCTGGTAGGACCTCCTGGTGTAGGCAAAACCAGCCTGGCAAGCAGTATTGCCAAGGCTATTAAGCGCAAATTTACCCGCGTTTCTTTAGGCGGTGTGCGTGATGAAGCAGAAATCCGCGGTCATCGCCGTACCTATATCGGTTCTATGCCGGGACGTATTATTCACGGTATGCAGACCTGCGGCTGCATGAACCCGGTTTTCCTGTTGGACGAGATTGATAAAATGGCTTCTGATTTCCGCGGTGACCCGGCTTCGGCGCTGTTGGAGGTGCTTGATCCGGAGCAGAATAACAGCTTCAGTGACCACTTTATTGAATTCCCGTTTGATTTGTCGCATGTATTCTGGATTGTGACGGCAAATGCTGTAGATACAATTCCGCCGGCTCTGCTGGACCGCTTGGAGATTATTCAGCTGAGCAGCTATACTGATGAAGAAAAGGTTAAGATTGCTCAGCTGCATCTGTTGCCGAAGGAGCTGAAGCTGAACGGCCTGGGAAAATACAAGGTGAGTGTCAGCGAAAAGGCTATCCACCGTGTAATTCACGACTATACCAGGGAAGCAGGCGTGCGTAATCTGGAGCGTAAGCTGGCAGGCATCTGCCGTAAGGTTGCGTTTAGAATTGTCAAGGGTAAGAGTAAGGGTGCTCAGGTAACAGAAAAAAATCTGGAAAAATATCTGGGACCGGTTATTTATCTTGATGATGATATCAGCCTGAAATCCGGCGTAGGCGTTGTCAATGGCCTGGCATGGACCAGTGTCGGCGGCGAACTGCTGAAGGTAGAGGTACTGGCATTTAAGGGCAAGGGCAACCTCACGCTTACCGGCCAGCTTGGCGATGTAATGAAGGAGTCGGCTCAGGCCGGTTATACCTATATCCGCAGCCGTGCGGAAGCCTTGGGTATTCCTGCCAACTTTGGCGAAACAACGGACATTCATATCCACCTGCCGGAGGGTGCGGTGCCGAAGGACGGACCGTCTGCCGGCGTAACGATGGTTACTGCCATGGTATCGGCGCTGACCGGCAAAAAGGTTAAGGGCAAGCTGGCGATGACCGGCGAAATCTCCCTGTCCGGCAAAGTATGGCCTGTAGGCGGTATTAAAGAAAAAATGCTGGCGGCTTACCGCTACGGCGTAAAGACGGTCCTGCTGCCAAAGCGCAATATGCAGGACTTGGATGAGTTGCCGGAAAATGTACGCAAGGAAATGCAGTTTATACCTGTTGAGCATCTTGATGATGTTTTGAAGCTGGCATTGGAGGATAAAAATGAGTAAAGATAATTGGGATATTATCCGTGCTAAATATGTGGCCTCTGCAGTGCGTGCAGACCAATATCCGCAGCCTGCTCTTATTGAGGCTGCCTTTATCGGCCGCAGTAATGTCGGTAAATCGTCGCTTATCAATTCACTCTGCCGCCGCAACGGCCTGGCACGCGTAAGCTCTACTCCGGGCAAAACGCAGACCATTAACTTTTACGAGCTGGAGGCTAAGCGTGTAGTTGAGGGTGAAGATGAAAGAGCATCCTTTTATCTGGTAGATTTACCAGGTTACGGCTTTGCTAAAACAAACCATAACAATAAGGATCAATGGTCCGGCTTTATCAGCAAATATTTATCCGGCAGCGAAAACCTCGGTGTAGTTTGCCAGCTGATTGATATCCGTCATAAACCTATGGATAGTGACATGGAATGCTTCAACTGGCTGCGTAGCTGCGGCCTGAAGGTGCAGGTGGTGCTGACCAAGTCCGACAAGCTTTCTAAAAATGCGGCAATGTCACAGAAGGCGCTCTTTAAGCGCGAAATGGGCCTGAAGGAGCATGAGATTATCACTTATTCCTCTTCGCAGCACACCATGCGCGGTGAGCTGATTGCGCGTATTATGGATGCTTTATCTGCTAACGGTGTAGAGCAGGAGTAAAAGCTATGTTTTTAAACCGCTTGTTGCTTTTTATCATGGCACTTTGCTTAGGAAGCCTGTTGGTACGCATGCATCTGCCTATTCCGTTTTTGCTGGGCGGTCTGCTGACCGCTCTGCTTTGCAAAACATTGACGCATCGCAGCGATATGAGCTGGCCTAAGCAATGGCGTGAATATGCATTAATGGTTGCAGGCTACGGTATCGGTTCCACCTTTACCTCGGACACTTGGAATAACTTTCTGGCTGAGCTGGTCGGTGTAGGCGAAGCAACGGTAGTAATTTTAGCTGTCAGTATCGCTTTGGCCTGTGTTACGGCAAAGCTGGCGCGGGAAAACCTCAAAAGCTGTATTATGGGAATGCTTCCCGGCGGAATGACGCTGACGATGCTGCTCTGCGAAGAGGATAAGGAGGTTAATCCTAACATTGTCATAGTGATGCAGATGCTGCGTCTGCTGGGTGTTGTTATTACTGTGCCGTTTCTTGTTATCTGGCTTTTGCATGCACAGGTGACAGGCAGCAGCGTAGCATTGCCCAACCATGGCGGTGTGCATTGGCTTGTGGTGGTGCCCTTGTCTATATTGGGCAGCTTTATAGCAACGAAAATACATCTGCCGACGCCCAGGTTGTTGGGACCGATTTTGGCGACAGCTGCATTTTCCGTTTTTGCCGGCGGTGTGCAGCCTGTGCCTTTTTGGCTCATGGCGGCGGCGCAGGCCAGCATCGGTCTGTTCATGGGTATGCAGCTTGATGCGGACCGTATTATCAAAACTAAAAAAATGGTGCCCTATATTCTTATCGGTACGGCGCTACTCATTGTTGTAAGCATTGGTATGGCCAATGTGCTTTCCGCACGCTACGGATTTTCGCTGATAACGGCGTTTTTGGCGATGGCCCCCGGAGGTATTGCCGAAATGTCTTTAGCCGGTATGAGTATGGGCGAGAATGTTTCGATTATCCTGACCTATCAGCTGGTGCGCGTGCTGGTGATAAACATTTTTATCCCGCCGCTGCTGGCGTGGTGGTTTAAGGCTAAGCAGGCATAAAATCAGAGGATTGCAGAAAAATTTTTCCTGATTTAAGAAAAATTTTTCTCGCAGTCCTTTTTGTTTTTGCCTGTAAAATCATTGTAAAATCGCATGGTGCAAGGCTTTGAGCTATTAGCAGCACTCGATGGGACACAAAAAGTCCATAGTGGACAAAAACGTCATAAGGTGTTATACTTAAGTCATGTTAAGGCAAGACCTTAAAATAAAAAAGAAGGGATGATATGAAAATGACTTTTGAAAAATTTGTTGAAACTCTGTGCAACTTTAAATGGTATATGATTCACTGATTTCGGGAGGTGAGAATAATGCTGGAAAAAATCGTCAAAGCTTTGTATGAAATGAATTTTTACTATATCCATTAACAGGTGGTATAAAAAATGCAGATTGCTAAATCGTAAGAACGCTTGCAGCTGAGCTGTAGGCGTTTTTTTGTTGCCTGCAAGTCTATTTTGCTTGTATGATGTTATATTACCGGTTGTGTTATATGTAATTTAAACACAAAGAACAGTTAATCAAGAATGGAGATAATTATACATAAGAAAAATCCATATATGGAATAAATACACAAAAATAAAAATCCCTGAAAAAGGTTGACAAGATAATTAGTAACTGCTATAATTAAGTCAACAAGTTGATATTGATATTACAGGTGCGAAAGCTCAATAGAGAAGCCGGTGAAATTCCGGCACGGTCCCGCCGCTGTGACGTGGAGCGTGTTTCGTTTATACCACTGGAGGGGTCCTCTGGGAAGGTGGAACACGTGAAGAAGCGAAGCCAGAAGAACTGCCTGTAAGATGCATCGTCGTTTGACCTGCGAGAGACGGGGAGAGATGTCGTAGAGCTGTTATATAGGTTTGTATGCCTTGAAGCTTTTTGATATTTCGCCGTTTTTCAAAAGTCCCGCCCGTATTGGGCGAAGGATTCTTTTTGAGAAACGGTTTTCTGTTTCTTATGCCATTGAAGGTCACGTGATGGCTGTGACCTTTTGGAGAGTGGCCGGGCCATCGATGCTATCTGTCATACTTGTCGCGATACTGGACATATCGTGTTTTTCAAATCCCATTCTCAAATTTTTCTTTTAGCTGAGAACATTTCCTTTCTCCTCTCAAGCACGACAGCGTAGGGGTGCGCTGTTGTGCTGACAATCCAGCCATCACAAATGTGGTGGCTTTATTTTTTGCTGTTTAAAGGGAGGTAATTGATATGAAAGAACTATATTTGGCAGGCAAAATTGCTGAACTGCTTGCAGCCTTTGAAGGCATGAAAGGCGTTGAAGAAGTTGTTGCCGGACGTGCTAAAGCCAGCGGAGAGCTGGAAGTAAAGTGCGTGCGTGTACAATATAACCCCAAAAAAACAGATATCTGTGAGCTTTTGAAAACCTACTTCAATGAAGGTGTAAATCCCTATATTATTGCAGAAGATCCTTTGGAACAGGCTACTGTTATTTACAAGGCAGCTGAAGATGTTCCGCAGATTGAGTACTATGCCCGTTTTATGCAGAACCGTGGCGCTGAGCCGGGCGCTGCTTTAGGCAACATGATTCTTAATGATACTATGCCTGAAGAAAACGAACTGCGCAGAGTCCAGATAAATTATGGACGTCTGCTGGAATTCCTGGCAGATTAAACTGCCTTTTATTTTGTTATATGCGGCCTGGACAACCGTGACCGTGTATATAAATGCTGTTTGCTTCTTAAAAATCTATCCAAGCAAGGATGCGGCACATGTCCCCTGATGACCGGGTGAGAGCGGTCGGATAGCAGCTGCATCGGCAGACGAGATTGGCTGGAGGTGATATGCGTTTCAGCTTGGTGCTGTGAGCTTTTCACAGTAATGATTAAATTATTAAAGGAGGATTATTTGAATGGCTGATGAACAACAAAAAACTGCAGCAGTCGTTGACGGCGAAAGACCGTTAACAGACAAAGAACTGGAAGCCATGTTGCGTAAGTCAGAAAAAGTAACCGAATTCCCGGAGGTAACTTTTGATGAATTTACCGAACCCACCTGGGATGAATGGGTGGAGGCATGTAATGCACTGTTGAAAGGTAAACCTTTTGACAAAATCATGTACACCAAAAACTACGAGGGCATTACCTTTGACCCGATTTATTCTCGTAAAGGCACTGATGCAATTCTGCCGACCAACGATTATCCTGGTATGGGCGATTTCCTGCGTGGTGCAACTGTTAACGGTTACGTACACGAGCCCTGGGGCATTGCTCAAGCTTGCGATGAAACCCTGCCGGCTGACAATAACGAGCTGCTGAAGGAAGAAATTTCCAAAGGCTCCACTGTTTACAATATCAAATTGGATACTGCAACCAAAGACGGCGTAGACGTTAAAGATGCAGAAAAACCTGGTGATACTGGTGTGAACGTTACTACCGTTGAAGATATGAACGTTCTGCTGAATGGCCTGAAACTCGATAAATATCCTATCATGATGTACACCGGTGCCGGCGCTAAAAACCTGCTGGCTCTGACTGTAGCTGCTCTGAAGGGCGCTGGTCATGATGTTAAAACCCTGCGTGGTGTTATCGGCGGCGACCCGATCGGCGAGCTGGTAAAAACCGGTAAAACCGCAACTTCCCTGGATGCTTTGTATGATGAAATGGCAGAAACCATTAAATTTGCTAAAGCTAATCTTCCGGAAGTTCGCACTGTTTTCATCAACAGTGATGCTTACACCGATGGCGGTGCAGAAGCAGTACAAGAGGTTGCTTACACCTTCGCTACTGCTGTTGAGTATGTACGTCAAATGCAAAAACGCGGCATTGAGCTGCACGACATTGCTAACTCCCTGTACTTCTGCTTCAACCAAGGTGCTAACTTCTTCATGGAAATCGCAAAACTGCGTTCCCTGCGTATGATTTGGGCAGCTATTATGGAAGCATTCGGTGCTGAAGAAGCAGACCGTGCTATTAAAGTTCATGGCCGTTGCGCTCGCTTCACCAAAACCGTTGTTGACCCGTATGTTAACATGCTGCGTAACTGCACCCAAACCTTCTCCAGCGTTGTAGGCGGCGTTTGCACTTATGACAACCCGCCGTTTGACGAGCTGATCCGTAAAGGCGACGTATTCTCCCGTCGTATCGCTCGTAACCTGCATGTAATGTTGCAAGAAGAATTTGGTATGCTGAGCCCGATCGATGCTGCCGGCGGTTCCTGGGGCGTTGAAACTCTGACCAAACAGATCACCGAAAAAATCTGGGCTGAGTTCCAAAAGGTTGAGGAAATGGGTGGCATTGTCAAAGCTCTGGAAGCTGGCTATCCGCAAGCACAAGTTGCTGACGTTCTGGCTAAACGCTTCAAAGCTCTGGAAATGCGCAGCGACCGTGCTGTTGGCGTAAACATGTACCCGAACATGACCGAAGAACCGCTGGAGCGCCGCGAAGAGGACACTCCGAAACTGAAGAAAGAACGCGAAGCTGCTGTTGCTGCTTACGTTGCTGACATCGACACCAACTACCTGGCCGGCAAGCTGGCTGCTGTTGAAACTGTTGAAGGCGCAATCGAAGCATTCAGCAATGGTGCTACTATCGGCCAGGTTGCTGCTGCATCCTGCAAGGCTGAAGCTCCGGAAACCGTTGAAGCAATCGCTGCTCATCACTGGACCGAGCGCTATGAAGCACTGCGTTTTGAAACTGAAGATTATGTTAAGAAAACCGGCAAAAATGTTGAAGTATTCCTGTGCAACATGGGACCGATTCCTCAACATAAAGCTCGTGCTGACTTCTCCACCTCTTTCCTGCAGGTTGGTGAATTCAACGTTCATCTGAACGATGGTTTCCAAGACGGCGAAGATGGCGATCAATACGAAAAATGCCTCAAAGCTTTCAAAGAAGGCGACTACGATGTTGCAGTTATCTGCTCCACCGATGCTACCTATCCGGAAATCGTTCCGAAACTGGCTCCGATGATTAAAGCAGCTATGAAACCGTCCGCTACTCTGTTCCTGGCCGGCGCTGCTCCTAAAGATCTGGAACAAGTTTACAAAGATGCTGGCGTTGACGATTTCATCAGCGTAAAAGCTAACTGCTTCCAAACTCTGAAGATGCTGCAAAAGAAGAAAGGGATGATTGAATAATGAGCATTAATCCGGATTTCACTAAAGTAGCCCTTCCTGATCATCCTTCTTGTTCTTATGACGAATGGAAGAAAAATCTGGAAGAAAAAATGGGCGAAAATTACGATGCCCTTTATGATACTACCTTGGAACGTATTCCTAAAGCTCCGCTGTACACCAAGGATATCTATGACAAATGTAACCATCTGGACTTCACCAGCGGTATTCCTCCGTTCCTGCGTGGTCCTTATTCTACAATGTATGTATTCCGTCCGTGGACTGTACGTCAATATGCAGGTTTCTCCACTGCGGAAGAATCTAACGCATTCTATCGTCGTAACCTGGCTGCAGGCCAAAAAGGTCTGTCCATCGCGTTCGACCTGGCTACTCACCGCGGCTATGACGCTGATAACCCGCGTGTAGTTGGTGACGTTGGTAAAGCAGGCGTATCTGTTTGCTCCATGCTCGATATGAACATCCTGTTCTCCGGTATTCCTCTGGATCAGATGTCCGTATCCATGACCATGAACGGCGCAGTACTGCCTGTACTGGCATTCTTCATCGTATCCGGTGAAGAACAAGGCGTTGATAAATCCATCATGGCTGGTACCATTCAGAACGATATTCTGAAAGAGTTCATGGTACGTAACACCTACATTTATCCGCCTGCTATGTCCATGCGTATCATCGGTGATATTTTCGAATACACCACCAAATACATGCCTAAATTCAACAGTATCTCCATTTCCGGTTACCATATTCAAGAGTGCGGCGCAACCTGCGACCTTGAATTAGGCTACACTCTGGCCGATGGTATGGAATATATCCGTACTGGTGAAGCTGCAGGCCTGGCAGTAGACGCATTCGCAAAACGTCTGTCCTTCTTCTGGGATATGGGCAAAAACTACTTCATGGAAGTTGCTAAAATGCGTGCTGCTCGTGTTCTGTGGGCTAAGATTCTTAAGAGCTTCGGCGCTAAGAACCCGAAATCCATGGCACTGCGTACTCATAGCCAGACTTCCGGCTGGTCTCTGACCGAACAGGATCCGTTCAACAACATCTCCCGTACTTGTATGGAAGCTATGTCTGCTGCTCTGGGTCATACCCAATCCCTGCATACAAACGCATTGGACGAAGCTATCGCACTGCCGACCGACTTCTCCGCTCGTCTTGCTCGTAACACCCAGCTGTACATCCAGGATGAAACCAAAGTCTGCAAGATTATCGATCCGTGGGGCGGTTCCTACTATGTTGAATACCTCACCAACGAAATCATTCGCCGTGCTTGGGCTCATATCCAGGAAGTTGAAGCACTCGGTGGTATGGCAAAAGCTATTGCAACCGGCCTGCCGAAGATGCGTATCGAAGAGTGCGCAGCTCGTCGTCAAGCTAATATCGATAGCGGTAAAGAAACCATCGTTGGCCTGAACAAATATCGTCTGGCTAAGGAAGATCCGCTGAACGTACTGTCCATCGATAACACCGCTGTACGTAACGCTCAGATTAAACGTCTGGAAAAACTGAGATCTGAACGTGACAACGACGCAGTTGCACGCGATCTGGAAGCTATCACCCGCGCAGCAGAAACCCGTGACAACGGCAACCTGCTGGAAATGGCTGTACAAGCTGCTCGCGACCGTGCTTCCCTCGGTGAAATTTCTGACGCAGTTGAAAAAATTTCCGGTCGTTTCAATGCTGTAATCCACACTGTATCCGGTGTATACTCCAGTGAATTCAGCGGCAACGATGACATGGAAAAAGCTACCAAACTGGCTGATGAGTTTGAAAAACTTGAAGGCCGTCGTCCTCGTATCTTCCTGGCTAAAATGGGCCAAGACGGTCATGACCGCGGACAAAAAGTTCTGGCAACCTCCTTTGCAGATATGGGCTGGACCGTCGACGTTGGTCCTCTGTTCCAGACTCCGGAAGAATCTGCACAAGATGCTGTAGATAACGACGTTGATATGGTTGGCTTCTCCTCCCTGGCTGCAGGTCATAAGACCTTGCTGCCGGCAATCGTAGAAGAACTGAAGAAACGTGGCCGTGAAGATATCATGGTATGTATCGGCGGCGTAATTCCTGCACAGGATTATGACTACCTGTATGAGCATGGTGCAGCAGGCATCTTCGGACCTGGTACCAACATTCCTAAGTGCTGCATCCAATTACTGCAAATGTTGGTTGACCGTGCAAAAGCTGAACACGCTGAAGACTGAGGTGATATAAATGCCTGAAACTGGTGAAAAAGACATTAGGCCGAGTTGGGTACCCCTGAAAAAAGACCCTAACTTTGCCTGCTCTGTAATGGGCGGGATTGACAGTGCCGTAAACGCTGTCAGCGAGGAGAAGTATAACCCTGTGGATAAAATTAGGAAATTCCCCTTGAGGAAAAAACCTAGTCCGGAAGAGTTAATAAAAGGAGTCAGTGAAGGCGATCGTAAAACCTTATCTCAAGCTATTACCCTTATTGAAAGCAATGCACCGAGGGATTTTGATAAAGCACAGCGTGTCCTGCAGGCTCTTCTGCCGCGTACAGGTAAAGCTTTGCGCATTGGCATTTCCGGTGTACCGGGTGCCGGCAAAAGTACCTTTATCGAGTCCTTTGGCCAAATGCTGTGTCATCAGGGCTATAAGGTCGCAGTTCTTGCTGTCGATCCTACCAGCTCTATTACCGGTGGCTCTATTTTGGGTGATAAAACGCGTATGCAGATGCTTTCGCGTGAACCTAATTGCTTTATCCGTCCGTCTCCTTCAAAGGGAACCTTGGGCGGCGTTGCCCGTAAAAGCCGTGAAACTATGCTGCTTTGCGAGGCTGCAGGTTGTGATGTTATCTTAGTAGAAACCGTAGGTGTAGGCCAGTCCGAAATCACCGTACGTTCGATGGTTGACTTCTTTATGCTGGTAGTACTGACCGGTGCCGGTGATGATCTGCAAGGCATCAAGAAAGGCATCATGGAGGTTGCCGACGCTATCGTTGTCAACAAAGCTGATGGTGACAATCTGCCTAAAGCTATTGTTACCCAGGGTGAGTATGAGCGTATGATTGAATTCATCCGTCCTGCTACCGAAGGCTGGAAAACTCACGCCTACAGATGCTCTGCTCTGACCAAGGAAGGCCTGCTTGAGCTTTGGGCAGTAATGCGCAAGTTCGAAAAGGTTACCAAGGAATGCGGTTCCTTCGAAAGACGTCGTAAATCGCAGACTGTTTCCTGGGTTAACAGCATGATTGACGAGCATTTACATAATCTGTTCTTTGAAGATCCGATGATTAAAGGTCGCTTACCGGCAGTAATGGAAGCAGCTGTTAATGGCGTGGTATCTCCAAGCCAGGCTGTCAACGAGCTGATTAACGCCTTCGATATTGATCGTGCTTCAATGAGGCATCGCAATAAAAACCAATAAAGTCCGGCAAGAAAGCACCTCGTGGTGATTTTTGACCGGCAAACATTAAGGCTGTCACTGATGAAGCTTCATCGGTGACAGCCTTTTTTGACTATAGAAAATATGATATATGACGGTGCAAAGCATACGGAATTTTGACTTGAAAAGAGGAATGAATGCTATTTTTTTTAGCGTCAACAAATAAGCATATCTTTAGTAATATGAGTTCTTACAATATTTTTTTAGGGAACTTTTTCGCTAAAGTCTTGACATTCTTAATCGTACTTAGTATAATTAAAAGCAACAAATCAATATTTCGTATGAAGCGCTAACTGGTGCAAATCCACACGGTCCCGCCGCTGTAACAGGCTTGCCTGGAGTCAGCAAAGTACTTCGTACAAGCATATGCTTGACCTGCGAGCGACAGGAGAAGATGTTAACAGACAAGATACTGTTTATGTGAGAGTGGCAGCTATCTTAATTGTGCGCATTAACCGTCTTTGCTTGCAAAGGCGGTTTTTTTCAACTATCAAATGTGGGTCGAAATATTGATTTCCCTAACATTAGAACAAACTAAGCAAATCGGACAATTTGCTGTTCTATTACGTAAAGATTTTTCAAATTCTCCTTCTCCTCCAATTTTATCGTGTGTAGCTTGTTACAGGGGTGTGGCAATGCAACAATAAAAAAACCGCCAGGCAAGGCGGCTTTTTTATTGCCTTCGATAAGGCCGGAGTATAGTGTTATAAAACAAAAAAACCGCCGTAAGGCGGTTTTTGTTTTATAACGAAGAGTTCTTCAGAACCTCATCCAGATTGCATACCTGCTGTGAATTACGTGTCTTAGAATAGAATTTAAGGAAATGCTGGGCAACAACGGAAAGCGGTCTGTCCTTAACCTTTACTACGGTCTTGTAAACATCTGCCTTGATGTCAGCTATAGGGCGGGTGATAAACTCTTCACCAAGGTCCTCCCCAGCCTCTACAGGCACGATAGAAACGGCTGCCTTGACGCGTGTCCATTCCAATGTAGTGCTGCGCGTTGTGCTGGTGCAGGTAATGCGTGGCACGATGGATGCCTGCGCACAGGCTTTGAGGAAGATTTCAGAGCAGCCGGAGCTGATGCTTAGCGGTACATCCTCTAATTCCTTGAGGGTGACAACCTTTTTGCTTTCATCCAGGAAAACGGAATTTTTGTGGAAAACGGCTGTCAGCTCTTCATCGCGGCGGAAGAGTACCTCAAAGTTATCCTGATGCTCAACAGGTACGCTCAAAATTCCCAGCTCGGTAATACCATTAAGCATTTGCTGTGTCTGTTCGTTGATGCTTGCTTCAAACAGCTCGCATTTGATATTAGGATACAGAGCACAGAAATCCTTGAGGGAGGATTTGATGAATAAAGCACTGCGGGAGTTGGCAATACTGAAGCGTAATGTGCCTACAACACCGCCCATAATGTTTTCGATTTCGTTCTTGGCAAGATCCTCCAGAGCACACATATACTTTGCTTTTTGATAGAGTACGCGTCCTGCCTCGGTCAGCAGAATCTGGCGGCTGCCGCGAGTAGTAATGATAAGCTTGGTGCCAAAATAGTTTTCCAGGGCACGCAGCTGCTTGCTGAGGGCCGGTTGTGCGATGTGCACGTAATCAGCCGCACCAGTAAAGCTACCGGCTTCGATAATGGCCAAAAAGTTTCTGTAATTGTCTAATTCCATGTTTTGTAGACCTCCAACTAATACTAATCTTATATAAAAATAAAAACAGTAATGCATTCTAAATATGTGAATAATATAGTTAGTTTATCATATTGCCAAAACAATTTCAACGATTAAAATAAGTTAAAAAAGGGGAAAAGAAATAATAAAATGTTATATCTTAAATTCCTATAAGCTATTTTTCTTATTAAGCAATATCTGTTATACTAAACGTGTATAAAGCAGGGGCCTTATACAGAGCAAATTGACAAATTGACTTATTCAAAGCAAAGGAGAGAACAATCATGGCTGAAACTAAAATGACAGTCGAAAAAGAAACCGGTTTATTCGCACATCTGTGCCGTCAACGCAACGGTGCAGCAAAAGTATTCCCGCATTGCGGTGAACAAGGCTTTGCCTTCACCAAAAGAGTACAGGGCGTTAAACTGAGCAACGCATCCCTGAAAGCATTAAAAAGAGGTTAAGAAGAAATATGAGCTTTGTACTGAATTACCTTAAAGAGTTGGACAGAGAATACTATAGCAAGTGGTTTAAGAATATTTTACTGTGAGCTGAAACAGCAGCATTGTAATACGCCAGTTCGCTAGCGATGACGTTATAGCCTACCTCCTTGTACGTCGTTGGCAGACTGGCTTTTTGTTTGCTCAAAAATATTCCTAACAGATATATGAGTAATGCCACATAAGTATTTTTATTCTAGCGATGATTGTAGTATAATATTAAACTGCATACTGCAAAAAAAGCAAGTAGAAATTACTTCCGAAATATACTTAATTACTTTCTGAAATATACTCAATTCATATAACTTGTATTCCAATTAGCTATTTTTATTATTTTGGAATATGTTGTATAATCTCTAACAGTGAAAGGCACTCTCCAAAAAGAACAAGAAAGGAGCTGATAGGTTTTGGACATGGCACTTATCATGAATGATGAAAAAGAAGATTCTAAGATTCGGGAGTACCTGAAACAGGTAGACAAAAAATTTTACTATCGAGCTATCGAGAACAGGAAGAAGGAAGGAAAAGTCTTTCCACATCGAGGCGAAGATGGTAAGCTCTTTGTAAACACTTTTCAATATGTAAACCTATTTAAGAAGAAATAAGTGGAGGGAAATTTTTATGACACCAGCAATTAAATGCTTGATTCTGTTAGCAGTAGTTGCACTGTTATTCGTTACCGAAATGATTCCGCTGGCAATGACCGCGGTTCTGGCTGCTATAGCCTGCAGTGCATTGGGCCTGGTTCCTGAGAACCAAATCTTCCTTGGCCTGGCAGATTCTACTGTAGTTCTTTTTGGCGGTATGTTCGTCGTTGGCGCTGCTATGTTTTACACCGGCCTTGCTCAAAAGGTTGGCGGCGCTGTAGTTAAACTGTTTGGTACTAATGAAAACAGCCTGATGTTTGGTCTTATGGTTATTGCGGCTGTTATGTCTGCTTTCTTGTCTAACACCGGTACCACTGCTTGCCTGATTCCTGTAGTTATGGGTATCTGCGCACAAGCAAAGCTTTCCGCTTCTCGTCAGCTGATGCCGTTGGCTTTCGCTGCCGGCCTTGGCGGTACCTGCACCCTGATTGGTACCCCGCCGAACATTCTGGCAAACGTTGCTCTGAAAGCAGCTGGTATGCCGGAACTGCAATTTGGCTTCTTTGAATATGCCTACATCGGCATTCCTATTACTGTTGCCGGCATCATTTATATGATGTTCCTTGGCAAATACATCCTGCCGGAAGCTAAAACCGAAGAGGTTGCAGATGTTGAGCAGGAGATTGATGCTACTAACACTACTCCGAGAAAACAAATGATCTGCGGTATCATCATGATTGGCGTTATCGGTTCTATGGCAACCAGCATCGTTCCTCTGGAACTGGCTGCTGTTGTCGGAGCGGTACTGTGCGTACTGACAGGCTGCATCACTGAAAAACAAGCCTATAACTCCATCGACTGGATTACCATCTTCCTGTTTGCAGGCATGATTCCTGTTGCAACAGCTATGAACACCAGCGGCGCTGGCAAGCTGATTGCTGAATTCACCGTAAGCCTGATGGGCGGTAACCCGTCTCCGTACCTGGTAACTGCAGTACTCTTCGGTCTGGCAGTTATCCTGACTCAGTTCATGAGCAACACTGCTTCTAAAGCTCTGCTGTGCCCGGTTGGCATTGCACTGTCTGCACAAATGGGTGCATCTCCGAAAGCTGTACTGATGGCAATCCTGATTGCTTCCAGCTGCGCATTCGCTTCTCCGGTAGGTACTCCTCCGAACACCCTGGTACTTGGCCCTGGCAAGTACAAATTCATGGACTATGTTAAATGCGGCGGCGGCTTGGTAGCAGTCAGCATGATTGTAGCAATCATCGTTATTCCTATCGTATGGCCGTTCTTCCCGACTGCAGCATAATTAATCAAAGACAAAAGTCTTACCACCTTTCTTAAAATACCTGCGACGCTCCCAAGTGGGAGCGGGCAGCAGGCATAAGTTGGATAGAGAACAATTTATTATAGACAGGGCGGAAGCTGCCCTAACGCACAAAGCTTCAAAGATGCTTACACTTACAAATTCCTTCTTTCTGTATATATTTGCTTAGGGGACATTGGCAGTATATATAGGATATAAATGAAAAAAACTACCCTTCGTCATGTTGGACAGAGCATGGCGGAGGGTAGTTTTGATTTTGCGTGCGCAAAGCTGTTGACTGTAGCAGAAATGTGTGCTATATTTTATTCGGAAGAAACCGAATCGGAAGGAGTCGAATAAAATGGCTTTTTGGGGACGAACTAAAGAGCAAAAGAAAATACAAGATATGTTGCTCAAAAAAGCACAAGACGTAACTCTCATTTATGGCCGTAGGCGTGTGGGAAAAAGCGAACTGATTAAAGAGTGTCTGCGAAATAGCAGTATAAAATCTGTATATTATGAGTGTAAGCAGACAACAGAAATGAACAATGCAGATAGTCTTGCAAGCTTAATCTCTGAGGTTTTTGCCTTGCCTCCCTTAGCTTTCAAAAATATAGAAGCAGTTTTGGACTTTTTCTTTAAGCAGGCGCTTCATAGGCCTTTAATCCTTGTTTTAGACGAATATCCTTATTTGCGTGATGCGGTAAAAGGTATGGATAGCATTTTGCAAGCGTTAGTTGATAAGTATCAGGATGAATCACAACTGAAACTGATTATTTGTGGTTCTTATGTAGATACTATGCGTTCGTTGCTTTTGGTGCAGAATCCGCTTTATGGCCGCGTGAGTCTGACGATTGATTTAAAGCCGATGAATTACCGCGAATCTGCGTTATTTTACAGTAGCTTCAACTATGCAGACAAGGTGCGTTTATATAGTGTTTTTGGTGGTATTCCGTATTATAATCGTTTGATTGATAGCGAAAAAAGCGTTAAGGAGAATATCATTGATTTAATTGCGTCACCTAGTGCGCGACTGGAAACAGAAATAAGTTTGTATTTAAAATCTGAGCTGGCTAAAATTTCAAATGCCAATGAAGTGTTTGAAACTTTAGCTAAGGGTTTTTCCCGCTATAGTGATATTTTTGCGCAGTCACATATTTCTAGCGGACCGACACTTATTGATGTTTTAGAGCGTTTGATGAAGATGGAGGTCGTTAGTAAAACGGCACCTATTAATGATGAAAATAATAAGAAAAAAGCAGGTTACTATATTAGTGATAACCTATCGTTGTTTTATTATAAATATGTTTTTCGTTATATGTCACAGTTGCAGGTGATGCAGCCGGAGATTTTTTACGAACGCTATATTGCGCAGGATTTCGAATCGGACCATGTACCGCATGTTTTTGAAGATATATGCCGCCAATATCTCATTGAGCAGAATCAAAAAGGCTTGTTGGCAGAGCCTTTTGAAAAAATAGGGCGTTACTATTATGATGATCCTGTAACTAAAACTAATGGTGAGTTTGATATTGTGACGTATGATGCTAAGGGCTATGCTTTTTATGAAGCGAAGTTCAGAAAGAAACCTGTGACGCAGCAAATGATTCAAGAAGAAATTGAACAGGTGCAGCGCACGAGGATGCCTTGTTATAAATATGGCTTCTTTTCCCGTAGCGGATTTGAAGATATAAAGCTGGAGAATGTGGAACTGATAGGGCTTGGAGAGCTGTATAATGGGTAAATAAAAAAAACCGAGTTGGCACTCGGTTTTTTTTATTTGGCATGACGCAATGCTCACACCATAAGCACCTTTTGGGTGTTTTTAAGATTGCAAAAAGAAAATCAGTTGTCTGCTTTTCACACAAACACATATTGCACCAGCAGCATATAGCCTATGGTGCCTGCTGCTATCGTCAGCAGCAGGTTGCGCAGGGTTGCCTGCAGGATAACTGTCAGTGCTACGGCGATAGCTTCGGGAGCACCATGGCTGCCGCTAAGAATTTGCGTATCCTTAAGGGAGTAGACCACAAGCATCCCCATAACGGCAGGAGGCAGCATTTTGCCCAAAAACGCTACCAGAGGCGGCGTTTTTTTGTTGGCCGGGAAGAGGATGAAGGGCAGAAAGCGCGTCAGCATCGTGCCTGCGACAACGGCGGCAATGGTTATGATTTGTTCGGTGAAGGTCATAATTTAATGCCTCCTTTGTAATAAGCTGTAATAAATACCAGCAGCATAAGCAGCATAGCAGGCGGAATAAAGCTTTGTGGGCCGATGAGCACCAGGCAGAGCAGCGGAATGATAATGCCTAAAACAGCGGGAGTGTGGTTTTCTGTTGCTTGCCACTGGCTGACGAAAATTGCCGTAAAAAGAGCGACGAGGGCAAAATCCAGACCTTTGGTGTTGATTTGCAGACTGTTGCCGAGCAGCCCGCCGATGGTTGCGCCCGCTACCCAATAAATCTGGTTCAGCAGGTTTACGCAGACCATAAAGCAGCCCTTGTCGATGCCTTCGGGGATAACGGTATTACAGTTGATGGCGAAGGATTCGTCACACATACCGAAGATCAGATAAAATTTCTTTAAGCCTGTATTTTTATACTTTTCGAGCATGCTTAAGCCATAGAAAAGATGACGGGAATTAATCATCAGGGCCATAAAAAAGCAGTACAGCGGATTAAAGGGGCTCAGCAGCATCGTGACCAGGACGAAATACTGCCGGCAAAGACCAGCGCACTGGTAAAAAACGGATACCAGGGCGAAAAGCCCTTGCTGCAGATATAAAAGCCGTAGGAGATGCCTAAAAAAAGAAACGCTGCGCAAATTGGCAGCGTTAGTGGAAAAGCAGCTTTGAGTGCTTTTGTATATTTGTTGTTCATAATTAAAACCTGCACAATTCTTTAATTCATAGAAACTATGTAGGCTTCATTGTACAGTATCCTGCGGGAATTGTCAACGCATAGGAGCAGTGCCGCTGCTGGAGCGGGCAACAAGACGGCATTTGTATTCTACATGGGTAATAGGCTCAAATTTACCGTGGTGCTCATAGCTGGCTATTTCCTCCTGCAGTAGCTTGAAGGCACTTTTGCCACATTCTGTCAGCGAGTTGTCGATGGTTGTGAGGCTGACGCCGCGCAGATGCGAGGGGAAGATGTTATCAAAACCGCAAAGGCTGATGTCTTCCGGAATACGCAAACCCTTGTCGATGATAGCATTATAGGCACCATAGGCAACCATATCATTGATAGCGACCATGGCTGTTGTTTCTGGCGCAGTATCAAGACAGCGGTTGGCAAGCTCGTAGCCTGTACTGTATTCTACTTCAACGTGCGAAAGCTCGTAGTCAGAAGTAATCTCTCGGGTGAAGAGAGCAAGCTTAGCGCCTGCAGCCTTGCAGGCATCCTCCAAACCCTGATAGCGGCGCACACGCGAGGTGTGCTGGTCATTGAGCGTTGTAGAAAGATAGGCAACCTGCTTATGTCCCAAATCCGTAAGGTGCTTGCCGATGAGCTGGCCTGCGGTAAAATTGTTCATGTCTACAGTAGCCAGCTCCAGATCACTACGTCTGTCACCGATGGCAACAACTGGCAGATATTTGCTGAGCTTGTACGCCAGCTGCGGCTGTTGGGGAATCATGGCAAAGATAACACCGGCAACGTTGAATTTGCGGGCCTGCTCCATGATAAATTTTTCTGTATCCGTATCCCAATAGGTGGTGCGGACGGAGGTGATAAAGCCTTGCTTACGGGCAGCGATTTCAATACCTTGGATAATAGTAGTATAGAAAGGATTGAATAATGAAGGACAGATAATAATGATTAGTGTATCCGAAGGCCTGACGAGGGCGTAGGCCTTTTCCTTGCTGCTTTTGTAGCCAAGCTCAGCAGCGATGGCATAGACCTGTTCAACAGTTTCCGCGTTGAAGCGTTCAATACTGCGCCTGTTGAGAATCATCGATACACTGGCAGGCGAAAGACCTGCCTTGGCAGCAATATCCTTCAGGGTAACCTTCTTAGGCATAAACATAATCCTTTCTAATTTAATTATGTGTCGGGTGGCTGATATAAATTATCTGCCTAAAACCTTTGCGGCAATGTCAGGATAATTGGTAATCAGAACGTCAACACCTGCATCAACCAGCTCCTGCATCATTTCAGCATCGTTAGGAGTCCATGCCTGCAGAGCGATGTTGTGTGCGTGCAGCTCAGCAGCAACGCCTTCTTTAGCACAGAAATAGGTGCGTGCATTTACGCTTGCAGCGCCTTGGGAAGCAGCGTATTCACCGATGTTCATCAGCCAGGTGTCGGTTAAAAGACCGCATTTTGCTTCCGGCATCAGCTTTTTGATTCTGGCAACAGTGTAATGGTTGAAGGAAGAATACCAGATTTGGTCTTCCAGACCGAATTCCTTGACCATAGCAATGAGCTTTTCTTCAATGCCGTCATATTCGAAATAGCTGGTTTTGAGCTCGATGTTGGTAATCAGCTTGGTGGTTTTCAGCCAGGTGAAATATTCGCGTAATGTAGGAATGGTTTGGCGGGGAAAGAAGCCTTTGACATTAACGCCTACAGAAAGCATTTTCAGCTCTTCCAGGGTATGGTCCTTCAGCCAGCCGCTGCCGTTAGTGGTGCGGTCGAGCATTTCGTCATGCATGATAACGATTTCGCCGTCTTTGGTGAGCTGGATATCCAGTTCAATGCCGTCAGCAACAGTTTCTTCTGCTACCTTTTGGAAAGCAAGCATAGTATTTTCAGGATAATAGCCGCTGAAGCCGCGGTGCGCAAAAATTTGAACCATTTCTATTCCTCCTTGAAATTTTCAATAATGTTCAACACTATCTTAGCATAAGATAAGCGAAAAAACAAGTGGGACACAATAAGACCAATAGGGATAAAAAACGGCCAAAAAGCCAGACTGCAAGTACATTTGCTAAATATGCGTAAAATTATTGACAATTCTGTGTCACTCTGTTAATATGGTATCAGATTCAAAACGGGAATCTTTATTACAACAAATTTCAACAAAATTCAACAAGGGATTTAGGAGGATGAACATGAAAAAGATCGTAGCTCTTCTGTTAATGTCTGTAATGATGTTGGCGCTGACCGGTTGCGGCGGTTCTGACAAAAAGGATGAAAAGGCTGCAGGTTCTGACAAAAAGGTTGTTTTGAAGCTGAGCCATGTATTTTCTCCCGATGAGCAGCTGTACAAATCCATGGAATTGGTTGCTGAGCGTATCAACAAGAAAACCAATGGCCGTGTAGAAATTCAATGCTTTGGTCAAAACCAGCTGGCTTGCTACAAAGATGGCCTGGAGCAGGTTGCTAACGGTGCTAACTTTATTTCTGTAGAAGATCCGTCTTATCTGGGCGACTATGTGCCTGATTTCAAACCTTTGGTTGGCCCGATGCTGTATCAAACCTATGACGAATATGAAAAGATGATTGAAACTCCGTTGGTTAAGGATATGGAAAAGAAGGCTGAAGAAAAAGGCATTAAGGTTCTGGCGCTGGATTACATCTTTGGCTTCCGTAATGTTATGACCAACAAGGTTATTACCAAACCGGAAGACATGAAAGGCCTGAAGCTGCGTACTCCTGGCAGCAAGCTGTTCATTGATACCATCAATGCTATGGGCGCAACTGCTACCAGCCTGCCGTTCTCCGAAACCCTGTCCGGCGTTTCTCAAGGCGTTGTAGATGGTCTGGAAGGCTCCGAATTCACCAACATCGGCACCAAATGCTATGAGCACGTTAAAAACGTAGCTACTACCAAGCATTTCCTGGGTACCTGCGGTGTATATATTTCCACCAAAGTATTCAACAGCCTCTCTCCGGAAGACCAGAAAATCGTTGCTGAAGAATTTGCTTACGGCGGTAAAGAAATGACCAAGATTTCTACCGAATCCTATAACAAGGTTTATAAGGAACTGGAAGGCAAGGGCGTAAAATTCAACGATGTTGACCATGCTGCTTTCGAAAAAGCTACCGAGCCTGTATTCAAACAGATGGAAGAAAAAGAAGGCGCAACTCCCGGTATCTATGAAAAGCTGAAAGCTGAGCTGGCAAAAATCCGCGCTGCAAAATAAGCTGCAGATTTTTTCAACATTATTAAACAGTTATAATGAGACATTAAGGAGCTACCACGCTGCATGCGGCGTGACAGCTCCTTCCTTTGCGTAAGTATTACTATAAAAAATGGAGGTAAAATTTTGGGTAAAAACCTGAGCTTCGTGCTAAATAATCTGGAAGATTTAGTTGCTGCGTTTTTCATCAGCATTACGACTATCCTTGTTGTCATTAATATTGTTCTGCGTTATGTTTTTAACTCCGGCCTTGTTTGGTCTGAAGAGGTTGCTACCGGCTGCTTTGTCTGGTCGGTATTCATCGGTGCTGTTGCCGTGTTCAAGCATCGCGGTCACGTTGGCGTTGATATCATCGTTAAAAGAATGCCCCAAGGTATGCAAAAGGCTATCGGCCTGATTACCGATATTATTCTTGTAGCACTCAATGGCTACATGTCTTATCTTTCTGTTATCTATATTTCCAAATCCTATACGAAAATGACCCCGGTACTGGGTATTTCTTCCGTTTATATCAGTGCTTCCGTACTGATTGCGTTTGTACTCATGACCGTGTATTCTATTAAATTTGTCTGGCAGGATGTTACCGGTTCCGGAAAGGAGGAAAAATAATGGCTTATTTGCCCGTCATCATTGTTTTTGTGCTTTATTTTTCCAGTATTCCAATCGCTTACGCACTGTTCGGTGCAACGATTTCCTACTTTACCTTTTTGGATGCAACTTCTCCGGCGCATCTGGTTTTCCAACGCATTATTACCAGCACGCAGTCCTTCCCGCTGCTGGCAATTCCCTTCTTTATTATGGCAGGCTCTATCATGAACTACGCTGGCATCAGCGATAAGCTGATGAAATTTACCGACGTACTCATGGGTCATATGACCGGCGGTCTGGCTCAGGTTAACGTACTGCTCAGTCTGCTGATGGGCGGCGTTTCCGGCAGTGCTAACGCTGACGCTGCTATGCAGAGTAAAATGCTTGTTCCGGAAATGGAAAAGCGCGGTTACGGCAGAGCCTTCAGTGCTGCGGTAACAGCTGCGTCCTCTGCAAGTACGCCTGTTATTCCTCCCGGAATTAACCTGATTATTTACGCGCTGATTGCCAGCGTATCCGTAACCAAAATGTTTATGGCAGGCTATGTGCCTGGTATTCTCATGGCAGTATCTATGATGATTGTTGTTGCTATTGTTTCCAAGAAGCGTGGCTACAAGCCCTCTCGTGAAAAGGCTGCTACCTTCGGCGAAATCATGACTCAGCTTAAGGAATCTATCTGGGCGCTGCTCTTCCCCTTCGGTATTATCGCCGGCCTGCGCATGGGTATGTTTACTCCGTCTGAGGCAGGCGCTGTAGCTGTAGTATACTGCATCCTGGTAGGTGCCTTCATCTACAAGGAGCTGAAGTGGGAATATGCATGGCCGATTATGAAGGAAACTATTTACGGTACCAGCTCCGTTGTACTGATTATCGTAGCAGCTTCTTTCTTTGGCTATTACCTGAACTGGGAGCGTATTCCGCAGCATATCACCTCTGCAATGCTTGACTTTACCCGCAATCCGTACATGATGCTGATGCTGGTAAATATCCTGCTGCTGATTTTGGGCATGTTCCTGGAGGGCGGCGCTGCGCTGATTATTCTGGCTCCGCTGCTGGTTCCTGTTGTAACCAAACTAGGTGTTGACCCTGTACACTTCGGTATTATCTGTATTGTTAACATTATGATCGGCGGTTTGACGCCACCATTCGGTTCGATGATGTTTACGGTATGCGCGATAACGGAAACGCCGCTCGGCGAATTCTTCAAGGAAGTTTGGCCGTTTATCGTAGCGTTGTTAGTAGCATTGTTGATTGTTACATACGTGCCGGGGTTGGTTATGTTCTTGCCTAACCTGTAAGACGAAGGTTTACAGACGTGTGATAAGGCGCCGTATACTTCATCAGGATTCCTAGACGTACTAGAAGTACGCCGTCGTCATCCTTCTTCGTCTCCGTCACCTTCTCCCACGTCTTTGGCGAAGGTTTGCTGATGTGCGATAAGACACCGTATATTTCATCAGAATTCCCAAACATACATAATTAAATATGCTTTTTCAGGAGCTGCTACGAAAGTGGCGGCTCCTTATGTTTTGTGTTATACTTAAAAATATCAAGGAAAGGTCGTGAAAGCATGAAGAATAAATATATCATGGCGTTGGATTTGGGAACTACCAGCTGCCGCTGTATTTTATTTGATCAGCAGGGAGAAATCCGCAGCGTAGCGCAAAAGGAGTTTACGCAGTATTATCCGCAGGCAGGCTGGGTGGAGCACGATGCCGAGGAAATCTGGGCTACTCAGGTTGGCCTGATGTACGAGGCAATGAGCAAGCTGGATGTTACTCCGGCTGATATTGCCGGCATCGGTATTACAAACCAGCGCGAAACCACAGTAGTTTGGGATAAGAACACCGGTCGTCCTATCTGCAAGGCGATTGTCTGGCAGTGCCGTCGTACCGCGGAATACTGTGATTTGCTGAAAATCCGTGGCTACGCCAATATGTTCCGCGAAAAGACAGGCCTGGTTCTGGATGCGTATTTCTCCGGTACCAAGCTGCACTGGATTCTGGAAAACGTACCTCATGCACGCGAGCGTGCGGAAGCAGGCCAGCTGCTGTTCGGTACTATTGACAGCTGGATTATCTGGAAGCTGACCGGCGGCAAGGTACATGTTACGGATTATTCCAATGCTTCGCGTACATTGATGTTTAATATTCATACTCTGCAATGGGATGAAGAAATCCTGACGGTTTTGGGTATTCCTCGCCAGATGCTGCCGGAGGTTAAGCCCTCCAGCTGTGTATACGGTGCCACCGATGCCAAGCTGTTTGAGGCATCTATTCCTATCGCCGGCGCTGCAGGTGACCAGCAATGTGCGCTGTTCGGACAGACCTGCTTTGCACCCGGCGAAGCAAAAAATACCTATGGCACGGGCGGTTTTATGCTGATGAATACCGGCGAAAAGCCTGTAGACAGCAAAAACGGCCTTGTTACAACTATTGCCTGGGGTGTAGACGGCAAGGTGGAATATGCGCTGGAGGGTTCTATTTTCGTTGCCGGAGCTGCTATCCAATGGCTGCGTGATGAGCTGGGCCTGATCCGCAATGCTGCAGAATCCGAGGCTATGGCGAAATCTGTGCCTGATTCCAACGGCTGTTACATGGTGCCTGCCTTTGTGGGACTGGGTGCACCGCACTGGAACCAGTACGCGCGCGGTGCGATTGTCGGCTTGACGCGCGGCGTGAACCGTAATCATATTGTACGTGCAACGCTCGAAGCCATTGCCTATCAGGTGTACGACGTACTGAAGGCTATGGAGGAGGACAGCGGTATTAAGCTGAGCTCGCTGCAGGTTGACGGCGGTGCCTGTGCTAACAGCTTCCTGATGCAGACGCAGGCGGATATTATCAACGTTAAGGTAGAACGCCCGAGCTGCATTGAAACGACTGCTATGGGCGCTGCTTATCTTGCAGGTCTGGCAGTAGGCTATTGGGATAACAAGGAAATGATTAAGGGCAATCATGTTATCGAGCAGACCTTTATGCCCGACATGGATGAAGAAAAGCGCAAGCATCTGCTGCGCGGCTGGCATAGGGCGGTGCGTGCGTCCTGCATTAAGCTGCATCCGGAGGATTAAGCTAAATATAAAAATACAGCAAAAAAGCCTTGCAGTTTGGACTTACTGCAAGGCTTTTCTGTTTTTGATGAGTTGAGTGTTTGTTCGCCGGCTTTAGGGGATGCCGGCTGATAAGGAGTATTATAGGAGTATTATAAAAAGAGTATTATAGGGGTGTGATATATAAAAGCATTAAGCTTTTAGCTGAGTTAGGGGTGTATCAGGACTGTTTTTCGATATCGCCGAAGTAGAAGTTGATGAGTTTTTTGTATTCACCGCTCTTTTTGTAGTCGCTCAAAGCAACGTTGAATTTTTTAATCAGCTCTTCATTACCTTTTTCGGCATAGACAACAAGGTCATCCTGGCGTTCGGAATGGCCTACAACCTGCAGGCAGTTGTCGTCATCTGTGTGCGTCATATAGAAAGCAGTAGTGAGGTTACCGCAGATAGCGTAGTCAGCTTCGCCTGTTTCTACTGCATGTAAAGCACTGGCATTTTCCGGATATTCAACGATGATGCTGCCGGGGAAGGATTTTGCTACGCGTACAGCAGATGCACCTTTTTTAATAGCAACCTTTCGGCCGTTCATGCTGTCGATGTCAGCCTTAAGGTTGCTGCCTTTTTTGGCAACGATAGAGAAAGCAGCCTTGGCATAGGAATCACTAGCAGCATAATCAATGGAACGAGCCTTGGTTTTACTGAAGTTGTTCATGGCGATATCATATTTTTTTTGATTCAGGCCGGGCAGAAGCTCCTCGAACGGGGTGTTGATAAATTCAACCTTGTCATAGCCCATTTTTTTAGCTACATCGTTGATTAAATCGATATCAAAGCCGGTAAATTTGTTTTGTTCCTTGAGATAAAGCTCAAACGGCGGAGAAGCAGGTGATGTTGCTACACGCAGCACTTTTTCGGCAGCAGCAGGTGCTTGCGCTGCTTGCTTGTCGCTGCCGCAGCCGGCGGATAAAAGCAGGCACAGCATGCTGACAAGAATAAATAATATCTTTTTCATTAGCAGATACCTCCAGATAATTTATTAACTTAATTACTCATATGAGCAGTTACTCATTGGTTGCCTAAATTATATACCCCCTTTCTAGGGATTGTCAAGAGGGTATATCAAAAAATATTATTAAAAATTATTGTGTATATAATTAAGAAGCGTTTGTTTAATTATGCAGATTGTGCGGACGTAAATCCGGCGGCAGCATAGTGCAGGCTTCATGACTGTCTTCACTCAAAGGATTGACATGGACCATGCAATGCTTTACCAGCGGGAAGTTAGCTTCAACAGCGGTGTGCACCATTTCGGCGATGTGATGTGCCTGCAGCAGGGTAAGGTTATCCTTGACGCTTATTTCAATATCAACATAAATACGGCTGCCGAAAAGGCGGCTGTGCAGACTGTCGAGATGCTCTACGCCGGGAACGCGGGAAACAAGCTCTTCCATAGCGGTTGCTGTTTCCTCATCACAGCTGCGGTCTACCATCTTATCCATAGAATCCTTGAAAACTTCATAGGCAGCATATAAAATCATCACGCAGATTACTAAGCTGGCAATCGGGTCTAAAATAGGATAGCCCATGCGTGCGCCCAAAATACCAATGAAAGCACCTACGGAGCTCATGGCGTCACTGCGGTGATGCCATGCTTCTGCCATCAGTGCGCCGGAATTGATTTTTTGCGCAGCGTTGCGGGTGTACCAGAACATTGCTTCTTTGGCAACGATGGAAATGATTGCTGCCCACAGAGCAAGCTGTCCGGGAATCTCCAGCTCAGCCGGGTCGCCTACGATTTTTTCGTAGCCGCTGTAGCCGATGAGCAGAGCGATAATCGTCAGGATTATTGCCAAAAGAATAGCGGCGATACATTCAATACGCTCGTGGCCGTAGGGATGCTCTTCATCCGAAGCCTTGTTGGAAAATTTTACGCCAGCCATAACAATGAGGGTACCAAAAACATCGGACGCGGAGTGGATACCGTCAGATACCATAGCAGCGGATTGGGCAACGAAACCGGCAATCAGCTTGCCCAATGATAAAAGCAGATTACCGATAATACTGTTGATGGAAACAATCATAGCGATTCTTTCAGCATCGTTTTCAAATTTCATACTAAAACCTCCTAAAGTGGTCTTTGCATTTGTGCAGGCCTTTTATATACAAAAAACGCCTGCGAGATAGTAGTTAACTGTCCCGCAGACGTTGCGTCAAGGTCTGCTGCCCAGAGGGCCCGGCTGCAAAAACCCGGAAGAGGTTTACCGCCTGATCAGTTTGTACTGTAGCTAAAATTGCAGTGCAAAGAGATTATCTGAATTATAAGCGGTTAGCAAAGGCTTTGTCAAGCGGTTTTGGCAAAATATTTTACAGTTTTCAGAGAAAAATTTCCTGCATAGAGATTAAGTGCTAACTTAAGCAGGAGGGTACCTATGGCTAATCGATAAAGGCCATCAAGCAAATTTTAGTCTTCGTCATCAAATTCCTTGAGGGTGCCGTAGGCTACAAGGATGGTTCCTTTGGGAGATGCCAGTGCCGGGCAGACGTAAAGGATTACGCCTGTCTGCTCTGCGTAATAGGTTGTCAGCGTGTTGCCGAAAACGTCGGTGATGCGTCCCAAAACCTGGCCTTCTTCAACAAAATCGCCGCTGTGGATGTGGTGCAGCCAGCAGCCTGTTTCCAACGCTTCCAGATAAATAAGGTTTTCTACATCACGCGGAGAGTGATGGCGTGGCTTTACAGGCAGGGAGAACATTTTCAGCTTGCGCAGGATGTTGCGGATATCATCCTTGTAGGCTTCAATATCCTCGTGCAGGCAGAGGCCGGCGCCGCCGCGTTCAATCAGAATAGAAGGAAGTCCGGTGCTGGCGGCGTAGTTATAGGCACCGCCGGTTGCTAAAGAGCGTACCATATATTCCATATCGAGTACGCGTGCTACAGAGCGGGATTTCTTTTCTACCTCAGGGGTAGGCTGACCGGGATAATAAACGTAGGGATGCAGGCTTTCGTGGATATCGCCGCTGTGCATGTCTACATAAAAATCGGCAATAGAGAAAAAGTTATTACTGATTAAATATGCAGTTTTATCGGCAAGCGTTCCCATGGGGTCACCGGGGAAAACGCGGTTCAGGTTTTTGCCGTCTTCGGGAACAATCATTTCGCGGCGTGCCCAGAAGCCCTGGATATTTACCGGGTGCATCATAATCAGGCAGCCTGCTACGTGCTCGGGCTCAATGTCGCGGCCAAGCTCCATTGCCGCAGCAATACCGGGGTATTCGCCGCCGTGGATGCCTGCGGTAATAAGCAGGGTGGGACCGTCTTGGTCACCGTTGATAATAGTCAGAGGGATTTTTACATTGGTGTCCGGGACAGGCAGGTACGTGCGCAGTTTAGCGCCACGTTCAACAGTCAGTCCACATACCTTTAGTGTGTCAGACATGAGCTCACTCCTTTGATATATTTCTCATACTTTTTATAATAATTTTACCATTAGCGAGTGCTAACCGAAAGCTAAAAAATAAAGCATTGGCATATAATTTATTCTTTACTGTTAAGAATGGCAAAAATCAAAGAAAAATTTTTGCCAAATGCTATTTTTGTGCTTGCAATAAATTATAACATATGATAAGCTATTCACACAAGAAAATTTTTAAAATAAATTTAAGTTGCAATTAAACAAGGGAGATAGATAAAGTGAGCCTGCTGACTGATAAGGAATACTTGGGACTGACAGTACCGTTTATGCTGTCTACAATGACGCAGCCTTTAATGGGTGCGGTAAATACAGCCGTTATGGGACAGCTTCCGGATCCTAAATATATTGCAGCAGTTTCCCTGGGTGCTATCTTGTTCAACAATTTATATTGGTTATTTGGTTTTTTACGTGTGAGTACTACCGGTTATGCGGCACAGGCCTTTGGCGCTGCCGATAGAAGACTTGGTATGCTCGCCTTTTTTAAGCCATTAGTACTGGCAATGCTGATAAGTGCCTGCTGCATTCTTTTCCAGAAGCCAATTTTGGAGCTGTATCTGGCCATGATTGGCGCTGCACCGGAGGTCAACGAGCTGTGCCGTAATTATTATTACATCCTTATCTGGGGTGCACCGCTGGTGCTTGGCAACTATGTAGCCCTTGGCTGGCTCATGGGGCAGACACGGGTGCGGGCGAGCGTGTTTATGCAGGTTTCTATGAACGTGCTGAACATGGCGCTGAGTATCTGGTTTGTTTTCTGGCTGCATATGGATATTACCGGTGTGGCTGTTGCTACCTTGCTCAGCCAGCTTTATGGTGGTATTCTGAGCGTAGCATTGATGTATTATTACGGTGATTTTGATTACAAGGCGCTGCCTTGGGGTGAGCTGCTGGACTGGCGTGAGTTTATCGGCATGCTGCAGGTAAATGTCAACCTGATGATTCGCACTGCCTGCCTGCTGACGGTTAACAATATTATTGCGGCGGTAGGTGCTTCCTTCGGCACTGTGGTGTTGGCAGCCAATGCCGTGCTGTTGCAGCTCAAGGATATTATGAGCTACCTGATTGACGGCATGGCGAACGGCGCGGCGATTTTTAGCGGCCGTGCGGTAGGTGCAAAGAACGGCAAGCTGTTTGCTGCTACTATAAAAATGACCTTCAAATGGCTGGTGGTGCTGGCTGCTATCCTGATGCTTGGTTACCATTTGGGCAATGAATTTTTCATCCGCCTGTTTACCAATATTGAAGAGGTGGTAGCGATGGCTATGACCTATAATGTTTTCGTTTTATTCTATCCTGTCTGCGCCGGTATCGGCATGGTGCTTTACGGAGTTTTCTGCGGAGCTACCAGAACCGCACCGGTACGCAACATGATGCTAATGGCACTCTTAGTGTTTTACCTTTTGCAGTGGCAGCTGGTGCCGCTTTGGGGCAACAGCGGACTGTGGCTGGCCTTGCTGGGCTTTATGCTGTCTCAGTCAATAATACTTTTGTTCTATTTGTCCTCTTTGAGAAGAGCGTTTGCGTAAATAACACTCTTGTAACAATTTTGTTGCAAATAACAAGAATTAGTGCTATTATAAATCTATAAGTGTCAGCTGATACTTTGGTGTCAGCATAAAGAACTTTTACAAATTCATATTCTTCTGAGGTGCCTGCCTATGCAGGTAATAATCGGAATACGGTGCAAATCCGTAGCGGTCAAGCCACTGTGAGGCCGAAAGGCTAAGTCAGGTTGATTTCCTCAGTTGATATATTCCTGCTAGCGACGGAAATATATATAATTACAATTGTGCACATTGTAAGCATATACCTTTCCTGCGCCATTTTTGCAGGAAAGGTAATTTTTTTTGATGGAGATGATGTGCTTTGACGAAAAAGCAGCTTCTGTCCCGACTGGGACAGATCATCCTCGTCCTCTTGGGTATCAGCTTTATTACTTTTGCTTTGGTAATGCTGGCCCCTGGCGATGTAGCTCGTCAGATGATTGCAGGTAACGAGGATATTATTGTAAGCCAGGCTGAAATTGATGCACTGCGTGCTGAATTAGGTCTGGACAAGCCCTTCTTCTTCCAGTATCTGGATTGGTTGGGCCGTGCGCTGCAGGGCAACCTCGGTTTCTCCTTCATGGCTAAAAAGCCTGTTGTTGAGGAGCTGTTCGAGCGTTTGCCCGGTACTATCTTATTGTCTCTGGCTTCCATTGTGATGATGCTGGTGGTTTCTATTCCTGCCGGCATTTATTCCGCAGTTAAACGCGGTGGCTGGTTTGACTATGTAGTACGTAGCTTTACTTTCCTTGGCGTATCAATGCCAGGCTTCTGGGTTGGCTTGATGCTGCTGTGGATTTTTGGTCTGCAACTTGACCTGTTGCCTATTGTTGGCGGTACGATTGGTGCTGATACTATTATCCTGCCTGCGGCAACGTTGGCCTTTGCAATGTCTTCCAAGTACACACGTCAGGTACGTGCTGCGATTCTGGAGGAGTTGCATCAGGACTATGTTGTCGGTGCACGCGCGCGTGGTATGAGTGAAAGCCATATTCTGTGGAAAGAGGTTCTTCCGAATGCTCTGCTGCCGCTGATTACGCTTTTAGGTCTGTCTTTAGGTAACCTTCTGGGTGGTGCTGCGGTTATCGAGATTGTTTTCCAATGGCCCGGTCTTGGCCGTCTGGCAATTGAAGCAATCACCTACCGTGACTTCCAACTGGTACAGGGTGTTGTTGTGTGGATTGCGTTGATGTATATGGTTATCAACCTCATTGTTGATATCTCTTACAACTATCTTGATCCGCGTCTGAGAAAGGTAAGGTAAGAGCAGATGGAAACACTTATTAATGGTTTTAAAACCAACCGTGCTTTTGCCGTAACCTCAGTTCTGGTTCTGGTGCTGATTGCTATTGCTTTTGCAGCACCTGTTATTGCACCGTATGATCCGACTCATGCAACGATGCAGGACGCTTTTATTGGACCTAGCGGAAGCCATCTGTTCGGCACAGATAAGCTGGGACGTGACTGCTTCAGCCGTGTGCTTTATGGTGCACGTGCTTCCCTGAGCGGTGTATTGTTCCTGGTAGCCAGCGTATTTATCGTTGGTACCTCTATGGGTGTTATTTCCGGTTATTTTGGCGGTAAGGTTGATATGGTTATCATGCGTATCTCCGATATGATGATTTCCTTCCCTGGCATGATCCTGGCTATCGCTGTTGCTGGTATTATGGGTGGCAGCCTTGTCAATGCCGTAATCGCACTGACGATTGTAAGCTGGACAAAATATGCGCGTTTATCCCGCAGTCTGGTACTGCAGATTAAACGTCGCGACTATGTAGAAGCAGCAATCGTTAACGGCGGTACCTCGCCTCATATCCTGTGGGTACATATCCTGCCTAATATCCTGCCGATGATGGTTATCACCGCAGCAGCAGATATCGGTGCTCTGATGATGGAGCTTGCAGGCTTGTCCTTCCTGGGCTTTGGTAGCCAACCGCCTGCTCCTGAATGGGGCTTAATGTTGAACGAAGGCCGTCAGCAGTTGCAGACTGCACCGTGGCTGATGTTCTTCCCCGGTCTGGCAATCTTTGTTACCGTTATGATTTTCAACCTTTGGGGCGATAATCTGCGTGACGTGCTTGACCCGCGTAATGACGTTCAGGATTAATCTTAGTTTTTGATATTCGGCAAAAGACTGCCGGGTTAAAAATGTTAAATGAGTATATGAAATGGAGAGATGACTAATGAAAAAAATGTTTAAAGCTACCGCAGCAGCGGCTATGATCGGTTTACTGGCATTTGCAGCAGCAGGCTGTGGCGGCGGCGACAAAAAAGCTGAGCACAAGGATGTAGCAAAATTTGGTGTTACTAACTTCGCTGACTCCCTGGAAACTACCGATAACTACTTTGGTTGGGTTGTAATGCGTTACGGCCTGGGCGAATGCTTAGTTAAATTCGATAAAAAAATGAATGTTACTCCGTGGCTGGCTGATAAATGGTCTATTTCCGATGATAAACTGACCTGGACCTTCCACATCAACGATAAGGCTTGCTTCTCCAACGGTACCAAACTGACCGGTGAGCTGGCAGCAGCTTCTATCCAACGTACCTTTGACAAAGCTGCTCGTGCTAAATCCATGTTCGAGTATGAATCCATCAAAGGTGAAGGCCAAAACGTAATTATCAAAACCAAAACCCCGGTACCGACTCTGCCCGGTATGCTCGGTGACCCTCTGTTCATCATCGTTGATACCCAAACTATTAAAGACCGTGATACCGCAAAACAAGGCGCTATCTGCACCGGTCCTTATACAGTAAAATCCTACAGCAAAGCTAAAGCTGAAATGGTTAGAAACGAAAAATACTGGGATGGCGAAGTTCCGTTCAAGGAAGTTGATATCCTGACCATTGACGATCCTAACACTCGTGCTATGGCTCTGCAAAAAGGCGAAATTGACTTCGCTATCAACATTGCAGCCGGCGACCTGCAGCTGTTCAAAGACAAAAACAAATATAACATCTCCAACATCGCTTCCCTGCGTGACGTACTTGCTCGTCTGAATGTACGTCCGGACAGACCGCTGGGCGATCTCAAAGTCCGCGAAGCTCTGCTGCGTTCTCTGGACCGTGTAACCTATAACAAGGTTCTGCTGAAAGACACCTTCGTTCCTGGTGGTCCGTACCTGCCGCCTTCTGTTGACTACGGTTATGATGAACTGTACAAATACGATAAAAACCAATACAATGTTGAAAGCGCTAAAAAACTGCTTGCTGAAGCCGGCTGGAAGGATACCAACGGCGACGGCTTTGTTGATAAAAACGGCAAAAACCTGGAACTGGACTTCGTATTCTACAGCGGCCGTGCCGAGCTGCCTCTGTATGCAGAAGCTACCCAAGCTGACGCTAAGAAAGTCGGCATTAAAGTTAACCTGAAGAACGTTGACTACAACGTACTTGATGGTATCGGCCGTAAAGGTGATTATGACCTGCTGATTTCCAACGTGCTGTCACTGCAAGCCGGTGATCCTGAAGTATTCATGAACATGTATCTCAAGACCGGTCAAGAGCAGAACGGTTCTGGCTACAGCAATCCGAAATATGATGCGCTGTCCGATAAATTGGGCGTAGAATTTGACCCGGCTAAACGTCGTGAGCTGATTATCGAAATGCAAAAAGTTATCCTCGACGATGCAGCTTCCCTGGTATTCGGTCATCCGCAAACCAACATGGTTTCCAACAAATCTATTGCTAACGCAGAAATCCTGCCTTGCGATTACTACTGGCTGACCAAAGATATCAAATCTGCTAACTAATAATTTACAAAGAAGGTAACGCTTAATGCTACTTGAAGTAAAAGATTTAGACATCAGCTACGGTGACAAGCTCACCGTAACCGGTGCCAGCTTAGAATTGGATAAGGGCGAGATTATGTCCATCGTTGGCGAGTCCGGCAGTGGCAAAACAACCGTTATCCGCGCTATTATGGGTTGCCTGCCTGGTGCTGGCCGCGTTAGCCGCGGCAGCATCATCTTTGATGGCAAGGACGTATTGCAAAATACCCCTGATGAATGGCGCAAAATGTATGGCAGCGAGATGTCCATGATTTTCCAGGACAGCGGCAATATGATTAATCCTATCCGCCGCATCGGCCAGCAGTTCATTGACTATGTTCAGGCTCACCAGCCGGACAAGTCCAAGGACCAGGCTTACAAGATGTGCTGTGATATGCTGACTAACGTGCGCCTGCCGAACCCGGAAAACATCATGAACAGCTATCCGTTTGAGCTGTCCGGTGGTATGCGTCAGCGTGTTGGTATTGCTATGGCTATGATTTTCAGCCCGAAAATCCTTTTGGCCGACGAACCGACAAGTGCGCTGGACGTAACTACTCAGGCTCAGATTATCCGCCAGATTGTTGATATCCGTGATGAATACGGTGTTGCCGTTATCATGGTTACGCATAACCTAGGCGTTGCTTCCTATGTATCCAACAAGCTGATGGTTATGAAGGGCGGTCATGTTGTGGAATATGGCAAGCGTGAGGACGTTATTGCTAACCCGCAGGATGATTATACTAAACAGCTGCTGAAGGCAGTTCCAATCATAGGAGGTAATACATATTATGAGCAATAATGAAAAACCGGCCTATGAGCGTACTAAATTGGTATTAGAGATTAACCATCTTACCAAAAAGTTTCCGGTTGATGGCGGCAAGTTCCTGACTGCCTGCAATGATATCAACCTGCGTGCCTATGAAGGCCGTACCCTGGGCATTATAGGTGAATCCGGTTGCGGCAAGAGTACCTTGGTGCGTACTTTGCTGCGTATTCACCCTGCTACCAGCGGTGAAGCTATTTTCGAAGGTCACGATTTGATGAAATCTAAGGGCGAACAGCTGCGTCAGGACAGAAAGCACATCCAGATGGTTTTTCAGGATCCTACCGCTGCCTTCAACCCGAAGATGCTCGTTAAGGATATCCTCACCGAGCCTTTAAAAAATTACGGCCTGATTAAAAACAGCGAGGTAGACGCCAAAGCAGCAGAGCTGCTGGAAATGGTTGAGCTGCCTGCTGAATTCAAGGACCGCTATCCGCACAGCATGTCTGGTGGTCAGCGTCAGCGTCTGGGCATTGCCCGCGCTCTGGCACTGGAACCGAAGATTATTGTTTGCGACGAAGCAACCAGTGCGCTGGATGTTTCCGTACAGGAAAAAATCTGCGAGCTGTTGTGCCGCATTCAAAAAGAAAAAAATATTACTTACCTCTTCATTGCCCATGACCTTGGCCTGGTAGACCTGATGTGCCACCAGGTTGCAGTAATGTATCTTGGTAACGTAGTAGAATGGCTGGAGCACGGACGTATTGCGGAAAGCTGCAAGCATCCGTACACCAAGGCACTGATGGGTGCTGTATTTAAGGTAGACTTCAAACCGGGTGAAAAGATTCAGCCTTTGGAAGGCGAAATCCCGAGCCCGTTGGACCTGCCGCCAGGATGCCCCTTTGCCAGCCGTTGCGAGCACTGCACCGAGCATTGCGTGCAGGTTAAGCCTGAGCTGAAAGAGGTTGAGCACGGTCATTGGGTTGCCTGCCACCTGTTTGACTAGGGCAGTCCTGAAGCAATATGCGCAAGCATAGAGCTTCTATGAAAGTAATTTTCTCCATCAATTTTTATAGTGGGTACGGCGAATGCTGTACCCATTTTTTTCTTAGGAATTTTTATCACTAATTTCACAGGTGAGTATTGACTCATACGTTATTTGTGTTATAATATAGGTATCAAAGAATTTACTGAAAGGTGCTGTCACCTTTCCTATTATTTTTTATACAATATATGAATGAATACTCATATGAGTAGGAAGAGAACCTGAAAAGAAAGGTGGTAGATATAATGAAGCAAGATTTAGAGGATATCCGTAACGGTGCCGGCGATGTACGAGCTTTCAGACACATCGACGGCCATATCAATAGCGTAGAAGACTACAGCAAGCATCCGGAAGGCTGCACCTGCGGTCACTGCGGCAAGGACCATGATCACAAAACTATGGGACATGTGCCCAAGCATACTCATGGTGATGATTGCTCTCATGACCATGAGCATGAAGAACATACTCACGCACATGGTGATGACTGCTGTTGTGGCAATGAGCACGACCACGGCCATACCCATGAGGGCACAGGTGAGCACGAAGAACATTCCCACGCACACGGCGACGAGTGTGGTTGCGGACACGACCACGGCCACGAGCACGAAGAACATTCCCACGCACACGGCGACGAGTGCGGTTGCGGACATGACCACGAGCATGAGCATGAACATGCTCACGCACACGGCGACGAATGCGGTTGCGGACACGACCATGAGCATGAACACGAACACGCTCACGCACACGGCGACGAATGTGTCTGCGGACACGACCACGGACATGAGCACGAGCATGAACATTCTCACGCGCACGGCGACGAATGCGGTTGCGGTCACGACCACGGTCATGAACACGCTCATGCACATGCACATGGACATCACGTGCCCGGTCATCCTGCTGACTGTAATTGCGAAATTTGCCATCCGCATGAGGAATACTGCGATGTTTGCGGCGAAAGCCTGGCTAATTGCACCTGCCGGATGCCGGATGCCGATAAGGTAAAGCGCGTATATATTCTGCAAAACCTTGGCTGTGCCAACTGCGCTGCTAAGATGGAATACAAAATCAAAGAGCTGCCGGGCGTAACCTATGCCAACGTAAGCTTTGCTACCAAGCAGCTGCGCCTCAGCGCCGCCGACCACGATGCTTTGCTGCCGGAAATTCAGAAAATCTGTACTTCCATTGAGTCCGACGTAGTGGTAGTACCGCGTGACCGTCGTCCGCAATTAGGCGGCAAGAGCAGAGTGTACCTGGTGCAGAACCTGGACTGCGCTAACTGCGGTGCCAAGATTGAACGTGCGCTGAACGCTATGCCTGAGATTGATGAAGCTACCCTGACCTTTACTACGAAAAAACTGCGCGTAAGTGCTAAAAATTACAACGGCTTGCTGGAGAAAATGCAGGCTGTAACCGATAAGGTAGAAGAGGGCGTTGTGCTGCTGGAGGCTGAAAGTAAGCCTTCTCTGGCGCCTGAGCTGGAGGAACGCAAAAAATCCGGCGGTATCCTCTCCGAGCTGAGCGAAAAGCAGACGATTATCGAAATCGTACTGGGCGGTGCCGTATTCATCATCACCGAATGGCTGGGACTGGTGCCGGAAGCGTACCACATGTACTTCCTGATTTTTGCTTACATTCTGCTGGGCGGACGCATTGTGCTGACTGCCTTGAAGAATATTGCCAAAGGTAATGTATTTGACGAAAACTTCCTCATGACTGTTGCAACACTGGGTGCGTTTGCTATTCAGGCTTGGGAAGAGGCTGTTGGCGTTATGTTCTTCTATCGTGTGGGCGAATACTTTGAGCAGCGTGCGGTAGAAAAAAGCCGTGGCCAGATTATGGACGCTGTTGACCTGCGTCCGGAGGTTGTCAACCTGCTGGTAGGCGAAGAGGTGAAGGTTATTCCTGCCGCTGACGCACACGTAGGCGACATTCTGCTGGTACGCGTAGGCGACCGTATTCCTCTGGATGGCGTTGTTATTGACGGCGAAAGCCTGGTAGATACCTCTCCGGTAACCGGCGAGCCTGTGCCTGTAAAACGTAAATACGGCGATGAGGTTGTTTCCGGCTGCGTGAACACCTCCGGTATGCTGAAAATCCGTGTAGAAAAGGTTCTGGAGGAATCCATGGTAACCCGCATTCTGGACAGCGTAGAGAATGCTGCTGCCAGCAAGCCGACCATCGACCGCTTTATTACCCGCTTCGCACGTATCTATACTCCGTTTGTTGTTGCTGCCGCAGTACTGACTGCTGTGATTCCGTCCCTGATTACCGGTGACTGGAACAAATGGATTTACACTGCGCTGACCTTCCTCGTTATCAGCTGCCCCTGCGCACTGGTACTGAGCGTGCCGCTGGCCTTCTTCTCCGGCATCGGCGCCGGCTCCAAGTACGGCATTCTCTTTAAGGGCGGCGTTGCTATGGAGGCTTTGAAAAACATTGCTGCCGTAGTTATGGATAAAACCGGTACCGTTACCAAGGGTAACTTCGTACTGCAGAAGGTTAATGCTGCCGAAGGTATGAACGCTGACGAGCTGTTGCGCTTGTGCGCAAGTGCAGAGCTTGTTTCTACCCACCCGATTGCCGTAAGCATCGTAGAGGCTGCTAAGGCTGAAAAGCTTGAGCTTGTACGCCCCGATAAATTTGAAGAAATTGCCGGCGAAGGCCTGGTTGCGTACTTTGGCGCACGCAAGGTTCTGTGCGGCAATACCAAGCTGCTGCAACGCTTTAACGTTGAATACGGCGGCTATACTCCTACCGAAAGCGGCAGTGAAGTGCTTGTTGCCGACAATGGCTTATACATGGGCCAGCTGCTGATTAACGATACTCTGAAGGAAGATGCTAAGGAAGCTATTGCTTCTTTGAAGGCACAAGGCCTGGTAACCGCTATGCTCACCGGCGATGCGCAGAAGGAAGCGCAGGCTGTGGCTAAGGAAGCAGGCATTGACGAGGTGCGCGCTCAGCTGCTGCCGCAGGATAAGCTCAGCGAGCTGAATATGCTGCGCAACAAGTACGGCCCAGTTATGTTCGTCGGTGACGGTATCAATGATGCGCCTGTTCTGGCCGGTGCGGATGCCGGCGCTGCTATGGGCAGCGGTGCAGACGCTGCGATTGAGGCTGCCGACGTTGTCTTTATGAATTCCGAAGTGAAGGCTATTCCGCAGGCTATTGCCATTGCGCGTGCAACCGGTGCGATTGCCTGGCAGAATGTAATTTTCGCTCTGACTGTTAAGGTTATCATTATGATTGCAGGCCTTATGGGCTATGCTTCCATGTGGGCGGCAGTCTTTGCGGATACCGGTGTATCGCTGCTGTGCGTGCTGAATTCTATCCGTATTCTCTACAAAAAGATATAATAAAAAGCCATAGCTAATATAATATTTTAGTTTACATCGGCTGACTATAAAGTCAGCCGATAAATTTTTGTAAACATAACAGCATAAGCTAACTATTTTTGTAAATTAGCATAGGATTTCATAAAAAATGCTTGACAAAAATTTATAGCTGACGTAAACTTTCAATAGTAGTTAGGAATGCCTAACTACTAAAAAAATCGTATCGAGTTAGTATCTGCTAACAATTTTCTTGGAGGGAAATATGATGCCTTTATTAATGGCCCGTCGCGGCGAGACTAACAAGATTAGTGCTGTTCGCGGCAAGGATGAAATCAAACGCTTTTTGGCTAACCTGGGCTTTGTAGAAGGCTCAGCTGTAACTGTTATTTCTGAAATTGACGGTAATCTTATCGTCAATGTGAAGGATGCCCGCATTGCCCTGAGCAAGCAGATGGCAGCCAAAATATTTATCTGATGCAAGTGGAGGATGTTATGAAAACATTGAAAGAAGTTCCTGTTGGTGAAACAGTTACCGTTACCAAGCTTGTTGGTGAGGGTGCGGTAAAAAGACGTATTATGGATATGGGCGTGACTAAGGGTGTTAGCGTATTCGTACGTAAGGTTGCACCGCTGGGTGATCCGGTGGAGGTAACAGTACGTGGCTATGAGCTGACGTTGCGTAACGGCGAGGCTGAACACATCGTTGTAGAATAATTTGGAGGGAAAAGATGAAACAGATCAAGATTGCCCTGATTGGTAACCCTAACTGCGGCAAAACAACAATGTTTAATGATTTGACCGGTTCCAACCAATATGTTGGTAACTGGCCCGGCGTAACTGTAGAGAAAAAAGAAGGCGGCCTCAAAGGTCATGATGATGTTATTATTACCGACCTGCCCGGTATTTATTCCTTGTCTCCGTACACTTTGGAGGAGGTTGTTTCCCGTAACTATCTGCTGCAAAATGATGTTGACGGCGTACTGAATCTGGTTGACGGCTCTAACATCGAACGTAACCTGTACCTGACTACTCAGGTTATGGAGATGGGTTATCCTGTAACTATTGCTTTGAACATGATTGATATCGTCCGCAAGAACGGCGATAAGATTGATATCGCTAAGCTGGCTGCCGAGCTGGGCTGCGAGATTGTGGAAACCTCCGCACTGCAGGGTGAAGGCACCGGTGAGGCTGCTGAAAAAGCAATTAAAGCTGTCGGCGGTGCTGCACCGAAATATATGCGCTTCTGCAGTGAGGTTGAGGATGCTCTGACTGCGATTGCCCGCGAAGCAGGCAATAAGGTTCATGGCGTGAGCGAACGTTGGCTTTTGGTAAAGCTGTTTGAGCGTGATAAGAAAATTGCTGATGCTTTGGGACTGAGCGAAGGCGAGCAGGCTAAGATTGAAGAAATCGTAGCAGCCTGCGAGGAAGCAATGGATGATGATGCCGAAAGCATTATTACCAACGAGCGTTATAATTACATTGGCGAGCTGATGAGCAAGGCTGTTGTCAAAGGCCACACCGGTCTGACGATTTCCGATAAAATCGACAGCATTGTAACGAACCGTTTCCTGGCTCTGCCGATTTTCGCGATTATAATGTTCCTCGTTTACTACATTGCTGTAGAAACTATCGGTACTGTTGTAACAGACTTTACCAATGATACCTTGTTTGGCGAATGGATTCAGCCTTGGGTGCAGGAGCACATGGAGGCTGCCGAATGTGAGGATTGGCTGGTATCTCTTGTTGTTGATGGTATCATCGGCGGCATTGGCGCACCTATTGGCTTTGCTCCGCAGATGGCCATTGTCTTCCTGCTGCTGAGCTTTTTGGAGGACTGCGGTTATATGGCACGTGTAGCCTTCATTATGGACCGTTTCTTCCGTCAGTTCGGTATGAGCGGCAAGAGCTTCATTCCTCTGCTGATTTCTGCAGGCTGCGGCGTACCGGGCATCATGGCTTCCCGTACTATTGAAAATGAAACCGACCGTCGTCTGACTATCATGACTACAACCTTTATCCCCTGTGGTGCTAAGCTGCCTGTTATTGCTTTGCTTTCCGGCGCTATCATGGGCGGTGACTGGTACATGGCGCCGATTATGTACTTCGTCGGCTTCTTCGCTGTTATTACTGCCTGCATCATTCTGAAAAAGACTGAGCTGTTTGCCGGCGATCCTGCTCCGTTCGTTATGGAGCTGCCGCCGTACCATCTGCCTGCTGCTAAGAACGTGCTGCTGCATACCTGGGAGCGTGTTGCAGGCTTCCTGAAAAAAGCCGGTACTATTATCTTCCTGTGCTGCGTTGTTATGTGGTTCCTGGCAAGCTTTGGTATTGATGAAGGCTCTGTTGCTATGGTTGATACCGAAAAGAGCTTTGTTGCTTACATTGGTAACGGTCTTGCTCCTATCTTTGCTCCTCTGGGCTTTGACAGCTGGCAGGCTGTGGCTGCTGCCTTCTCCGGCTTTGTGGCTAAGGAGTCTATCGTCAGCACGATGGCTATTCTCTCCGGCCTGGCTGATGCAGCTGAGGATGAGCCTGATTTGTGGACTGCTGTTATGGCGTTCTTCCCGAGTGCGGTTGCAGCGTTCTCCTTCCTGGTGTTCAACCTGCTGGATTCTCCCTGCCTGGCAGCGATTTCCACTATGAGCCAGGAGATGAACAGCAAGAAATGGACCTGGGCAACTATCCTCTTCCAAAACCTGTATGCTTACAGCATCTGCCTGATGGTTTACCAGTTCGGCAGAGTGTTTGTCGGTGGTGAAGCATTCAGCTTCGGTACCGGTGTAGCTGTTGTTTTCCTGATTGCGTTCCTGTATCTGCTCTTCCGTCCCGCTAAAAAGTATGATAAAGAGACTGTTATGAGCATTGATGCAAAATAAAAAGAGGTGTTTCGTATGGCAACCTGGATTATTGGTCTGATTATTGTTGGTTGTGTGTATTTGGCATCCAAGCAGGTCATCAAGGCACATAAAACCGGTGGCTGCATTGGCTGTGATGCCGGTGGCAAGGGCTGCTGCCCGCATTGCAAGCATACGACAACTGTAAATCTTCGTAAGAAATCATTTTAGTATGATGAGTATTGAAGGGCCGCGCGTTCGCGCGGCTCTTTTTGTGCGTCAGTTCCGTAGAGGTGGAATGTCAACGCTGTTAATTGAAGAACGTACTATGCAAATAATATATCGTGGAAGGAATAACAATTTTAGCAAATGAGTGTCTGGAACCATAGAAGTGTCGCAATTGTTTGAGCGATAAGCGAACTGCTATAGCAAAATCTCTTTGCATATCGCGAGTTTTGCGGCACTTCGTCTTGGTTCCACGCGAAATTTGCGTTGTGCCCTTTGGGCACGGGAAAATTGTTGTTGACTGGAAGGATATGTTATTTGCTAGTTATCTTTGAGTTCAGCCTATGCTATCCTACATTATATAGTAATAAAACATTAACAAAACACTATATGTTGACAATTGCGGAATTTTGTGTATAATAGAGTCATAACCTAATGCAGTCTGCTTCCTGACGGATAAGTGGAATTGACCACGTGGAGGCAGATGAATGTATGCGCCGACCGTCTGGGCAAAATCGCCCAGACGTTTTTTCTTTATAAGGAGCAAAAGAGAAAACCCGGGTGACTAGGTAATACTTATAAAGAGAGGTATTCATGATGCAACAGACAAAAAACAGATGGCTGATCGTGCTGGCAGCCATCGGCATTCACATCAGCATTGGCAGCGTATACGCATGGAGTGTACTGACGAAGCCTATTATGCAGGCTATGGGCTTTTCGCTGAAGGAGGTTACCTGGACCTTTTCGCTGGCGATTTTGTTCTTGGGAACTTCCGCAGGCTTTTTGGGAACGTATGTAGAAAAATACGGCCCGCGCCGCAGCGGCTTGGTATCCATGTGCTTTTTCGTAAGCGGTTTGCTGGGTACAGCCTATGCACTGACGCAGCACAGCCTGCTGCTGTTATATCTTTTTTACGGCGTTATCGGCGGTATTGGTCTGGGAATAGGTTATATCACGCCGGTGTCTACACTGGTGAAGTGGTTCCCCAATAATCGTGGTCTTGCAACCGGCCTGGCGATTATGGGCTTCGGCTTTGCCAGCCTCGTTGCAGGTCCTTTGATGCAGATTTTAATTGCTAAATACGGCCTGGTAGAAAACTTTGTGATTCTGGCCTGCATTTATGCAGTAGTGATGACTGCTTCCGCACTTTATCTGGAGCCGCCAAAACAGGAAACTGCAGCAGGCAAGGGACAGTTCAAGGCGAAGATGCCTGAGCATGTGCAGTACACTGTGAAGGAGGCTATGCACACCTGGCAGTTCTATGCTTTGTGGTGGATTTTCTTCACGAATATCACCTGCGGTATCGGCCTTTTGGCGGTAGCATCGCCTATGGCACAGGAAGTTATCGGTATGTCTCCGATTGCGGCGGCTTCTATGGTTGGCATCATCGGCCTGTTGAATGGCGGCGGCCGTATTGTGTGGTCAACTATTTCTGATTATATTGGTCGCGCAAATACCTATCTGGCATTTTTCGTGATTGAGATTGTAGCCTTCTACCTTTTGGGTGGCGTAAATGAAAGCTTTATGTTCCAGCTGCTGGTGTTCATTATCATCACCTGCTATGGCGGCGGTTTTTCCTGTATGCCGGCGTATTTGAGCGATTTGTTTGGCACCAAGCAGCTGAGCGCAATTCACGGACGTATTCTGACGGCGTGGGGCCTGGCAGGTATTGCAGGACCGTTGCTTTTATCCGTAATTTACGAGCGCACCCACAGCTACAGCTTTACGCTGTACTTCTTCAGCGCCTGCTTTGTAGTAAGCCTGCTGCTGGCAGTAGTGCTTAAGCTGAAGGGCAAAACTGCCTGAGCTTTTGCCTGAAGAAGTAATTTCCACTGAAAAATAATTTTTTTAGCTCAAAAAACGAAAAATTTTAAGCGTCCTACACTAAAACATGTTTTGGGGTAGGGCGCTTTTTAGCTCTTGGGCATATAATAAGCGTAGAGAAAAATTATTCTGTTGGATAAAAGGAGGCGTACATCATTATGAAAAAGCATTTTAAGTATTTGGCTGCGGCAGGTTTGATTGCTGCGCTGTTTTTGTCGGCAGGCTGCGGGGATGATGCCAAGGACAAGAAGCCTGCGCCTGAGCCGGAGAAGAAGGTGGAGAATGTTGTAGTAAAACCTCAGGATGGAAAATATTACAGATATCCCGATTACATTAATGATGTGACCAAAACACCGAAGATGACACCGGAAATAGTCAAGTACATTGATGAGTTTGCCTCGACGCTTAAATTCCACCCGGATTCCAAGGGCAAATTCACCAATAACTCCCTGATAAAGAATCCGGAAGAAAAAATTCACTATATCAATATGTCTGCCCTTGGCCCCAATCATAACAATAAGATAAAGTTTAAAAATTCCAAAGGTAAGGAAGTTTATCAGCATCAGGTTTACACCATCAATATGCAGATAGAGGCTGCTACCAATAAATTAACATCTGTACTATGCTCTATTTTCGAGCAGAATCCGGATATTCCTGATGGCAAGACTACATATGTTGTGAGAAAATCCTTTGATTGAGCTGCATTTTGAAATGGTGTTATGGTCTTTGCTAAGAATGAAATGCTTATCTTCACAAGCTGCCGATGAAAAGCAGTATATCTGGCAGTGTTGTAAGTGAACTGCTGCGAGCCGCTGCGCGTGAGCGTGGCGGCTTTTTGAAGTGGTAAATAGTTATCAAAAGTCTATTCGTGTGATATAATTTGAGTAGGGATGATCAGCAATTTATGAGGTGGTGAAAATATGGAGAACAAAGATACAGCTTATTTGAGTAACAAAGGTGGATTTACGATTTTTTCTTATGGTGGTTATGATTTTCGTTTTAAAACATCAGATAGGTTAGTGAAATATTTAAAAGTTAAAGAATGGGATGCTCCATATGGATACATTGTTGTTGATTGTTTGCACGAAAAGTTAGGTGTGGTTGAAGACTATATTGATTTGCTTCCCATGCTGGATAACTTATATTTTAATGCTAAGAAATTTTTAGCGCCGATAAAAAAAGTGGAGGTGCGTTATGGCTGATGTTCAAAAATTAGCAGATGCTGCTGAGGTTATCGTTCAAGGATATGCGTTTATTGATAGGGGCGAGGGTGTAACTGTTATAAATTTGCATAAGCCTGATCATGCCGCTTATTTCTATAATAATGAGCTTGTAGAAACTAATATGGATGATATCGAAGCGTATAAGGTCAACAAGCTTTATCAGGCTAATGTGAAGTATATGGAGAAGGATTATGCCAAAGTACTTTGATTTTAAAGTTTGTGGATATTATCTTTATTTTACAAGTAAGTGTATTATTGAATGCATGCATGTACATGCTAGTGACAAACGGTTGACTGAAGCTGGTTCAGCAAAGTTTTTTGTAAAAGGTAACGGCGATACAGAACTGATGAAGCAAGGTACGTTAAATGATTTGGATGTACGTAAAATACAAGGATTTATCAAAGAACATTATGTAGAAATGTATGACTTGTGGTCAGCATGGAGTGATAATGGATATTATAGGGGAAAGTAATAATATGCCTTTGATTTGGGAGATGGCTAGGGAGAAAGAGCTTGGGATAGCTGTGCCGTTTTTGCCATAACGTGTGTAGTATAATACAAATTAAATTACTAATAATCGTGCGGATTTAGCTGCTTTTGAAGATGGCTATCATTTTGATAATTATGCTGAAGATTTTAAACAGGACACTGACAGCGATAATGAGAATTATTGACATAATATAAGTTTTGGAGGTTAAGTGTATGTCTGACACAAGTAACACTAATAATTTTAAATTTCCATTTCAAAAGAAGCATATTAATGCTTGCTCTAGTGTTGGAGAATTATTGCCTCTGTGGAAATTAGCACATAAGTGTGAAGTTAATACTGATTATATTGCTGGTAATGTACCTGCTTATGCTTTTTTGCCTGATGGGATAATTAACGAAGAAAGTTTTGCTAAAAGTTCGCCAAGAGTTTTGTTTATTGCTAAAGAAGCTTATTGGTATGGTGAACATGATGATGATAAAGCAGCTGCTAAAAATGCTGAAACTGTTATGTTTTGGCATCGCAGTGTAGCTTATGGTGAAGTGCCGGAAACGATATTCTCTAAGCGTCTTTCTATGCTGGCTAATGCTATTTTTAATGATGATTTTAAGACGATAAATAAAGACCATACCGCTTTGCGTTCTGTCGCAGTTATAAACTTGAATAAGCGTGGAGGGTTTGTTGGTTGCGTATGGAAAACTTTAGAGGAATATGTAAAACGGTATGCTGATTTTATCAGCCAAGAGATAGAATTAATTTCTCCTGAATTAATAGTGTGTTGTGGAGATGGAGTACGCTGGCTGTTAGAAAATTATATTCGATTAGATAAGCAAATCAAGGTTATTTCATTGTATCACCCTAGCTGTTGGAGTATTAGCGATGAAAAATATCTTCAGATGCTGCAAAAAGCTCTTGCAGGTAATGTGGTAAGTGATAGTGAAACTCTTTCCGTTATAGAAAATGCAATTGAAAGTGAAAATAAAAACCTTTCTGCTGATAAAGATATAATTGAAAGCGAAAATGTCGAACTTCCTGCTACGGAAAATATAATTGAAAAAGAAGATTCGGCTAGAAGTACTTATATGAAGATGTATGGTGCTGGGACTACATTCCAATTTAACAAAAAAGCAAATGTTTATTATGATACGTTAGCACACAGTCCGCAAAACTATCCATATATAGGTTTATATACGGATAAGGCAGTAAGAGCTATAGGTAAGGTGAATGCTGTTATTGTAACTGAATTTGCAGATAATGTATTACTGTATCGTGCTGAACAGGGTGAAATAACAGGTGAACGTAAGCAGACGATACTTGAAGCTATAGAGGATGGTAAAAAGTATGGTTACAATTTGCTTAGATGTCCGCATAAATACTTTTTTGTTGAGCAATTTTTCCAGACGGAATATAAAAAGACTTCGTATGGTGGAGCACGATTTGTTAAAGTGTTTGATTTAAACAAATTGCTGAGAATTGATGAATTGCCTTCAACAGAAGAAATAGCCAATATACTTGCTGAAAAAACATGGGAGTGAGAATAATTGCTTTATTTCTCCCTCTTGACAATCACACCTGTTCCTTGCTAAGATATAGAGTATAGCAAAATATTTACAGGCAAGGAACGAGAGGCTTATCTCCGTAAAGCCACTAAAGAGAAGCAGCGGTTGGTGCAAGCTGTGTGGCGGTGAGGTGAGTGTAGCTCGGGAGCTGTTTTGCTGAACATTGCAGTAGGCAAAAACGTGCGCACACGTTACGTGCATTGAGTGCCTTGTGCCAAAAGCATAAGGAAGATAGGTGGTACCACGATTATTCGCCCTGTCCGTAAAGGACAGGGCTTGTTTATTTTAAGGAGGAATTATTTTATGTGTGAAGAGCATAATATCCCTAAGGTTTATGATCCTGCTTCCGTAGAGAAGAAATGGTATAAATTCTGGGAAGAGCATCGTTATTTTCATGCCGAAGTAGAAGAAGGCAAGGACGCTTTCAGTATTGTTATCCCCCCACCGAACATCACCGGTCAGCTGCATATGGGCCATGCGCTGGATAACACCCTGCAGGATATCCTGATCCGCTGGCACCGCATGATGGGCCACAATACCCTGTGGATGCCCGGCTATGACCATGCAGGCCTGGCAACCCAAATTAAGGTTGAAGAGGTTATCAAAAAAGAGGAAGGCAAGACTCGTTATGACCTGGGCCGCGAAGAGTTCCTGAAACGCGTTTGGGAATGGAAGGAGCAATACGGCGACCGCATCATTAACCAGCTGAAGCATCTGGGCGTTTCCTGTGACTGGGAGCGTAAGCGCTTCACCATGGATGAGGGCTGCTCCAAGGCTGTTCGCGAGGTTTTCTGCACTCTGTTTGAAAAGGGCCTGATTTATAAAGGCACCCGCATCACCAACTGGTGCGTAAACTGCAACACTGCACTGAGCGATATTGAGGTTGAGCATAAGGACGATCCGGGCCATCTCTGGTACATCAACTACCCGGTAGTTGAAGAAGAAGGCCGCAGCCTGATGATTGCAACCACCCGTCCGGAAACTCTGCCCGGCGATACTGCGGTAGCAGTTAACCCGGAGGATCCGCGTTATGGCGATTTGGTTGGCAAAACTCTGCGTCTGCCGACTACCGACAGAGTTATTCCTATCATCGCTGATAGCTATGTTGATACCAAATTCGGTACCGGCGCTGTAAAAATTACTCCGTCCCATGATCCTAACGACTATGAGATGGGTATCCGTCACAACCTGCCGAGCATCGTTGTTATCGGCATGGACGGCATTATGACTAAAGAAGCCGGCAAGTACGAAGGCATGACTCGTGAGGAATGCCGTAAGGCTATCGTTGCCGACCTGAAGGCTGACGGTTATCTGGTTAAGGTTGAAGAGCATTCCCATGCTGTAGGTCACTGCCAACGCTGCGGCCATGCTGTTGAATCCCAGGTTTCCACTCAATGGTTCGTTAAGATGGAGCCTTTGGTTAAGGCTGCTGTTGATTGCGTTGAAGACGGCCGTACTCAATTCGTACCGGAACGCTTCACCAAAACCTATACCGGCTGGATGGATAACATCCGCGATTGGTGTATCTCCCGTCAGATCTGGTGGGGCCATCGCATTCCTGTATGGTACTGCGATGACTGCGGCGAAATGAGCGCCAGCCGCACCGATTTGACTGTCTGCCCGAAATGCGGCAGCGCACATATCCATCAGGATGAGGACGCACTGGACACCTGGTTCAGCTCCGCTCTGTGGCCGTTCTCTACCATGGGCTGGCCGGATAAAACTCCGCTGCTGAAGCAATTCTATCCGACAAGCGTGCTCGTAACCGGTTACGATATCATCTTCTTCTGGGTTGCACGTATGCTGATTATGGGTATGGAATTCATGCATGAGATTCCGTTCGACAAGGTATTCATCCATGGTCTGGTACGCGACAGCCAGGGCCGCAAGATGTCCAAATCTCTGGGCAACGGCATCGATCCGCTGGAGGTTATTGACCAATACGGCGCTGATACCCTGCGCTTTATGTTGATTACCGGCAATACCCCGGGCAACGATATGCGTTTCTACTGGGAGCGTGTTGAGGCAACCCGTAACTTTGCCAACAAGATCTGGAACGCTTCCCGTTTCGCTCTGATGAACATGGAAGGCTACGATGCTAACGCTAAGCTGGCTCCGTACACTCTGGCAGATAAATGGATTCTTTCCCGTCTGCAGCACACCGCCAAGAGCGTTACCGAAATGCTGGAGAAGTTCGAGCTGGGTGAAGCAGGCCGCATGATTTACGACTTCATCTGGGGCGAGGTTTGCGACTGGTACATCGAGCTTGCTAAACCGCGTCTGTATAATAAAGAAAACGCCGAAGAGCGTGCAACCGCACAGCATGTTTTGGCAACCGTACTGACCAGCGCTATGCAGCTGTTGCATCCGTACATGCCGTTCATCACCGAGGAAATTTACCAATGCCTGCCGCATGAAGCAGAAAGCATTATGATTTCCAAGTGGCCTGAGGCTGATGAAGCTCTGATGGACGATGAGGCTGAACGTCTGATGGGCGCAATTATGGAGAGCATCAAGGCTATCCGTAACATGCGTGCAGAAGTTAATGTACCGCCCGGAAAGAAGGTTCCGGCAACCATGCTGGCTGCTGCCGACCTGAAGGACGGCATTGAGGCTAACGCCGACTACATCCACCTGATGGGCGCTATCAGCGAGCTGACTGTGCTGGCTGACAATGCTGCTAAACCGGAAAATGCTATGGCTGCAGTTGTAGCAGGCATTGAGGTTTATCTGCCGCTGGCAGGCCTGATTGATGTCGAGAAGGAAAATGCCCGCCTGAACAAAGAGCTGGCTGCTATCGACAAGGAGCTGAGCCGCGTAGAGGGCAAGCTGGGTAACGCCGGCTTCCTGGCGAAAGCACCTGAGGCTGTTATCGAAAAAGAGAAGGCTAAGGCTGAAGAGCTGAACGGTAAAAAGGCTGCGATTAACGAGCGCCTGGAATATCTGAAGACTCTCTGATAAAACCGTACAAACCGTACAAAACCGTACAAAACCGTACAAAACCGTACAAAACCGTACAACCCCTTGCCACGTAAGGCTTTGGGGCTGTACGGCTTTTTAGATGTGTACGGTATGGAGTTTGGGTGAATCAAAATAAAAAAGCTTACGACGGACAGTGCGTTGTAAGCTTTTTTTAATGGTCCTGCATGAGGCTGGCTATATGCTGGGCAATAGCAGCTATCTTGCGGTTGGGATTATTCTTTTGCCAAAAAATGTTATAGTAAATTTCTACCGGTTCATTATCTGCTAATAATGGCAAGGTTCTGGTGAAATTGCTGAAATAAAATGGGGCGTCATGATTACTCGTTACCGGCAGGAAGGATTTGACCTTGTCGTCAATTACTTTGGTAAGCGCTGTGGGAATATCCCTGGCGGTGAAGAAGTTGCCATGAAAGCCCAGGCATTTTGCGTAATATTCCTGCTCCTGCATAACGTAATCTCTGTTGGCGATAATAACGCATGTCTGCTCTGCCAAATCGCTGATATGAAGTGCCTTGGTATCTGCCGGGAAAGAATGCTTCGGTACGCAAATGCATAAATCTGCAATTTCCAACAGCTCTCCCGCAAGCAAGTCAGTATCAGCTTTACGATCTTCCGTGATAAGCATGTCTATTTCTTTGTTTGCAAGCATTCCCATGAGCTGTTCGTGGTCACCATACAATAATTCCAGATGATATGTTTCACTATTCTTATTGAGCATATTGATAATATTGAGCAAACTACAGACATTATAGCCGGTTTTACAGCCGATAATATAGCTTGGCACCTGGTCGGTTTCCGCAAAGTGCTGCATGTTTTGCATTAAATTTTGCACGTCACCGACTATGCGTTTACAAGGCTCGTAAAACTTTTCTCCGGCCGGTGTAAGACTGAAATTACAATTGTTGCGGTTAATAAGCTTTGCACCGACTTCTTTTTCAAGCTGTTTTATCTGCAAGGAGAAGGAAGGCTGTGAGATAAAGCATTGCTTTGCTGCTTCATTAAAGCTTTTGCAATATACTGCTGCCAGAAAATATTTCATTTGACGCAAAAGCATAGACGGCCTCCTGTGATGTATATTAAAATCCTCAATATGCGTATAGAATATCTGTATTTGCTAAATGAGAAGCAGCAAGATATAATGTAACAGTACTTGGTACTAATTCGCTAAAAAAACACTTAATAAATTAATTATATCACACGCATAGTGTGTTTGCAATGAATGCCAAGAGCACTGAATTTTTGTTGTGTATGAAGCTGATATGTTGCGTAAGGGAAACATGGACACCTTATGTGAAATATAAAATTTTATGTAGGAGTGAGTATATTTATGAAGAAAAGACACGTAGCTTTGGCTGCTGCCATCTGCATGGCATTGACAAACGCAGGCTTTGTTGGTAATGCCTTTGCTGCAGAAAAAAACGATGATGATTTAATGTCATTCAATCTTGCTGAAGTAGTTGTACATGGTCAGCGTTACATTGCCGGTGAATTTGTCCGTGCAACCTCTAATGTTGGTATTTTGGGTGAGCAGGATGCAATGAAGAGCCCTATCAGCACAACTACTATTTCGGAAAAGGCTGTTGGAACCTTCTTGTCCTCTACCGAAGGCTTGAGCAAAACCCTGAGCCTTGTTCCTTCTGTTGTCAAAACCTATGATGCAGCAGTAGACTGCGTTTCTATCAGAGGCTTTGCTGATGATGGCCGCGGCTTTGTCATCAATGGCGTTCCGGGTATGCAGGCTATGACTCGTCAATCCAGCAATTACATTGAATCTGTTGATGTTATTGAAGGTCCTGCAACCGGTATTAACGGCTCCGGTATGGCTAATCGTTCCGGCGGTACTATCAGCATCAACAGCAAAAAGGCTTTAATGGATGAGGATACTCGCAAGATTGGCATCAAATATCATTCTAAAGGCGCTCATGAGGAATATATCGATTTTGGTACACGCTTAGGCGAAGATAAAAGCTACGGCGTACGTATCAATGCCAGCAATACAAATGGCGAGCGTTCTATTGAACATTGGAACCTGAAGCAGAAAAATATTTATATCAACCTGGATCAGGAAACCACAAACAGCAAGACCAACTTTATGTTTGGCTATACCGATACTGACAGCTCCGGCAGACCTTATGGCCTGACTGTTAGCAGTAAATTTGTAGGAAACGCTTTACCGAGTGCTCCGGACGGAAAACTCAATGTAAATCCGACCTGGCGTCGTGATAAAAACACCAACCTCGTTATGACCTTAAACCATGAACAGAAGATTAATGACCATTTGAAGGCTTTCTTGAATGCCGGTCATTTTAAACAGGATTGGTATTATTATGTTGGCTTCGACAAAACATTATTAAATGAAGCCGGTGATTTTTCCGCAGTATCCGATAACTACTCTCTGCTGGAGAAACGCGATTATGCACAAATCGGTTTGAAGGGTGATTTTAAAACCGGTGATCTGAAGCACGAATGGGTAGCAGGTGTTGACAGAATGTGGCACTATTACGGTGGTGCTAAAAATTATGAAGAAGAGTCCGGCTGGACCGGTAATATTTATCATCCTAATCCTGGCAGCTATACTCCGCCGACCTTTGCTCAATCCGATGCTTACTACGGAACTCATGCACGCATCAGCGGCTGGTCTGTGATGGATTCTATTACCACCGGCAATGAGAAGCTGAATATCCTGGTTGGCGTGAACGGTAAGTCTATCGCTAAGGATTCTTATAGACCTGATGGTTCTCATAATAAACAAACCGGCGATTATTATGATGTATCTCCGAGCTTTGGCATTAACTACACCTTTAATCCGCGTGTAGCTGTTTATGCAAACCATACGGAAGAGTTTGTTGAGGGCGGTATTGTTGGCTCCAAGTATCAAAACCAAGGTACTACTTTAGATCCGTACAAAACCAAGCAAAACGAAATCGGTGTGAAGTTCAAAACCGGCGATTTCTTCCATAAAATCAGCTATTTCGATATTAAAAAAGCCAACAGTGTAGATGTTACCAAACCCGGCTTCAGCAAACCTTTCCTGCTTGCTGACGGTGAAGCAAGACACAAGGGCTTTGAATACACTGCAACCGGTACTCTGGCAGAAAAATGGAACCTGATTGGCGGCTTTATGCATTTGAATGCTAAACAAAAAACTACCAGCGCAGCTACCAACGGCAAACGCCCGAACGGTGTGCCCGAATGGAGCGCAAACCTTGGCGTAGAATATAAGGCTAACGACGATTTCTCCGTTTTAATGCGTGGTAACTATGTTGGTTCCTCTTTTGTTCGTAATGAACAATTCGGCGTTCCCAGCTACTTCACTCTGGATGCAGGCGTAAATTATAAAACTACTCTTAACAGCACACCTGTAACCTTAAAAGCAATGTGCTATAATGTTACTGATAAAAAGTATTGGGCACCAAGCGGCAACACGCTGCATTTCGGTGGTCCGAGAACCTTTATGCTCTCCGCTGAATTTGATATCTGATTAAATTCAGTTAATACACTCAAAACATCTCATACATCATCAAAATTACCTGGTACGCTCATTAATTTTTTAATGGGCGTACTTTGGTATTTGATAACATTTTACAATATTAAGGAATTTAAGATGCTTAACTTTTTTAAAGAAACAGAAGGCATATACATAAGTGTTTTTCTGCTGTTGGTCTTAATAGCGGTTATGTTTTTGGCACTTGCTGTCGGTACGGTGAAAATACCTATGGAGCAGATTTACGTGGCGGTCATCAGCCAGCTGCAGAGCGGCACTTCGCTTGATGGTGCGCTCAAGGGCTCTGTGCATGATATTGTCTGGCAGCTGCGCCTGCCGAGAATCGTCTTGGCTGCAGCAGTTGGCGCAGGCCTGGCAAGCAGCGGTGTCATTATGCAGGCTATTGTTAAAAACCCTTTGGCGGACCCTTATATTTTAGGTATTTCCTCCGGTGCTTCCTTGGGCGCAACGGCGGCCATCCTTTTGGGGATAGGAGCATTCATGGGTGAAAACTTTATTGGCCTGGCAGCCTTTGCCGGTGCCTTTGCTATTTCACTGCTGGTTTTATTTATTTCGAACCTGGGCGGACGCAGCAACTCGGTAAAGCTTTTGCTGGCAGGTATGGCGCTCAGCGCTGTGTGCAGTGCTTTTTCCAGCTTCATTGTTTACTTTGCCAATAATAAGGAGGGGATGCAGACCATCGCCTATTGGATGATGGGCAGCTTTTCCGGAGCCAAGTGGGATAATTTGATAGTTATTGTGCCGATAGTAGTTGTTGCTGTACTGTTCTTCTGGAGCCAGAGCCGTATTTTAAACCTGATGCTTCTTGGTGATGAATCGGCGCTGACCTTGGGGACGGATTTACATGTCTACAGGCAGTTTTATCTTTTAATCAGCTCGATTATTGTCGGCTTTGTTGTTTATGCTGCCGGCACTGTCGGCTTTGTGGGTTTGATAGTTCCGCATGTTATCAGAATGCTGGTGGGCACAGATCATAAAAAGCTTATCCCGGTGACTGCTTTAGCCGGCGCGATTTTTTTAGTTGTAGCTGACACGCTTTGCCGAATCCTGATTCCCGGAGCAGAGCTGCCGATTGGCATTCTTGTGGCGATGATTGGCGCTCCTTGCTTTGTTTATCTGATGGTAAAACGCACCTATGGCTTTGGAGGTAACTGATTGTGGAAATATTAGCTGAAGCAGTCAAAATGTTTGTGGGGAACAAGGAGATTCTGAAGGGAATTGATTTTTCCTTACATAATAAAGAATTTCTTGGTATTATAGGGCCGAATGGCAGTGGCAAGAGTACTTTCTTAAAGTGCGTTTATCGTGTGCAGAAGCCGACAAGCGGTGATATTTATTTTGATGGCAAGCATTTGGATGAGCTTTCTTATCGCGAATCTGCCTTAAAGCTGGCTGTTGTTGCGCAGCATAATTTTTACAGCTTTGATTTTTCAGTTCTGGATGTAGTGTTTATGGGGCGTTCGCCGCATAAAAAAATGCTGGAGCGTGACAATCTGGAGGACTTTAAAATTGCCAGAAGCGCTTTGGCAAGAGTGGGGATGGCACGCTTTGAAAAGCGCATGTTCTCTACGCTGAGCGGCGGTGAGCAGCAGCGTGTTATTCTGGCAAGAGCTTTGGCACAGCAGACAGAATGCCTGGTTTTGGATGAGCCGACGAATCATCTGGATATTAAATATCAGCTGGAAATCATGGATATCGTCAAAAGCTTAAATGCTACCGTAGTTGCAGCCATTCATGATTTGAATATCGCAGCAATGTACTGCGACAGACTGATAGCCATCAGAAATGGTCTGGTAGTAGGCGTGGGAACACCGCAGGAATTATTGACAGAAGAATTCATTTATGATATGTATAATGTGCATAGTAAAGTAGCTTACGATGCAGAATCAGGACGCATGAATATTGTTTATCTGCCGAAGCATTGGAGGGAATAAAGTGAAAAAAATTGTTATATTACATTGTCTGCGCTCAGAAGAAAATTGTACCGGAGCGGCCTGCTTCCAGGCGTTTAATGAGCGCTCCTGCCAGTTTGCCCGTTATGGTGATGAGGATATCCAGATGGTGGCGTTTATGACCTGCAATGGCTGCCGTAAAATCACCTTGGGCGATAGCAGCGGTTTAGAGGAAAAGATAGAAAGAATTTTAAGTATCAAGCCTGATGTTATTCATGTTGGTATTTGCTGCAAGACGCGTACCGATGATAACGAGTATTGTCCGGAGGCTTTGAGGCTGGTTGATATCTTCCATAACCATGGTATAGAAATCGTTTGGGGAACACATTCCGATGCTACCAGGCACCCGAGGAAGTTTACTTATGAATAAACGCTTTACCTTGGTTTCAATTGCTATAGTGTTGGGGATTTGTGCATTCATATTTTTTACGCAGACGCAGGCGTTTAACGCTAATCGTCCTGTTGCGCATGCTCAATCAGCCTATGGCATAAGAGCAGTAAAAAATGTCAGAGTGCAGAATTATAATGCCTTGGGTGAAAATATTTCTTATTATGACAAGGTGCCGCAAAGAGTTATTGCTGTCGGTGAGCAGATTAATGAAACATTGGTAGCCTTGGGCGTGGAGCAGAATGTTATCTGCCCGGTGAGTTACGGTAATCCCTTTTATACACCTGAACCGCAGTATGCGGAAGGATATAACAAAATAAAGTTTCAGCGTAATGTTGTCCTGAATATGGAGAACGTTTTATCCATGCAGCCGGACCTGATTATTTCCGGACAGGTGCTTTATTCGGATAAGGCGCTCAAAAGCACGGATTTCTGGAATAAACGTGGTATTCATACCTATGTATCCACCAATGCCAACTCGCCTACATCCCATAATAAAAAGGAGACCTTAGAGCAGGAATGTGCTTTTATTTTGGGCTTGGGCACAATTTTTGACAAGGAAAAGGAAGCAAAGAAAATTGTTGCCGCTATGCAGCAGGATATCGCTGTGGTCAAAGAAAAAACGCGGAATATGCCCAAGCCGAAGGTTATGATTATCGAAATGCTTGGCAAGAATATTGTTGCCTATGATTCAACCAAGCTGGCAGGCGATATTTGCGTAAAATTGGGCGCTGATGTACCAAGCTTTTCTTCGGGAACGATAGGCCTGGAAACTATTATCGAAGAAAATCCTGACGTGCTTTTTGTTGTAAAGAGTGGCGGTGATCCTGAGCAGGCTGCGGATTTTTTCCGTCAGCATGCTGGCCTGCAATCACTGAAGGTTGTCCGTGAAGGCAAGGTATATGGTATATCCTTGAATTATACGTATAACAGTGCCATCAAAACAGGCGAAGGCATTAAAAAATTTGCTCATGGTATGTATCCGGAGCTGTTTTAAAAGATGAAACCGTACAATCCCTTGCCACATATGATATGTACCCCCAATACTGGACACCCAGTATTGGGGGTATTTTAATGAAATAC
>CAVKUS010000007.1:0-77602 GCA_963659725.1 Bacteroides sp. CAG:545 | reverse complement strand
AGCTGGTAAATAACGCAACAGGCGTTATCACGGTTAAGAAGGCAACGCTGAATGTAGGCTTGAACGACGTAGTACGCACCTATGGCGATGCAGCAATTACCAGCGGCAGCTACAGTGCAAGCGGTGTTACTGGTCTGGTAAACGGCGACAGTTACAGTGCTGGCGATGTCAAGGTATCAGTAAACGGCGATGGCGCAATTGATGGCGTAAGTGGCAGCAAGGTAACGAACAATGCTGGCGATTATACTTGGACAGGCAGCGCAAGCACTACAAACGCAGGCTTGAATAAGAACTATGATTTGGTAGTAACTGGAAATGGCAAGTCTACGGTTGAAAAAGCCAACCTCGTAGTAAACCTGAATGACATTACCCGCGTATACGGCAACCTTGATGCGAAAGACTACAGCAACGCATATACCTTCGGTGCAAATGCAGGCTTAGTCAACGGCGATAACGGTCTGGTAATCGACGCTGATAAAGATGGTGCAATTGCCGAAGGCAGTGTAACTGACGTTAAGAAGACCAATAACGTAGGCAGCTATAGCTGGAGCGGTAGCGCCAGCGGCGTAGATAACCTGAACACTAACTACGATGTAACAGTTAACGCAGGCAAGTCCGACGTAACGAAGGCTAACCTCGTAGTAAACCTGAATGACATCAGCCGCGTATACGGCAACCTGGAGGCTAAGGATTACAGCAACGCATATACCTTTGGTGCAAATGCAGGCTTAGTCAACGGCGATAATGGTCTGGTAATTAAGGCTAACGCTGACGGTGCGATTGTAGGCGGTACTCTTACTAATGTAGAGAAGACCAACAACGTAGGCAGCTACGAGTGGAATGGTACTGCAAGCGGCGTAGAGAACCTGGATCATAATTACAATGTAACAGTGAACGCAGGTAAGTCCGACGTAACGAAGGCCAACCTCGTAGTAAACCTGAACGATATCACTCGCGTATACGGTAACCTTGACGCGAAAGACTACAGCCACGCATATACCTTTGGTGCAAATGCAGGCTTAGTCAACGGCGATAATGGTCTGGTAATCAACGCTAAAGATGACGGTGCAATTGCGGACGGCAGTGTAACCGACGTTGAGAAGACCAGCAACGTAGGCAGCTATGAATGGAATGGTACTGCCAGCGGCGTAGATAACCTGAATCATAACTACAACGTAACAGTGAACGCAGGTAAGTCTGACGTAACAAAAGCTAACCTCGTAGTAAATCTGAATGACATCACCCGCGTATACGGTAACCTGGATGCGAAAGACTACAGCAACGCATATACCTTTGGTGCAAATGCAGGCTTAGTCAACGGCGATAATGGTCTGGTAATCAACGCTGATAAAGATGGCGCAATTGTAGGCGGTACGCTTACTAACGTAGAGAAGACCAACAACGTAGGCAGCTACGAATGGAATGGTACTGCAAACGGTGTAGATAACCTGAATCATAACTACAATGTAACAGTGAATGCAGGTAAGTCCGACGTAACGAAGGCTAACCTCGTAGTAAATCTGAATGACATCACTCGCGTATACGGCAACCTGGAGGCTAAGGATTATAGCAACGCATATACCTTCGGTGCAAATGCAGGCTTAGTCAACGGCGATAATGGTCTGGTAATTAAGGCTAACGCTGACGGCGCAATTGTAGGCGGTACTCTGACCAACGTAGATAAGACCAACAACGTAGGCAGCTACGAGTGGAATGGTACTGCCAGCGGCGTAGATAATCTGAACACAAACTATGATGTACAGATTAACGCAGGCAAGTCCAACGTAACAAAAGCCAACCTCGTAGTAAACCTGAATGACATTACCCGCGTATACGGCAACCTGGATGCGAAGAACTACAGCAACGCATATACCTTTGGTGCAAATGCAGGCTTAGTCAACGGTGATAATGGTCTGGTAATCAACGCAAACAAAGATGGCGCAATTGCGGACGGCAGTGTAACCGATGTTAAGAAGACCAACAACGTAGGCAGCTACGAGTGGAATGGTACTGCCAGCGGCGTAGAGAACCTGAATCATAACTACAACGTAACTATGAACGCAGGCAAGTCCGACGTAACAAAGGTTAACCTCGTAGTAAACCTGAACGACATCACCCGCGTATACGGTAACCTTGACGCAAAAGACTACAGCAACGCATATACCTTCGGTGCAAATGCAGGCTTAGTCAACGGCGATAACGGTCTGGTAATCAACGCTGATAAAGATGGCGCAATTGTAGGCGGTACGCTTACTAACGTAGAGAAGACCAACAACGTAGGCAGCTACGAATGGAATGGTACTGTAAGCGGCGTAGATAACCTGAACAAAAACTATGATGTACAGATTAACGCAGGTAAGTCCGACGTAACAAAGGCTAACCTCGTAGTAAACCTGAACGACATCACTCGCGTATACGGTAACCTTGATGCGAAAGATTACAGCAACGCATATACCTTCGGTGCAAATGCAGGCTTAGTCAATGGTGATAACGGTTTGGTAATTAAGGCTAACGCTGACGGCGCAATTGTCGGTGGCACTCTGATCAATGTAGAGAAAACCAACAACGTAGGCAGCTACGAATGGAACGGTACTGCCAGCGGCGTAGATAACCTGAATAAAAACTATGATGTGCAGATTAACGCAGGTAAGTCTGACGTAACGAAGGCTAACCTGACCTTTGTGGTAGATGACAAAACTATTCACCAAGGCGTACCGACAGAATACACTGGCACGGCCAGCGGCCTGACCAACGGCGATACCCTGGCTGGCATCGGTGTAGGCGGCTATGAGCTGGACAGCTCGGTAAATCCGTTAATCGTTGGCGTTTACGAAGACAAAATTGGCGTTCTGATTAATGGTAGCGTATATCTGACAGGTGCTGACAGCCTGCTCCAAAACTACAATGTAGAAATTAATCCAGGCACCCTGACTGTTTTGCCAAGCTTCGATCCCACAGACGATTATTGGTTTGGCACTGCGCCTTGGGATAAGGAACGCAACCTGCGTGAGCGCAAGGCTGAATTCCATTATGTAGCTGGCGGTATGAGCCTCTAAGCAAAATTAAATATTGACGGTTAAAGCACTTTTATGGATTGTACAATCCTGATAGAAGCGCAGCTAAAGCAAAACCCCGGCATTTGCCGCATCGTAAACGATGCGTTTGTGCCGGGGCTTTTGTCAGGACGCTTTGCTGCAGCATTACTCGAAGTAAAGCAAAGCTTAATGTAATCACTCTTTTTTTGCAAGTTAACTAGAAAAACACAACTTTTTCGCTCTAAATGTGCTACAATATATTTACGAAAAACGAAAGGAGTGTTTCGTATGTCTGAAGTATCCCAAGAAACTATGATGTTCAAACGTGAGCCGGAAAAGTTGAACGTTGCCGAAACTATAAAAGAAGTATATGCTGCCCTGGAAAAGAAGGGCTATAACCCTGTGGACCAATTAGCAGGCTATCTGCTGAGCGGTGACCCCACCTATATCACCAGCTTTGAGGATGCGCGCACCAAGCTGCGCCGCCACGAGCGCTATGAGCTGATTGAAGAGCTGGTGAAAAATTATCTGCAGCAGATTAACAAGTAAAAGGAGAATTTGACTTAATGCGAAAAATGTCCCTAGACGTAGGAACAAGAACTATCGGTATCGCCGTGAGCGATTTGCTGGGCATGATTGCCAACGGCGTGGAAACTATTCATCGTACTACGGAGAAACGCGACTATGCCCGTATTGCCGAGCTGATTGCCGAGCATGAGGTAGATACTCTGGTTGTAGGCTATCCCAAAAACATGAACGGCACTATCGGTGAACGCGCGCAGGCCTGTGAAGCAATGGCCGAAAAGCTCCGCACCATGTTCCCGAAGGTGCAGGTTGTGCTGTGTGATGAACGCCTGAGCACCGTAGCTGCCGAAAAGGTGCTGGTTGATGCTGACTTGCGCCGCAAAAAGCGTAAAAAGGTTATTGATATGATGGCGGCAGTTGTTATTCTGCAAAATTATCTGGACAGCAAGAGCTTTAAAATTTGACAGATTAGCGTCCCTATTATACAATATGTTTAGATTAAAATTGAGCTTTTTATTTATTGAGCTATAACGAAAGAGGTGCCTTTATGGAAAAAGACATTAGAGATGAAGAATTAGCAGCTATGCAGGCTGAAGGCGAAGAAGAAGTTATCTGTGTTATTCTGACTGACGAGCAAGGCAACGAGCACGAGTTCTATCAGGATATGGTTATCACTGTTGATGACAAGCAATTTGCAGTACTCGTTCCGATGGAAGACTGCTGCTGCGAGGATGACGACTGCGATTGCCACGAGCATGACGAAGAAGAAGATACCTGCGTTATCGCACGCATGGACTTTGACGAAAACGGCGAAGCTGTTTACACCGCTCCGACTGACGAAGAATACGAAGCAGTTGCTGCTAAGTATGACGAAATGTTTGAGGACGAGGAGTAATTCACAGTCAGCAATTTTACCGGACTTCGGTCCGGTATTTTTATGCGATGTGACGATGTTTTCTGATGGATATAGAAAAGCTTAAAATGCTGGTGCGCGACAATCCGGTGCAGGCTGCGGCAGGTGCTTTGGCGGTGCTGCTGGTTGCCGGCGTGGTAGCATTTACAATTTATCTTAACGGACAGGGCAACAATAAGGACTTTGCCGTAGAGGGCTCGCGCCTGATTGTTGTCAAGGACGGCATGACTACGGCGGATATCGCCGAGCTGCTGCATGAAAAAAAGCTGGTAAAAAATCCTGCTGCCTTTAAAATGGAGGCACGCTGGAAGGGACTGGCTACCAAGCTGCAGGCAGGTGCCTATCAGATTGACGGCGGCATGAGCAACCAGCAGATTGTTGATGTTATGGTCAAGGGACGCATCAAACAGGTGCGCTTTACCGTGCCGGAAGGCTACAGCGTGGTGAAAACTGCGAAAAAGCTGGAAGCAGAAGGCCTTGGCAGTGCTGATAAGTTTATGACAGCGGCGAAGGATTATGCACCCTATTCCTACATGCAGACAGATGACAGCAATGTGCTGTTTAAGGCAGAGGGCTTTATCTACCCGGCAACCTATGATTTCCCGGTGGGAATCAGCGAGCAGGAGATGCTCAAAATGATGGTTGCACAGTTTGATAAGGAAATGCAGAGCAGCGGTATTGCCAAGACTGTGGCAGAACGTAATCTGCCTCTGCGTGATGTTGTCAATATGGCTTCGATGGTGGAGCTGGAGGCAGTTTTTGCCGAGGAGCAGCCGAAAATCGCCGGCGTTTTCCTCAAGCGTGTGGCAATCGGCATGCCGATTCAGTCGGATACGACGATTCAGTATCTTTTGGGAACGCAGAAGGAAGTAGTTACCTTTGCGGATACCAAGATACAGAGCCCGTATAATACCTACCAAAATCCCGGCTTGCCTCCGGGACCGATTGGCAGTCCGGGACTGACCGCTATCAAGGCGGTGCTGCAGCCGGAGCAGACAGATTATCTGTATTTTGTTGCGGAAAAGGACGGACACCATCGTTTTACCAAAACCTATGCCGAGCATCTGAAGGCAATTGAGGAAATAGGTTAACAACAGTTTATTACATATTTCTGCTGCTGCCGTCATGGCGGCGCGGAGAAGTGTTTTAAGGAGAATTAATGAGCAGAAACTTAGTTAAACCCGAATTACTGGCACCTGCCGGTAATATGGAAAAAGGAAAAATGGCACTGCTGTATGGTGCTGATGCTATTTATCTGGGCGGCAAGCTGTTCGGTCTGCGTGCCTTTGCCAACAATTTCTCTTTAGAGGAAATTGCGGAGATGGCAGAGTATGCGCACAGCCTCGGCAAAAAGGTTTATGTAACGGTAAATATTTTTGCGCATAACGAGGATATCGACAGACTGCCGGATTATCTGCGCGGTCTGCAGCAGGCCAAGGTTGACGCACTGCTGATCAGCGATTTGGGCGTATGGAGCACTGCCCGTCAGGTTGTGCCTGATATGCCGCTGCATGTGAGCACGCAGGCTAATACCACCAACTACGCCGCTGTACAGGCGTGGGAGCAGCTGGGCGCTGAACGTGTGGTGCTGGCACGTGAGCTGTCCTTGGCAGAAATCAGCGAAATCAGCGAAAAAACCTCGGTAGAGCTGGAAACCTTCGTGCATGGCGCGATGTGTATTTCCTACAGCGGACGCTGCCTGCTGAGCGCTTATCTGACAGGGCGCGACGGCAACCGCGGTGCCTGCACTCAGGCTTGCCGTTGGGAATATAATATGTATAAGCTGGGCGAGCAAAAGCGCCCGGGCGAATATTTCGACCTCGAGGAGGACGAGCGCGGTACCTATGTGATGAATTCCAAGGACCTGTGCCTGATTGAATATCTGCCGGAGCTGATGCGCGCCGGTGTGTGCAGCCTGAAGATTGAAGGCCGCATGAAGAGCGTGCATTATGTAGCAACGGTAGTCAGCGTTTACCGCAAGGCTATCGACCAATGCTGGGAAGATATGGAGCATTACAGCGTGCCGGAGGCGTGGATTACCGAGCTGAACAAGGTTTCCCACCGCCAGTACACCACAGGCTTTGCAGTGGCCAAGCCGGACAGAAATGCGCAGGTTTACACCAGCTCGAAGTACGAGCAGACACATGATTTTGTCGGTATCGTTACAGGCTACGATGCTGAGAAAAAGCGCGCTTATTTTGAGCAGCGCAATAATGTAAAGGCAGGCGAGCCTTTGGAGCTTTTGACGCCTGACGGCAGCACAATGCCCTTTATTTTGACAGAAATGCTGGATGAGACAGGTACGCCGATTGATTGCGCACCGCATGCCCAACAGAAATTTTCCGTAGCCAGCGACAAGCCGCTGCTGCAATTCAGCTTATTACGCAGAAAGGTTGTAAAAGAATGAGTGACAATGACCCCGGACCCCACAGTATGATCTACGCGCAGGTTGAGCCTGAGCGTATTGCAGATGTTAACTGGATTATGGAAGGCTATGAGCATCTGGCCATGGTGAGCACCGTAGACGGCACCAGCGGACTGATTAAGTTTTATGCTACGCCGGATACGTATTTTGATACACTGGATATTATTGAAAACATGCCGTTTAAGGTAGATGTAATCGATAATATGGAAAACGGAGTGTATCACAGACTTTGGCAGATTTAAACTGCAGGGAAAGGATTGCTGTAAGCAGCTTTCGTTTTTTCTACAATCGCATATCGTACAAGGCTGAGAGTTTTGCTCTCAGCCTTTTTCGATGTTTACGGTTCCTTGCTTTTCTGATATAATATTAACAAGAAGGCATAATGATACTGCTATATTGTGAAAGGAGGGAGAAAAATGGAAGCTTTATATGATTACTTGTTGAAAAACTTTGAGCCCAATAAGCCTATCTTCTTAAGTGATGTTAAGACTAGCGGCATCAATTATGCTAACATCAGAAAACAGATGAAGAAGCTGGTTGATTCTGGGAAAATCAAACGGTTTGATAGTGGCATTTATTTTCTTACGACTAAGACTATTTTTAAGTCAGGTTCTGAGCTTTCTCCTGATGATGTTCTTAAATATAAATATCTTTTGAGTGACAATAAGCGGTGTGGTTATATTAGCGGCCTTATGTTTTTTAATCAGCTAGGCCTGTCGACGCAACTGCCGATGGTTTATGAGGTAGTTTCCAACAAGGCCACGAAAGACCGCCGCGAGACTACTCTCGGAGGCTCAAGGGTTGTTGTTCGTCGCCCTAAGGTGACCGTAACTGAGGGGAACTATAAAATTCTGCAGTTTTTGGATCTTCTCAGAGACATTGATATGTATTCTGAGGTTGCTGGTGATTCTTTAAAGGAAAAGCTTTACCGGTATATGGATAAGACTGGATTGACTATCAGTGAAATGAAACCTTATTTTTCTTATTATCCCGATAAGCTATATAAGAATCTTGTGGAAACGGGGGTTATCTTTAATGGTATATTTGCATGAGGATCGTGAACAATTTCTGCAGGCACTCAGATTAACATATAAACAGACCAGGCAGATGATGCAGATTATAGAAAAAGATTATTATGTTACTGTATTGCTTAAACTGCTGGCCGAAAAAATTCCTTTTATTGTTTTCAAAGGCGGGACTTCACTCAGTAAATGTCATAAGGTAATTCGTAGATTTTCCGAGGATATAGATCTTACAATTGATGTTTCTTTATCTCAAGGACAGAAAAAGAAAGTCAAAAAAGCAATACTTGATTCAGCTGAAGAACTGGGAATGGTAATTGAAAATGTCGATGAAACCAGAAGCCGTCGTGATTATAATCGTTATGTTGTTGCGTATGATTCGGTTTTGTCTTCTTCCAGTTCTATTGTGAAATCTACGGTTTTATTGGAAACATCTTATACGGCAGTATCTTTCCCGACAGTTTTACTGCCTGTATATAGTTATGTTGGTGATATGATGCAGCATGAGGCTCCTGAATTTATTGATATTTTTGGCTTAGCTCCTTTTATGATGAAAGTGCAGGGAATTGACCGTACTTTGGTTGACAAAGTTTTTGCTGTTTGTGATTATTATTTATCTGGAAAGGTTGCTAAGCATTCTCGTCATCTTTATGACATTTATAAATTATTACCGTTGGTATCGCAAGATGATACGTTCAAAGATTTGATTAAGGAAGTGCGCGAAGTTCGAGCACAATCCTCTATTTGTTTTTCTGCTTTGCCAGATGTTGATGTAAGTGGATTGCTTAAAGAAATAATTAAGGAAAATGTTTACAGGAAGGATTATGAAAATCTGACAATACAGTTATTAGAAGAAAATATTTCGTATGATATGGCTATAGAATCATTAAAAAAATTGGCTGAAAGCAAGTTTTTTGATTCTTAGCTTCCCCCAAAAACTCAACACCGCCCGACAGTATTACCAAGTGATGCTGTCGGGTCTTTTTACGCCTGTTAAATTTTTTACCTAAATTTAACAGGAAAAAAACCGCTTTGCGTATATAATAAGCATAAGAGTATAGATTGGTGGTGTTTTGCATGATTTTCTGCGTGGAGGATGAACAAAATATTTGCGAACTGGAGGTTTACACCCTGCAGTCCGTTGGCATGGAGGCACAGGGCTGTGGCAGCGGCCGCGAGCTTTTCGCTTTGCTGGAAAAGCAGGTGCCGGAACTGATTGTTTTAGATATTATGCTGCCGGATGAGGATGGCGTGAGCATTCTCAGACGTTTGCGTGCCGATAAACGTTATGCGAATATCCCTGTGATTATGGCTACAGCCAAGGGCTCGGAGTTTGATAAGGTCAAAGGCCTGGACAGCGGTGCCGACGATTATATTGCCAAACCCTTCGGAATGCTGGAAATGGTGGCGCGCATCAAGGCTGTGCTACGCCGCTGCGCAGCACCACGCCCTGGCGAGGACGAAAGCGAGATTATCCGCATCGGTCAGCTGGAGGTCAACCAGTTGGAGCATAAGGTGAGCGTAGGCGGCAGCGAGGTTGTGCTGACGCTGAAGGAATATGAGCTGCTGCGCAAGTTTTTGCAGCATCCGGGCATCGTCTTTTCGCGCGATAAGCTGCTTAACGATATCTGGGGCTATGAATTCAGCGGCGAAACACGTACTGTTGATGTGCATATCCGTACCCTGCGCCAGAAGCTGGGCGATGCAGGTGAGCTGATTGAAACTATTCGTGGCGTTGGCTACAGAATGGCGGGCGTAAAATGAAGCAGAGGCTTTTCCGTAGCATACTGCTGCTGACAGGGGCAGCGGTAGGCCTTGTTTTGTTGCTCTTCTTCTGGTTTTCCTGCCAATATATTACGCAGGACAGCTTTGCCAGCCTTAAGCGTGAGGCGAATCTGCTGGTTGTAGCAGATGCTGACGGCAATGTGCCGGTGAGCGAGCTGCAGCGTCTGCAGCTTGCAGACCGCGTGACGCTGATTGCTCCGGATGGACACGCTCTGTTTGACAATTATGCTGATGCTGTATCAATGGAGAACCATTTGGAGCGCGAGGAGGTGCATGAGGCACTGACAAGCGGCGAAGGCCGCAGCCAGCGTGCATCCGAAACCATCGGCAAGAATATTTTGTACTATGCGGTGCGTCTGCCGGACGGTAACGTACTGCGTCTGTCGCGGACGAATGACGCTGTTTTTCAACAGTATAAAATAATTTTGGGCTATTTTGTGCTGCTGGCACTGGTAGTTTTGTGCGGTGCCTTTTGGGCCGCAAAAACTATTACCGCCAGGGTACTGCGGCCATTGGAAAATCTCAATTTGGAGCAGCCTGACTCAGAAGCTGTAGTTTACCCCGAGCTGAAGCCCATTGTGGAGTATTTTGAGCTGCAGCAGGAAAAGCTGCAGAAGGAAATGCGCCGCTACAAAAATAAAAAGCAGGAGCTGAAGGCTGTAACCAATAATATGAATGAGGGCATGATGTTCCTCAATCCTGTGTGGGAAATAGAATCGATTAACAAGAGCGCGGTCAAATTCTTTGGCAAAGAAAAGCAGGAGCTTTTGGGCAAGAGCTTTTATATGATTGATGACAGTGACGAAATTCGGGAGCTTTTTACCAAGATTGAGCAGGATGGCAAGGGACGCCTGGTAATCAACCGCGGCAGCAGCTACTACCAGCTTAACGGCAGCAGAATTACCGATAAGGGCTTTGTACTGCTGATTATGGATGTAACGGAACGCACTGCCTCGGAAAAAATCCGCCGTGAGTTTTCGGCCAATGTTTCACATGAGCTGAAGACGCCGCTGCAATCTGTACTGGGCTATTCGGAAATCATGCTCAGTGGCCTGGTGAAGCCGGAGGATACCAAGCGCTTCCTGCAGAAAATCAATGACGAGGCGCACAATCTGCTGCGTCTGATTGATGATATCATGCAGCTGTCGAAGCTTGATGAGCTGACGCACGATATGATGGAGGAATTTACTCTGCAGGATGTGGCAAAAAGTGCGCTGGCGCGCCTGAAGGATAAGGCAGGCAGATTGCAGGTCAATCTGCAGCTTGTCGATAACACCAATGGCAGCAGTAAGCTGTTGGGTATTTCTTCGCTGATGGAAGAAATTTTCTTTAATCTGCTGGATAATGGCCTGAAATATAATCATCCCGGCGGTGAGGTGACGCTGCGCCTGAGCGAGGGTGAAAATAAGTATACCGTCAGCGTGGCAGATACCGGCATGGGCATTGCCGGTAATGAGCTGCCACATATCTTTGAACGCTTCTACCGTGTCGACCGCAGCCGTCATAAGGCGATTGAGGGCACCGGTCTTGGTCTTTCCATCGTCAAGCACGGCATCAGCTTTCACGGCGGCACTATCCGCGTGTTGAGCATGGTGGGACAGGGAACAGAATTCATTATGAAGTTCCCTAAGCCGAAGTATGAGACTGAAAAATAAGCGCAATTTTCATGTATACAACACAGAATATCAAAGATGTGATACAATAGGAGCAGTACTTTGAGTGCTGCTCTTAATTTATTTTGAAGGAGGACGCAGATATGCGAGTTGTTTTAACTATCGTAGGTAAGGATAAGGTAGGTATTACCGCTAAAGTAAGCAACGCTTTAGCAGATATGAATATTAACATTATCAACATCAACCAAAACATTATGCAAGGCTTTTTCAATATGGTGCTGATTGCGGATATGGCAGAGGCAAACGTGCCTATTGCCGAAGCACGTGACAAAATGGCTGCGCTGGGCGAAGAAATCGGCGTAGAAATCCGTCTGCAGAGCGAAGAGATTTTCAGCGCAATGCATCGTATATAGGAGGCTGTCATGTTATTTAATACTGACGATATTTTAGAAACTACGCGCATGATTACCCAAAATAAGCTGGACGTGCGTACTATCACTATGGGCATCAGCCTGCGTGATTGTGGTCATCCGGATATTAAGGTAACAGCGCAGAAAATTTATGATAAGATTTGCCGTAAGGCAGAGCATCTGGTAAAAACCGGTGAGGATATCGAGGTTGAGCTGGGCGTGCCCATCATCAACAAGCGTATTTCCGTAACTCCGATTTCCATGGTCGGCGAAAGCTGCGACAGCAACGATTATGTACCGCTGGCACAGGCTTTGGACAACGCAGGCAAGCAGGTTGGGGTTAACTTCATCGGCGGTTTTTCCGCTCTCGTTGACAAGGGGTACACCAAGGGTGACCGCAATCTGATTGCGTCCATTCCGGAAGCACTGGCAGTTACTGACATTGTCTGCTCTTCTGTCAGCGTCGGTTCTACCAAATGCGGTATCAATATGGACGCTGTAAAACAAATGGGCGAGGTTGTGAAGGCTGCTGCCGAGCGTACCGCCGACCGTGATGCAATCGGCTGTGCTAAGCTGGTGGTATTCTGCAACGCTGTGCCTGATAACCCGTTCATGGCAGGTGCCTTCCACGGCGTAACCGAGCCGGAAAGCGTTATCAACGTTGGCGTCAGCGGCCCGGGCGTTGTCAAATACGCGCTGGAGCAGGTACGTGACGGTGATATCGGTATGGTTGCCGAAACAATTAAAAAGACTGCCTTCAAGATTACCCGTGTCGGTCAGCTGGTAGCACAGGAGGCTGCACGCCGCCTGAATACCCAGTTCGGTATTATCGATCTGTCCTTGGCTCCGACTCCGGCAATCGGCGACAGTGTTGCGCATATTCTGGAGGAAATCGGTCTGGAAAGCTGCGGCGGCCCCGGCACTACCGCTACCCTGGCTATGCTGAACGACGCAGTTAAAAAGGGCGGCCTGATGGCTTCCAGCTACGTTGGCGGTCTGAGCGGTGCGTTCATCCCTGTAAGTGAGGACGCAGGCATGATTGCTGCGGTAGAACGCGGTTCCCTGTCCTTGGAAAAACTGGAGGCTATGACCTGCGTATGCTCCGTAGGTCTTGATATGATTGCTATTCCCGGCGATACCACGGCAGCAACTATTTCCGCAATTATTGCCGATGAAGCTGCTATCGGTATGATTAACAATAAAACTACTGCTGTACGTCTGATTCCTGTTCCCGGCAAGGACGTAGGCGATCGCGTTGAATTTGGTGGTCTGCTGGGCTATGCGCCTGTTCTTGGCGTTAAGAAGTTCAGCGCTGAAAAATTCATCAACCGCGGCGGACGTATTCCTGCACCGGTAAGGAGCCTGACCAACTGATGCGTAAGGCTCAAAGAGAAGCTATTCTGGCCAAGCTGGAGGAAACCTACAAGGGCAGCAAGACGGCGCTGAATTATAATTCGCCGTTTGAACTTTTGGTAGCGGTAATCCTTTCGGCCCAATGTACGGATGAACGCGTAAATGTGATTACGGCGCGTATGTTTCCGCGTCTGAACACGCCGGAAAAAATGGGTGCTCTGACGCAGGAGGAAATGGAAACGGAAATCCGCGACTGCGGTCTGTACCACGCTAAGGCCAAAAACCTGCTGGGAATGTGTCATATGCTGACGCAGCGCTTTAACAGCGTGATTCCGAACGATATCAAAACGCTGATGGAATTGCCTGGCGTGGGGCAGAAAACGGCAAACGTTATCGCCAGCATAATCTATAATATTCCGGCGCTGGCAGTAGATACGCATGTTTTCCGTGTGTCGCACCGTTTGGGACTGGCAAAGGGCAAGGACCCGCTGGCTACCGAAAAGGAGCTGGAAAAAATCATTCCGCGTGCAAAGTGGAGTGATGCGCACCACTGGTTTATCTGGCACGGGCGCAAAATCTGTAAGGCACGCAAGCCGCTGTGTCGCGGCTGTGTGGTCGTAGAGGAATGCCCGTTCAAAGAGAAAAACTTTGAGTAAGGCTTCGTCTGTAAGGCCATTTCTAAACGTGTAAGCGTTTACATCAAGTGCTTGTGGTAGAAGTGCTGACAGAAATTACAAGTAAAAAGCGAAGCAAAAAAATTGGCCTGCAACCCGTGAGGGTGGCAGGCCTTTTGGCATGCGTTGATTTACTTTCCTTGTGTCCGCGGAAGATGGACTTTTTCGAGCAATTTTGCGCTGTCTTTTTATGACGCACACGGTTAGCAATGGCTTTGTTGTGCTACAGGCTGAGTTCACATCTATGTCAAAAAAATGTCCTTTGTGACAAAAATCTTTCACATTTTCTTCTTTGTAATAATTATTAAAGTATAAAATATATAAAAGAGAAAATTCTAACAACTCTGATTAATGCGTAAAAGTGACGAATGAAAAATTGTGTATGAATATTTTATTATTCGATGTCTTTATGAAGAATACGAAAGTTTGACGCGTGGAGACGAAAAGAGTACAATGAAAGTAGGTAAAGGAAGCGGACTGCTAAATTTTCAAGGCCTTGAATTTTAGTACCACCTTATCTGAGTTATATTTGATTAGTGAAATGCTTTGTAACGAGGATTAAGCTTGCGTCATTGTGGCGCAGCGTGGAAAAGGGGGATTGAAAATGAAAAAGACTAGAAAGCAAACTGCTTTGGCAAAGTACGTGCTGGCAACAATTATGGCAATGGGTATGATGGGTTACACTACCGTGTGGGCTGATACTCCTACCCCATCTCCTGTTGACAAGGATGTTTCCAAAGACGCTGCAGGACAAATTTATGATGCTTCTCATAATTATGACAAGGGTTACTTTTGGACGGATTTAGGACATGCGCAGGTACAGATTGGCTCCGGTGAGCAGATTGAATTGTTCACTCCCTTTATTTATCATACCAATACCCGTGTATGGGATCCGACAAGTAATAGCTATAATCCTGTACATACGGGCGACAATTCCGAAATGAAGTGCAAAGAGTCTATGAGCAGAATTACTGTAGGCGAATTTGACAGAATTATCAAATCTCTCTATGCAAATGATATCACCATGGCGAAAACTATCTATGGTGAAGGAGACCAAGCAGGCCTAAAGGATAAGGTTATTAAAGAGGTAAAGGCAACTCCAGGGCAGGGCGCAACAGTTAATACCTATAAATTGGTACGCGAAAATGGTACAGATGTTGCAGTCGGTATTGTTGATACTGATACCAAAGTTGTTGATAATAAATTGACCTTTACAGATGGCAAGCTTACTTCTAAAATTACTGATAATGCCGATGGAATTTTTGAAAGCACTGTAGAAGGCATTGCTTCCCAAGAGTGGGTAACCAATCAGCTGAATGACATTGGCGGTACTGATACGGTTACCACAGCAGAATCCGGTCATGCGATCATTACCGTTGACGATGCTTATGCTGATGATCCAACAACCAATAACAAACATCACCGGATCGGCATCAACGAGGATGCTTTGAGGGGATTTATTCAGGATGCAGCGGCAGCGCAGGATACCAACACAACTAACACCAGCATGGAAGGAAACCTGGATGAATATGGCAAGCTGACGGTAAGGGTTAATGATTCTGCAGGCAATAACGTTCAAGCGGTTGTAGAAGATGTAGCATCCCGCAGCTGGGTAACTAATCAGTTGGAAAATGTTGTTGATACCAACACAACTAACACCAGCATGGAAGGAAACCTGGATGAATATGGCAAGCTGACGGTAAGGGTTAATGATTCTGCAGGCAATAACGTTCAAGCGGTTGTAGAAGATGTAGCATCCCGCAGCTGGGTAACTAATCAGTTGGAAAATGTTGTTGATACCAACACAACTAACACCAGCATGGAAGGAAACCTGGATGAATATGGCAAGCTGACGGTAAGGGTTAATGATTCTGCAGGCAATAACGTTCAAGCGGTTGTAGAAGATGTAGCATCCCGCAGCTGGGTAACTAATCAGTTGGAAAATGTTGTTGATACCAACACAACTAACACCAGCATGGAAGGAAACCTGGATGAATATGGCAAGCTGACGGTAAGGGTTAATGATTCTGCAGGCAATAACGTTCAAGCGGTTGTAGAAGATGTAGCATCCCGCAACTGGGTAACTAATCAGTTGGAAAATGTTGCTGACACCAACACCGTTACTACAGTAGCTGTTAATACCAATATCCTGACGATTGAAGATAAAGGTGCAGACGGCAATCATGCATATGAGCTTGGCATTAATAGCGAGCAGTTGGGCGATTTTGTTAAGCAGTATGATACCAACACCATTACTACCGTTCAAGATGACAAGAATGGTTATGTAACTGTTACTGAAGCGCCTGATCCGAACCAGAGCGGCAACCATGCTTACACTGTATCTTTTAATGAGCAAAAGCTGAACGCAGCAATTGAAGCTCAGGACAGATACGTTAACGGCGGTAGCATTGGCGAAGACGGCAGCATTACTCTCAATGTTCACAACGGCAGAGACGTTACTCTGGAAGGCCAGATGAAGGATGCACAGTTGACTGAAATTGCGAGAGATACGGAAGCCGGAACCGCTACTTTGGTAGTAAAAGACGGCTACAACAATGAAGAAGTACGCAGACTGACGATTGACGATATCGCCAGCAAGGCACAAAATGATAGAGACCATGCAGAATTCAGAGAGCATTTCAGCGAACTCGATTATCGTGTTGACAATCTCGGCAGCCGCGTTGACAAGGTTGGTGCCGGTGCCGCCGCTCTCGCAGCGCTGCACCCGATGGATTTCGATCCCGATGACAAGCTGACCTTTGCAGCAGGCTACGGCAACTACAAGGGCAAAAACGCTGCTGCGGTAGGCGCGTTCTACCGTCCGGATGAAAAGGTTATGCTGAGCGTAGGCGGAACCTTCGGCAACGGCGAGAACATGGTTAATGCAGGTATCTCCTTCTCCCTGGACCGTACCGCACGTGTAAGCAATTCCCGTACGGCGATGGCTAAGGAAATCGTGGACCTGAGAGCGAATGTAGCTAACCTCACCGCATTGGTAGGTCAGCTGACCGCAGGCATGGGCGGCACGATTGAGATGGACAGAATGAAGCTCTTCCCGGATGTTCCCGAAAACCACTGGGCTTACGAATACATCGGCCGTCTGGCGGCAGCAGGCATCGTTGAGGGTTATCCTGACGGTATGTTCAACGGCAACCGCATGATGAGCCGTTACGAATTCGCAGCAATGCTGTACAGAGCGCTGGAAAAAGGCGTGAAGCTGGATCACAAGCTAGTTCGCGAATTTGAACCCGAAATGGGCCGTATCCATGTTGCCCGCATCTCCGGTGCGGATGGCGACAGAGGCAAGATTGAACGTGTACGGGTATACGGCGGCGACAATCGTGACCACTACGGCAGCAAGCTGAAATGAAAATGCAGGCAGCTGCATAATCTAAACCTTAAATAAACACTCCCTTTTCTATAATTAAAAGAGGAGAACACCTAGTCCTTTACAGGATAAAAGGTGTTCTCCTCTTACTTTTGTTTTACACAGTGTTTTGCTTAATCCCAGCGCTTGAGCATGTCCTCAATAATTTCCTTATTGGTTTTGCGGCGCTTCTTTTCGTAGTTACGGAAGTTGTTATCTCTGTGGTCGGTGGAGTAGTCGGCGTAGTCGAAGTCATCGTCGCTGCGTTCGTAGCTACGGTTGTAGTCGCCGTGGCCATCGTCCAGGGAGAGGGGGATTTGCTGTGTGGTGGTATAGGGTTGTGTGTACATGATTGACCTCATAGACATTGGAAGAAAGGGCATCGCAATTAATATATCATTACGCTCAAGAAAAATTTTCCTGTGCCCGTAGGGCACAACGTAAATTTCGTGTGGAACCAAGACTAAGTGCCGCAAAACTCGCGCGAAGCTAATAAATTCTTCGACAGAAGTTGGAATAGCGCTCAAACAGTTGCGGCACTTATATGGTTCCGGACACTCATTTACTAAAATTTTTATTCGCTTCACGATATACCAATTGCTTGCTTTTAAAAATTCTTCTTTCCGTTTTCTATTACATATAATTATGCTCTTTTACATGGTCGGAGTGCAGCAGCTGCTCTGCTTTCTCACTCAGCGGTTTTTCCAGGAAATCTTTGTAAAGCTCCTGTACATCCGGATTGTTGTGGGACTGGTGCAGAGGACGGTTGCTGTCGATGGCATAGAGCTTATTGCCAAGTACGTCGGCACGCTCTTCGCCGTCGTGAATCGGCTGGCCGCCGCCGCCAACGCAGCCGCCGGGGCAGGCCATAACTTCCACGAAGTCATAATGAACCTTGCCTGCTTTCAGTTCGTCGAGCAGCTTGCCTGCATTACCCAGACCGCTTACCGTGCAGGTACGCAGTGTTGCGCCGCCGAGGGTGAATTCACGTACCTTGCGGCCTTCCGTGCCGCGAACGTCGGTGAAGGCATCTTCAGGAGCTTCCTTGCCTTCGATTACATGGTAGGCGGTACGCAATGCTGCTTCCATAACGCCGCCGCTGGCACCGAAGATAACTGCAGCGCCGGTGCTCTGGCCCAGCGGATTATCAAAGGGCAGTTCACCCAGCATTGCCGGGTTGATGTGCTCGGCACGCAGCAGGCGGATAAACTCGCGGGTGGTGAGTACGATATCTACATCATGGGTGCCGCTGCTGCGCATAGAGAAGAGAGCGGCCTCGCGTTTTTTGGAAACGCAGGGCATGATGGAAATAGAGCAGATTTCCTTCGGCTTCAGGCCCTTCTTCTGTGCAAAATAGGATTTTGCCAACGCGCCGAAAATCTGTTGCGGAGATTTGGTGGTGGAAAGGTTAGGCACGAAGTACGGATGAGTTTTATTTACATAGCTTACCCAGCCGGGGCAACAGGAGGTGAACATAGGCCAGCTGTGGTCCTGCGGATTTTGCAGGTGCTCTAAAAGCTCACTTGCTTCCTCCATGATGGTAACGTCGGCAGCGTAGCAGGTGTCGAAAACATAGTCGAAGCCGATTTTCTTCAGTGCTGCTACCATGCGGCCTTCGGTTGCCAGCTCGGGCGGCAGGTTAAAGGCTTCGGCCCAGGCGGTGCGTACTGCAGGTGCAACCTGTACTACGGTTACCTTATTGGGATCGGCCAATACGTCATAAATTTTAGGAACATCGTTACGCTCTTTCAGCGCGCCAACGGGGCAGTGGGTGATACACTGACCGCAGAGGCTGCAGTCACTGTCCTCAATGGAAACATTGCCGGCAACGTCTACGGTAGTACGGGCACCGGTGTTCTGCACATCCCAGATATGCAGCTTTTGCACCTTGTCGCAAATCTGAACGCAGCGCATGCATTTGATGCATTTCTTGGAATCGCGGATGAGCGGGAACTCCTGATTCCAGGGAGTGTCTACAACATCACGCTCGTAGGGAATATCGTAAATGCCAAGGTCATTGGCCAAAGTCTGCAGGCTGCAGTTGCCGCTGCGTACGCAGGTAGCGCACATGCAGTCATGCTGGGATAAAATCAGCTCCACGTTGGTGCGGCGGATGCTGCGGGCCTTGGGGGAGTTGGTGAAAACTACCAGACCTTCCTGTACCGGAGTGGTGCAGGCGGTAACTACACGGTTCTGTCCCTGGATTTCAACTACGCAGACCTTGCAGGCACTGATTTCGTTGATGCCTTTAAGATAACACAGGCGGGGGATTTCAATGCCGACGGTGGCAGCAGCCTGCATGATTGTTGTCCCCTGGGGAACGGAAACTTTTTGTCCGTCGATTGTCAGGTTTACCATTTTAAGGTTCTGCCTCCTTTCAGTGTGCTGAAGCCGAATTTGTCGCAGCGCAGGCAGCGTCCTGCTTCCTGGCAGGCTTCCTGCTTGGTCATGCCACATTCAATAGGCTCAAAGGTATGTTTACGTTCGCCTGCTTCGGTTTCGTGCATCTGGATACGGCCGCAGGGACGTTTATCGTCAATAGACGGATCAGGGATAACTACATCACAGGAAATGGTGTGGTTATAGCCCAGATATTCATCAATATTAGCGGCAGCAACCTTACCGGCAGCAATAGCACGGATTACGGTTGCAGGACCGGTTACGCAGTCGCCGCCGGCGAAGACGCCTTCATTGTTGGCAAGCTCACTGCTGGAGAGTGCGGAAATAGTACCGCGTTTGATTTTGATGCCGGCCTCCTCGAACGGACGCAGCTCAATGCCCTGGCCGATAGCAACAACGATAACGTCGCAGGGAATGCGCTCCAGCTCTACGTCAGCGTGGATAGGACGCGCACGTCCCCAGGCATCGATAGGACCGATGATTTGCGGTTCAGCCCAGAGAGCGGCCACATTGCCTTCGGCATCTGCTTCGATGTGATGTGGAGCCTTTAAGCCGTACAGCTCAGCGCCCTCGGCAATAGCGCCTTCGATTTCCTCGGGCAGCGCTGTCATATCGTCCTGACGACGGCGGTAGGCGATGATAACCTTTTTGGCACCAAGGCGGATGGAGCTGCGGGTGCAGTCCATAGCAACGTTGCCGCCGCCGATAACGACAACGGTTTTATCTTTAAAGTCAGGCATTTTTTCCTCACCGATGTTGCGCAGCATTTCTACCGCACTGATAACACCGTGGGAATCCTCGCCTTCAATACCGATTTTCTTGTCGGTGTGGGCACCGATGGCAATATAAACTGCGTCAAATTCTTCACGCAGCTTTTCGAAGGGGATATCGCCTTCTTCGTTGCCGATTCTGGTGTTGAGATGTACCTCTACACCGGTGGACAAAATAGCGTCCAGATCCTCCTGCAGACGTTCGCGCGGGAAGCGGTAAGCAGGAATGCCGTAGCGCAGCATGCCGCCGAGCTTACTCTTTTCTTCGAACACAACAGCATGATGGCCCATCAGCTCCAGATAGTAGGCTGCGGACATACCGCTGGGGCCGCCGCCGATGATGGCGATACGTTTGTTGGTAGCAGGCTGTTTTTCGGGCAGCGGAACGGTGTTGCTGGGCGCATTATCGACAGCCATACGCTTCAGACCGCGGATGTTGATGGGAGCATCAATCATGCTGCGGCGGCAGCGTGCTTCACAGGGATGCTCGCAGATAAGACCGCAGGCAGTCGGGAACGGGTTATCCTTGCGGATGAGCTTGACAGCGTCGGCATAACGGCCTGCGCCAACCAGTGCAATGTAGCCGGGGATATCAACCTGTGCCGGGCACAAAGCAACGCAGGGGATAGAATGATGAACGTTGACAGAGCATTTGCCCTTCTTTATGTGGTTAATGTAATCTTCACGGAAGCCTTCCAGACCGGCCAAAACCATTTTGGCTGCTTCGAAGCCGATGGCGCAGTCAGCGCTGTTGGCAACGTTTTGCGCGGTGCTTTCGATTAAATCCAGAGTGTGCATGTCAGCCTTGCCGGCGAGCACGTCTTCCATGAGATTCTGCAGCTGCGCGAGACCTACACGGCAGGGTACGCATTTGCCACATGTTTGTGCGTGGCAGACTTTGAGGAACGACAGCTGCAGGTCAACAGGGCACAGTCCCGGAGGGCTGGCGATGATGTGTCGTTCCAGGTCCTTGTACAAGCGCTCGACCGTAAGCTGGGCCTGGTCGGGTGTTTCGATTCTTAAACGGCTCATAATTTTCCTCCAAAAAGCATACACTAAATATATAAAGGTATAAACTATATTATACAGAAAAAAGTTGCTTTTCGCAATAATAAAGAAGATAGTTTTTGTGTAACAATCTGAGCAGAACGAGCTCGCAAGCGCTTTTTCGTCTGCTGCCGCAGCAAAGCATTCTTGCGGGGGCTATGCTTTTTTTGCCGTATTTTTTGTGATATACTAATACTGAGCTTTTTAGCATTAATGCTGTCGGAGAAACGTTTGTATCCGGCAGCTTAAAATATTGGAGGGTTGGATATGCAGCTTACTGCTACACATTATATAAGCCTTGCTGTGACGCTTCTGGTGACGCTTCTGCCGGGGCTTTTGGCAGCCAGAAGGGTGAAGTCTGCCGATGATTATAACGTAGGCGGGCGCAGCTCGGGCGCAGGCCTTGTCGCAGGCACGATTATCGGTACGATTGTCGGCGGCGCGGCTACAGTTGGTACGGCGCAGCTTGGCTTCAAGCTGGGGCTGACGGCCTGGTGGTTTACGCTGGGCAGCGGTATCGCGCTTTTGCTGATGGCGGCGTTTTATGCTGTGCCTCTGCGCCGCAGCTCGCTGACCACAGTAGCGGAGTATCTCGTTACGGATTACGGCAAGCCTGCGGGGTGGCTGGCGACCTTCAGCGCCTGCGCCGGCATTTTCTTCAGCGTTGTAGCGAGTACGCTGACGGCCTTGCATCTCATTGCCGGCTTGTTCGGCGTACCGCTTTTGGCTGCAGCAGCCATTGTTATCGCTGTTACTTTGCTGCTGGTGTTTTTCGGCGGCCTCAGCAGCAGCGGTATGGCCGGCCTTTTTAAGATTGTGCTGATTTTCGCCAGCATTTTCGTCGGCGGCTTTCTGGCCTACGCCGATATGGGACATTGGCAGGGCATGACACAGAGCTTCGCGGCGTATCCATGGTTCAGTCTTTTCGGACGCGGCGTGGAGGACGGTCTTGTCAGCCTTGGCTCGATGATTGTGGGTGTTATTTCTACGCAGACCTATGTGCAGGCGCTGTTTTCGGCGCGCGATACCAAAACTGCAGCTGTCGGCTGCTGTGCTGCCGCGCTGATAGTAATTCCCGTGGGATTGCCGTCGGTAATGATCGGCATGTTCATGCATCTGCATCACCCGGAGATAAATTCTATTGACGCACTGCCACTGTATCTCGTTACCTATCTGCCGCAATGGCTCGGCGGTATCGGTTTGGGTGCCGTGCTGCTTTCGGCCTTGGGCTCAATCGCCGGCCTGTCGTTGGGCGTAGGCACGATGATTTCACGTGATATCGTCAGCAAAATTTGGCTTAAGGCTACGGCTGCAGGCCAGCTGTGGGCAAGCCGCCTAAGCGTGCTGGCCGTTTCTGTCGCAGCAATGGTGTTCGTCTTTATGCATCTTGATTCGTCGGTGCTAGAGTGGAATTATCTCTCCATGGCGCTGCGGGGCAGCGGTATCTTTCTGCCGCTGACGTTCTGCATCTTCTTCCCGGGAAGGGTGCGCGCTTCGATGGGCGTGGCTGCCATGGGCGCAGGCATTTTTGCGGCGCTCTTCTGGAAGCATATCAGTCCTTGGGAAATCAACAGTCTGCTGCCGGCGCTCGTGTATAATCTGTTCTTTCTGCTCATTGGTTTAGTGTGGGGCAAAAAAAGGGAGTAGAAAAGAAAAAGCTGCTTTGACAGCAAGCTGTTTGCTTGCAAAAAGCAGCGTAATATGTTATGTTATAGGCAAAGGACAACTGCCTATACGGTGAGTTGCCTTAGTGGAAAATTAGCTCAAGAAGCCACTCCGCCACGGGGCAATGTGTAGGAGTGGTTTTCTTATATTCGGTTGTTTGTTCTAAAGAAAAAGCTGCTTTTACAGCAAGCGGTTTGCTTGCAAAAAGCAGCGTAATGTGCTATATTATAGACAAAGGACAACCGCCCACGTCGGTGGGTTGCCAAAAGTTTTAAAGCGGAAGAACCGCCCTGTCACTAGGCAAAGATTAAGGGCGGTTTTCCTATGTCTGGGTTATTTACTGAACTGAAAAATAAATGTCAGCAACGCCAGAATGAATACGCCAAAGGCCATCAGGTCCTTAAAGTCGTAGTTCTTCATAGGCATCACCTCCATTCTGGTGGAGAATGATGGCAATGCCCACCCGTAAGCACGATTGTCCAAAGTCTGAATATATTGTAACATAGATAAAGAGAACATACAACGAACGAATTGTGAATTCATGGTTGTATGTTTTTTCAGTTTTAGGCAGGAAATTTATCTGTAATGCTAGAATAGTTTTACATACATTTGCCGCGGATTTGCGCGGCAGCGGTCTTTTAATTTAAGGAGCAAGAGATGACAAAACGCTTTACTCATTTACATGTACATACGGAATACAGCCTGCTGGACGGCGCTTCGAAAATTCACGAGCTGGTGGCCTACGCCAAGGAGCTGGGCATGGATAGTCTGGCGATTACCGACCACGGCGCAATGTACGGCGCAGTGGAATTTTATCAGGAGTGTACCAAGGCAGGCATCAAGCCGATTATCGGCTGCGAGGTATATCTTGCAAAGGGCTCGCATCTGGAAAAGAATAACCGCGGCATGTACCATTTAATCCTGCTGGCGGAGAACGATACAGGCTACCATAACTTGATGAAGATTGTCAGCATCGGTCAGCTGGAGGGCTTTTATTATAAACCACGCGTAGACAAGGACGTGTTGCGTACCTATCACGAGGGCGTTATCTGCCTCAGTGCCTGCGTTGCAGGCGAGGTGCCGCAGATGATTCTGCAGGACAACCTGGAGGGAGCACGCCGCTGTATTCAGGAATATGTTGATATTTTCGGCAAGGAAAATTACTTTTTGGAAATCCAGGACCATGACCTTGATGAGGAGCACAAGGTCAGCGCGGAGCTGAAGCAGCTGGCGCAGGAATTCGGTCTTGGCTTAGTGGCGACAAACGATTTGCATTATGTGCAGCAAAAGGATGCCGCGGCGCAGGATATTCTGCTGTGCATCCAGACGACGAGCACGGTTGATGAGCCTGATCGTATGCGCTTCAACAATGACAGCTATTATCTGAAGAGTTATGATGAGATGGAGGCGCTGTTCGGCGATTGCCCGGAGGCTTTGAGCAATACCAATAAAATCGCCGACCGCTGCAACGTGAAGATGGAGTTCGGTCATCTGCTGCTGCCGGAGTTCCCGGTGCCTGAGGGCTATGATGCCGTGAGCTATCTGCGCCACCTGTGCGAGGAGGCTTTGCCTAAGCGTTATGAGGTTGTGGATGAGAAGGTGCGCGAGCGTCTGGACTTTGAGCTGGACATTATCAACACGATGGGCTATGCCTGCTACTTCCTCATTGTCTGGGACTTCATCAACTACTGCCGCAGTCATGATATTCCGGTAGGACCGGGGCGTGGCAGTGCCGCAGGCAGTATTGTGGCCTATCTGCTGCGGATAACAAATATCGAGCCTTTGCGTTATCATCTGCTATTCGAACGCTTTTTGAATCCTGAACGTGTCAGCATGCCTGATATTGATACCGACTTCTGCTATGTGAAGCGTAATCAGGTGCTCGATTACGTGGTGCGCCGTTACGGACAGGAGCGTGTAGCGCAGATTATTACATTCGGCACACTGCAGGCGCGCGCGGCGGTGCGCGACGTGGGCAAGGCGCTGGGCATGAGCTACGGCGAGGTAGACGAAATTGCCAAGCTGATTCCGCGTGAGCTTGGTATTACGCTGGAGAAGGCGCTGAACAGCAGCAAGGACTTCCGTCAGGCGTACGACTCGCGCCCGGAGGTCAAGAAGCTGATTGACCTTGCGGAAAGCGTGGAGGGCTTGCCACGTAACGCAGGCACGCATGCCGCCGGTGTAATTATCGCACCGCATAATATGAAAAATTACGTACCGCTGCAGCAGGGCAGTGAGGGTGGCGTCATCACACAGTACGATAAAAATAAGGTTGAAGAGCTTGGCCTGCTGAAGATGGACTTTCTGGGCCTGCGCACGCTGACGGTTATCGGTGACTGCATCCGCTTTATCCGAGAAACTACGGGTGAAGAGGTTGATATTGATAATATTCCGCTGGCTGACGAGGACGCCTGCGCAATGCTGCGCCGCGGTGAAACGGCCTGTGTTTTCCAGCTGGAGTCGGCAGGCATCACCAAGCTGGTTATGGATTTGGCTCCTGAAAGCTTTGAGGACCTGATTCCGTTGGTGGCTCTGTACCGTCCCGGTCCTTTGGGAACCGGTATGGCGGAGGACTTTATCGCCGGCCGTCACGGACAGCGCACGGCAAAGGTATTGCATCCGCTGATGGAGCCTATTTTGAAGGACACCTACGGCGTTATTCTGTATCAGGAGCAGGTTATGCAGATAACATCAGCGCTGGCAGGCTTTACGCTCGGTCAGGCAGATATTCTGCGCCGCGCGATGGGCAAGAAGAAGGCTAAGGAGCTGGATTCTATGCGCCAGTCGTTTATCGACGGTGCGAAGAAGCTGCATGACATCCCAGAAGAGCTCAGCGACCAGATTTTCTCGCTCTTGCAGCACTTCGCCGGTTACGGCTTCAACAAATCCCACTCCGTAGCCTATGCGTTGGTAGCCTATGAAACCGCTTATCTGAAGGCGCACTGGCGTCCGCAGTTTTATGCGGCCTTCCTCAACAGCATTATCGGTGATGCGGATAAGGTGAGCTGGTATATTAACGTCTGCCGTAATGATAATGTCAAAATCCTGCCGCCGGATGTCAACGAAAGCGGTCACAACTTTACGGTACATCAGAATGAGTCCATCCGCTTCGGCTTAGCTGGTATAAAAAATACCGGTGATGCCGCAGTCGATGCAATAATCAGCGCCCGCAACGAGGGCGGTCCGTTCAAGAGCCTGACGGATTTCTGCTGTCGTGTTAATATGCGCGTGGTCAACAAGCGCGTTATCGAAAATATGATTAAATGCGGCGCAATGGATTCCTTCGGCGCCAGACGCTCGCAGATGCTGGCCATTATTGAGCAGGCGGTTGAACTGGGCGCTGCCTGCCAGAGGGATAAGGCTAATGGCCAGCTGGGGCTGTTCGGTGACGATAGCTTCGGTGTGACGGAAATCAAGCTGCCGCCGCTGCCGGAAATCCCCAAGCAGCTTATTCTGCAGAACGAAAAGGAAATCATCGGCTTTTACGTTACCGACCATCCGCTGAGCGATTATAAGCAGATGCTGCAGCGCTTCATGCCGCTGCACCAGTTCGGCGGCGAAACGCAGGTGCAGGACGGACAGTTCGTGCGTGTGGCCGGCATTATTACGGACTGCACAATTAAAAATACCAAGCGCGGTGATACGATGGCCGTTCTGACGCTGGAGGATTTCAGCGGACGCTTCCCGGTTATCGTTTTCCCGCAGGCTTATCATACAAATGTCAAGGATATCTATGAGGACAGTATTGTAGCGATTGAAGGACGCTTTAGCGTGGATGAGCGCGAGAGCAAGATTATTGCCAACAGCGTGCGCGCTCTGCCGTCCAAGCCGCCTACGGAAATCCGCCTGCGTATCGAAGCGCACTTGGAAAATCCGCTGGTGCAGCGTGAGCTGATGCAGCTGTTCCAAAAATATAAGGGCGATGACTGCGTATACCTGCAGCTGATGGGCTCGCGCAAGCTCATCAAGACAACGCCTAACTTCTGGGTGAACAGCGAAGCGCCCGGCTTTGCCGAGGATGTTGTCAAAATACTTGGCGAAAACTGCGTGGTAAAGAAAAATTGATGTAATTATTTGAGCTGTTTTTCATAAACTTTCATGATATACTTGCAAGTTTAAGTACAAAAATGCTAAAATAAAGAGAAGAATGTAAAAAAGCCGGAGCAGCAGCTCCTGTAATAAGCTTAAGGAGGCAGCAAATGAATATTCTCGTTTGTTTAAAACAAGTGCCGGATACGGCAAAAGTAAAATTTAACCGTGAAACCAATACCTTGGACCGTACGGGTGTAGAAAATATTATGAATCCCTATGACCGTCAGGCATTGGAGGTAGCGCTGTGCCTGAAGGACAAGGAAGGCGCTAAGGTAACTGTACTGACCATGGGCCTGCCCCAGGCAACCGATATCCTGAAGGAAGCAATCGCTATGGGCGCTGATGACGGCGTTCTGCTGAGCGACCGCGTTCTGGGCGGCAGTGATACTCTGGCAACCAGCCTGGCTCTGGCTGCTGCTGTAAAACATCTGGGCGAGTTCGACCTCGTGCTCTGCGGCAAGCAGGCAGTAGACGGCGACACCGCACAGGTTGGCCCGGAAATGGCCGAGCATCTGGGAATTCCTCAGATTACCGGCGCTCTGAGCCTGAGCTATGAAGACGGTAAATTTGTTGTTGTCCGTGAAAACGAAAACTACCAGCTGACTCTGGCTTGCGCTGCACCGCTGCTGGTTACCGTAACCAAATCCGAAAAAGAGCCGCGTTTTGCCAGCATTAAGGGCAAAATGAAAGCACGTAAGGCTCAGATTCCTACTCTTACCGTTGCTGACCTGGACATTGATCCTGCAACCGTAGGCCTGAAGGGCTCTCCGACTAAGGTTAAAAAAGCCTTCACCCCGGCTCCGCCTGAAATCAACGGCGAAATCATTACTGAAGAAGATGCTGATGCAGCAGTAGATATGCTGTTTGAAAAGCTGGTTAAGGCAGAGGTTATTACCCGCTAAGGTGAACCATGCTGATAAAAGTAAACAGGCAGCTTTGCTGTGGCTGTGAGGAATGTGTGGCAGTCTGCCCGATGGGCGCTGCAACGCTGCGTGAAGGCAAGGCGCAGATTGATATGCAGCAGTGTGTCTGCTGCGGTGCCTGCATCCGCGAATGTTCCATGGAGGCTATAGCTATTGCCAAAACTGACGATACTGAAGATAACGAATAGGAGTGTGTAAATATGTGGGTTATTGCTGAACAGGAAAATGGTCAGCTGATGAATGTTACCTTTGAGCTGTTGGGCGCTGCCAAAGAGCTGTGTGCCAAGCTGGAGGAAAAATGCTGTGCGGTACTGGTGACCGCTGCTGCAGGCGAGCTGCCGCAGCAGCTGATTGCTGCCGGCGCTGATGTTGTTTATGTTGTTGAGGATGCTAAATACGCAGATTACGATACCGAGTTGTATACCGATGCTATCTGCCAGCTGTCCAAGAAATATGATCCGGCTTCCATTATGTTCGGTGCTACCGATGACGGCCGTGACCTGGCTCCGCGTGTTGCAGCACGTCTGCATACCGGCCTGTGCGCTGACTGTACCGCTCTGGATGTAACCGATGACAAGCTTGTTGCCTGGACTCGTCCCGCACTGGGCGGCAATATCTGCGCTACCATCATCTGCGACGTTAACCGTCCGCAAATGGGTACCGTTCGTCCTAAAGTATTCAAACCGGCTGAATTGGACAACACCCGCACCGGTGAGGTTATTGCCTTCACTCCGGAAGCAGGCGCTGTAAGCCGTGTTGAACTGGTTAAAAAAGAAGCTCTGAGCAGCGAAAACGCTGTTAAGATTGATGAAGCTGACATGATCGCAGCAGGCGGCCGTGGCTTCGGCAGCAAGGAAAACTTTGACATGCTGGAACAGCTGGCTGCTCTCTTTGAAAATTCCGCAGTAGCAGGCACCCGTGCCGCTATCGACGAAGGCTGGCTGACTCACTCCCAACAGGTTGGCCAATCCGGTAAATCCGTTACTCCGCACATCTACTTTGCCTGCGGCATCAGCGGTGCTATCCAGCATCTGTCCGGCATGAAGGACAGCGATATCATCATCGCTATCAACAAGGATGCAGAGGCACCGATTTTCACCGTTGCTCATTATGGCATCGTAGGTGATGTAAACGTAATCCTGCCGAAGCTGATTGAAAAAATCAAAGCTTATAAGGCTTAATCCAATTACCTGATTTACAGGAGGCATTCTAGTATGTGGAAAACAATTTATATTGCCCACACTGAGGAACAAGCCCAAAAAATAAAGCAAATGCTGACGGAAAACGGCTTTTTGGTACAGCTGAAAAGTGCCGGAGGCAAGCATAATAAGGCTTATGAAATCTGCCTGCCGGTTTCGGAGGCAGAGGATGCCTATGAGGTTTTGTGTGAGAATAAGTTTCAGTACTGAGGAGGCGCAGTCCTGATGAAGAAAACGAAGATTATCTGTACAGTAGGTCCCAGCACGGACAATGTAGAGCTGCTGCGTAAGATGATGCTTGCAGGCATGGATCTGGCACGCTTCAACTTTTCGCACGGTAACCATGAGGACCATGGCAAAAGGCTGCAGCTGGTGCGTCAGGCAGCAGAGGAGGCCGGTAAGGTAATCGCTACGATTGCCGATACCAAAGGCCCGGAAATGCGCCTGGGCATGTTTGCCGAAAGTAAAATCGAGCTGCACGAGGGCGATGATTTCTGCCTGACTACCGAGGATTATCTGGGCGACCGCCATATGGCACATGTCAATTATGCCGGCCTGCCGCAGGAGGTAGAAATCGGCAGCAATATTCTGCTGGCCGACGGACTGCTTTCCTTAAAGGTTGTACGTATTGACGGCTGCAAAATTTATACCAAGGTTGTCAACGGCGGTGAGCTGAGCTCACGTAAGCGTGTGGCCTGCCCCGGTATCGAGCTGAAGCTGCCGTTTTTGTCGGAGCAGGACAAGGCAGATATTCTTTTTGCTGTCGAGCATGATATGGATTATATTGCGGCATCCTTCGTGCAGAAGGCCGATGATGTTATCGCTATCCGTAAGGTGCTCGAGGAAGCAGGCTCTACTATCGGGATTATTTCCAAAATCGAGAATGAGGCCGGTGTGCAGCATATCGATGAAATTATCGGTGTATCCGACGGCATTATGGTTGCCAGAGGCGACCTGGGTGTAGAGATTCCGACCGAGGATGTACCGCTGGTACAGAAGGATATCATTGCGCGCTGCAATAAGGCGGGCAAGCCTGTTATCACGGCTACGCAAATGCTGGAAAGCATGATTAACAGCTACCGTGCAACCCGTGCCGAAGCCAGTGACGTTGCCAACTCTATTTTCGACGGCAGCGACGTTATTATGCTGAGCGGCGAAACTGCCAGCGGCAAATATCCGCTGGAGGCGGTGCAGACGATGGCCAAGATTGCCGTTCGCACGGAAAACGCGCTTGATTATGTGCACATCTTCCAAAAGAAGGGCATCAGCGAGCGCATCCATTCTACCGATGCCATCAGCCATGCTACTGTGCAGATTTCCCAGGAAATAAAGGCAGATACTATTCTTACGATTACCGAATCAGGCTTTACGGCACGTATGATTGCCAAATATAAGCCTCAATGTACTGTTGTTGCTGTATCACGCTTGCCTGAGCGCGTGCGTGCGATGCAGCTTTATTGGGGTGTGCTGCCGCTTTTGGGGCCATACTCCACAAATACTGATGAAATGATAGAGCTGTCTTTGCAGTGTGCTTTGCATCACTCCGTAATCAAGGACGGCGCATCTGTTGTTATAACTGCCGGCGTGCCTATCGGTACTCCGGGCAGTACAAATCTGATTAAGGTGGTTACAGTGGGTACCAAACTTCTCAGCGGTACCGGTATCGGCAGCAAGACTGTCACCGGCCGTATCTGCGTAGGCAGAACTGCGGCAGATTTCAAGGACAAGCTCCAAAAGGGCGATATCCTTGTAGTTGATGTGCTGAACGATGAGTTTGTACCGCAGGCTGCTGCCAAGGCAGCAGCGATTATCGCCGAAGAGGGCGGCCTGACATCCTCCACCGCTATTGTTGCCGTAACCTGCGGCCTGCCTGTTATCGTAGGCGCGGAGAAAGCAACCTCCAAGCTGGCCGACGGCCTGCTGGTAACGGTGGATCCTGTTTCCGGTGACGTCTACGAAGGCGATATTAACCTGTAGGAATATGGTAACAGAACTTATTTTAGAAACATGCATTGCTCTGCGTGACGGCAGAGAACAAAACGCCTGCACAGCTTTTTCGGGTATTATTGCTGAAGCAGCAGATAATGAAGCATTACAAGCAATCAGCTGCTGTCTGCTGGTGGCCTTACGCCACCGGCAACGGCAGCTTTTTGCGGCTTGGATGCAGGAAAGCAGGCCGCGTTTGGAGCAGATGCTGGTCAATCCGCAGCTGGCACATCAGGGCGGCAGCGTTCTGCTGCGGCTGACGTTTGCCGTGTGCGACAGGCGTTTGGCTGAGGTGCGTCCCATGCTCGCACTGCTGGTGCGGCGCTGGCTGCGGACGCACGCCGGCGATACTGCGATACTGCAGGAATTTATGGGCGAATGGCTCAGTCTGGCGGCGCGTATGGCGCGTAGGCGGTGGCGCGAGGAAACCGCGTTTCTGCTGCGTGAGGCCGGGCGCTGGCTTTTAAAGCAGCAGGACCTGCAACAGTGGGTGTGGAGCCTGCAGCAGCTGCAGCTGCATTTCGTCGTGTACGCACGCTGGGACGGCTTTGACAAGGCCTGCAGAATTTACAGGGAGCTGACGCTTCTGTACCGCCTGCTGCTGCGACGTGTGCCGAAGGCACAGCCTGAGCGGCAGACTGCGCTTCTGCAGCTTCTTTTGCGTCATCTGCGTGACGTTACTGCCAACGTATCGCGTTCGGCGATGCAGGATGATGCGGATATCTTCCGCCAATGGTACAGCTTTTTCTGGCAGCTGACTGCCGATGACAAAAGCGCCAGAGAGGAGCTGCTGCGCCTGCTGCAGCTTGCCATCACCTATTGGCATCAGACCATGCCCAAAACCAGCCGTAAGCAGGCAGCCTTTCTCAAGGATTTGCTGCAGCCGAACCTGATTGACGGGCAATACGCACTGTTATTACAAAAAATTATATAAATCCTGGCGGCAGCAGGCGTGCCACAAAGCAGCGCGCGTCCGAAGCCGTAATAATCCTCAGGACAGGAGGTAGAAGATATGTCAAAAATTGTCGTAGTAGGTAGCTGTAATATTGATATTACCGTTGAATGTGATCGCTGGGTGCATCCCGGAGAAACTATTTTCGGCAACCGTCTGACCGTTTCTCCCGGCGGCAAGGGCGCCAACCAGGCTGTTGCAGCAGCCCGCCTGGGAGCAGATGTTATGATGGTCGGCTGCATCGGTGATGATGTATACGGCCAGCTGGTATTGAAGGCTTTAAAGGAAAACAACGTAGATTCCACCTATGTGAAGGTACTGCCGGGTGAAAACAGCGGTACCGCGCATATTACCGTAGCGGAGGACGATAACACGATTATCGTTATCAAGGCTGCCAATGACCTAGTATCCCCGGCGCTGATTGACGAAGCGTGGGATGATATCAGCAAGGCAGACATGGTGCTTTTGCAGCACGAAATCCCTGCCGCTACCAATGCCTATGTCATTGAAAAATGCGCAGCGCACGGTGTGCCTGTGCTGCTGAACCCCGCACCTGTTGCTCCGGTGCCGCAGGCTCTGCTGGATAAGATTACTTATCTGACTCCCAACGAGCATGAGGCAGCAACACTGTTTGCCGGTAAGGGCAAGGCAGATATCCTTGACCAGAACCAGGGCAAGGTTATTATGACGCTGGGCAGCAAGGGTGTTGCCTATGCGGAAAAGGGCCAGGTTATTACTGTTCCCGGCTTTAAGGTAAAGCCGGTTGACACTACGGGTGCAGGCGACACCTTTAACGGTGCCTTTGCCGTTGCCCGTGCAAATGGCAAATCCATGCAGGAAAGCATCAGCTTTGCCAATGCTGCCGCAGCTCTTTCAGTGCAAAAGCTGGGAGCACAGGGCGGTATGCCTTATTTACATGAAGTAGAGGAGATGCTTAAATAATGCAAAAGGGTGGAATGTTAAACAGCTCTATTGCGAAGGTGCTGGCTGATTTGGGCCACACCGACACTATCGTTATCGGTGACTGCGGTCTGCCTGTGCCTGCAGGTGTGCAGAAAATCGACCTGGCGCTGAAGCCGGGAACTCCCTCCTTCCTGGAGGTTGTTGAGGAAGTAGCCAAGAATATGGTTATCGAAAAGGTAGAAATTGCAGCGGAAATGGAAGGCAGAAATCCTGCTGTCTACGGCGCTATGAAGCAGCTCTTCACCGAAGAGCAGTGGATTATCGACGCAGACCACGAAGCCTTCAAGGAGGCAACCAAGCATGCCAAATGCATTATCCGCACCGGCGAAATTACGCCTTTTGCCAATGTGATTTTGCACAGCAATGTTTTCTTTTAAAAATTAGCGTAAGGTAGGAATAAGGAAAAGTATGGAGATTGAATTAAGAAATATCCATAAGGCCTTTGGTTCTAATGAGGTGCTCAAGGGTGTTGACCTGAAGCTTAAAAGCGGTGAGGTACACGCTCTGATGGGTGAAAACGGTGCCGGCAAATCAACACTGATGAATATCCTGACGGGTATTCACAAGCAGGATAAGGGACAGATTTTTGTCGACGGCAAGGAAATCAGCTTCAAAAATCCTCTGGAGGCAGAAGCTTATGGCATTGCCTTCATTCATCAGGAGCTGAATATCTGGCCGAACCTGAGCATTCTGGAAAACCTGTTTTTGATGCACAGCGTAACCAACGGCATGGGTATCCTGGATTTTAAGGCTATGCGTGCTATGGCAGAGCAGAAATGCCGTGAAATTGAAATTGAGCTGCCGCTGGATATGGAAGCCGGCGAATGCTCGGTAGGACAGCAGCAGATGACGGAAATCGTCCGTAACCTTCTGCTGGACGCCAAGGTTGTTATTATGGACGAGCCTACGGCGGCGCTGACCGAAAGAGAAACAGAAAAGCTCTTTGAGGTTATGCGTTCCCTGAAAAAACGCGGTGTAGCAATGGTTTATATTTCGCACCGTATGGAAGAGGTTACGCAGAACTGCGATACGATTACCGTTATGCGTGACGGCGTGTCCGTAGCTACCAAGCCTGTTAAGGAATACAGCATGGAGCAGATTGTCCGCGATATGGTAGGACGCTCCATTACGGAATTTTATCCCGACCGCCGCAATAAGCCGGGCGATGTGCTGCTGGAGGTTAAGCACTTTGAGCAGCCGGGAGTTTTCCATGATATTAACTTTAACCTGCGCAAGGGCGAGATTTTGGGCTTTGCCGGCCTTATGGGCAGCGGACGTACCGAAATCATGCGCGCTGTTTTTGGCGTTGACCCTCATGCAGGCGGCGAGCTTGTTTTCAAGGGTGAGCCTTTGAAGATTACCAAACCTGAGGATGCTATTAAGGCAGGCTTGGGCTTCGTAACCGAAAACCGCAAAACAGAGGGCCTGATTCTGGACTTCTCCATTTTGCGCAACATCGCTCTGCCGAGTGTTGACAGCTTTGCCAAAAGCGGTGTCATCAATTTTAATGTTCTTAATGATTTTGCCGATAAAATGGCAGCGAAGCTGGGCGTAAAGACCAGCAGTCTGGACCTTGAGGCCGGTGCATTGTCCGGCGGTAACCAGCAGAAGGTGGTTATTGCCAAATGGGTTGGTATGCACCCGGAGGTCATTATTATGGATGAGCCTACCCGTGGTATCGACGTAGGTGCAAAACGCGATATATATGAGCTGATGAACGAGCTTACTGCAAGTGGCGTTTCGATTATTATGGTTTCTTCGGAGCTGCCTGAGGTATTGGGCATGAGCGACCGCATCGTTGTTGTTCACGAAGGCCGCATTGCCGGCGAGCTGCTGCACGATGAAGCAGATCAGGAAAAAATCATGACACTTGCAACGGGAGGGCAATAAAAATAATGGATGTAAAAGCAATCTTAAAAAAATCCGGTTCCATAATCGGACTCATTGTGTTGTTTGTGGTTATTTCCTGCCTCAACAGCAGCTTTATCGACCCCAGCAACCTGAAAAACCTGCTGCGTCAGGTTTCTATCAATGCCTTAATTTCCTTTGGCATGACCTTTGTTATTTTAACCGGCGGTATTGATTTGTCCGTCGGCAGTATTCTGGCGCTTTCCAGCGCACTCATGGGCAGCTTTATCAAGGGCGGTATGGATCCTGTATTCGGCATCGTGCTGGCCTGCCTCATCGGTGCGGCACTGGGCAGTGTCAACGGCCTGGTAATTACCTACGGCAAGGTGGCGCCCTTTATCGCAACCTTGGCTACTATGACCATTTTCCGTGGTCTGACTCTGGTATATACCAACGGTAACCCTATCAGCAGCCTGTCCGAGGATGACCGCTTCCTGGAATTCGGCCAGGGCTATGTTGCCGGCCTGCCGGTTCCTGCTATTATGATGCTGATTATGTTTTTCATTTTGTGGTTCATCCTGCACAAAACTCCGCTAGGACGCAAAACCTATGCTGTCGGCGGCAATGAGAAGGTTTCCTTCATCGCAGGTATCAAAATCAACCGCATTAAAATATTTGCCTATACCGTTACAGGCTTCCTCTGCGGTATGGCAGGTGCTATCCTTACCAGCCGTCTGAACAGTGCTCAGCCTACTGCCGGTACCGGCTATGAGCTGGATGCTATCGCAGCCGTAGTATTGGGCGGAACCAGTCTTTCCGGCGGTAAGGGCCGCATCTTCGGTACCATTATCGGTGCGCTGATTATCGGAACTTTGAATAATGGTCTGAATATCTTAAACGTATCCAGCTTTTACCAACAAGTTGTCAAAGGTATTGTAATTTTGCTGGCTGTGCTGATGGACAGAAAGAAAAACTAAGCGTGATGCGGACGTAAAGCACCATCCGGTGCTTTTCAGCCGCAGCCTGCTTAATTCAAGTTTTTGTCCGCATAGTAATTTCTAATTCCGGGAGGTATTTTCTCACATGAAAAAAATTTTATTGGTATTAACCTGCATTGTAGCAATGGCTATGATGATTGTCGGCTGCGGCGGCAGCGACAAGAAGGATGCTGCAAAAGGCAACGATAAGAAAATCACCGTTGGCTTCTCCGTATCCACTCAAAACAATCCGTTCTTCGTTTCCCTGGCTAAAGGCGTAGAAGCTAAGGCTAAGGAGCTGGGCGTAACCGTAAAGGTTGTTGACGCTCAGAACGATCCTGCAAAGCAGGCTAATGATATTGCTGACCTGCTGCAGCAAAACATCAGCGTTCTGCTGGTTAACCCTGTTGACTCTGATGCAATTTCTACATCCGTAAAGGCTGCCAACAAGGCTAACATCCCTGTTATCTGCCTCGACCGCAGCGCTAATCAGGGTACTGTAGCAAGCCTGGTTGCTTCCGATAACGTAAAAGGCGGCGAAATGGCTGCTGATTACATCGTTAAGAAGCTGGGCGAAAAGGTTAAGGTTGCTGAGCTGGAGGGTATCCCCGGTGCCAGTGCTTCCCGTGAACGCGGCGAAGGCTTCCACAAAATTGCTGACAGCAAGCTGACCGTTGTTGCTAAACAGACTGCTGAATTTGACCGCAGCAAGGGCCTGACTGTAGCAGAAAACATGCTGCAGGCTAACCCGGATATCAAAGCTATTTTCGCTCAGAACGACGAAATGGCTTTGGGTGCAATCGAAGCTGCTAAGAGTGCCGGCAAGCAAATTTTCATCGTTGGCTTTGACGGTACTGCTGACGGCGTAAAGGCTGTAGAAAGCGGCGCTATGAGCGCTACTATCGCTCAACAGCCGGAAATCATGGGCCAGCAAGGTCTGGAAGTAGCTGTTAAGGCTGCTAAGGGCGAAAAAGTAGAAGCTAAGATTTCTGCTCCGCTGAAGCTCATCGAAAAGAAATAATAGCCGCTTAATTTATATTAACCTGACAACTTGAAGCAAAAATGCCTCTGCGCGTCCGCGCGGGGGCATTTTGTTATGATGAAAGCTAATAGTAACGATATATTTTCTGCGCGGTGTTTACAAAATTATTTGCTGCACTTGACAAACAGCGCTGCATTTTATATACTAACAGTTAAGCTAAGAAGAAGAGTAGTAGTCTGCAAACTCAGCGAGCCGTGACAGTGTAAGGCGGCAATGGCGGATGAAGGCACTTTGGAGCTGCAAAAGAAAATTGATTGAGGCGGGCTGCATTTTTGCAGTCAAGCAGGGTGGAACCGCGGAGTTCGAGCTGTATGCACTCCGTCCCTGTAACATTTAAGTTACGGGGACGCGGGTGCTTTTTGTTTTCGGACAAAGCTGCTGCCATTGCCGTCTTTGTAACAAATATAGGAGGTAAAACATGGATTTTCAGACAATTATTTTGAAGCTGCAAAAATTCTGGGCAGGCCAAAACTGCATTATGGCACAGCCCTATGACATCGAAAAAGGCGCAGGCACAATGAACCCGTCTACCTTTTTACGCGTACTCGGACCTGAGCCCTGGCGTGTGGCTTACGTAGAGCCTTCCCGCCGCCCGGCAGACGGCCGTTACGGTGACAACCCGAACCGTCTGTTCCAGCATCATCAGTTCCAGGTTATCGTAAAGCCCTCTCCGGAAAACATTCAGGAGTTGTACCTGCAGAGCCTGGCTGAGCTCGGCATTCATCAGGAGGAGCATGATATCCGCTTTGTAGAGGATAACTGGGAATCTCCGACTCTGGGCGCTTGGGGCCTGGGCTGGGAAGTTTGGCTGGATGGCATGGAAATCACCCAGTTCACCTACTTCCAACAGGTAGGCAGCATTGACGTTAAGCCTGTTACCGTTGAAATCACGTACGGCCTGGAGCGTCTGGCTATGTATATCCAGGGCGTAGAAAACGTATTTGATATCCAATGGGTTGGCGACATCACCTACGGTGACGTTTTCCACACCAATGAGGTAGAGCAATCCTTCTACAACTTCCAGGTAGCAGACACCGCGCTGCTGTTTGACCTGTTCGACAAATATGAAGCAGAAGCTAAGCGCGTTATCGAGCTTGGTTATATCCGTCCTGCTTATGATTACGTTCTGAAATGCTCCCATGCATTCAACCTGCTGGATTCCCGCGGAGCAATCAGCGTAAGTGAACGTACTGCCTACATCGGCCGTGTACGTGCGATGGCCCGCCTGTGTGCAAAGGCTTATGTAGCACAACGTGAAGAAATGGGCTTCCCGCTGCTCAAGAAAGGGGAGAAATAATAATGGAAAAATTACTTTTTGAAATCGGTACAGAAGAGATTCCTGCGAAATTTATGCCTGCTATTCTGGCACAATTAAAGGATTTGGCAGAAAAGAAAATGACTGAGCTGCGCATTCCCTTCGAAGCAGTTAAAACCTATGGCACTCCCCGTCGTATGACCTTCATTGCCAGTGGCGTTGCTGAAGCTCAGGAGGACAGCACTGTTGAGGCTAAAGGTCCTTCCGCAAAAATCGCTTTCGTAAGCGGCGCTCCCTCCAAAGCAGCTATCGGCTTTGCTCGCGGCCAAGGCGTTGACGTAAAAGAGCTCGTTGTTCGTGACGAATATGTATATGCTGTTAAGCATCTGGCAGGCCAACCGGTTAAGGATTTGCTGCCGGGCCTGCTGACTGATATCCTCACCAGCCTGAACTTCCCGAAAAACATGCGTTGGGCAGACCATGAATTCAAATTTGTCCGTCCGATTCGTTGGCTGGTTGCTCTGTTCGGTGATGAAGTTATCCCTGTTGAAATCACCGGCGTAAAATCCGGCAAATTCAGCCGCGGTCACCGCTTCCTGCGTCCTTCCGCACTGGATAACGCTAAAGCTCATGAGTCTATCGGCGATGCAGCCAAGGCTCTGTTCGATACCGTAAAGAGCAAGGCTAAGAACGCCGTAGCTTCCGCTGCTATCGGCACCATCGGCGCTGTAGAAATTCCCGATGCTGATTCCTATGAAAAGGTTATGTATGACAACTATGTAATGGTTGACCAGGACGCTCGTCGTGAGCTGATTCGTCAACAGGTTACCGATTTGGCAATTGCCGAAGGCGGTCATGCTGAAATCAACGAGGACCTGCTGGAGGAAGTAAACTATCTGGTAGAATGGCCGACTGCTCTGTGCGGCAAATTCGAAGAAAAATTCCTCGCTCTGCCGAAGGAATGCATTATCACCCCGATGCGCGAGCATCAGCGTTACTTCCCGGTACTGGCAGAAGACGGCTCCCTGCTGAACAAGTTCATCACCGTCCGCAACGGTGGCAAGGAGCATCTGGAGATTGTTGCTCACGGTAACGAGCGCGTACTGCGTGCACGTCTGAGCGACGCTGAATTCTTCTTCAACGAGGACAGAAAACAATCTCTGGCTGACCGTCTGGAAAAACTCAAAACCGTTTCCTTCCAGGAAGGCCTGGGCAATATGAACGATAAGAGCAAACGTCTGGTACAGGCTGTTGATATGCTGGCTATGGCTATCAATGCCAAGGTTGATAAAGAAAAGCTGGAGCGCACCGCTCTGCTGTGCAAATGCGACCTGGTAACCGGTATGGTTATCGAATTCACCGAGCTGCAGGGCGTTATGGGCCGCGAATATGCTAAGCTCGATGGTGAAGCACCTGAGGTTGCACTGGGTATTTACGAGCATTATCTGCCGCGCTTTGCCGGTGACGAGCTGCCGAAGACTGATATCGGCCGTCTGACCGGTATTGCTGATAAGCTGGACAACATCTGCGCTACATTCAGCCGTGGTCTGGCTCCGACCGGTTCTCAGGATCCGTATGCACTGCGCCGTCAGGCTCTGGGCATCATCAACATTCTGCTGGACGGCAACTATCATCTCTCCCTGTACAAGGTTATCGCCGGCGCTCTGTACTTGTTGAACATTCCGGCAGAGGACACCAAAAAGCTCGTACCGCAGATTGCTGAGTTCATGAAACAGCGCCTGCGCAACATGCTGATGGATCAGGGCATCCGTTATGACGTAGTTGACGCAGTTCTGGCTGACCAGATGAATGACGACTTCACCGATCTTGTTGCCCGTGCTAAGGCTCTGAACAGCTTTGTTGCTTCCGCAGAGGCTCCGGCACTGATTCAGGCTGCAACCCGTGTTGCTAACCTGTGCAAGAAGATTGAAGAGGAATCCGCTATCAACCCGCAGCTCTTCGCTGTAGAGGCTGAAGGCGCTCTGCACAATGCTGCTATGGCAGCCAGCAAGGAAGTGCTGGTTGCAGCAACCAAGTATGACTATGCTGCAGTTATGGCTGAAGCAGTTAAGCTGGTTGACCCGATCAACAAATTCTTCGAAGATGTTATGGTTATGGACGAGGACGTTCGCGTGAAGAACAACCGTCTGGCACTCTTGGCAGCAGTTAAGGATATTACCCATGCTGTAGGTGATCTGAGCGTTATCGTACAATAATAAAAGCTAAGGAGATTTAGTCTAATGGAACAATTTAATGCAGAAGCAAAAGCACTTGTAGAAATGCAGAACGAATACGTTTTGCTTACCGGCAAAAACCCCAGCGAAATGTGCCACGATGATTTCATCCGCGCAGAAGAGCTGAACGTACAGATTAAGGACGCAACCAAGGTTATGGCTGCGCTGGCAATCGAATTTGCCGGCTACAAAAAAGACGAAAAAGGCCTGTGGGTAGAAAAATAATTCTTCCGCTGTGCTTTTTGAACAGCCTTTGGGGCTTAAGACCATAAGCCTCGCGTGATTGTTTTTGTAATTTAACCGGTCTCGGATATGCTATTACATATAGCTGTCGGAGGCCGGTTTTATTTTTAGCTTTTTCCGAAAATAAAAAAGTATCGGAGCCCCTGACCGTTATCGGTCGGGACTCCGACACTGAGAAAAGAAGTGTTTTATGAATGTAAGGTGTCAGCTGTTACAGCTTTGCCGCCCACAATCCGTGCAGATTGCAATATGCATAAGCGGCGAGCGGAGCTGCACCCTCAGCAAGAGCGAAAACAGCCTCCGGCTTGTCACCCGGCTTTAAGATATAGCGCTGACCGCCATGAGTTGTCTGCAGATAAATCCATTGGATATAGTGCTTTTCAATCATGGGATGCTCCACGCTGCCTACAGCTACACGCACCGTGCTGCCATCAACGGTAATTATGGGCACATGCTTTTCCTGAGCTGCGTCCTCGGTGTTGGCAACAAGCTCCTGCATAGGCTTACCGCAGCAGACAAGCTCACCGCCGCCGTCCTGAATCAGGCCGACGATATTACCGCAAATACTGCATTTAAAAAATTTTACTGCCATTGTGCATCGCTCCTTTCGCAAAATAAAACCTTTATAGACCCGGAAACTCAATGTCCCTAACATAATTATAGCTTATGTTATATGCAAAGTATATAGTTTAACGGAAAATGTTGCACACTTCTCACAATCACAGGAAAGATGTAAAGCATTATTTCGGGTGTATGATAATCGGTTGCATTGATGTAAAGCATTATCTAAGCATGCTGCTGTTTCTTTGCAGGCTGTTTTTGTGATATAATTAGATATATATACAATAAAATCGAAAAGGTCAGGTGGAAATATATGAAGCAGATAATTCCTGTAAAACAGGGAGATAATATTACGTTAACTGTCAACGGTCTCGGCAGCAGCGGTGAAGGCGTCGGCAAGTACGAAGGCTTTACAGTCTTTGTCAAAGGTGCGCTGCCGGAGGAAGAGGTGCGCGTAACTATTACGCTGGTGAAGAAAAGCTATGCAGTTGGTGCACTGGAGGAGATTGTCAAAGCATCTGCCGAGCGTGTGGAGCCTGCGTGCCCGGTGTATAAGGAATGCGGCGGCTGCCAGCTGCAGCATTTGAGCTATAAGGGACAGCTGGAATGCAAGCGTCAGCAGGTGCAGGATGCTCTCACCAGAATCGGACATCTGGAGTTGGAGGCATTGCCGGTGTTGGGGGCGGTGGAGCCGTGGAGCTACCGCAATAAGATGCAGTTCCCCGCGGCAGCGGACGCTGAAGGTGTGCTGCATATAGGCTGTTATGCGACGGCAACGCACAGTGTTGTAGATACGGATGCCTGCATGATTTCCAAAGAGGCGAACAATGCGATTATGAAAACGGTGCGCACCTGGATGCAGCATTATAACATCAGCGCCTATGACGAAAAGACAGGCAAGGGCCTCGTGCGCCATATTATGGGACGCGTGGGCGTACACAGCGGCGAGGTGATGGCGGTTATCATTACCTCCGGCTATGACATTCCGCACCGCGGCGTGCTCATTGAATGGCTGAAAAGCTATGTTCCGGGACTTGTGAGCGTGGTGCAGAACATCAACAAAAAGCAGACGAACGTGGTCATGGGCAGCAAAACACGTGTGCTGTACGGACCGGAATCGATTAAGGACAGTCTGGGTAGCCTGAGCTTTCATATTTCCGCGCAGGCCTTCTTCCAGGTGAACAGCGAGCAGGCAGAAAAGCTGTATAACAAGGCGCTGGAGTTTGCGGCGCTGAGCGGTAAGGAAACAGTGGTGGACGTTTACTGCGGTACAGGTACGATTTCGTTGTATCTTGCGCGTCACGCCAAACAGGTTTATGGTATTGAGATTGTGGCGCCTGCGATTGAAAACGCCAAGAAAAACGCCGAAGAGAATAAATGCGCTAATGCGGAATTTATCTGCGGTGATGCTGCGGTAGAGCTGCCGAAGCTGCTGGCCGGCGGCGTGCGTCCTGACGTTGTGGTAGTGGATCCTCCGCGTGCGGGCTGCGAGCAGAAGGTGCTGGCAGCGATTGCCGAGGTGCAGCCCGAGCGCGTCGTTTATGTGTCCTGCAACCCTGCGTCCTTGGCGCGTGATTTGGCATTTATGGAGCAGCATGGGTATAAGGCGATTGTGGCGCAGCCGGTGGATATGTTCCCAATGACGAGCCATGTTGAGTGCGTCACCTTGCTAACTAGGAGCTGAGCGACGCGGTGAGCAGTTGGTGCACGCCATGTGATAGCCGTCCAAGAATGCGAGCGAGAGCGAAGCATGATTGGGGACGGTGAACCGCTGAAACTGTGGTGCTGCTAAATCGCATGAATACGGCATTTTAAGGGTTTTAAAAGGGTGAAAAACTGTAATTTGTGGCCATCGTGTGGCCAAAAATTTTAGATGGCCACAATTTAATAGCAAAAAACAAAGCGCTCAGACAACAACCATTTGCTGTCTGGGCGTTTTTTATTAAGATAGACAGTTATTGTCACTTTCGTGCTATATAATGAAATTAATACAGTCATTCAATGAAAAAGCAACACTGAATTGCTAGCATCAAATTCGCTAAATCATTGTAGAACAAGAGCTTATGAGTATTGACAAGAATATTCGCAGAGAAATATTATTACTGAATCTAAACAAAGGATTGTATAGGAGGTAAAAGTGATAATGGTTACATTTAAGTTGATAGAAGAAACAGACGAGTATTTACTTTATTGGTATTACGCTGAAGGCGATGAAAGCCTGAAACCGGGAATAATCATCGTTGACAAAATTAAGGGTACAATCGATATCACCGAGCTTGTAGAAGATGATTGGGAACGTGATATATCTGTTGAAGAATTAAACGAATTTGCTGAATCCATAAATAGGGAAATACGTGAAGAAGGCGGAACGGATTTTCTGGAGCTTGCAACAGAACCGGAGCATAGTATATTTTTTGGAGATCATGCAGTCAATGCGATTTGGGATAAATTGCGTGAAGGAATTGTTCCGAAAAAAGGAGCGCGGGCTTGGTATTGACGAAGCGCTGAAACAGTGATTTTGCCCTATTTTGAATATGGCAGGAAGGAAAATTTTATCCTTGCTGACAGCATAATAGCATAGCATTACAAGGCGTTCTACTAGACTGCGGCAGAACGCCTAATTCTTTAAGAAAATTAGAGAACTTTCTGATTATTCTTGACATTAACGTAATTATCTGATAATATAAGACCGTAAGATTTTGCACGCCTGCCCGGAGTATGGTCGTTGCAGCGTCATTGAGAAAGCCTTATGTATTATTGAGTAGTACATGGGGCGTTTTTGCTAAGAAGGGAGTTGAAGTAATGCAGACAAAAGAAGCAAGTCAAGAAAGTGAAATTAAGCGGGTTATACGCAGTCTTTGCATGATGAACAACAGGTTTATGAACTTTATGCTTGATGACAACAAAAAAGCAGCACAGGTTTTCTTGCGTGTAATCTTGGGAGATGATAAAATTAAGGTGAGAAATGTCAGGATACAGAGTTTTATCCAAAACATCTACGGACATTCTTCGCAGTTGGATATTCTGGCGCAGGATAGCAAAGGACGTTATTTTAACGTAGAGGTACAAAGAAGCGATGAAGGCGCTCCGGCAAGACGCGCCAGATTTTACAGCAGTATCCTTGATACACACTTTCTGCAGCCTGGTAAGCTTTACGAAGAGCTGCCGGATACCTACGTAATTTTTATTACAGAGAATGATGTCTTGCGCGATAATCTGCCGTTGTACAATATAAGACGCAGAATAGATGAAAATGCAAAATGCTTTGAAGATGGTTCGCGCATTATCTATGTCAACAGCCAGCGCCGTGATGATACAGCGTTAGGCAAGCTTATGCAGGATTTGTATTGCACAGAGCCAAAGAATCTGCATTACCATGAATTTGCCGAGCGCATGGAGTTTTTGAAATACAGCAAGGAGGGCGAAGAAAAAATGACTGACGTAATTGAAGAATATGCTGCAAGAAAAGCCGAAGCAGCAGCGAAGGCGGTTGAAGAAAAAATGACTGACGTAATTGAGGAATATGCTGCAAAAAAGGCAGAAGCAGTAGCGAAAGAAGCAGCAAGGGAAGCAGTGAAAGAGAAAAACATTGAATTTGCTAAAGGCTTGCTGGCTGACGGCATGAGCATCGAATTCACCGTACGCCACTCCAAGCTTTCGGAAGCAGAGGTGCGTGAGCTTGCCTCCAAACTGACAGCATAACAGTAAAAACAGCATATAGCTACAAAAAGCGTTCTACCCAAAAGCTGATATGTACCCCCAATACTGGACAACCGGTATTGGGGGTATTTTCATGAAATATAGTTATGAGTACAAGAGAAACTGTGTCGAATTATATCGACAAGGGAAATGGGCAGAGACTCCAGAAGGAGCAAAAGTGAAACGTTTTCACAATACGATTCGGACTTGGGTTCGCATAGAAGATGCCTGTGGACCAGAAGCACTACAACATCAAAATCAGAACAAAATATGGACGGCAGAAGAAAAATACGAATTAGTAGCTAAAATTCTAACTGGTGCATCAGTTAACGCAACAGCTATTGCAGCTGGAATTGCCAACGGACTCTTGTATCAATGGGTCAGATGTTATAGAATGGAAGGGTATCAAGGATTGGTCGCGCAACGAAAAGGACGACCGCCAAAGGAGCCTGGCATGAAGAAGAAGATAGAACCAGCAGAACTTACTCCGTCCGAACGAGAAGAAATGATTCGCCTTAGAGCAGAGAATGAGCGCTTAAGAGCGGAGATTGCTGTTGTAAAAAAAAGGATTGCCTTGAGGGAAGAGAGATTCGCAGCGCAACTCAAGGCGAAAAAGCTGCATTCGTCAAAGAACTGCGTGACGAAGGGCATAAGCTGAACTATTTGCTGAATGCGATCGGTTTATCGCGTTCAACATATTATTACGAACTTAGCAAAACAGATAAAGTCAGCGAACGCAATGCCGGTTTATCGACTGAAATCATTGCTATCTTCAATGAGAACAAAAGACGATATGGTGTAAGACGAGTGCATAGAGAACTTATGAACCGTGGTTTTAATGTAAATCACAAGCGAGTTCAGCGAATTATGCACCAGCTTGCATTGCACGGTAAACGTCCCAAAGAAAAATATCATTCCTACAAAGGTGAGGTTGGCAAAGTTGCTGAGAATATCATCAATCGAGATTTCAGGGCAGAAAAGCCAATGCAAAAGTGGACGACTGATGTGTCACAGTTTAATCTGCCATGGGGTAAATGCTATATTTCTCCTATTCTAGATATGAATACGAATGAGATTATTTCTTACAATCTTTCTCTCAACCCAAACCTAGAACAAATCAAGGATATGCTTGCAAAGGCATTTAAAAGTTTTCCTTCGGTAAAAGGTTTGATTATGCATTCGGATCAAGGATGGCAGTACCAACAAGCATTTTACAGGGATGAGCTTGAGAAACACGGAATAATTCAATCTATGTCTCGGAAGGGCAACTGCTATGATAACTGTATTATGGAAACATTTTTCGGTCGATTGAAGAATGAGATGTTCTATGGTTTCGAGAAAGATTATCCATCTTTTGAATCTTTTTCAAATGCTATTGCTGAGTACATTGATTATTATAATAACAGAAGAATTCAAGCTAAAACAAAATGGATGCCTCCCTCTAAATTTAGGGAAACATCCATGATGCAAATATAATTATTCAATTTTTAAGCGGTGTCCAGAAAACTGGGTACATATCAAGCACGGCAGAACGCTTTTTTATATAAACGCTCTCCGCATTCTCCCTGATTTATGCTATAATAAACTACAAGTATGTTTGCAGGAGGTTGCCATGTTTGCTGTTAATGTTGCGATAAATTTACCGGTAAAAAATTTATTCCGTCAGTTTACCTACAGTGTGCCGGAAGCACTGCAGTTTATAGACAGCGGCTGGCGTGTAGTTATTCCCTTCAGCGGCCAGAAGGTGGAAGGCTTTGTGGTGGAGCGTGTGCCGCTGCCTGCCGACCAGGAGCTTCGCGGTAAGCTGAAGCCGGTGGAGGCAGCCTTGGGGGACACTCCCTGGTTTGATGAGGAAATGCTGGCTACTGCCAAATGGATGGCAGATTATTATATGTGCTCGCTGGCAGAGGCGATGCGCCTTTTCGTGCCGGGAAAATCGAGCATTAAGCGGCGTGCCGTGCGTGATGCGCAGGGACGTTTGCTTTATTATGTTTATAATGAGCGCTTGCAGGAAAAAACAGTGCTGGCTTATCGCATCAATGCTGCAGGCAGGCAGTCGTTGGCCGAAGGAACGCTTGCCAAACGCGCTAAGGGGCAGCATGCAGCACTGGGCGTACTGGCGCAGGCTAAAGGAGCGCTGAGCGTGAGCGAGCTGGCGCAGCAGGGTGTGAGCTCCGCTGTTGCGCGCGCATTGTCGCAAAACGGTTTGGCGGACGCAGTGCAGAAGCGTGTGCTGCGCAACAGCTACAATACAGAGCAGGAGCGTGGCGAAAGCCTGCAGCTGACGGCGGAGCAGCAGGATGCCGCAGTAAAGATTAATCAGGCGATAGATGCGCAGCGTGCGCAGTCGTTCTTGCTGCAGGGAATTACCGGCAGCGGCAAGACGGAGGTTTACCTGCGTGCGGCGGCTCATGCTGTGGATGCAGGCTGGCAGGTGCTGATGCTGGTGCCGGAAATTGCGCTCACAGCACAGCTGGTAAAGCGCTTTCAGGCGTGGTTCGGCAGCGAGATTGCCGTGGCGCACAGTAAGCTGTCGCAGAACGAAAGAGGCGATGTGTGGTACCGCATGCGCACAGGTAAGGCGAGGGTGCTGATTGGTGTGCGCAGCGCTGTGTTCGCTCCGTTTGAAAAGCTGGGCCTGGTGATTGTCGACGAGGAGCACGAGGGCAGCTACAAGGAGGAGGACCACCGTCCGCATTACAATGCGCGTGATGTTGCCCGCACCCGCTGCCGCCTGACCGGCGCAGCTTTGGTGCTTGGCAGTGCTACGCCGGATTTATGCACGTATTATAAGGCGCTGCAGGGCGAATGTACACATTTGCATCTTACGTCCCGTCCTAATGGTGCCGCTTTGCCAAAGGTTGAGATCGTGGATATGCGTAAGGAGCTGGAGGCACGCAATTTCAGCGTGCTGTCGCGCGCGCTGCAGCAGGCGCTGGTGATGACGGCGGCAGCGGGAGAGCAGGCGATTGTGCTTCTTAACCGCCGTGGTTATTCTACCTTTGTGATGTGCCGTGACTGCGGTCAGACGATTACCTGTCCGCATTGCGCAGTAGCGATGGTTTACCATAAGAAAAACGAGGATTTGCGCTGCCATTACTGCGGTAACACAATGCCGCTGCCGCAGGAATGCCCCAACTGCCACAGCCGTCGCATCAAATACTTTGGCAGCGGTACGCAGAAGGCCGAGGAACAGCTGCAGCAGCTGCCGGAGGTGCGTGTGTTGCGTATGGATCAGGATTCGACTGTGGCGAAGTTTGCGCATGCCGATATCCTGCGGCGCTTTGCCGACGGTGCGGCAAATGTGCTGATTGGTACGCAGATGGTAGCGAAGGGACACGATATTCCCAATGTAACGCTGGTAGGCGTGCTGGCGGCGGACGGTACGCTGCATCTGCCGGATTACAGAGCGTCGGAGCGAGCTTTTTCGCTGCTGACGCAGGCAGCGGGGCGCGCGGGACGCGGTGACAGGCCGGGACATGTAATCTTCCAGACCTATGATCCTGATAACCCGATTCTGCAGCTGGCGGTGACGCAGGATTACGACACCTTTGCCAAGCGTGAGCTGCAGGAACGTCAGAATTATTTTTACCCGCCGTTCGCCCAGATGCTCAAGCTGCAGGTGGTGGATAAGGATGAGGGTGCAGGCCTGGCACTGGCGCAGCAGGTTGTCTTTTATCTGCAGAGCTTAAAGCTGCAAGGCAAACTGGAGGATTTGCTGATTGCAGGACCGTTCCCCTCGCTGGTGGCGAAGGCCTATGACCTGTATCGCTTCAATGTGCTGTTGAAGGCGCGGGATTTGAGGGAAACAAAGGAAGCATTGCTGAACAGTGAATTCAAGGAAAAGCCTAATCTTTACTTTAATGTTGATCCTGTAAGTGTAATTTAACATGGTAAATGATTGTATAAAAACAGAGTTTGTGTTACAATATAGAAGATTTAACACTGCTAATACCGGTAGAATGTTGCAAAAAATCTGCCGGTGTCAGCAAATTGATTAATGGGAGTAATTGTTTATGAGCATGCAGATGGAATTTATCAAGGTGCTGCCTTCACCGCAGGCCTTAATGGAAGATTATCCGGTAAGTAAGGCTTCTAAGCTGCTGAAGCTGCAGCGTGACGAGGCTATAAAGAATATTTTTACAGGCAAGGATGACCGCTTTTTGCTGGTTATCGGTCCCTGCTCCAGCGATAATGAGGATGCTGTGCTGGACTACGTTTATCGTCTGGCTAAGCTGCAGGATAAGGTGCAGGATAAAATTTTTATCGTACCGCGTCTGTACACCAACAAGCCGCGTACTATCGGCGTAGGCTACAAGGGTATGCTGCACCAGCCTTCTCCCGAGGGTGAAGAGGACATGCTGGGCGGTATTATTGCCATCCGCAAAATGAACGTGCGCGTGGTGGAAGAAACAGGTCTGACCGGTGCAGAGGAAATTCTCTATCCCGAGGTTTTCCGCTATCTGTCCGATTTGCTGAGCTACGCTGCAGTCGGCGCACGTTCCAGCGAAGACCAGCTCCACCGTATGATTGCCAGCGGCGTAGGCATTCCCGTAGGCATGAAGAATCCTACCAGCGGCGATTTGTCCGTTATGCTCAACAGTGTGGCGGCGGCGCAGCATGAGCAGGAATTTTTGTTCCGTGGCTGGGAGGTACGCACCAAGGGCAATCCGTTGGCGCATTCCATTCTGCGCGGTTATGTTGACCCCATCGGCAACAGCTTCCCCAACTACCATTATGAGGTGCTGAAAATTGTCATTGATATGTATGCGGAGCGTCAGCTGCAGAACCCGGCAATTATCGTGGATACCAACCACGCCAATTCCGGCAAAAAATATCTGGAGCAAATCCGTATTGCCAAGGATATTGTGCATTCCCGCAAGCTGAATGCGGATATCAACAGAATCGTCAAGGGCCTGATGATTGAAAGCTATATTGAGGACGGTGCTCAGGGCGTGCATGACGGCGTCTACGGCAAATCTATTACCGACCCCTGCCTGGGCTGGGAAAAAACGGAAAGACTGCTGCTTGACCTGGCGGAAGAACTGTAAACTGATAAGTATGAGCTGCTGCAGCGAAGGCTGCGGCAGCTTTTTGCATGCAAAAAAATTTGACAGATTCAAAATAATCTGCTAAAATAAAAATAAATAGAATAAAGTACCAATAAGATATATGGTAAAATTGGAGCGAAAGAAATAAAGCAACTATTATCATAAAAATTTTATTGAAGCCAAAAGACTTTAACACGCTAAATAGCATTGGCTTACCTGAATAGAGACCGTGAAGTCGGATCGCAGTTAAAGCTTGGTGATAACCTGACTATTGAACTTGGTTTCACTGTGGAATAAGTGCGTTTTCATACGCCTGTAACACAAGTGGAAGCAAGTTTTTTTATTTACCGGTGTAGGCAATGCTTGTTTCCGGGTAAAGGGTATATTAGGAGTGAAGAAAGGAGCTTATGTCGCAGTTAACAGTTGAATTTACTGGCAAAAAAGTTTGAAGGAGGCAATATTATGTCAAAAAGTAGTTCTTTTAAAAAATCAAGAAAATTAGCTTTGGGTATTGCTGTGGCAATGGGGTGCAGCTTTGCGGCTGTGGCGTTTGCAGATGGTGCAATTGTTGCGCCGAGCGGTATAACGACAAATAGTACGGTAACGTCCGTTACTGCAACTGACAATATGATTGCCGGTGGTCAATGGCTGCCTAATATCGGTGCAGCAGTTTCTGCAAGTGGTAATAATACTGTTTTAAACATGAACCTTGGGGAGAATCCACTGACAGTTAATGGTTATGGCTCTTCACATTCTACAGGTATTGCGGCAATTGATAAAGGTGTAGTTAATATCAACAACCCGGGAGCAATGTCTGTAAGAGCAGAAAGCACAGGTGGCGGACAAACAGCGGCCTTATTTGTTAACAGCGGAGGCAAAATTTTTGTACATAACGCTAATACCAGTGGTAACAAAACCATAGAAGAGCAAAAATTAACTTTGACCGGTACAACGACAAACAGTACAAACGGCGCTGTTGTAAAGGCTATGAATGGTGTGAATGGTACCCGTTCTTATATTAAAATTGATGGACTGGTTGATATTAACGCTGATACAAATGATGGCGTCGGCATGTCCGAGGCAGTAAGCGCAGTTGCTTCTACTATTGATATCGGCGGTGGCAATATTATTGCTACTAAAAAAGGTGTAAATCCGGGATTGAACTATGGCTTTGCCGAAAATTGCGCTATTCGTGCCTATGGTGAGTTTGTCAGCAGCAATTATGGCATTGTTAATGTTAATGTAACTAAAGAAAGCGATGCGTTGGATGCTAAAGCTACCGGTGCGGGCAATCGTGAAGTGAAAATTTTAGGAGATTTCAATACAGTTGGCGGTATGGGTACCAAGGGCACGATTAATGTTGGCCTTAATACTGCTGGTTCCTATTGGAATGGTAACTACATTAAGGGCGCAGGTTGGGGCGAAACCCCTGGTGATTACGGCAGTGTAAATCTGTTTATGGGCAATGGTGCCCAGTGGATTGGTAATGCCTCTTATGCGACTAATGTAAAAATGAGTGGTGCAAATACAGCTTGGCAAGGTTATTCTTTGAATAATGCTGTTAGTGCTGAAATTACAAACGGTGCAGCATGGTACAATTACAATACAGAAGATACTACAGCTTTACTTTCTTTGAACGGTAGTGATAGTTATGATAATACCGGTTTTGTCTTTATGACACCATTTACAAAGAAAGTTAATAAGCAAGATGTAACCTATAATACTGGTAATGTAACTGTGGCTAACTATTCTGGTCATATGAAAGTTCTTTATGGAAATAACGGAACTGAAATTATCGGTGGCAATTTTACAATAGGGAATGCATCGGAAAATTCAGCAATACGTTTAGTTATTGATAATGATTCTATTGATATGACTAGTGAAGATGAGGTTACTACAGCTTTAAACAATCTTGCCAATAAATTATATTATCAGGGATATGTTGATGGTGAGAGAAATCTTGATGGCACAGTTATGATTGCTGAAGGATTGACTACTAACGGAGCTTCATTGAGCCTTGCTTCAACAAAATTTAATAATTCTAATGGACAAGCAAGTTTTAATTCTTTTATTGAAGAAGATTCAATGAATTTGAATTATTATGCTGTTTTATGCGATCGAATGATGGCTACTTTTGATAGTGAAATAAGTACAGCCTATAATGAAGGCATAAATGGAGCAACTCATAGTACGCTTGATGGAAGCATTAATAAAACAGAACAATATTATGTAGATAATGGCGTTTATAATAAAGAAAATGACACATATAATTTTACAGATAAAAATATTCAGATTAATGTTAAAAATAATTATGTAAATGCTTCTGTTAGTGCTACCACTAACACTTATGCAGGTATTTCTGCAGATCGTGATAGTACAACTAATATTAATTTAAATGGAAATAATTTGGAGCTTAATGTTAGTTCAGATAAAGAAAAGTATGTGACTAATGGTATTTTAGCTGTGGGGAGTATTAGTAACATTGGTTGCGGCAATGTTGAAATAAAAAATGCCGGTGCAGTAAACATTAATGTTTCAAGCAAAACAGCTAATTATACATATGGCATTTCTGCATCTGGTAAAGTTTTGATTCACAATGGTGGCGATGGATTAGAAAATAAAGTTTTAAAAATTAGTGCTACTGATAAAAATGGTAATGGATGCACTGGTATTTGCGTTAGTGGTGTTGTTGGTCAAACTCCGACAGTTATTATTGATGGTCTTGTAGATATACAAGGAATGGAAGAAGCTGTATACTTAAATAATGGCACATTTGAAGCAGCTGGTGGTAAATTTGAAGGAAGTAGTAATGCAATCGATATTACTGGTAGTACGTCTAAAGTAAGCATAAATGTTTGCAAAGATGAAACTGGCAATGTCGTTGGCAGCGGCGATAATGTTGTTCAGATTGACGGAGCAATAAAAAATGCAAGCGGAACATTGCTTAATTTAGGCTTAAATGGAACTGAATCATATTTTAATGGTAATTTTACTGGTTCCGGTAAATCTACAAGTGTTACTTCTGATGGAACTGTAGCTACAGGTATTAATTTATTCATGGATAATGGTTCAAAATGGACTGGTAATTTTGTTGCAAGCATTCCGTTAGCTTTAAGAATGCATAATGGCTCTATTTGGGAAGGTGGAAGTAGCAGTGTAAATATATCTACTACTAAACCATTATCTATTACATTGGATACTGGTTCCTTGTGGAAAAACAACGGAAATCAGGTTGGTGTAAAATATTTCACTGGTGGTAAAACTGAAGCTGAACGCGGTTATGTGGATATGACTACCGTAAAAGAAACTGCTTCAACTATTTATAAAGGTGATATGGTCATTGATAATTATGCCGGTAATACCATGTTCTTCTATGGCCGCGACAGCGAATACCCAACCCGTGTCCTCGGCGGCAACATCACCATTGGCAGCGCAGCCGAAGGCTCCGTAATTACCTTGAGCACGGATAATGACGGCATTGATACCAGTAACGCAGGCGAAGTAAGCAAGGTGCTGAACAAGCTGGCCAACAAGCTTACCTACACCGGCGCAATTGAAGGTGCGGAAAATAATCTTGACGGTTATGTACAGATTGCCGAAGGCCTGACTGCCAGCTCCGCAGCTCTTAAGCTTGGCGACATCAGCTTCTCTGCGGAAGACGGCAAGGGCAGCCTGAAGGATGGCTCCATTATCACTCCGGATAACCAAAAGAACCCGGCAGTAATCTACGGCGATAAAGAAACTGCTATGATGAAGGGCGCTAAAACTGCTATGGCTTCCACCGCTTTGCTGTGGCGTGCAGAAAACAATGACCTGATGAAGCGTATGGGCGACCTGCGCCTGAGCGAAGATGAAAGCGGTATCTGGGCTAAGTATTATGGCGGCAAATACAGCATGGATGCACAAAATACTGACCTGAACCTCAAATACAACGCTTATCAGGTTGGCTATGACAAGGAAGTAGGCAACGGCTGGAAGGCAGGCGTTGCTCTTTCCTACAACGATGGCAATTCTACCTATGGCAGCGGTCATGCCGATATCAAAGGCACAAGCCTGGGATTGTATGGTACCTGGCAGGGTGAAAGCGGCCAATATCTTGATTTGATTGCAAAATACACACGTCTGGAAAATGAATTCGATGTACGCAATACTTACGGTCATAAGCTGAATGGCGATTACAAGACCTGGGGCGCATCCCTGAGCGCTGAATACGGCAAACGCTTTGAAGGCAAGAACGGCTTGTATGTTGATCCGAGCATTGAGCTGACGGTAGGCCGCATTGCTGCCAAGGATTACACTGCAACAAGTGATTACCTCAATGCCTGGGGCAAGAACAAGAATATGGATGTTGAGCAGGATGCTTTCACCAGCTGCATTGGCCGTCTGGGCGTACGCGTAGGCCAGACCACCGATAATGCCAGCTACTATGTAAAGCTTGCTGCTGCTCATGAATTCAGCGGTGACTTTGACAGTGCCTTCCGCGCAGCAGGTGAACAAGGTGGGCAGACAAGCCTTGATTTTGGTGATACCTGGTATGAGGCACAGGTTGGCCTGACTGCTAAGCTGAGTGCTGCCAATACCTTCTATGCAACATACGGCTGCAGCTTCGGCGGCGATGTAGAGCAAAAATATCGTCTGGATGCAGGCCTGCGCTGGAGCTTCTAAGATTTATAAGCTGAAAGCTTTTGATTTTGCATAAAGCTTGAAACATCAAGCTTTAGATATCCCCTTCAAACAACTCCTTACTCTTAAAAACGTCGGATAGCAGGTTACTGTTGCAGGTAACCTGCTATTTGACGTCAAAAAGCATGCAAAAAAGACCGCCTGCTTCAGCGGGCGGCCTCTAGAATTTTTTAGCTATTAAAATGTTTCCAGCAGCTTGTAGCCACGACCGATGAGGAAGGTGGCCGTTTCCGGCTCGTTGGTTTTAAAAACAACTACCGGCTTAACATTGTCACGGTTAAAGGAAATGTACAGATAAGAAATATCAATGTTGGCACCGTGGATAGCGGAAAGAATTCCGTCCAGATAACCCGGAGTATCGTCCATCTCTACGGCAATAACCTTATCCTGACGGCATTGGTAGCCTTCTTCCTTCAGTACCTTGATAGCAGTTTCTGCCTTGTCCACAATCAGGCGCACAATGCCGAATTCTGCACTGTCGTTGGCCAGCATGGTGTAAATATTGATATTGGCTTTAGCGAGAATGGTAGTGATTTTGAACAAACCACCCTCGTTGTTTTCGGTGAATAAAGAAACCTGGTTCAGCATATGTAAAAATCCTCCCTAAATTATCATAAAGCGGGCTGTACTGTTGTCAGTTTTTGCTTGCTTAATAAAAGATTATAGCACAAACTTTGATGAGAAGAAAGAGGCTTTTGTAAAGTTATCTTTACCTGACGCAAGCTATTGTGAAGTGAAAGAGGACAAAAATAAAATTTAGCTTTGATTTGAACGCAGAAAAACAGCTTTGATTTGTGATAAATATAATGCTTGCTGAGTCTTTTATTCTTTAATGTTTACTTGACTATTGAGTTTAGGTTAAAACAAACAGAGATTACAAATTGCTTGATTTTTCATGTAAAAGTGTTATAATATTATTGATAACATATGAGCAAGTTTTGAAATGTTGCTCATATAAATAAGCGGAGGTTGATAGTATGGGTATGAAGAAATTATTAGCAGTTTTATTCTCGGCTTTACTGCTTGTAGGCGTTGCAGGCTGCGGCGGCAACAATGCGCAACAGGGCGCGGTAACACAAAAGGTTATGAACGCCAAAACTAAGCAGGATTTTGAGCCTGTGACGGAAGTAAAGGAAGGACGTAAAAACGTCTATGCTGTGCTCAAGGTTATGAAGGGTAACTACTGGGAAGAAGTTATTCGCGGTATTAAGGACGGCGCAGCCAAGGCTGACGTTAACGTTTATGTCGGCGGCGTTATGAAGGACGGCGACTGGGAGCTGCAGCGCGATATGCTTAAAGAGCTTCCCGGCAAAAAAGCGGATGCGGTAATCATTGCTCCAGCGGACAGCTCCTATATGACGGCAAGTGCCAAAGCTCTGCGCGAGCAGAAGCTGCCGGTATTTTTGGTTGATACAGCACTCAGCAGCAATGATTATGATGCAGCCTTCCTTACCAATAACCTGGAGGCCGGTGCCGAGGTCTGTCAGCAGATGGTAGAGCAGATGAAGGCTAATGGTGTGAAGGAATCCGAGGAGGCAACAGTTCTGGTACATGTCAGCACCTTGGCCAGCACTACGATTGCCGACCGTCTGAACAGCATTATGGCCAACTGGGGTAAATTTGCTCCTGCAAGCTGGAAGATAGAACATGATTATATTATCAACTACGGTGATGACGCAGGTGCTTCCAAGCTGGTTGCCGATAAAATCAAAAACACTCATAATGTTAAAGGCATTATCGCCTGCAACAACGGCTCCACCAATGCAACTGTGGAGGCTGTAATGGCTGCAGGCCGCAAGGATATTGCCGTTACCGGCTTTGACCTTGGCAAAAAGACTTTGCTGGGCCTGGAGGACAAGAACTATAGTATCGCCGTTGCCGTACAGAATCAGTACAAAATGGGTTATGAGGCTGTGATGGCTGCCGCTGCTGCAGCAAAAGATGGCAGCAAGCCTGCGCAGAAGCTGGTAAATACCGGTATCCGTATTGTAGATAAAAACAATTATAAAAAATAAATAACAAAAAAGCTTAAAAGCCTTTTGCTTCTGACGGGAAATCCGCCTGACGCAGAAGGCTTTTGCAGTCTTTGTATAAATATATGAGGAAGCCTGCGCAGAGAATTTGTTTTTTCCGGTAGTAATGTGTTATAATGAACTATTGGAATAGCAACAAGGAGGAACAAAAATGGCTAAGTTAAAAATAGTGATTGCCGGCGCTCCGGTGCTGCGTGAGGTGGCTCAACCGGTAGAGCGTATAGATAAAAAATTGCAGCGTCTGCTGCGTGATATGGCAGAAACAATGTATGCGGCCGATGGCGTAGGCCTGGCAGCACCGCAGGTGGGTGTAAGCAAGCGCGTAGTAGTTATTGACGTAGGCGAAGGCCTGTACGAGCTGATTAACCCTGAAATTGTTAAACGCGAGGGCAAGGTGCTGGGCAGCGAGGGCTGTCTTTCCGTGCCTGATTATGAAGGCGAGGTAGAACGCTCCGAATATGTGGAATGCGAATTCACCGACAAAACCGGTCAACGCATGCTGCTTTCCGCAAGCGGTCTGTTGGCTGTCTGCGTTCAGCATGAGCTTGACCATCTGGACGGTATTCTGTTCATCGACAAGGCTAAAACCATTTCGCCTAAGCAGAAGGAAAATCCCGAGGATGCTTTAAGATAAATCCTGACCGGGATACGAAAGAGAGATAGAAAAATATACGGAGGAAAACAAATGCGTATAGTATTTATGGGAACACCGGATTTCGCAGTCGGCAGCCTGCAGGCGCTGTGCGAAAGCGGTAAGCATGAAATTCTTGCGGTAGTAACTCAACCGGATCGTCCGAAGGGACGCGGCAACAAGCTGCTGCAGACACCTGTTAAGGAATATGCGCTGGAGCAGGGATTGACTGTTTACCAGCCGCAAAAGGTAAAAACCCCGGAATTTGTTGAGCTGCTGCACGAGCTGCAGCCGGAGCTGATTGTTGTAGCAGCTTTCGGCCAGTTCTTGAGCAAGGAAATTCTGGAGCTGCCGAAATACGGCTGCATCAACGTACACGCTTCGCTGCTGCCGAAGTATCGCGGTGCGGCACCGATTCAGTACGCCATCATCAAGGGCGAAAAGGAATCGGGCGTAACTATTATGCAGATGGATATCGGCATGGATACCGGCGCAATGCTGGATAAGGTAGTAGTGCCTATCGAAGAAAATACCACGATGGGCGAGCTGCATGACGCTCTGCGTGAGCAGGGTGCGGCGCTGCTGCTGCAGGTTATTGACAAAATTGCTGCAGGTACTGCAGTTGCGGAGCCTCAGGATGATGCGCAGGCTACCTATGCGACACTTCTCGACCGCAGCATGGAGCATATTGACTGGAGTAAATCGGCGCAGGAGGTACACAACCTTATCCGTGGCTTTAACCCTGCACCCAGCACCTTTACCAAGCTGCCGAACGGCAAAAGCCTGAAAATTTGGGGCAGCAAAATGACTGACAAAAACAGCGCTGCAGCTGCCGGTACCGTTATCGAAACCGGCAAGCACAGCTTCTTTGTGGCTTGCGGTGATGGCGTACTGGAAATCACTGAGGTACAGCCCGAATCCAAGAAACGTATGCCGGCGCAGGTTTTCCTGAACGGCCGCGGCGTACAGGAGGGCGACCTGCTTGCGTGAAGCAGGCTGTAAATTGAAGGAGTAATCTTTTAATGAACGAAGATAGTGTATTTAAGCCCAAAAAACGTATATTTATGGCCTTGACCTCTATCAGCGCCGTGTTAGGTGCGCTGATGGTTTATGTAGTCTGGAAGGTAACCTTCCCGGGGCTTTATGAAATCAGCCGGTTTCTGCCGATAATTTTCGGCTTTTTCGGCGTGCTCGTTGTGCTGGCGATGCTCAGCGGTGTGCTGGGAATTGTTATGGCACTTTTGGGAATACCGGTGCTCAAAATTTTGTATTTTTGGGCGTGGAAGGCGATTAATATTCTCTTCCCCTTTGCGGTAGTACTGGGACGCTTGTTCAACATTCCCCGTGACCGCATCGAGCAGTCCTTTATCGAGGTCAGCAACAATCTGGTGCTGCAGCATAAGGTGAAGGTGCCTGCCAACCGAATTATGATTTTAACACCGCATTGTATCCAGCTGGATACCTGCGTACATAAGATAACCCGTAACGTAGAGAACTGCCGTCAGTGCGGACGCTGTAGCGTAGGCGCTATGCTGGGACTGGCGCACAAGTACGGCTGCAGCTTTGCCGTGGCTACTGGCGGCACGCTGGCAAGGCAGATGGTTAAGCAGGCAAGACCGAAGGCTATTGTGGCCGTGGCCTGCGAGCGTGACCTGACCAGCGGCATTCAGGATGTATTTCCGCTGCCAGTGTTGGGCGTTTTGAACGAGCGTCCCTTCGGTCCCTGTTTTAATACGCGGGTTGATATCAATAAGCTGGAAGCAGCAATTTTAGCATTTATGGAAGATGATGAGGAAGAAACAAAGCATGCGGAAGGAACAAAAAGCAAATTATCCTGAGAGCGCCCGCGGAGCAGCGGCGCTTTTGGTGCGTATGGTGCTGGAGGACGGTGCTTATACGAATATCGCGCTGAACCAGTATCTGCGTGGCAGCAGACTGAGCGACCTTGACAGAAGGCTGGCTACGGAGCTGGTCTACGGCACGGTGAAGGCCAGCGGTACGCTTGACTGGTATCTGGCGCAGTGCGTCAGCCGTCCGCTGGACAAGGTGGCCGGTGATATATTAGCGATACTGCGCATCAGCACCTACCAGCTGCTGTATATGACGCGTATTCCTGCGTCGGCGGCAGTAAACGAGGCAGTGAAGCTGGCACGCTCGGTGAGCCATGAGGGCAGCGCCAAGTTTGTCAACGGCGTTCTGCGCGGTCTGCTGCGTAAGCAGGAGGCAGGCGAGTTCGTCCTGCCTGATGCCGAGAAGCAGGATGCCGATTATCTGTCGCTGCAGTATTACCACCCGCGCTGGCTGGTAAAGCGTTGGCTGGGACCGTGGGGACGCGGCGGCACCGAACGCTTGTTGGCGTTTGACAATACGGCGGCGCCGGTGTGCCTGCGTGCTAATACACTGGTGACTACGCGCGACAAGCTGTTGGCGGATTTGACGGAAATGGGCGCGCAGGTGCGTGCTTCCGAATGGAGTCCCTACGGCATTGTGGCAGAGCATTTGCCGTCGCTGCATACACTTTTGGCAGCGCTGCCGCAGCATTTTTATATTCAGGACGAAAGCTCTATGCTGGTAGCGCCGGTGCTGGCGCCGCAGCCCGGAATGCGCGTGCTGGATATGTGTAGCGCTCCCGGCGGCAAGGCAACGCACGTGGCACAGCTTATGCAGGATAAGGGCGAGGTTATCGCCTGCGACATCCACGAGCACAAGCTGGAGCTGATTGCCGAAAACGCTGCCCGTCTGGGCATGAAGAGCGTCAAAGCATTGCAGAACGATGCTCTGCAGCTGCGCAGCGAATGGCTGGGCGCCTTTGACCGCGTACTGGTTGATGCACCCTGCTCCGGTCTGGGTGTGCTGCGCCGCCGTGCGGAGGCACGCTGGCGCAAGCAGCGCAAGGATTTGAAGCTGTTCCCGCCGCTGCAGCTGGCAATTTTAAAAAATGCCGCACAGTATGTGAAGGACGGCGGCACGATGGTTTACAGCACCTGCACGATTGAGCAGAGCGAAAACCATTATCTGGTGGAAGAGTTTTTAACGCAGCATCCCGAATGGCAGCGCGTGGAGTTCACGCATCCGCTGACGGGTGAGCAGGTACAGGAGCTGCAGCTTCTGCCGCAGAACGACGGCATTGATGGCTTTTATATCTGCAAGCTGATGAAAAAGCAGTAATATAGAGGTAAGAGAATGCAAGATATTTTTGCTTTACCAATAGAAGAATTACAGGATTTGTTTGTGGCGGCAGGACTGAAAAAGTTCCGTGCCAAGCAGGTATTTCAATGGCTGTACCAAAAGTCGGTCTTTGATTTTGCCGCTATGCACAACCTGAGCAAGGCCGATATTGCCGTGCTGCAGGAAAAATTCACCGTGCTGCCGCACAGTCTGGAAATTTTGCGTGAGCAGAATTCCTCCGACGGCATGACGAGCAAGCTGCTCTTGGGCTTGCCGGACGGCAATTCGGTAGAAATGGTTCTGATGCACCATGATTACGGCTACAGCGTGTGCGTTTCCAGCCAGGTCGGCTGCGATATGCACTGCGCTTTTTGCGCTAGCGGCCTGAAGGGCGCTGTACGCAACCTGACGGCAGCAGAAATCGTAGCGCAGGTTTACCTGTTCAACGAGCGCCTGCGTGAGCAGGGCGCGATGGTGAGCAGAGTTGTGGTTATGGGCAGCGGTGAGCCGATGCTGAACTTTGACAGCGTTTTGCAGGCGCTGGATTTTCTGCATCGCGAGGATACCTGCAACATGAGCTACCGCAATATGACGCTTTCCACCTGCGGCATCATTCCGGGCATCAAGCGCCTGGAGGAGCAGGGCAAGCCGATTAATCTGGCAATTTCGCTGCACGCGGTTAAAAATGAGCTGCGTACGGCGCTGATGCCTGTCAACAAGGGTTATCCCTTCGTGGATGTGCTGACAGCTGCCGAAAGCTACAGCAAGGCCAGCGGCAGGCAGATAACATATGAATATATTCTGTTGAAGGGAAAAAATGACAGTCCGCAGGACGCGGAGCTTTTGAGCAATTACCTGCGCTATAAGCAGGCAGCCGTTAATCTGATACCGGCCAACCCGGTACCGGAGCAGGGCTTTGAGCGTCCGTCCAAGGCGGCAGTAGAACGCTTTTTGCGCATCCTGCAGAAAAACAGGATTAACGCTACCGTTCGTAAGGAGATGGGTAAGGATATTGATGCAGCCTGCGGTCAGCTGCGGGCTAAATTTGCCAAGGAACAGGAGCAAAAATAATGCAGGTAATCAGCAGAACCCATGTGGGCCTGGTCAGAGAGAATAATGAAGATGCGCTGCTGGTGCGCGAGCCGTATCTTTTTGCCGTTGCCGACGGCATGGGAGGCTATGCGGCAGGCGAAATCGCCAGCAGGTCCACTATCAAAGCCTTTGAGGCTGCAACACACAGCCTGCGTCACGAGCAGGAGGAACAGAATATCCGTAAGGTTATGCTGGAGGCCTTTGACAAGGCCAACACGCACGTTTTCAAAATGGCGGTAAGCAATGAAAGCTATTCCGGCATGGGAACGACGATGACGGCGCTTTATCTGCCGGGGGACGGCCACGGCTACTGCTGCCATGTAGGTGACAGCAGACTATATCTGTTCCGCGACGGCAAGCTGGAGCAGCTGACGCATGACCATACACTGGTAGCAGATTTAAAGGAGCAGGGAAAAATCACGGACGAGGAAGCCTTTGTACATCCGAAGCGCAATATTTTGCTGCAAGCCCTAGGTGTCGAGGAAACAGTCAATGCTGATTTCTTCAGCTTTCGTCTGCAGGAGGGCGACAGGCTGCTGCTGTGCAGCGACGGTCTGTCCGATATGCTGCGTGCAGCTGAAATCAGCCGGATTATCGGCTGCGCAGAGCCGGAGCAGGCTGCGGACAAGCTGCTGGAGCAGAGCCTGGACAACGGCGGACGCGATAATGTGTCTCTGATTCTGATTGATTTAACTACGCAGGGGGAGGAAAGCTGTAATGGATAAAAATGGCAAGACCATCTTGAACGGACGCTACGAGATTATTCGTCCGATTGGCTATGGCGGTATGGCCGAAGTCTTTTTGGCCCACGACCAGCTTTTGGACCGTAACGTAGCCGTAAAAATGCTGCGCGACCAGTTCCTTGAGGACAACGAGCTGCTGGAGCAGTTCCGCAGAGAGGCAAAATCCGCAGCGCGTCTGGTGCATCCGTATATCATCAATATTTATGATGTTGTGTCGGAGGGCAGCAACCAGTATATAGTTATGGAATATGTTGACGGTGTAACGCTGAAGGAATATATGCAGGAGCACAAGTTGAGCTTGAACACTGTGCTGGAAATCGCTGTGCGCCTGGCAGATGCGCTGCAGCATGCACATAGCCATAATATTATTCACTGTGACATCAAACCGCAGAATATTTTGATTGATAAAAATATGAATCCTAAAATCGCTGATTTCGGTATTGCCAAAATGGTTACCAACCAGACAATGGTTTATTCCAAATCGGTGATGGGTTCTGTGCATTATATTTCGCCGGAGCAGGCTTGTGGCGGTAAGATTACTGCCAGCAGTGATGTCTATTCTTTGGGCATAGTGCTCTTTGAAATGCTTACGGGTGAGGTTCCCTACGTCGGTACAACGGCTGTTTCTGTTGCTATGATGCATGTAGAAAAACCGGTGCCGCAGCTGAAGGACTATATGGAAAATGTTCCCGAGGGCATGCAGGAGATTATGGACAAGGCGCTGGCGAAGCGCTGCGAGGACAGATATGAGAATGCCGGCCAGCTCAGACGCGATTTGCTGAACCTGAAGATGAAGCTTTTCCCGTTCAGCAGCGAGGATTATCATCAGGAGCTGGGTGCGGTAAAGCCTAATGGTAATGTTGTTGATAATCGTGATGACGGTGCTACGGTGATTATGAAGCCGGTGCGCAGTGAGCTGCCTCCGAGGCAGGTAACTCCGGCTGCAATACAAGAGCCGGAAGCTATTCAGAAAAAGCATGAAGCAATGCCTTCCGAAAAAGCAGGGGATGAGAAACCAGTGGCAAAGAAAAAGCTGAATTATACCAAACTGATAGTAATGATTACTGCTGCGGTAGTAGCGATTTCGCTGGTAGCGCATTTTATCTTCAACCGCAATCTGGCAGAGATTCCGGTGCCTAATGTTACCAATATGACGGTAGTCGAAGCACAGAAGCTGCTGGAGGAAAAGCAGTTTAAGGTAGAGCTGGAGGAAAAATACGGCGATCCTGATAAGTTTAAGCCTGGTACTGTTATGGAGCAGTCTCCGAAGGCCGGCGAAAAGCGTAAGCAGGGCAGCCTTATTATCCTGACCATCTGTAAGGGTGCGGAGCTGAAGGCTGTGCCTGATGTTACAGGCATGTCGCTGTCGAAGGCGGAGCAGCAGCTGGCGGATGCAGGCTTTAAGGTCGGCCAGGTGACGCGCAAGCATGTGGACGGCGAGAAAATCGGCGCTGTGCTCAGCCAGTCGCCGAAGGGCCTGGACAAGGCTCCTAAGGGAACCGGTATCGACCTGGTAATTAACGAGGGCGACAAGCCTGTACCGGATATTATCGGCAAATCCGTTGACGAAGCCAAGAGCATGCTGGCGCAGGCAGGCCTGAAGCTGGGTGAAATCAAAAAGGTTCAGGATGCCAACGCCAAGAAGAATGTAGTTCTGGCCTGCAACCCGGGTGTAGGCAGTAACCTTAACGACGGCGCGGCAGTAGCAATTACTGTGGCTGCCGGCAGCGAAAAGAAGAGCGCCTATGTTGACTTTGTCGTACCTAGCGGTAAGCCTGCCAACGTGCGCATTGTGCTGACGGATGACAACGGCACGGCAACGCTGTACAGCGGTACGCAAAACGGCAGCGTGCGCCTGCGCCAAAAGGTAGAATATGCAGGCAATGCCAAGGTGCAGTTCATCTGTGACGGCAAGGTTGTTTCCGAAAGGAACCTGTAAGCATGGCAGAGCTGCAGGGCAGAGTCCTGAAAAATTATAACGGCTATTATTACCTGAAGGTAGAGGGCGAAAGCGAGCCCTATACCTGCAAGGTAAAGGGAAAAATGAAGAAAAACCGTTTTTCGCTGGCAACAGGCGATATCGCCGGCTTTGAGGTAAGCAGCAGCGAAAAACGCGAGGGGATGATTACCGGCGTGCTGCCGCGCAGAAATTTTCTGCCGCGCCCCACGCTGGCTAACCTGGATTTATTTGTGGCAGCCTTTGCCTGCGCTGCCCCGGATTTCAGCTTTCTGCTGGCAGATAAGCTGCTGGCGCTGGCAGAGCTGGCGAAAATTCCTGCGATTTTGGTGCTCAACAAGGAGGATAACGCTCCTGCGGGTTTGATTGAGCAGGTTAAGGCAGTATATGAGCCTATCGGCTACGAGGTTTATACGCTGTCGGCGCAGAACGGCACCGGCGTGGAGGCTTTGCGAGAGCGTCTGCGTGGTAAAATCTGCGCCTTTGGCGGACCTTCGGGCGTAGGCAAATCTTCTACGATTAACGCTATCGACAGCAGTGTTGACCTGCGCACGGGCGAGGTTAGCGAAAAAATCGGCCGCGGCAAGCATACTACACGTTATGCACAGCTGCTGCCGTTCGACGAAGGCTATATTGCGGATACGCCGGGCTTCGGCAACCTGCTGCTGGAGGGACTGACAGCCGAGATGGTGCTGGCCTCCTTCCGTGAGTTTGCCGATTATGAAGCAGGCTGCAGGTTCTGTCCCTGCACGCATACGCACGAGCCTGTCTGCGGTGTAAAGGATGCTGTGGCTGCAGGAAAGATTTCTGCCAGCCGTTATGAATCATATTTGACAATGTTAGCAGAGGTAAAACTACTGCAAGAGAAAGAGGGAAGAAAATGATGATTAAAGTTGCTCCGTCAATTTTATCTGCCGATTTTGCATATCTGGCAGATGAAATCAAAAAAATTGAAGCTGCCGGTGCCGACTGGGTGCATATCGATGTTATGGACGGCCAGTTTGTACCTAACCTGACCTTCGGTGCTCCTGTAGTGAAAAAAATCCGTAAGGTAACAGACCTGTTTTTTGACTGCCATCTGATGGTAGAAAATCCGGAAAAATACATTGCTGATTTCAAGGCTGCCGGTGCGGACCAGATTGTTGTGCATGTAGAAGCAACCAAGCATCTGCATCGCTGCATTCAGCAGATTAAGGCTGAGGGCATGAAGGCCGGCGTTGCGCTGAACCCCGCTACCAGCCTGAGTACGGTAGAAGAAATTCTGCCTTACGTTGATATGGTGCTGCTGATGACTGTTAACCCCGGCTTTGGCGGCCAGAGCTTTATCGAAGGTGTAGTGCCGAAGATTGAGCGCCTGCATGCGATGATTACCGAGCGCGGCCTGAACGTGGATATTCAGGTCGACGGTGGCGTTAACGCCGAAACCTCCAAGCTGGTGAAGGCTGCCGGTGCCAACGTATTGGTAGCAGGCTCCTATGTTTACGGCGCTGAGGATACCGCTGCTGCTATTGCAAGTTTAAAATAGTATTTAGTGATTAGTGGTTAGTTATTAGTGAACAGTGAACAGTAAATAGTGTTCGGAGAATAAGAAAAACCGTCCTTTCCTGCTATCTGCAAAATTGCAGACCAGGAAGGACGGTTTGTTTTGCTTTGGGCGTTATTTTTTTGGGGTATCGTTGGCCTTTTGCCAGATATACCACACTGCGAGCGAGCGCCAGGGACGCCAGTTTTCTGTAAGCGTGTTGATTTTGCCGCGCTTGGGAATTTCGCTAAGACTAAGCATTTTCTGCAGCTCTTTTTTGAAGATAAAGTCGGCACTGGGGATAACGTCAGTACGGCACAGAGCCAACAGCAGAAACATTTCGATGGTCCATTGGCCGAGACCGCGGATTTGCATCAGCTGCTTGGAAATCTGGCTGTCGGTCATATCGTCGAATTTATCCATGGTTACGCTGCCATTGATAATTGCTTCGGCAAAGCTGCGCAGGTAATCAACCTTTTGCTGGACCAGACCGATGCTGAGCAGGTCTTCGGTAGAAGCAGCAAGAACTGCCTGCGGCGTAATGGGATTGCCGGTGAGGCCTTCCAACTTTTTCATCAGCTGCTGGCTGACATCCGGCGGCAACTGCTGAGCAATAATACCGGTTAACAATATAGTAAAATAAGACTCTTTAGATTTTGGTTTTAACGGACAGGGCGAATAACGGTCAACTAACGGGGCGAGCTCTGGAACGTTTTCACGCAGATAGCGGTCACCGACGGACCAATCTGGGGCTTGGCACATAAGCATCCTCCTTTATGTTTACTTTATTACACTATTATAATACGAAAACGGCGGTTAGACAAACGAAAAAATTGCGAAATAATAGCAATAAAAGCAGTTTTCTATGAACGAAGTCTTTCGGATATAGTTTTTCTTTAAATCATGAAGAAAAATAAAAAGCAGTGGCAACGCAGATTAATATTTGCACTTTTTTCTGCAAAGCTGTATAATTAATCTGATTGACAATCTATATTTGTAATTAAAATGTAAGGAGACGATGAAATGTCTGAAGTCAGAGTAAGATTTGCTCCCAGTCCTACTGGGTATTTACATATTGGTGGTGCGCGTACTGCGCTGTTTAACTGGCTGTTTGCCCGCAAAATGGGCGGTAAGCTGATTCTGCGTATCGAGGATACCGATATTGAACGCCTGAAAGAGGATTCCGTAAGCCAAATCCTTACCAGCCTGAAATGGTTAGGCATCAACTGGGATGAAGGTCCGGAGGCCGGCGGCGAATACGGTCCTTACTATCAGTCCGAGCGCTTTGATATCTACAAAAAATATGCTCAGCAGCTGCTGGATGAAGGCAAAGCATACTACTGCTTCTGCACTACCGAGGATTTGGCTGCACAACGTGAAAAACAACGCGCCGCTAAGCAACCGTTCCGTTATGCACGTACCTGCCGCGATATTCCGGCAGAAGAGGCTAAAGCACGCATTGCTGCAGGTGAGCCGTATTCCATCCGTATCAAGATTCCTGCCGAAGGCAGCATCACCGTGCATGACCTGATTCATGGCGAAGTTACCTTTAACATGGACCAGTTCGATGATTTTGTAATTGTAAAATCCAATGGTATTCCTACATATAACTTTGCTGTTTGTGTCGATGACCATCTGATGGGCATGACTCACGTACTGCGCGCCGAGGAGCATCTTTCCAACACTCCGAAGCAGCTGCTGGTTTACGAAGCACTGGGTTGGGAGCCGCCTAAGTTCGGTCATATGCCGATGATTCTGGCTATGGACCGTTCCAAGCTGAGCAAACGCCACGGAGCAACCTCTGTTGAAGAATTCCGCAGCCAAGGTTACCTGCCGGAAGCTATCATCAACTACCTGACTCTGCTTGGATGGGGCCCCGGCGATGAACGCGAAATCTTCACTCTGGAAGAAACCGTTAAGCTGTTTGAGCTGGAGCAGATGAGCAAAAAGGCTGCTATTTATGATACCAAAAAGCTCACTTGGATGAACGGCCAATATCTGTCCGAGCTGCCGCTGGCAAAAATTCTGCCTGATGCTAAGCCCTTCTTCATTAAAGACGGCCTGGTAACCGAAGAATGGTTCAACGATGCCGCTAACGAAGCATATTTTGAAAAGCTCGTAGACGTTGTACGCGTACGTGTTAAAACTCTGCAGGAGGTTGCCGATGCTTCCACATACTTCTTCAAGGATGTTGAAGAATATGATGAAAAGGGCGTAGCTAAGCATTTCAAGGCAGAAAATATTCCTGTACTGGAGCAGTGCATTGCAGCAATTAAGGCTGATGATGTATATGACCTGGCTTCTACCGAAGCAGCTTATAACAAGATTGCTGCCGACAACGGCCTGGCTTTGGGCAAGGTTATCCATCCGACTCGTCTGGCTCTGACCGGACGCACCGTAAGCCCCGGTATGTTTGACGTTATGGTTCTGCTGGGCAAGCAAAAAACTCTGGCACGTCTGGAAAAGGCTGTTGAGTTCATTAAAAGTTTATGATTGTAAAATAGCGATTGGCGGCTTGTTTTAGCGCGATTGCTTTAATTAAGCAGGAGGGCTTTCTTCCTGCTTAATTTTTACCAAGATGCTAAAGGCTTGGAAAATGTTCTTTGAAAGGAGCTGCAGGCTATGAAAATCCTGTTGACAACATTATTATGCTTATGTTTATCTCTGCCGGTGCTGGCAGACCAGCAGACTACGGTGCTTACCGAACAGACCTCTGTCGGCAAGGCCACGGCAACGCTGCCCTATATCGACGGCAGTAATTCCGTAGAGCTGGAAAAACAGGCCAACGCTTTGGTGCGTGATGCTGCAGCTAAGCTGGTAAAAGAGGTCGGCGGTCAGGGCAGCGTGACCTATAAGGTGATGCTGAACCGTCCGAGTCTGGTGAGCCTACTGCTGGAGGCTGATAACGGCGGACGCAAGGCGTACACCGGACTGAATCTCGATCTGACAACCGGCAAGGAATTTGAGGTTACGGATTTTTTTGTCGATAACGATAACGTAAAGAATGCTTTGGGCAATTATGATAACGTACTCTTCGGCGAAGAAGGCTTATATTTGCGTAGCAAGAAGAATGCAGCGTACAGCAGCTTTGTACCCTACAGGGATGTTGTTACCTCTCTGCGCATCGGCGAAGCGGGACGCTTGCTGCAGCTGGCGAAAATTACCGATAAGGCTGCAGGCAAAACACTGCGTCTGCCTGCAAGCGGACTGATGGCATTGAAGCTGGACAGCAATCCTTCCACCGGCTACGGCTGGCAATTCAGCTGCAGCTCGCCGGCCGTAAGCAAGGTAGGCAGCTCGTTTACTATTCCGCGCAGCGAAGAGGAAAGACTGGGTGCGCCCGGCATTGAAATTTTGGTGCTGGCTGTTACTAAGCCCGGTACCTATAATATCCGCATGGATTACAAGCGCTCCTGGGAAAAAATGAGCCTGCAAAGCTTTAACTTTACTGTTATCGCAGAATAAGCTAGAGGATGTGTTTATGGAAAAAGCATCAGTTTCTGTAAAAATATATAATAGTACCTATGCATTAACGACCTCTGCTTCCGAAGAGCAGGTGCTGAAAATAGCAGCAGAGGTAGACAGAAGAATGCAGGAGCTGGCAGAAAGCAAAAAGCTGCTGCAGACAGATAAAATCGCTATCTGGACGGCGCTTGACCTGGCTGCAGACAGACTGGAGCTGCAGGAAAAATGCGTTGCGTTGCAGCAGGAAATGCAGCAGCAATCCGTAGCAGCGGAGCAGAAAATGCAGGAAAAATGCGCTGCGATGGAGCAGGAGCTGCAGCAAAAGTGCGCAGCAGCGGAGCAGAAAATGCAGGAAAAATATACTGCGCTCGAGCAGGAAATGCAGCAAAGAAATGCTGTGCTGGCAGAAGAGCTGCAAAGCCTGCAGGCCAGATATGACAGACTGCTGGCAGCAGTGCGTGAAAGGTAGATAACATATGGAAAAGAAAACAATAGAACTGCTTGCTCCCGCAGGCAGCTGGGAAGCATTGGAGGCAGCGGTAAACGCCGGCGCCGATGCTGTATATATGGGCGGTAAAGCCTTTGGCGCACGTGCCTATGCCAGCAATTTTGATGAAGAGGAAATGGCGAAGGCGGTGTATTTTGCGCATATGCACCATGTGCGCCTGTATATTACCGTCAATACTTTGGTTGATGACAGCGAGCTGGAGGCTTTATCAGCTTACCTGCTGTTTTTGAATAACGTAGGCGTAGACGGACTGATTGTGCAGGATTTGGGCGTTATTCGCCTGGCGCAGAAAATTGTGCCGGAGCTGCCGCTGCATGCCAGTACGCAGATGAGCATTACCAACAGCAGCGGTGTAGACTTCGCTATGGGCGCAGGTATGGAGCGCAGCGTATTGGCGCGCGAGCTGAGCCTGAAGGAAATAGGTGCAGCCTGCAGCCGCGGCAGTGAGATTGAAACCTTTATTCACGGCGCTTTGTGCGTCTGCTACAGCGGTCAGTGCCTGATGAGCAGTCTTATAGGCGGCCGCAGCGGCAACCGCGGACGCTGTGCCCAGCCTTGCCGTCTGCCTTATAAGCTGCTCAACGCCAAGGATGAGGATATGCTGCAGGGCAAGGATGCAGGCCAGTATCTGCTGAGCCCCAAGGATATGAATACCTTGAGCATTCTGCCGCAGCTGATTGACGCAGGCGTTGTGTCCTACAAAATCGAAGGACGCATGAAGCGCCCGGAATATGTTGCGGTAGTAGTAGATGCTTACCGCCGTGCGATTGACAGCTATCTTGCCGGTGACTACAAGGTGCCGGAGGAGGATTTGGCGAATATCGAGCAAATCTTCAACCGTGACTTTACCACCGCTTATTTGGAGCGTCGTCCCGGACGCACAATGATGAGCGACCGCCGCCCCAATAACCGCGGCGTGCTTATCGGCCGTGTAGCTAAGCTGGATAAAAACCGTAATAAGGCTGTTATCAAGCTGGATAAGGAGCTGCATCTGGGTGACGGACTGGAATTCTGGGTGAGTGTCGGCGGACGCGTGGGCACCACCGTTACGGATATGCTGTGCAGCGGTAATAGCGTGCAGAGCGCTGCCCCCGGACAGCAGGTAACGATTGACGTGCCTAACGGCGTACGTTTGAATGACCGTGTTTTCCGTACGCTCGACAGCAGACTGATGAGCTATGCGCAGCAGTTCTTCGGACCGGACGCAAAAAAACGTATTCCGGTGGATGCTGTTGTTACTGCGCGTCTGGGCGAGCCCATGACCGTTACGCTGACGGATGATGAAGGCAACGTCGGCTACGGCGAAACAGATTTTATCGTAGAGGCAGCACGCAAGCGTGCGCTGGATGAGGCGGGTGTGCGCAAGCAGCTGGACCGCCTCGGTACGACTGAATATTTCCTGAACAGCCTGCTCTTTGAGCATGATGAAAATGTTATGGTGCCGATGAGCGAAATGAACGAAGCGCGCCGTATGGCATGCGAGGCACTGGATGCAGCGCGTCTGAATGCCTTCGCACCGGCGCGCACAGCGGTGCACAGCTTCAGCGAGCAATTAGTGCCGCAGCCGCACAAGGCCAAACAGCATGAATCCGTTCTGGTAGTGCATTGCGACAGTGTTGAGAAGGTCAATGCTGCGCTGCAGGCAGGTGCTGAACGCATTCTCTTTGGCGGTGACTGCTTCAATCATCAGCTGCCGTCCGAGGCAGATTATGCCAAGGCTGCCAAGCTGGTGCGCAAGGCAGGCCGTCAGCTGGCCTTTGCTACTCCGCGTATCATCAAGGAAGCACAGCTGGCATATTTCGATAAGCTCTTCAAATTATGGGAAGAGCTGCAGCCGGATTTTGTTTATATCAACAACAACGGCCTGTGGCCCTTGGCGAAGAAGTACGCCGGCCTCAAGCTGGTGGCAGATATGTCTTTGAATATCTTCAATAGCCAGACACTGCAGTTCTGGCAGGAGCAGGGTGCTGCAGGCGCAGTGCTCAGTCCTGAGCTGACTATGGCGCAGGTTGAGCATCTTGTGAGCGTCAGCCCGTTGCCTTTGGAGTGCATGATTCAGGGACGTTTGGAGATGATGGTTTCCGAATACTGCGTAGGCGGCAGCTTCCTGGGTGCGCTGGATAAGGGGGCCTGCAAGTTTAACTGCGCAGAGCCTTTGTTCCTGGGCGACCGCAAGGATGCACGCTTCCCGATTGTGACGGACCAGTTCTGCCGCATGCATATTCTGAATGCGCATGAGCTTTCCATGACTGCCAATGTGCAGCATATGGCGGAAGCAGGCGTAGCGGCGCTGAGAATTGACGGACGTGATTACGATGCGGCACGCTTGGGCGAGCTTGTGGCACTGTACCGCAAGATTCTCGGCGGTGCGGTGGAAGCACCGGAAAATCTTCCGGGTACTACAAGAGGCCACTATTTCAGAGGCGTAATGTAAAAGCAAATGTCAGCTTGATGAGCTGAATAAATTGAATAAGCTAAGGCCCCTGTCGGTAATCGCCGGTAGGGGCCTTTTGTCGCATGTACAATTTGTTTGGCCAAGCATTTTTATATGCTTAATTATAAAAATCAGAGATAGTTTTCAGGCTATAGCAATCATATGCAACAGAAAAATTTGCCTGCATCTTTCCGTTCCTGCCTGATTTATGATATAATACTAAAGTTATAGAGAAAAAAGACCTTATGGTCAGAAGATAAATTTTAGAGGAAAAGAGGAATGTGAAATGACAAATGGATTTGCAGCCTTAAAGGTTTGTGCCCACACCGTAGAGCAGCTTCAGAAAATGGGCATTAAAAAGCCGATGCCGGTACAGGAGCAGGCTATTCCGGCGCTGTTTGCCGGACGTGATGTAATCGCCCGTGCGCAGACAGGTACAGGCAAGACACTGGCGTTCTTAGTGCCGCTGGCGGAAAAAATCGATACTGCCAAAAGCTATGTGCAGGCTTTGGTAATTACGCCGACGCGTGAGCTGGCGCAGCAGATTGCCACCGAAATGAAAAAAATCCTGGGCGAAAGCGATATCAAGGTGCTGGCTGTTACCGGCGGACGCGATTTCGAAACGCAAAAATATAAGCTGGAAGGACGCAGCCATGTGCTGATCGGTACTCCCGGCCGCTTGCTGGACCACATCCGCAAGGGCAATACCGACCTTGGCGGTGTGCGCTACCTGGTACTAGACGAGGTTGACGAAATGCTGCAGCAGGGCTTTATGGATGAAGCACTGGAGCTGATTGCTATGACCGCGCCGGAGCATCAGACGATGCTTTGCTCCGCAACTCTGTCGGAAGAGGTGCGCAAGCTGGGACGCAAGCTGACGAAAAACTGCGCGCTGATTGATATCAATCCGGACCAGGCTACCGTGGAGAAAATCAAGCAGATTTGCCTGAAAACAACCGACGAATACAAAAATAAGGCTGTGGCAGCGCTCATTGACCGCCTGAACCCGTATCTGATGATTGTTTTCTGCATGAGCAAGGAGCGCACCAAGGAGTTGGGCGACTGGCTGGGCATGCAGGGCTATAACGTTGATGTGTTGCATGGTGAAATGTCTCCCGCAAAGCGCAAAACTGTTATGAAGGCCTTCCGTGATGCCAAAATTCAGATTCTGGTTGCCAGCGATCTGGCTGCCCGCGGACTGGACGTTGAAGGTGTAACCCATGTTGTGAACTACGATATTCCGCATGATGTCGACTGGTATGTTCACCGCATCGGCCGTACCGGCCGCGCAGGCAATGAGGGCGAAGCAATTACGCTTTATACTGCAGACGAGGTTAAATGGCTGCGTAATATCGAAACCAAGCTGGGCATTCTGATGGAACGCCAAAACCTGGAGGGCGGAGTTGTGGCACGTCGCGTTGCTGTGACTGCCAAAAAGAAAAAGCCTGCAGGACCTAAGCGCGGACGCAATTCCGTTGTTGACAAGCGCAAGGCTCCCAAAACCGGCAGCAACCGCCGTCAGGGTGCTAAAAAAGGCAAATAAGCCTGTTTAGAATTTTTAATAAAAATTATGGATGCTTCTTCTGATTTACAGAGAGGCATCCTTTTTTTCTTATGCCGTAGAAGAATGTAACTTATGAGCCTATGCGCATTTTTTCTCTTTTCAAGTATAGAAAAAATATGGTAAAATATAATGGAATAGGTATGCAATACAAGGAGAACAGGAGGGCAGCATATGTTGACAATTCGAGAATATAAGCAGGCAGCAACTCTGGAGGAGGCGTGGCAGCTGAACCAGAAGCGTCCTAACCGCGTGCTTGGCGGTATGCTGTGGATGCGCCTGAGCAAGGGCAACGTGCAGACGGCGATTGATTTGTCGGCTTTAGGCCTGGATACAATAGAGGAAACAGAAACGGAATTTCGCATCGGTGCGATGGTGAGCTTGCGCCGGCTGGAGCTGCATGAAGGCTTTACCGCCTATAGTGAGGGAGCAAATAAGGAGGCGCTGCGCCATATCGTAGGTGTGCAGTTCCGCAATCTTGCTACCGTTGGCGGCAGTGTGTTCGGACGCTTCGGCTTTTCGGATGTGCTGACCTTGCTTTTGGTGATGGACAGCTATGTGGAATTATATAAGGGCGGTATTGTGCCGCTGGCAGATTTTGTGAATATGCCGTATGACAGAGATATTCTGGTGCGCGTTATTGTTAAAAAGACGGCAGCGCATTACAGCTATAAATCCGTGCGTATCAGCAAAACTGACTTTCCGGTGCTGACCTGCGCGGCGGCGCTGACGCAGGAAGGCGTGCAGGTTGCAGTGGGTGCACGTCCGGCGAAGGCTGCGCTGGTGAAGGATGCCGAGCAGCTCGCAACTTTGCCTATGACTGCCGAGAAGGCAAAGGCCTTTGCGGAATATGCTGCAGGCTTACTGCCGACGGAAACCAATCCGCGTGGCAGTGCTGCTTATCGCACGCATCTGATTAAGGTGCTGACAGCAAGATGTTTAACAGAACTGGGAGGTAAGGCCTGATGGAGATAACCTTAACCTTAAATGGCAAAAAGCTGACCCGTATGGTGGAGGCTGATACAGTTTTACTCGATTTTCTGCGCAAGGAAGGCTGCTACAGCGTAAAGCGCGGCTGTGATACTACCAACTGCGGTCTGTGCACTGTATTTATGGATGATAAGCCGGTGCTTTCCTGTGCTGTTCTGGCAGCGCGTGCCGCAGGCCACAGCATCGTCACGATGGAGGGAATGCAGCAGGAGGCAGCGGAATTCGGTGCCTTTATTGCAGACCAGGGCGCGGAGCAGTGCGGCTTCTGTAACCCCGGCATGATTATGAACGCGATTGCGCTGCTGCGTGAAAACAGCGAGCCTACGGAAGAAGAAATCAAAGAATTTCTGGCAGGCAACCTGTGCCGCTGCTCCGGCTATGAGGGACAGCTGCGCGGCATCCAGAATTTTATCGCCTGGAAAAAAGCTCAGGCGCAGGCATAAGGAGGGGAGCTGCAGATGAAAATAGTTAACCAATCCTACCGCAAAAAGGATGCTATGCAGCTGGTGACAGGCCAGCCTGTCTACACCGATGACCTGGTGCCTAACGACTGCCTGCTGGTCAAGGTGCTGCGTTCTCCGCATGCGAATGCTATTATTGAAAGCATTAATACCGCTATTGCAGCGAAGGTGCCTGACATCGAAGCAATTTATACCTGGGAGGACGTGGACCAGGACGGCGAGCGCTGCACCTACGCAGGCCAGACCTATCCCGAACCGAGTCCCTATGACCGCCTGCTGTTGGATCGTCATGTACGCTTTGTAGGCGATATCGTAGCGATTGTTGCCGGCAAAACGGAAAAGGCTGTCGACAAGGCGCTGTCTTTGATTAAAGTAAAATATCAGCTGCTGGATGCAGTGCTTGACTTCCGCACTGCACTGGATAACCCTGTGCTCGTGCATCCTGAAGATACCTGGAAGGCGAACTGCCCGGTCGGTGCCGACAATAAGCGCAACCTGTGCGCCCATGAGGTTATCGAGGATGGCGAGGTTGATAAGATTCTGGCGGAATGCGATGTAGTTATCGACCAGACCACTCATACCAAGGCTGTGCAGCAGGATATGATGGAGCCGTTCGTAACCTATTGCTCCATTGATACCTACGGCCGTCTGAACATCCTCAGCTCTACGCAGATAGTTTTCCACTGCCGCCGCATTATTGCGAACGCGCTGCATATCCCCAAAACTATGGTGCGCGTGGTTAAACCGCGTATCGGTGGCGGCTTCGGCGCTAAGCAGAGCTGCGTCAGCGAAATGTATCCGGCCTTTGTTACCTGGAAAACCAAAAAGCCGAGTAAGATGATTTTCTCGCGTTATGAATGTCATATAGCTTCCAGCCCGCGCCATGAGATGGAAGTGCGCGTGCGTCTTGGTGCTACCAAAGAAGGCAAAATCCGCGCGATTGATTTATATACTCTTTCCAATACCGGTGCTTACGGCGAGCATGGTCCCACGACCGTCGGTCTTTCCGGTCACAAGTCTATTCCTCTGTACCGTACCGAGGCCTTCCGCTTCGGCTTTGACGTAGTTTATACCAACCTGCAGGCTGCAGGCGCTTATCGCGGTTATGGCGCTCCTCAGGGCATTTTTGCTGTGGAGTCCGCTGTGAACGAGCTGGCAGCACGTCTGAAAATGGACCCGATTAAGCTGCGCGAGATGAATATTACGCGTGAGGGCGATATTATGCCTGCTTATTATGGTGCGCCCAACACAAGCTGTGCGTTGGACCGCTGCCTGGAGCAGGTACGCGAGATGAGCGGCTGGGAGCAGAAGTTCCCGCTGCAGCAGCTGCCTGACGGCAAGGTACGCACAATGGGCGTGGCTATTGCGATGCAGGGCAGCTCCATTCCTTACTGTGACGTCGGCGGTGCTACCCTCAAAATTAACGACGAGGGACATTACACACTGCTGATCGGTGCTGCCGATATGGGCACCGGCTGCGATACCGTTCTGGCGCAGATGGCAGCAGAGGTTTTGGAATGTGATTACGATAACATTACCGTATTTGGTGCGGATACCGACGCGTCTCCTTATGACTCCGGTTCCTACGCATCCAGTACAACATATATTACCGGCAAGGCCGTAGAAATCTGCGCACAGCGTTTGCGCGGCAAGATTTGCCAGCTGGGCGCACGCCTGCTGGAATGCGGCACGGATCAGGTTGTCTTTGACGGACGCGAGGTGCGTGATACCGTCAGCGACAAGGCTGTAAGCCTCTTTGATATCGCCACCGCTTCTATGGTGAATAACGATATCGCTTTGGAAGAAACCGTGGAGCAGAACAGTGTACTGTCCCCGCCGCCGTTTATGGCCGGTGTAGCCGAGGTAGAAACCGATTTGCTGACAGGCGAAGCACAGGTTGTGAACTTCTATGCATCTGTTGACTGCGGTACTCCTGTTAACCCGCATCTGGCGAAGGTGCAGACCGAGGGTGGCATTCTGCAGGGCATCGGCATGGCGCTGATGGAAAATGTAACCTACAGTCCCAAAGGACGTATTTACGAAAACTCCTTTATGCAGTATAAGGTTCCCTGCCGTGAGGATATCGGTCATATCTATGTTGATTTTGCCAGCAGCTATGAGGAAAGCGGTCCCTTCGGTGCCAAATCCGTGGGCGAGCTGGTAATCAACACTCCGGCTCCGGCGATTGCCGACGCAATTTATCAGGCAACCGGCAAGCGCTTCATGACACTGCCGATTACCCCGGAAAAAATTGCTATGGGCGTTGACGAAGAATAAGATTTTAATAAGCTGAAAACAAATGTGGTTGTAAGACCACATTTGTTT